>NZ_JAFCWK010000010.1:0-216745 GCF_049897525.1 Janthinobacterium sp. PSRC1-1
ATGACCATAGCAAGTTGGTCCCACCCCTTCCCATCCCGAACAGGACCGTGAAACAACTTTGCGCCGATGATAGTGCTGCAACCAGTGTGAAAGTAGGTTATCGTCAGGCTTGTTATTCGTAGTAGAAGAAAACCCGTCAAGAAATTGACGGGTTTTTTTTCGTCTGGCGGTTTGGCATGCTTGCACCTCAACCGCAAAGTGCTGGGGTCAGTCACTTCGTGATCGGGATGTGCCCCACTGAGGCGCATCCCCCCTGAGGGTCTGACCCCGGCTGTTCATCAGCTGCCAATGCAACAGACGAAAAAAAGGCAGCGCTGCGCGCTGCCTTTCCATCTTGATCTTCCTTTTATTGACCGGCCACCACCGGCGTGGCGCCGCTCCTGGCGACCCACTCGATCAGCGCATCGACGGCGGCGCGGCCATTGCCATTGCCCACCAGGTCGCTATTGATCATGGCGACCACCACGCATAGCTGGTTGTTGGCGTCAGGCACATAGCCGGCGATGGCCACCACATTCTTTAATGTGCCCGTCTTGATGCGCGCGCGCGCGGCGGCCGGGCTGTTCAGCAGGCGCTTGCGCATGGTGCCGTCCAGCGCGACGATGGGCAGGCTGGACTGGAACTCGGGTGCCCACGGACTTTGCTGCATCGCTTGCAGCACGCCTGCCAGTTGTGCTGGCGCAATGCGCCCCGTGCGCGACAAGCCGGAGCCGTTGTCGACCAGCATGCCCTGGGTATCGATATGGTGCCGCTGGAACCATTCCTGGATCACTTGCCGCGCCCGATTGGCCGTATCTTCCGGCGCCGCCATGGCAACGGGGCGGCTGCCCAGCCAGCCATCGCTTTGCAAGCTGCCCAGACTCAGGAACAGGGTGCGGGCCAGGGTGTTGTCGGAGGTCTTGTTGATATCGCGCAAGACCTCTGGCAAGGCACGCGCCACATGGTCGGCCAGCATGCGCGTGCCGACCGGCTCGGCCGTCGGCGGCAAGCCCGTCAATGGCGCTTCGCGCACCGTGCCCGTGATCGTGCCGCCCAGGCGTTTCCAGGTTGCACGGAACAAGCGGTCTGCATAATCGTTGCGGTCGAGTACATTGATGCTGGTGGCCTTGCTACAATTTTGCGGGAAGGTGCCGTGCAGGATCACCTGCAGCTTGCCGCTCGCATCGCGCCGGTATTCGGGCGGGCGCCAGCCGTCTTCCCACCGGGCGCAGCTGCCCTTGATGAGTTTCATGTCGCTGGTGATGCTGACGTTCTCCAGCGGCGGCTGCATCTGCAGGCTCAATTGCCGGTCCGTCGAGTTCATGTTGATATCGATCAGATTGGTGTTCAGTAACAAGGCATCGGGGATGACGTTGTAGCGGAACTCGGCCGACTCATCGAACGGCGCCGCGCCGATATCGGGCCGGGCTGGCTGGAACAGCTGGCGGTCGAGGATCAGGTCACCCTTGATTTTATGGATGCCCTGGGTGCGCAGGGTTTGCAGCATGTGTGCCAGCACGTCCGCGTTGAAATCCGTGTCGGCGCCGCCGCGCAGGATCAAGTCACCTTTCAGTACGCCATTGATGACGTCGGCGCTGGTGCGCAATTCCGTGCGACCGCGGAAGATGGGGCCCAATTGCTCCAGGCCGACGGCCGTCGTCACCAGCTTCATGGTGGAAGCGGGCTGCATGCTGCGCTCGGCGCCGTGCGACAGCACGGTGGTGCTGCCACGCAAGACGATGGCGCCCATGGCGTCTTCGGGAATATTCGCGCTGCGCAGCAGCAGGCTGACGGATTCGGGCAATTGCGCGTGGGCAGTCGACAGGCCAAGACCCGCCAACAGCGCAGCCATCAGAACAGGACGTAACATGGTGCTCCTTAGTGGAAAAAGACGTAGGCAACAAAGACGGCCGTGACCACGCCAGCGAAATCGGCGATGAGGCCGGCCGTGATCGCATAGCGCGTCTTGCGGATGCCGACCGAACCGAAGTACAGGGCCACGATATAGAAGGTGGTGTCGGCCGAGCCCTGGAAGACGCAGGCCAGGCGGCCGACAAACGAGTCGACGCCGTAGGTATTCATGGCGTCGATCATCATGGCTTTCGAGCCGGAGCCGCTGAGCGGCTTCATCATGGCCGTGGGCAGGGCGGGCACGAAGTCCGTATTGATGCCCAGGTTGCCGAAGAACCAGTTCATGCCGCTCATCAGGAAATTGAACACGCCCGCATTGCGGATCACGCTGATGGCCACCAGCATGCCGACCAGGTAGGGAATCACGGTAATCGAGGTCTGGATACCGCCCTTCGCCCCCTCGATGAAGGCGTCATACACGTTCACCTTTTTGCGCAGGGCGCCGATGATGAAGATGGCAATGACACTGATCAATACCAGGTTGCTGACCACTTTCGAGACCAGCTCGATTTCCTGTTTCGTCAGGTATTGCGTGAAATACCAGATCATGGCGACGATGGCGCTCGTCATGCCGCCCATCCAGCCCAGCACGACGCGGTTGAGCAGGTTGATGCGTTGTTTGATGGACACCGTGATGATGCCGACCATGGTGGCCACATAGGTGGCGATCATGCACGGGATGAAGATGTCGGACGGGTCGGCCGCACCGAGTATCGAGCGCTGCGCCATGATGGCCAGCGGAATTAAGGTCAGGCCCGAGGTGTGCAGCACCAAAAACATGATTTGCGCATTCGTCGCCTCTTCCTTGTTCGGGTTCAGGGTTTGCAGGCTTTCCATGGCCTTCAAGCCGAACGGCGTGGCCGCATTGTCCAGGCCCAGCAGGTTGGCCGAGAAATTCATCACCATGTGGCCCGTGGCCGGGTGGTCTTTCGGAATTTCCGGGAAGATGCGCGAAAAGAAGGGCGCGATCACTTTCGCCAGCCAGCCGACGATGCCCGCCTTTTCACCGATGTTCATGATGCCCAGCCACAGGGTCATCACGCCCGCCAGCGGCAGGGCGATATCCATCACGCCCATGCGTGCCGTTTCAAACGTGCCATCAATGATGCGCTTGAAGATATCGGTATCGCCGAGAAACAGCCACTGCAGCACTGCGGCCAGGAAGCCAACGAGGAAAAAGCCGGACCAGATGTAATTAAGTGCCATATGCGATCAGTTCTGTGTGTCGGGAGTGAAAAATGTCTGCAAACAAAGTATAGGGGCAGCCCGATACGAGTTGATGAAAGAATGCAGCAATCGCATGCCAAAAAGTTATAAGCTGGCAGCCTGTTTTCATTGGCGCCCCGTCGCTTGCCCGCGTAGTGTGGGGGATGCCTGTCGCTTATCGTTGTTCGTTACCCCTGTCTGCACTGGATCACTGATGATGTTTTTCCGCAAAACCGCCTGCGCCGCCGGCCTGGCCCTGTTGACGCTGTTCGCTGTACCGGCCCACGCCGCCCCCGATGCCCGCGCGAACAAGACCTTGCACTTGTTTTTGAGCACCAGCGAGACGGGTCTGGACCCGGCCGTGGCGTCGGACCTAGCCAGCCTGAACTTGATGGAAAACATCTTTGACCCGCTGCTGCGCTATGACTACCTGGCGCGTCCGGTGCAGCTGCAGGGCAATACGGCGCGCGGCATGCCGACAGTCGAGGATGGCGGCCGCACGTATATCTTTCATTTGCAGCCCGGCATTCTCTTCACCCCCGATCCCGCTTTCAAGGGCCAGCCGCGCGAAGTGACGGCGCAGGATTATGTGTACAGCCTGACGCGGTTGTATGACCCCAGCCTGAAGTCGCCGTGGCTGTTCTTGCTGGAAGACAAGCTGGTCGGCGATGCGGCTCTGAAAACAAAATTCAGCTACGACACGCCGATCGCCGGCTTGCAGGCGCTGGACAAATACACCTTGCGCATCCGCCTCAACGCCATCGACCCGAACTTCCTGTTTTACCTGGCCATGCCGGCGACAGCCGTCGTGGCGCGCGAAGTGGCCGAAGCGTACCCGGCGGCAGGGCAGATCGGTAATCACCCCGTGGGCACGGGGCCGTTCCTGGTGAAGGAGTGGAAACGCAGCGACAAGATCGTGCTGCAGGCCAATCCGACTTTCCGTGCCACCGTGTTCCATACCGAGGCCAAGGCGCTGGCCGCCTTGCCGGTCGACGCGCGCGCCATCGCCATTGCGCTGGAAGGCAAGCGCTTGCCGCTGGTCGAGCGCATCGAAGTGCGCATCGTCGAGGAATATCAATCGCGCATGCTGGGTTTCCTGAAAGGCGAATTCGATTACCTGGAGCAAGTGCCGGAATCGATGACGGACATGGTGCTGGAAAACGGCGCGCTGAAACCGGCGCTGGCCGCCAAGGGCTTGCAACTGACGCGCTTTCCCGTGCTGCAAACGTATTACATGTGGATGAACATGGACGACCCCGTGCTGGGCGGCTATACGAAAGACAAGCTGGCCCTGCGGCGCGCCATCGCCCTCAGCTACAACAGCCGCGAAGATATCGCGCTGCTAAAAAAAGGGCTGGCCTTGCCGGCGCAGTCACCGCTGCCGCCGAATGTGCTCGGTTACGACAAGGCTTACCGCAGCCCCGTCGGCTACGATCCGGCGCTGGCGCGCGCCCTGCTGGACCGTTTTGGCTACAAGGTGGGCGTCGATGGTTTCCGCACCCAGCCCGATGACACGCCCTTGATCTTGAGCATGCATACGGAGCCGAGTACGGTGGGACGGCTGCGCGATGAATTGTGGCGCCGCAACCTGAATGCCATCGGCCTGCGTGTGGAGTTCAAGAGCGACAAGAAGACGGAAATTATCAAGGCCTCGCGCTTGGGCAAGGTGCAGATGTTCGAGACCAACTGGATCGCCGACTTCCCCGATGGCGATAACTTTATGCAATTGTTGTATGGCGGCAACGTTGGCCGCGCCAACTATGCCCGCTTCAACTTGCCCGATTACAATAAACGCTATGAGGAGGCGCGCCTGCTATCCGATACGCCGCGCCGACGCAGTCTGTACTTCGACCTGTTTCAGCTGATCCACGCTTACACGCCGTGGGTGTTGCTGACGCATCCCATCTCTGCCGACCTGCAGCAACCGTGGCTAAAAAACTACAGGCGCCACCCCGTGGAATTCACGTCCTGGCGCTATCTGGACGTCGATCCCGCCAAGGGCCGCCCCGCAGGCAAGTGACCACGTCGCTGAAAAGGGCATTCATTCCAAAAAGTTATGGTTAGGAAAGCATTTTTCATTGGCTGGCTGCGGATGCATCGCGCTACTCTGAAAATGAAAACAAATAAAGTCATGCGCAAATGTCATAAAAAAATGTACTGCGAGACAGACAGCTGCGACGTGAAAAAACAGCCTGACTTGATAACTCAAGTTTCGATTGCCCAACAAGGAGAAGACCTGTGAAATTGAAGAAGCTAGCGCAGTTGGTGGCATTGATGGGGGTGGTGGGGCCGGTGATGGCACAGGAAGCGGCGCCAGCGATGCAACGGGTCGAAGTGACGGGCAGCAGCATCAAGCGGGTGGCCAAGGAAGGCGCGCTGCCGGTGCAAGTCATCACGTTTGACCAGATCGAAAAACAGGGCATCACGTCGACCGAGCAACTGGTGCGCACCCTGTCGGCCAACGGCACGGGCGCCGATAACATGACTTCGGGCAATAACGTGTTTGGTGCCGATGCTGACCGCGTCAGTGGCGGCGCCTCGTTCGCCTCGCTGCGCGGCCTTGGACCGTCGAGCACGCTGGTGCTGTTGAACGGCCGCCGCATCGCCACGCACGGCGCCAGCGGCAAGTCGGTCGACCTGAACTCGATACCGCTCGGTGCAATCTCGCGCGTGGAAATCCTCAAGGATGGCGCCTCGGCCATCTACGGCACGGACGCTATCGGCGGCGTGATCAATTTCATTCTGAAAACCAATTACAGTGGCGTGGAAGCGTCCGTCTCCACCAACGACACGCAAGCGGGTGGCGGCGCCACGCGCCGCGCTTCCTTGCTGGCCGGCACGGGTTCGCTGGAGTCAGACCGCTACAACATCATGGCCAGCCTGACCGTCGACAAGGCCCAGCGCCTGAACGGCAGCGACCGCTCCTTCGTCAACGGTTTCCAGCCGGAACGCGGCCTGTCGCCCGACACCACGGGCACGCCGTTTGCCAACCAGATGGCGGGTGCCGGCACGGCGCTGGGCGCCTCGTTCCAGCTGCCAGGCGATGCGAATAAATATCTGCAAGCCAATCCGCTGAGCTTCCAGGGCAAGTGCGACAGCATCGCCGGCATGTCGCAGTACCAGACGGCGCTGTGGAAAGATGTGACCTCGCCGCTGCGCACCAAGTATTCGTGCGCGTACGACTATGGCGCCGACTATGTGCTGCAATTCCCCGTCGAACGGGCCAATCTGTTGTCGCGCGGCACCTTCCAGCTGGCGCCCGACCACCGCATGTTTGTCGAAGTGCTCGGTTCGCGCACCAAGGCCACGGCGATTTTGACGCCGATGCAGGTGCAGGCGACGGTTGCCAACAAGAATTTGTATCCGGTCGGCGGCGCGTATTACCAGGATTTGTCGGCCTACATCCCAACGTTTGACAAGACCAAGCCGATTTCCTACAAATGGCGCGCGAATGACGTGGGCAACCGCACCCAGGAAAACACCACCGACAATGCGCGCGTGCTGGTGGGCTTTGAAGGCAACTTCGGCAAGTGGGATTACAAGGCCGGCATTTCGCGCGCCGAGAGCAGCACCAAGACCAAGCTGACGGATGGCTATTCCTACACGGACAAGCTGTACGCGGCCCTGGCCACGGGCATCATCAATCCGTGGGTGGGCGCCGGCCAGAGCCAGACGGAAGCGGCCAAGCAATTGATCGAATCGACCAAGTTCCGTGGCGCCTTCCAGCACGGCAAGACGACACTGACGCAGATCGACGGTTCCGTTTCGGGCGAACTGTTCCAGCTGCCGGCCGGTGCGCTGGCCATGGCGGCCGGCTTTGACTTGCGCCGCGAAGGCTACAGCTTCGGGCAAGACGTCGACGCCACCCAGATCCTGCTGGCGCCGGGCAATGCCGCATTAAAAGATGCCAGCCGTACCGTCAAGGCCGTGTATGCCGAGTTGCTGGTGCCGGTCACGAAGGACCTGGAAATGCAGCTGGCCATCCGCCGCGACGATTACAGCCTGGTGGGCGCGACGACGAATCCGAAAGTGGCCTTCCGCTACCAGCCGACCGACTTCCTGCTGTTCCGCGGTTCGGCCAGCAAGGGTTTCCTCGCGCCAAGCTTCCAGCAGCTGTATTCCGGCTCGCTGAGCCAGGAATTGCCGAACGGCGTGGTCGACCAGGAAGGCTGCGCCAAGCATCCGGGCGTGCCCGAATACTGCGCCATCGACCGCCTCGACTACAAGACGGGCGGCAATACGAACCTGAAACCGGAAACGTCGAAGCAGGGCAGCGTCGGTTTTGTCATCGAGCCATTCAAAGGATATTCGGCCTCGTTCGACTACTGGGCCATCAATACCAAGGACCGCATCCTGAACCGCACGCCGCAAATCGTGCTGGCCAACTACCAGGCGCTGAACCAGTACATCCACCGCAATCCGGACGGCACCATCGAGTACGTGCAGGCGGGCTGGATCAATGCAGCAGGCAGCCGCGTGCGCGGCCTGGACGTGGGCTTGCGCGGCGAAGGCAAGGTCCAGGACGCGAAATGGACGGCGACCCTGGACGGCACGTATATGGACAGCTTCAAGTTTGCGGAATATCAAGGCCAGGAATACCAGGAACTGGTCGGCAAGTTTTATACGCGCGATCTGTACCTGCGCTGGAAACACAATGCCAGCTTCGGCGTGTCGCGCGGCGACTGGAGCGGCTTGCTGGTCCAGAGTTTTTCGTCCAGCTACAAAGACCAGGTACCGAATAATGGTAAAGGCACGCCGCCGCCGGGCTTCAAGCCGGATGTCTCCAGCTACACCACGTATAACTTGTCGGGCACGTACACGGGCTTCAAAAATACGACGATTACCGTGGGCATCCAGAACCTGTTCGACCGCGATCCGCCTTTCACCGCGCACAACGTGGATGAAGTGGTGGGCGCCGGCTGGGACCCGCGCGTGGCCGACCCACGCGGCCGTTCGCTGTCGTTCCAGCTGAAGTACAAGTTCATGTAAGGCGGCCATGCCGGCGGCGATCCCGCCGGCATGCTAGCCTCGTGCGGCGGCGCCTGGCGTCGCCGTTTTTATTCCAGGAAAGGGCCGCATGTCCAGTCAGACCAATCTCAGCCGGCGCCGTTTCGGCGGCTTGCTGGCCGCCACCCTCGGGGCGGCAGGCACACCGGCATGGGCGGCGGCCGCGCAAGGGAAGGGCAAACGCATGCAACAGCCACACGCAGTGATCAAGCCGGCGCGCCTGCAGCCGGGCGACCTGGTCGCCATCGTCGCACCGGGCGGTTTTACGGATGAAGACGCCATCGCCAAGGCCCAGCGCAATATCGAATCGCTGGGACTGCGCGCCAGCCTGGGCGCGAATATCCGCGCCGTGCACGGCAACTATGCGGGCACGGTGCAGCAGCGCCTCGACGACTTGCATGCGGCTTTCGTCGACCCGGAAGTCAAGGCGGTGTGGGCCATCCGCGGCGGCTCCGGCTGCATTTCGCTGCTGGCGCTGCTCAACTACGCCTTGATCCGCGCCAACCCGAAAGTGCTGATCGGCTATTCCGACATCACGGCCCTGCACCTGGCCATCGGCCGCCAGACGGGCCTGGTGACGTTTCACGGCCCCGTGGCCTCGTCCACGTTTTCCGAGTACACGGTGACGCAGCTGCGCAATGTGCTGATGACGCCGCAAGACAGCTACACGATCCCGATGGCGCTGGAGAATCACCGCCGCGCGCAGACGCAACCGAATTTCGCCATCCGCACCGTGCATGGCGGCCAGGCGACGGGACGCTTGACGGGCGGCAACCTGTGCATGGTCAGCGCGCTGGCCGGCACGCCGTATGCGGCCGATTTCCGCGAACACATCCTTTTCCTCGAAGAAATCAATGAAGTGCCGTATCGCATCGACAGGATGCTGTGCCAGCTCGACCTGTCCGTGGGCTTCAACCAGGCTGCGGCCTTGATGCTGGGCATCTTCGAGCATTGCGAGGCGGCCGAGGGCGACACGGCGCTGACCCTGAATGACACCCTGGACCAGCATTTGCAGCCTTTACGCGTACCGGCCGTCAGCGGCTACTCGTTTGGCCACATCCGCCACCAGTTCACGCTACCGATGGGCATATTGGCGACCCTGGATGCGGACCGGCAAACCTTGACCTTGTTGGAGCCGGCCGTCTGCTAGCGCACGGTGCAGCGGGGCGATTGTCAGTATGCTAGTGTGATAAGGCGTGGCACGAGGCCGCGCCGTCTTCCTCAGCGCACCCGACATGATCAACCGCCACGCCAGTACCTACATCCTCAGCCATCCGCTGGCCTTCGTGCTGCAGGTGCTGAAGGGTTTCCGCGCCAACCAGGGCTTGCTGCTGGCGGGCGCCGTCGCATATTACTCGCTGCTCTCCATCGTGCCCCTGCTGATGCTGGTGGTGGTGGCCCTGTCGCACGTGATCGCGCAGGACGAATTGCTGCAAACAATCGGCCATTACCTGGAATGGCTGGTGCCGGGACAATCGAAGGCCATCGTGGGCGAGATCGCGCATTTTCTCGACAACCGGGGCGTGATCGGCTGGCTGCTGCTGCTGACCATGCTGTTTTTCAGCTCGCTGGCGTTTACCGTGCTGGAAAACGCCATGAGCGTGATTTTCATTCACCGCGTGGCCATCCGCCGCCGCCATTTCCTCATTTCCGCCGTGCTGCCGTACTGCTACATCCTGTGCCTGGGCATCGGTATTTTGCTGATCACCCTGGTGGCGGGCGGCCTGCAGGTGATGGGCGAGGAAAGCGTGCGCTTCCTGCGCCACGACTGGGGCCTGGAAGGCGTATCCGGCGTGCTGCTGTATTTGCTGGGGCTGGGGGGCGAAATCCTCGTGCTCAGCTCGATCTATCTGGTCATGCCGGTCGGAAGATTATCGATCACGCATGCGCTGATCGGCGGCGTGACGGCGGCCCTGCTGTGGGAAATTGCCCGCCATGTACTGGTCTGGTATTTTTCCACCTTGTCGCAGGTGAATGTCGTGTATGGCTCGATGACGACGGCCATCGTCGTGATGTTCAGCCTGGAAATCGGCGCCACCCTGTTGCTGCTGGGCGCGCAAGTGATCTCCGAATACGAAAGAGTGGCGCGTGGCGGCGAAGAGGACAAGCCGCTGGCGCTAAGGACTTGATTTAAAAAGGTTGTTGCGTCGCACAAAAGGCTGTGCTATACTCCGTTCAGTGATTGAGATTTGGCAGCAAATCATCTCACCATCCAGTTTCAGCGCGGCGACCGACAGGTGTAATGTCGATGGCGTGACAGAGCGAAGAGTGGATTTTGTAATTCCGGATACGATGGTCGATTTACACCTTGGAGTCACCATGCAGATAGCATGGGAGTCCGAAAATCAGGAGGCACTTTGCAGATAGCACTGGCGTCCATGACACGATTAAAGCATTGGTAATACATTGGAACGAAGCCCGCGCTAGCGGGCTTTTTTTTCGTCTGTGGCTGGCGCGTTGAGCAACCTACTGCGCAGCCCGCTCTCGACTCGGCGTTACTCGCCGTACTTCAGTACGGCTGCGTTACTCAAGCCGATATCGGGCTTGCTCGCTACGGTTGCTCAAGGCGCGAGACTTCTACTGCTTTTATAAAGCTCTGGCGATCAGGATTTTCTGAATATCGCTGGTGCCCTCATAAATCTGGCACACGCGCACGTCGCGGTAGATGCGTTCGACGGGGAAGTCCGACACATAACCGTAGCCGCCGTGCACCTGGATGGCGTCCGAGCATACTTTTTCCGCCATTTCCGACGCAAACAGCTTGGCCATGGCCGCTTCCTTCAGGCAGGGCAGGCCCGCATCCTTCATGGCCGCCGCGTGGCGGATCAGTTGCCGCGCCGCTTCGATTTGCGTGGCCATGTCGGCCAGGCGGAATTGCACGGCCTGGTGTTCATAAATGGGTTTGCCGAAACTTTCACGCTCGCGTGCGTACTGCAGGGCCGCTTCATACGCGGCGCGCGCCATGCCCACGGCTTGCGAAGCGATGCCGATGCGGCCGCCTTCCAGGCCGGACAGGGCGATCTTGTAGCCTTGTCCTTCTTCGCCAATCAAATTTTCCGCCGGGATGCGGCAGTTGTCGAACAGGATCTGCGCCGTGTCCGATGAATGCTGGCCCATCTTCTGTTCCAGTCCCGCCACGATGTAGCCGGGCGTGTTCGTCGGCACCCAGAAGGCGCTGATGCCGCGCTTGCCGGCCGCCTTGTCGGTGACGGCCATGACGATGGCCACGTCCGCATACTTGCCGCTGGTAATGAATTGTTTCGTGCCGTTGATGACGTACTCGCTGCCATCGCGCGTGGCCGTGGTGCGCAGGGCCGAGGCATCGCTGCCCGTGTGCGGTTCCGTCAGGCAAAACGCCCCCAGCATGGCGCCTTGCGCCAGCGGCCGCAGCCACTGTTCCTTTTGCGCGTCATTCGCGTACATCATGGCGATGCTGCACACGGGGCAATTATTCACGGAAATGATGGTCGACGTGCCGCCATCACCTGCAGCGATTTCTTCCAACACCAGGGCCAGCGACACGTAGTCGAGGCCGGCGCCACCGAGCGCTTCCGGCACGGCCACGCCAAAGGCGCCCAGCGCGGCCAGTTCCTGCAATTCTTCCTTGGGGAAATGATGTTCCTTGTCCCAGCGGGCCGCATTGGGCGCCAGGCGCTCGCGCGAAAAACTGCGCAGCGCTTCCTGGATCATCGATTGTTCTTCATTGAGTATCATGGACGTCGTCTCGGTTATTTTTATAGTGGATGCGGGAATTACCAGGCGATGGGCTTGCCATCGTAATTGCGAAACACGGCCTTGTCCGTAGCCGGCAGGCTGGCCAGCGTGGCGCGAATGCCGGCTGCGCTTTCTTCCGGGGAAATATCGGCGCCGGCGCCGCCCATGTCCGTGCGCACCCAGCCCGGGTGGAAGGCCACGCAGCTGACGCCTTGCGGGCCATGCACGAGGGCCGTGTCGATCAGCACGGAATTCAAGGCCGCCTTGCTGGCGCGGTACAGCGAACCGCTGGGGTTGCCGCGCTCGCTCAGGGAGCCCATGTGCGAGGACAGCACGGCCAGCTTGCCTTTGGCGTTGGCCACCAGCGGCGCCAGCATCGGCAGCAGGCGCATGGCCGCCAGCACGTTCGTGTGCATGACGGCATCGAAATCTTCTTGCGTGGGGGAACCGTCGTGGCGGGGGCCATACACGCCCGCGTTGAGGATGGCCACGTCGAGCTGTTCATCGTCGAGCTTCCAGCCCAGCGCGGCGCAGCCGTCCACATCCGTCACGTCGAGCTGATGCGCTTCGGCGCCCAGTTGCCTGAGGGCGTCGCAAGCATCCGGCGTGCGTGCCGTGGCGATGACTCTCCAGCCAGCGTGGCGGTATTGACGGACGAGCTCGTGGCCGATGCCGCGCGAGGCGCCGATGATCAATGCGGTAGGCATGTGTTTTCTCCCTGGAAAGTCAAATGAAAAGGCGCGCAACCAACAAGCATGCGCGCCTGTCGTCAACAGAGCCGCTTATACCAGTTCGATCGCCATCGCCGTCGCTTCGCCGCCGCCGATGCACAGGGCCGCCACGCCGCGCTTGCCGCCGGTTTTCTTCAAGGCGCCCAGCAGGGTGACGATGATGCGCGCGCCCGAAGCGCCGATCGGGTGGCCCAGCGCGCACGCGCCGCCGTGGATGTTGATCTTGCTGTGTGGAATGTCGAGGTCGTGCATGGCGGCCATCGGCACGGCGGCGAACGCTTCATTGATCTCGAACAAGTCGACATTGCTGCTGCTCCAGCCCGTTTTTGCGTACAGTTTTTTCACCGCGCCGATGGGGGCCGTGGTGAATTCGTTCGGTGCCTGCGCGTGCGTGGCATGGCCGTGGATCTTGGCGATGACGGTGCAGCCGAGTTTTTTCGCCGTCGATTCGCGCATCAGCACCAGGGCCGCCGCGCCGTCGTTGATCGACGAGGACGAAGCGGCCGTGATGGTGCCGTCCTTCTTGAACGCCGCTTTCAAGGTGGGGATTTTTTCCAGGCGGGCCTTTTGCGGGCCTTCATCGATGCTGACGATGGTGTCGCCGCCGCGGCCGGAGACCGTCACGGGCACGATTTCCCATTCGAAACTGCCATCCTTGGTGGCCGCTTGCGCGCGTTTCACCGATTCGATGGCAAACGCATCCTGCGCTTCGCGCGTGAAGCTGTACTGGCTGGCGCACTCTTCGGCAAACGTGCCCATCGAGCGGGCATTGCCCTTTTCATCGCGGCCGTAGGCGTCTTCCAGGCCATCCATCATCATGTGGTCATAGATCATGCCGTGGCCGATGCGGTAGCCGCCGCGCGCCTTTGGCACCAGGTAGGGGGCGTTGGTCATCGATTCCATGCCGCCCGCCACCACCACATCGGCGCTGCCGGCGAGCAAGGTGTCATGCGCGAACATGGTCGTCTGCATGGCCGAGCCGCACATTTTCGACAGCGTCACGGCGCCGGTGGAATCGGGCAGGCCCGCCTTGCGCAAGGCTTGGCGCGCGGGCGCCTGGCCCTGGCCAGCCATCAGGCAATTGCCGAAAAACACGTGTTCAACGGCATCCGGCGCCACGCCCGACCGTTCGACGGCGGCGCGGATGGCCACGGCGCCCAGGTCGCTGGCGGTGACGTTGGCAAAATCGCCCTGGAAGGCGCCCATGGGGGTGCGCGCGGCACCGACGATTACGACTGGATCATGCATGTTGGATCTCCGGTTGGGTTGAGGATGATGACTGCTTGCAAAAACGCAGGTGTTGCGGATACGGGAAGACGTCCTCGATATGGCCATCTTCGATGCGCTGCTTGCGCGCCTGCCAGTATTGCGCCGTCAGCAGGTCGGCATGGTGCTGCATGAAATAGTGGCGGATGCGCGGATTGCCCAGCAGGAAAGTGCCGAATTGTTCGGGAAACACATCGTGCTTGCCGATGGGATACCACGGTTCGGCCGACATTTCTTCCTCCTCCGTGCGCGCCTGGGGAATGACGCGGAACTGGCAATCGGTGATGTACTCGATTTCATCGTAATCGTAAAAAACGACACGTTGATGACGTGTCACGCCAAAGTTTTTATACAGCATGTCGCCGGGGAAAATATTCGCCGCGACCAGTTCCTTGATGGCGTTGCCATACTCGATGATGGCGTGTTCCACCAGGTCATCGCGGCCTTCCTTCTCGGCATTGCTCAGCCACATGTTCAGCGGCACCATGCGCCGCTCGATGTACAGGTGGCGGATGATGATCTGCTCCTGGTCTTCTTCGACCAGCGAGGGGGCGAATTGTTTCAGTTCGGCCAGCAGTTCCGCAGAAAAGCGGGCGCGCGGAAAGGCCACGTTGGAATACTCGAGCGTGTCGGCCATGCGGCCCACGCGGTCGTGGTGTTTCACCAGCAAATACTTTTGCTGGACTTGCGCGCGCGTGGTTTCCTTGGGCGGCGGGAAAAAATCCTTGATCACCTTGAAGACATATGGAAACGACGGCAGGGCAAACACCAGCATCACCAGGCCGCGGATGCCAGGCGCGCTTTCAAAGTGGTCCGATGAGTGTTTCAAGTGCTGCAGGTAGTCGCGGTAAAACAGCGTCTTGCCCTGTTTTTGCAGGCCCAGTATCGTATAAATTTCGCTGCGTGGTTTGCGCGGCAGCAAGCTGCGCAAGAATTGCACATAGGCCGACGGCACTTCCATATCGACCAGGAAATAGGCGCGCGTAAATGAAAACAGCACGGCAATTTGTTGCTGCTCGAACAGCACCGTATCGAGCACCAGCTTGCCGTGGCGGTTGTGCAGGATCGGCACGACAAACGGATATTCGCGGTTGCCGTTGATGCCCTTGCCGACCAGGTAGGCGCCCTTGTTGCGGTAGAACAGACTGGTCAAGACCTGGAGCTGGTGGTTCGGCTCGATCCGGTCGCCGCCGAACAGTTGCTGCAGGCGCGCTTCCACCTGGGCCACGTCACGCTCCAGGTCGGCAAATGCGCAGTCCAGCTGGAAGTTGCCCAGCATGCGCGTCAGGGTGTGGCGCAAGCCATCCTTGCCCGGGTAGTACACGCGATAGGTGGGCACCGGCTCTTGCGTCTCGATGTATTCCGTGGAAACGACGGGACGCACGAAAATATAGTCGTTATTAAAATAGGTGCGGTGCAGGATGTTGCAGCAGACGGAATTGAAGAAGGTTTCCGCCAGTTCCGGCTGCTTGTGTTCCGTCAGCATGCCGATGTAGTGCAGCTTGAGTTCGCGCCACACTTCGTCGCTCAACTCCGACTCTTCGTACTCATCTTCGAGCATCTGCACGCATTCCTGCACGCGCTTGTCATAAAAGTCGATGCGTTCGCGGGCCGCCGTCTGGGCCGCGCTCCAGGCGCCTTGCTCGAAATACCGCTTGGCGTGCTGGCTCGTTTCACGGAACAGACGGTAATGCTTGTCAAAGCCGTCGCGGATGGTGCGCGCGATATCGAATGCAATCTGGGAAGAAAGCAATTTGGGGAAGGCAATTTGCGTCATAGTTGTGCTCGCATGTATGGCTCCTCACCCAGTCGATAACCGCGCGCCCGTGCTTACTTGGTTTCCGCAAACAATTCGCGGCCGATCAGCATGCGGCGGATTTCGCTGGTCCCGGCGCCGATTTCGTACAGCTTGGCATCGCGCCACAGGCGGCCGGCCGGATACTCGTTGATGTAGCCGTTGCCGCCCAGGGCCTGGATCGCTTCGCCCGCCATCCAGGTCGCCTTCTCCGCACTATACAGAATGGCGCCGGCCGCATCCTTGCGCAACTGGCGCACGGCTTCCGGCGTGGTGGCGCGGTCGCAAGCCTGGCCCACGGCATACACATAGGCCTTGCACGCCATCATGGTTGAATACATATCGGCCAGTTTGCCTTGCATCAATTGGAATTCGCCGATGGCCTGGCCGAATTGCTTGCGGTCATGCACGTAAGGCACGACCAGGTCCATGCAGGCCTGCATGATGCCCAGCGGTCCGCCGGACAGCACGGTGCGCTCGAAATCGAGGCCCGACATCAGCACATTGACGCCCTTGCCCAGGCCGCCCAGCACGTTTTCGGCCGGCACTTCGCAATCCTGGAATACCAGTTCGCCCGTGTGCGAGCCGCGCATGCCCAGCTTGTCGAGCTTTTGCGCGATGGAAAAGCCTTTGAAATTCTTTTCGATCAGGAACGCCGTCATGCCGCGCGCGCCCGCTTCCAGGTCGTTTTTCGCGTACACCACCAGCACGTCGGCGTCGGGGCCGTTGGTGATCCACATCTTGGTGCCGTTCAAGACCCAGCGGTCGCCCTTGAAGTCGGCGCGCAGCTTCATGCTGACGACGTCCGAGCCCGCATTCGGCTCGGACATGGCCAGGGCGCCGATATGCTCGCCCGTGATCAGTTTTGGCAGGTATTTCGCTTTTTGCTCGGCCGTGCCGTTGCGCTTGATCTGATTCACGCACAGGTTCGAGTGGGCACCGTAGGACAGGCCGACGGAGGCCGAGGCACGCGAGATCTCTTCCATGGCGATGATGTGCGCCAGATAGCCCATGCCGGCGCCGCCGTATTCTTCGCTGACGGTGATGCCGAGCAAGCCCATGTCGCCCATCTTGCGCCACAGGTCCATGGGGAACTGGTCGGTGCGGTCGATGTCGGCCGCGCGCGGCGCGATTTCGGCGGCGGCAAATTGTTGGATCGCTTCGCGCAGCGAGGCGATGTCGTCGCCGTGGTCAAAGGTCAAGCCTGGGAGATGGAGCATGTCGTCCTCGTCGTTATAAGTGTGGCGGTCATGGGTGCCGGGTCAGTGAAGCTATGATACTCAGTTGTGACGTTTACGTAAACGTCAAGTGATGCGCGCGGCAAGCGCCGCCGTATCGATGCCTAGTTGGTTTGCGCCTGATCAAGGTTCAAGTCCGCCAGCATGCGCGCGCAAGCGTCTTCATGCGCACTGATTTCCGCCAGCGCCATTTCGATATCGATGCGCTGCTGTTCCAGGGTCTGCCGGTGCTGCGCCAGCACGCCCAGGAAGCGGTCCATCTGCGCGCGCGTGTCCTTCGGCGACTCGTACATGTCGACCAGGCTCTTGATTTCCGACAGGGCCAGGCCCAGGCGCTTGCCGCGCAGGGTCAGCTTCAAGCGGGTGCGGTCGCGCGGCGTGTAGACGCGGCTGCGTCCGCCTGCGCCTTCGCGCTTCGGGCTGAGCAGGCCCTGGTCTTCATAGAAACGGATGGCGCGTGCCGTGATGTCGAATTCCCGCGCCAGTTCGGTAATGGTATAGGTCGTCATTGCTGCGGGCGGTGTCGGTTGCATGGGTGATCGGTCGATAGATGGGGTGCTGCGGGGCAGATGGTGGCAAAGTGCCGTTTACGTCAACGTCAATACTATTGTAGCGTGCCTTACCCGTGCTGCAACAAAGAAAAAAAACGCCTGTGGACAGCGAGTTTGGCGAATAAGACAACAGTTACTGAAAATAAATTGATTCTTCTTGCGCAAACACGCTTAAGATCGAGAGTTGGTGGCCAAGATGACACCAAAAAGAGCTTTCCTGGCATAACGGCGACATTCTTTTCGCTGCGATGGCAGTAAAATTTTTGAGGCAGCAGGAACGATCAAAAAACAACGTTTCACTATGAGCACGTTGTGCTGACTGTTTCCATATTGAAAACAAAATGGCCCTTCTGAAAACTTTGTCTACAAGAAATTGTATGACATGGGCATTGCATGTATCGGTAGAGGAAGGCATTATCCGATACCGTACGTTGTAATGCCAAACCGAGGCTTTGAATCGTGCTGCAGTGCGAAAATCAAGGCCAGCCGCCAATTGGAACCGAAGCCACACAGAATCACAAGAGAAAATTTGGGCTACTTTTGCACCTGAAAAGCCTGGCCGGAGTGTTAATTGTTAATTTATACTCTTTTCAAATGTAACAATCTGTATGGTCATTCAAGAAACTGACTTTCATGTTACAACATGAAATAGTACACCTATGAATTCTTCTAACGAACGCGAAAGCTTCAGCCAACGACTTCAGTTGGCTCTCAAAAACGCCCATTACTCTCCAGACAGCCCGACCAGACTGGCCCGGGAATTCAACATCCGTTTCGACGGACGGCCGATTACCGTGCATGCAGCTAGGAAATGGTTAGTAGGTGAAGCAATTCCCACGCAAGAGAAATTGCGCATGATTGCCCAATGGTTGGGCGTTCCGGCGGAATGGTTGCGGTTTGGCGGCCCGGAAAGCGCCACGCCGAATGGCGAAGCGGGCAGCGCTTTATCGCGTTTTGAGTCCGCCGATGTGAAATTAATTGCCGATTTGCAAAGATTAGATGAACATCATCGTCAAATCGCGCGTGAATTTATTCGCATGCTGGTCAGAGTCAACTACCAAAAGTAAGCATTCAGGCCCTCCCCGGCCGGCGCCGTCCGCTTTTCGCAGGCGGTGCTTTCCCTGTCCTTTTATTTGCGCTAGGTCATACTGGAGACATGATTTTGCCGCACAATAAGACCTCGCATGTTGCGCTGCAGCGGAATTATTTGACAATAATCCCGTACGCAGCGGCGCGGCGGCCAATACCAGCGCATAATCACTGCAGAAGCAGCCAGTTCATCCACTACGGAGCCGAGCATTTGAGCCGTCTTATGAAAAGTAACTACAGCAATACCGCGCAGCTGAAGGACTTGATGACCGTGCCTCCCATGACTGCCGCGCAACATGCGGAAGTGATGCGCAAACGGATCGCCCACCGCAGGATGGTTGAAGAAGCCAGGGATTTGAAGCAGGCCAGTGCTGTTCAGTTTGAGAAGCGTTGAGTGGTGGATGCCTGAGCAAAGCTGCTGCGCGTTGCGCTTCTCAGCCACCTCTTCCTTCCGCTCGCTACGCTTTTGTCAGGCATCGTGACGCCAACTAGACGATAGGGGTGTCGCTTGCGGACTTGAGACCATTCCACCGTGGTGCCAGGCTGTGCTCGATGCCGAGCAGGTCGATGACGCGCGCCACCGTATGGTCGACCATTTCCGCAATGCCGTGCGGGTGGTGATAAAAACTCGGTAAGGGCGGGAAGATGATGCCGCCCATTTCGGTCACGGCCGTCATATTGCGCAGGTGCGCCAGGTTGAATGGCGTTTCGCGCACCATCAGGATCAGGCGCCGACGCTCCTTGAGCACCACATCGGCGGCCCGCGTAATCAAGTTATCCGACAAGCCATGCGCCACGGCCGCCAGCGTCTTCATCGAGCACGGCGCGACAACCATGCCATCCGATTGAAACGAACCGCTGGCGATCGACGCGCCGATATCGCGCAGCTTGTGCACCACGTGCGCCTGCGCTTCGATGTCCTTGCGCCCCACGCCCGTTTCCTGGTGCAAGGTCAGTACGGCCGCATCCGACAAGACCAGATGCGTCTCGACGCCGGGGATGGCGCCGAGTAATTGCAGCAGCCGCAAGCCATACACGGCGCCCGTGGCGCCCGTGATGGCCACGACGATACGGCGCGGCCGCGCAAGCTGGCTATCAGGCATCGATCAGGGATTTCAATTCGCCCGATTCAAACATTTCATTCATGATATCGGAACCACCGATGAACTCGCCTTTCACATACAACTGCGGAATGGTCGGCCAGTTCGAGTAATCCTTGATGCCCTGGCGCACTTCCGGGTCATCCAGCACGTTGACGGTGGCGATGTTTTCCACGCCGCAGGCCTTCAGGATCTGGATGGCGCGGCCGGAAAAGCCGCACTGTGGAAATTGGGCGGTGCCTTTCATGAACAGCACGACCGGCGTGCTCGTCACGGTTTCTTTGATCCAGGTTTGTACGTCGCTCATAGCTGCCTCTGATGGGGAAATAAATAGATGCCGTCATTTTATAAGAAAACGACGGCACGGGTATGCGCTCAAGTCATAAATCGGGCAAGTCAGCCACGCCGGCAAGCCGGCATGGCGCTTAACCGCGCAGCTTGGCGAACGCGGCGGCCATGCTGCCGGCCGGCTCGGGCGCGTTGCGCGACTGCGACTGGTGCTGCGCCAGGCCGCGACGGTCGTTGCGGTCGCCCTTTTGCTCTGGCTTGCTGCCCGCCTGCGGCGCGCTGTCCGTCAGGCGCATGGTCAGCGCGATGCGCTTGCGCTTTTCATCGACTTCCAGCACTTTTACGCGCACGACTTGTCCCGCTTTCACCACCGTGTGCGGATCTTTCACAAACGTGTTCGACAGGGCCGAGATGTGCACCAGGCCATCCTGGTGCACGCCGATGTCGACGAAGGCGCCAAAGGCGGCCACGTTGGTGACCACGCCTTCTAAAATCATGTCGGGACGCAAGTCGCGGATTTCTTCCACGCCTTCCTTGAAGGTGGCCGTCGTGAATTCCGGACGCGGGTCGCGGCCCGGCTTCTCCAGTTCCTTCAAAATATCGGTAATGGTCGGCACGCCAAACGTTTCATCGGCGTATTTTGCCGGGCTGAGGGTTTTCAGCAAGGCGGTCTCGCCGATGACGGCCTGGATATCCTTCTTGATGTCGGCCAGGATCTTTTCCACCAGCGGGTACGATTCCGGGTGGACGGCCGAAGCGTCCAGCGGATTGTCGCCGCCCATCACGCGCAAGAAGCCGGCTGCCTGTTCGAACGTTTTATCGCCCAGGCGCGGCACGGCTTTCAAGGCCGCGCGCGAGGTGAACGCGCCCTTCATGTCGCGGTAGCTGACGATGCTTTGCGCTACGCTGGCCGACAGGCCGGAGACGCGTGCCAGCAGGGGAGCGGACGCGGTATTGACGTCCACGCCGACGGCATTCACGCAATCTTCCACCACGGCGTCGAGCGAGCGGGCCAGCTGGCTTTGGCTCACGTCGTGCTGGTACTGGCCCACGCCGATCGATTTCGGGTCAATCTTGACCAGTTCGGCCAGCGGATCTTGCAGGCGGCGCGCGATCGAGACGGCGCCGCGCAAGGACACATCCATGTCCGGCAATTCCTTGGAGGCAAATTCGGACGCCGAATACACCGACGCGCCCGCTTCCGAGACGACGATCTTCGTCATCTTCGCTTCCGGGTGCTGCTTGATCAGGTCTTGCGCCAACTTGTCCGTCTCGCGCGAGGCGGTGCCGTTGCCAATCGAGATCAGCGACACATTGTGCTTGGCGGCCAGGCGGCCCAAGGTGTGCAAGGAACCATCCCAGTCGTTCTTCGGCTGGTGCGGGTAGATCACGGCCGTGTCGACCACTTTACCGGTGGCGTCGACCACGGCGACCTTGACGCCCGTGCGCAGGCCAGGATCGAGGCCCATGGTGGCGCGCTGGCCAGCCGGCGCGGCCAGCAGCAGCGCTTTCAGATTGGTGGCGAAGACATTGATGGCGTCCAGTTCCGAGCGTTCACGCAGCGCGCCCATCAGTTCTGTTTCCAGGTGCATGAAGCTTTTCACGCGCCAGGTCCAGCGCGCCGTGTCCGCCAGCCATTTGTCGGCCGGACGGCCCAGGCTCTTGATGCCGAAGCGGACGGCGATGCGGCCTTCGCACGGATTGTGCGGCGCATCCCATTTCGGTTTTTCCGCTTCCGTGTCCAGGCGCAGGGTGACGTCGAGAATACCTTCGCGGCGGCCGCGCAGCAGCGCCAGCGCGCGGTGCGAGGGGACGGTGGAAATGGTTTCCGAGTAGTCGAAATAATCGGCGAATTTTTCGCCTTCGTCCTGCTTGCCTTCCACCACTTTCGATTCGACGATGCCGTGTTCCTGCACGTATTCGCGCAAGGTTTGCAGCAAGGTTGCGTCTTCGGCGAAGCGTTCCATCAGAATCTGGCGCGCGCCGTCGAGGGCTGCCTTGGTGTCGGCCACGCCAGGATTATTGCCGTCGGCACTGGTAAACGCGTCGCGCAGGAACTTGCCCGCTTCCATTTCCGGCGTCAGTTCGGGATTGTCCAGCAAACAGTCGGCCAGCGGCATCAAGCCCGCTTCGATGGCGATCTGCGCCTTCGTGCGGCGCTTCTGCTTGTAGGGCAGGTACAAATCTTCCAGGCGCGTCTTGTCTTCCGCGTGCATGACGGCGTCGAGCAGCTCGGGCGTCATCTTGTTCTGTTCCGTGATCGAGGCCACGATGGCGGCGCGCCGCTCTTCCAGCTCGCGCAGGTAGCGCAGGCGCTCTTCGAGCAGGCGCAGCTGGATATCGTCGAGGCCGCCGGTCGCTTCTTTGCGGTAACGGGCGATGAAGGGCACGGTGGCGCCTTCGTCGAGCAGTTCGATGGCGGCGGCAACCTGCACCGGTTTGGCGGCAAGTTCAAGGGCAAGGCGTTGTTCGATAGTGGGCAGCATGGTTGTTTCCAGAGCGATCAAGCCTGGAATGATACGCAATCGGCGCGATTGCGCAATCTTGACAGCGCAAATGGACTGTGCGTTGACAACAGCGTCAACGGGGCGGCAGCAGCGGGCTGGCGGGCGGCGGCGGCGCCGGTCTCTGCGGCGTGACGGATTTGCCAAAGGCATTGCCCATGCGGTGTTCGAGGGCGGCGCGGTTGTACAGGCCCAGCTGGTTCGACGGGCGCTGCACGGTCGCTTCCGCGCCGGACAGGGCAGGCGGCGGCCGGTTCACGGTGTTGCTGTTGGGTAATAATTTTTCACTCAAGCAAGACATCGATGGCGCGCGCTGGCCGTTCAGTTCCACCTCCACGCAGCCCTTCTGCGGCGCGGCGGCTTTCACGACGACGGTGTGCTCGTCCGCCTGCGCGGCCAGGGTGGCGCAGGTCAACAGCAATAGCAAGAACAGGCGTGCCATGGCGGCTCCCGGAGCGGTGAACAGGCTGCCAGCATAGCAAGGTCATATGTCGCAGCGATGACACGCCAGCCCGGTCGCTTTGTGACCAGTGTCATGCAGTTGTCATTTTATGACGCTACCATCCTGCCATTCTGCAGACAACATTGCAGTCAAGACACTTCATGAGCAGGCTCTCGTTGATTTCCCTGGACAATGACACGCATCCACCGCCGCACCGCAACAGGCAACGCCCTGGCCCTGTCCGCCTGCTTGTTGATGACATTGATGACATTCGTGCCACCGGCTGCCAGTGCGGACGGCAATGACGCCGGCAGGCAGGCCATCGTGCGCTTCGACTTGCCCGCCCAGCCGCTCGATGCGGCGCTGGTGGCGTTTGGCGAAATGACCGGGTATTCCGTGCTCGTCAGCAGCCAGCTGGCGGCGGGCAGAGTGGCCGCGCCCGTGCGCGGCGACTACACGCCGGCCGAGGCGCTGCGGCGCTTGCTGGCAGGTACGCAGCTGGGCGCGCGCTTCAGCGGCAGCAATGCCTTCACCTTGCTGGCGCTGGCCGACGCTCCCGTGGCACCGGCACCCGCGCCGGCCGAAGCGGCCCCCGCCACGCCACCGTTGCAGGGCTATGCGGCCATCGTGCAGCGCTCGCTCACGCGCGCCCTGTGCCGCTTGCATCCGGACGCCTTCGGCCGCTATCGCCTGGCCTTCCAGCTGTGGCTCGACGAGCGGGGCAGGGTGCGCGCCGTGCATGTGCTGGAACCGAGTGGTGTGGAACAGCGCGACCGCGCCGTGCTGCAGCGCCTGCGCAGTCTGCTGATGGATGGCGCCCCGCCAGCGGGATTGCCGCAGCCGCTGACGATCCTGTTGACGCCGCGGCCCGATCCGGACGCCGATTGCGCGCCGTATCTGCACCTGGCCGGGGTGCCCTGAGCATGTCGGAATTACTCAAAACCACCTTGCGCAAGCTGTTCCTGGAACGCTACGGACAGTTTCGCCGCCACCTGCAGCGCCGCCTGGGCTCGGAAGACCTGGCCAATGACGCGCTGCATGAAACGTATCTGCGGGTGGAACGGATGAATGCGCCCGAGGCGATCAGCTACCCGTCCGCGTATCTGATGCGCATCGCCATCAACATTGCGGAAGATCAACGCCGCGACAATGCGCGCCTGCTCAGCCTGCCAGATATCGACGACTTGTACGAGATGGCCGATGAACTGGCCGACCCGGCCCGCACTTACAGCGCGCGCGCCGAACTGGAAGAACTGGAACGGGCCTTGCAGGCGTTGCCGAAACGCCGGCGCGCCATCGTCATCGCCGCCCGCGTCGACCAGTTGCCGCACCGCGATATCGCCGAGCGCTTCGGCATTTCCGCCCGCACGGTAGAGAAAGAATTGCGCGCCGGCCTGGAACATTGTTGTGAGCGCATGGGACGCGATTTCATTCAGCGCTTCGGTCCCGGCGCGGGAAAAACGTCTAAACATCATGATTGAACAAGCGGAAGACGACATGAGTGTCATCCAGAAGGAAGCGCAGGCGTGGGTCGTGCGCCTGGCCTCGGGCCAGGTCAGCGAGCGCGACGCGCAAGTGTTTCGCCACTGGTGCGCGCGCAGCCGCAAGCATGCCAATGCGTTTGCCGAGGCGCGCGCCGTGTGGGGCGCGATGGCGCCGGCCGCGCGCGCCGTCAAGCGGGCGCAGCGGCCCGTGAACACGGCGCGGCGCGCCTGGATCGGTGGCGCCGTGGCGGCCTCGCTGGGTTTGCTGGTGCTGCGCCCGCCCACGGACCTGTGGCCGGCCGTGGCGGGCCTGGGCGCCGATTACGCCACGGGCACGGGCGAGCAGCGCGAAGTGGCGCTCGACGGCGGCGTGCTGGTGCAGATGAATACGCAGACGCGCCTCGACGCGGCGCCCGTGCAAGACGGCGCCGCGGCGCTGGTGCTGCTGGCGGGCGAGGCGGAATTCCAGGCCGGCCTGCGCGGCGCGGCGCGCGTACGCGTGCAGGCCGGCGACGGCACGGTGTCGGCCGGCAGCGCGCGCTTCAATATCCGCCTGTTCGGCCAGGAAGTGTGCGTGACGTGTCTGGCGGGCCGCCTGCGCGTGGCGCAGGCCGGCAACGATGCGGAACTGGCGGCCGGCCAGCAGCTGCGCTACCGGCCCGAGCATTTCGGCATCGCGCGCGCGGTGGCAAAAAGCGACGTCAGCGCGTGGCGCCAGCGCTTGCTGGTGTTCAAGCAAAGCACCCTGGCCGAGGTGGTGGACGAAGTGAACCGCTACCGTCCCGGCAAGCTGATCCTCAATGGCGACGCCTTGAAACACACGCGCGTACAGGCGAGCTTTTCGCTCGACCGCCTCGACGACGTGATCGCCTTGATCCAGGATGCGTATGGCGCGCGCGTGACGCGGCTGCCGGGCGGCATCGTGCTGTTTGGCTAGCGATGCACGCCGATGGCATCTCGCCAATTATGACATTTTCATGACCTTTTGCAGTCCCGGACCTTGTTCCCTGTCAATGCTGCTGGAAGCCGCGAATCAGTGCCTGCCGCCCGCCCCGTGCGTGCCGCGCGCCGCCTCGCGATATCGGTCAGCAACGGAACATGAAAAGGGAATGTCGCCATGCAGCGAAGCAAGTCGGTCACGAAACACGCATCCTCCTCCGCCATGGCGGGCAACCGGACCGGTCACCCGGTGCGCCTGAAACCGCTGGCGCTGGCCATCGCCCTGCTGCTGCAGGCCGGTGGCGCACAGGCGCAGCAGCCGTTCAGCGGCGCCTGGTTCGCCGGCAAGGGTGCGCAGCAGGGCACGGCCGCGGCCACGGGACGCTTGCCGAATGGCCAGCCGGCCACATCGCTGAACAATCCTTTGCTGCAGCAGCAGAAGGCGGAAGGCAAGCTGCAGCAATCGCTGAATAACCTGTTGCTGGCCGCGCGCGGCATCGCCGCCGAGCAGGCGGTGCAGGCGGCCGCGCGCCAGGCCGCGCTGGCGGCGGGCGGCGCCCCCGATGGCCTGGCCAAGGGTGGCTTGCAGGTCGACACTAACAGCCTGACGGCCGGCTGGCTCAATGCCCAGGGACCGGTGCAGACCCAGGCCGACGGCAAGACCATCGTGAAGGTCGTGCAGACGGACGACAAGGCGATACTGAACTGGGAAAGTTTTAACGTCGGCAAGAACACCACCCTGCAGTTCGACCAGAAATCGAACTGGTCCGTGTTGAACCGCGTCAATGATCCGCTGGCGCGCCCCAGCCAGATCCAGGGCCAGATCAAGGCCGACGGCACGGTGATGATCGTCAACCGCAACGGCATCGTGTTTACGGGCAGCAGCCAGGTCGATACGCGCAATCTGGCGGCCGCCGCCATGGGCATGAGCGACAGCCAGTTCAAGAGCGGCCTGTACGGCAAGGCGCAGGGCACGGGCGCCGTGCCGACCTTTGCGAATGACTTGTTGCTGGACCAGAATACCTTCAAACATGGCAAGGCCGAGGCCGATGTCGTCGTCGCCGCCGGCGCGCGCATCGACACGCGCAAGCCGCAGACGGTGACGGAAGGCGGCGGCTATGTGCTGCTGGCCGGCCGCGGCGTCGACAATGCGGGCGCCATCACCACGCCGAATGGCCAGACGACCCTGGCCGCCGGCGACGCCATCGTCGTGCGTCCGGGCCAGGGCACGGACAAGAACCAGTATGCGAGCACGCGCGGCAATGAAGTCGGGATGCTGCGCACGGCCGGCAGCGGCGCCGGTGCCGTCATCAACCGCGGCGTGATCCAGTCGACCGGCGGCGACATCACGCTGAGCGGCAATAGCGTGCGCCAGGATGGCATGCTGTTGTCGAGCACGACCGTCAATGGCCGCGGCAGCATCCACCTGGCGGCGGCAGGTGCGGACGCGAATGTCACACTGGCGCGCGGCAGCGTCAGCGCCATTTTGATCGACGATAACGGCGCCACGGCGCTTGACGTGCAGCGCGATACCTTGCTGAAAGACACGGGCAAGGGAACGGACACGCCGCTGGACCGGCGCGACCAGTCGCTGGTGCGCATCGTTTCGGCCGGCAACGTGGAGTTCGAAGGCGATTCGCTGACCCTGGCCACGGGCGGCCAGGTGCTGGTCGACGCGGCCCGCCGCAGCCACGTGGCGCGCGATGCCGCCATCGACGTTTCCGGCGCCGTCGGCGTGAAGGTCGACATGAGCAGCAACAATGTGCTGATCAACGTGCAGGGCAACGAGCAGCGCGACGCGCCCGGCAGCCGCGACGCCAAATACCTGAACAACAGCGACGTGTGGGTCGACCGCCGCGACCTGGTGCTGGTGCCGGCCGGCACGAATGGCTACGCCACGGACCGCTGGTACACGGCAGGCGGCTTGCTGGAAGTGAGCGGCTACCTCAACACCAGCGGCCATGGCATCGGTGAATGGGCGGCCCAGGGCGGCACCGTCGGCTTTGGCGGCGGCGAAGTGGTGACGCAGGCCGGTTCGCGCATCAATATCGCCGGCGGCTCGCTCGACGTGCAGACGGGCATGGTCAAGCAGACGTGGCTGAAGGGTGCCGATGGCGCGATGTATAAACTGAGCACGGCGCCCGGCGACAACCTGTACACGGGCTTGTATCGCGGCTATGAAAGCACGCATGCGCGCTGGGGCGCGAACACGACGGAAACCCATGCTAATGCCTTGATCGGTCCGCGCGAACGCCTGGAAAATGGCTATACGGTGGGTCGCGATGCGGGCCGCCTGATCGTTTCCACGGGCGCGGCCGTGCTGGAAGGCGATATCGACACGTCCGTGTTCCAGGGCGAGCGCCAGCAGCGCAAGCGCGATGAAGGCATCGATAGCTACAAGCAGGGGCAGACGTCGGCGGCGCGCGCCGGTCAATTGATCGTCGGCAAAATGACGCCCGTCTTCGATACGAAGGCGGGCCAGTTGCGCGACAGCCCGCAAGCCGTGCTGGAGAACGTGCAAATCGGCAAGGTGGCCGGCATCGCCGATGGCCAGCTGCTGGGCGACGCTTTGCCGGCCGCGCGCAGCCAGACCCTGCAGCTCGACGCCGACTGGCTCAACGGACTGGAGCTGGGCGCGCTGAATATCTACGCTTATGACAAGCTCGACGTCAATGCGGATGTGCGCGTGGCCGATGGCGGCGACATCGCCCTGCACGCCACCGACGTGGCGCTGAAAGCGAACGTGAGCGCGCGCGGCGGCAGCATCGCCGCCGGCGACATCGTCTCGCGCTACCTGGCGAATGCGGGCGCGATATGGGCTGATGGCAAGCTGGTGCCGGACATCCGTCCCACGGGAACGGCCGGCGTGCGCGTGGCGCCTGGCGTTCGCCTCGACGCGCGCGGCCTGTGGAGCAACCTGGAACTCGATCCGGGCGCCGTCGCCGGCTTGCCGTATGTGAATGGCGGCAAGGTCACCTTGAAGAGCTCGGGTGGCATCGACGTGACGCGCGGCAGCGTCATCGACGTCTCGTCCGGCGCGGCTCTGATGGGCAATGGCAGCCTGCAGGGCGGGCGCGGCGGCGACATCACCCTGGCGGTCGATCTGCCGACGGAGAAGGCGCCGACGGGCGCCATGCTCAAGCTCGACGGCGAGTTGCGCGGCCATGGCGTGAAAGGCGGCGGACGCCTGGTGGTCGACAGCGGCGCGGCCGTCAGCATCGGCGGCACGCTGCAGGGTGGCGACGTGCTGCCAGGGGGAAGCAGCGCCCCCGTGAGCCTGCGCCTGGCCGATGAATTGCTGATCGCCAAGGGCGAGACGATCCCCCTGGCTTTCACCTTGACCACCAGCGTGATCAAGCCGGGCCAGGCCTTGAGCAAACCCGTGGTGGTGGATGTGTCGGTGCAAAAACCGCTGGTGCTGGGAGCCGACCTGCTGTTGCCGCCTGGCGCGCACGTCGTCATCAACAACGCGACGTATGTCAGGGAGGGTTCCATCGTGCCAGCTGGCAGCGTGCTGACGGTCATCAATGGCCTGAATGCCGGCTTCGTGGTGTCGGCGGCGGCCTTTCCGCAGGGCTTGCCTATCGTACCGGTGACGACGCAGTACGCGGCGGGCAGCATCGCCACCGAAGAATTGCGCGCGCCGCCTGGTCTGGTGCTGCCGGCCGGCATCGTGCTGGGGCGCGACGCGGCCGTCAAGCCGCTGCTGGCGCTGGACGCCAGCCTGTTCCAGAGCGGCTTTGCCGATTACGCCATCACGGGCCGCGACGGCGTCGTGGTGGTCAAGGATGCGCAGATCGATGTCACCATGCCCGTGCTGCGCTTCAATCCCGCCATGGGCCACACGGTAGCGGGCGGCACCGATCCGGGCGCCGCGCTGGAACCGTGGACGCCGCCGCTGTATCAGGAAGATGCGCGCAAGGCCCGCCTGACGCAGCGCGCCGGCGCCAACCTGTCGCTGACGGCCGGCAGCCCGCACGTGAAGGGCGCCCTGGCGGTGGCCCAGGGCGCCGTCATCCAGGTCGACCCGGGCCGCCAGATCAGCCTGACGGGCAATGACCAGATCACCGTCGATGGCCGGCTCGACGCCTGGGGCGGCAAGATCGCCATCCTGCCGGGCACGTTTGGCACGGGCAGCGATGCCGATGTGCCGAACGGCAAGGGACAAGCGACGTCGATCTGGATCGGCGACAAGGCCGTGCTGGACGTGGCGGGGCGCGCCACGGTGGCCACCGACATGCGGGGCGGGCGCTATGGCCGTGCCGACCAGGGCGGCAGCATCGAAATCGGTGCCCGCTACAAGGCTGACGCCGCCAGCGTCGATGCGGCCGATGCCTTTGTCGTGGTGCGCCCGGGCGCACTGCTCGACGCCAGCGGCGCGCAAGCCACGCTGGACTTGCCGAATCAGGGCGCCGTCAACGTGGCGGGCAACGGCGGTTTGATTTCGCTCAGTTCGTACAACGGCATCTTTGCCGACGGCACCCTGCGCGCGGCGGCCGGTGGCGCCGGCGCGGCGGGCGGCACCCTGGCGCTGGCGCTGGACACGCCCAATTATGGCAAGGTCGACCGCCACAACTTGCAAGGCGGCAACGTGGACAACGCGGTGCGCGTGCCGCGCGAAATGCAGCTGGCGCAGGTGCAGGGCGAGAGCGCCTTGCCCGACGACTTGCGCGCCGGCCAGCAGGATGCGGCGCTGCGCTACGGCAGCGCGCGCCTGGGCGCCGACCGCGTGCAGGCGGGCGGCTTCGACAACCTGGCCCTGCATGTGAACGGCATGCTCGGTTTTGACGGCGACGTCAAGCTGTCGCTGGGCCAGAGCCTGCGCCTGAGCGCCACCTCGCTGGGGCTGGCGCAGCAGCCTTTGCTCGATGGCCAGGACAAGGCGAGCAGCCTTGCCAACCAGGTGCATCTGGCGGCGCCTTACGTGCGCCTGGGCACGGCCGTGCGTGCGCAGAAGGACGATTACATCGTGCCCAATGCCGTGAAAGGCTCGAAGAATCTGGGCAAGGGACGCGGCATGCTGGGCGTGCCGCTGGTGGCCGACGGTTCGCTGCTGCAGATCGATGCGGGCATGCTCGATATCGCGGGCGAGGTCAACATGGGTACGCGCGGCACTATTGCGCAGAGCAGCGGCGCCGACCTGGTGGTCGAGCGCGATGCCTTCGAGCAGCTGACCCTCAACAGCCGCGGCGACATGCGCCTGTCGAACAGCGCCGCCCTGTATCAGCCCGGCAATGCCAGCCTGGCCGCCGCGCAGATTTATCCTGCCACGGGCGACAGCGGCATGGTCACGGTGGGCCAGAGAAGCGCCATCGACGAATACGGCAATATCCGCGTCACGCTCGATCCGCTGCGCACCCTGAATATCGAGCGCAGCGCCGGCAGCGCCACGCCGAACCAGCCGTTTTCCGTGTTCGGCACCCTGAGCCTGGTCGCGCCCACCATCAAGCAGCACGGCGTGCTGCGCGCGCCGCTGGGCCAGATCAATCTGGGCGCCGAAGGCTATGAAGCCAATACGGGCCATGTCAATCTGTTGCCAGGCAGCCTGACGTCCGTCAGCGCGAAAGGCTTGACGATGCCGTACGGCGGCACGCTCGATGGCCTCAGCTACCTGTATGACGGCAACGATGTCGTCTTCAAGGGCGTGGGCAACGGACCCGAGATCGCCTTGACGGGCGCCGCCGTCGACGTGCAGGCCGGCGCCGTGCTCGACCTGTCGGGCGGCGGCACCTTGACGGGCGCGGCCTTCCTTGCCGGACGCGGCGGCTCCACCGACGCGCGCCTCAATCCGCTGGTGCAGATGAAGCCGAACGGCGGTTTTACCTTGCCCGGCTTGAACACCAATCCCGTGTACGCCATCATTCCCGGCGTGCAGCCGGACGTGGCGCCTTTGACGGCCGAGCAGGGCGCGGGCAAGCCCGCCGTGGGACGCCAGATCACCATCGGCGCGGGCGTGCCCGGCCTGGCGGCCGGCACCTACACCCTGCTGCCATCGACTTTCGCCCTGCTGCCCGGTGCATTCCGCGTGGAATTGAATGGCCTGGCCGGCGCCGTCGAGGCGGGCGGCACGGTGGCCATGCGCAATGGCTCGTTTGCCACGGCGGCGCAGACGGGCGTGGCGGGCACGGCGTTCCGCGACGTGGTGGCGCAACAAGCCATCCTGACGCCGGCCGACGTGCTGCGCAGCTATTCGCAATACAATGAAACGGGCTATGCCGCCTTCGCCGTGGCGCAAGCCACGCGCGACGGCGTGCCGCGCGCCATGCTGGAACGCGACGCCAAGGGCGTGCGGCTGCAACTGATCGCTCCATCCCTGCACAGCGTCGAGAACAACCATACGCCATTGATGATGGATGGCAGCGCCCTGTACACGCCGGCCGAGGGCGGCTTCGGCGGCTCCCTGCTGCTGGGCACGGGAACCCATGCATCGACGCGCTACGAAGTGCTGGCCGACGGCACGGCGCCGCTGGCGGACTTCGATGGCGTGTCCGTGCATGCGTCGCAGATCAATGCCTTCGGCGCCCAGCGCGTGGGCATCGGCGGCTTGCCGCGCGTGACCTACAGCGATTTCGCCACGGGCAGCAACCAGCGCGCCAATATCGCCGCCATCAACGAATCGGCGGGCGGCATCGTGCTGCGCGACGGCGCCGTGCTGAAGGCGGCCGAAGTGTTCCTGGTGACGGCGAGAAAAGACGACGGCATCATCCTCGAGCAGGGTTCCGGCATCAATACGCTGGGCCGTGGCAAGGCGGCCTGGGACTCGCGCGACGGCTATGTGTACCTGCCCATGGGCAGCGTGCTGGCCGTCTCGAACGGCTGGCTGGACATGCTGCCGGCCGCGGCGCCATCGTCCGAATCGTATGGCCCCGGCATCATCGATATCGGCGCCTGCGCGAAGGTGGGCGGCGCCTGCGGCGGCAGCACCTCGCTGTATTCCGAGGGTACCATCGCCGCCGTGACGGAGCGCGCATTCACCCTGCGCGACAACGTGCGCTACGGCACGCGCAACCTGGTGCTGGCGATGGGGGCGATCAATGTCGGCAGCGAGGCGTCGCTGGCGGATGCCAGTGCCCGCGGCGCCCTGCCGGACGGCCTGGCGCTGAACCAGGGCGTGCTCGACCGCCTGCTGCGCGGCGACACCGGCACGGGCGCACCGGCGCTGGAAAGCCTGGGCTTGACGGCGCGCAACTCCTTCAACTTCTATGATTCGTCGCAGCTGTCGACCATCGATGCGGCCACGGGCAAGTCGTCGCTGTCGCGCCTGGTGCTCAATACACCGGCCATCTACGGCTATGGCGGCGTGGACGCGCTGGCGCGCATCCACACGGACACCCTCGTGTGGCAGGGCGCGACGAACGCGCCCGGCGCCGTGGTTGCCCATGGCCCCGGCACGGGCAGCGGCCGCCTGCAGGTCGATGCCAGGCGCATCGAGTTCGGCTTCACGCCGGACAGCCGTCCCGACACCATCCACAAGCTGGATCGCCTGGTGCTGGGCTTTGGCCAGGTGGCGCTGAACGCCACTGAACAGCTGACGGCCAACAACAAGGGCAGCCTGTCCGTCTACCAGTCGCAAAGCGCGTGGGACACGGCCACCCATGGCTACCACTACAGCGGCGGCGATTTGCTGATCAATACGCCGCTGCTGACGGGCGCGGCCGGCTCCGTCAACCGCATCACGGCGGGCGGCGAGCTGAAGGTGAGCGCACCGGCAGGCGCGGCCGCCACCACGCCGACGAATGCGGCGCTGGCAGGCGCCTTGGGCGCCGAAGTGGCGCTGAGCGGCAACAGCGTCAGCGTGGATACGTCGGTGGTCTTGCCAAGCGGAAAATTGACCCTGTCGGCCGAGCGCGATGTCTTGCTGGGCGACAAGGCCAAGCTGGACCTGGCGGGGCGCAAGATCGATTTCTACGACACGAGCAAGTACAGCTGGGGCGGCGACGTGATCCTCGACAGCCGCGAAGGCGATGTGCGCCAGGCGGCCGCTTCCGTGATCGATGTGTCGGCCGTGAACAACCGCGCCGGCAAGCTGAGCGCGACAGCCACCGGTGACGCTGCCGGCAGCGTCGATTTGCGCGGCACCTTGCTGGGCGGCGCCAGCGGCAGCTATGACGCGGGCGGCACTCAGGTAGCCTACGCGGCCGGCGGCGTGGACATCCGCGCCCAGCATCTCGGCGACTTCGCCGGCCTGAACCAGCGCCTGAACACGGGCAAGGTGTACGGCAGCCGCAGCTTCCAGCTCAAGCAGGGCAATTTGACCATCGGCGACGAGCTCAAGGCGCGCGAAGTGAGCGTGTCCGTCGATGGCGGCGCGCTGACGGTGAACGGCCGCATCGATGCCAGCGGCGAACAGGTGGGCAGCATCCGCCTGGCCGGCCGCGACGGCGTCACCATCCGGTCCGGCGCCGTGCTCGATGCGCACGGCACGCTGCTGCGCACGGACAGCTATGGCCAGGTGATCGAGGCGCCGAACCGCGCCGTGATCGAACTGGCTGCGCCTGGCGGCCGCCTGACCCTGGAAAACGGCGCGCGCTTCGACCTGCGCAGCGGCGAGGCAGGCAAAGGCGGCGGCAACTACGGCAGCATCGACCTGAACGCACGCCGCCTGGGTGGCGCCACGGGCGACGACATCGACATCGACGCGGCCGGCGCGCTGAACATCGCCGGCGCGCGCACCGTCAACGTCAACGCCTTCTGGCAATACAAGGATGCCCCGGCTGGCACGGGCAAGGATGCGGATGGCCGCAGCTACCAGAGCATCAACCAGGCTTACCTGGACGAGAAGCACGGGGACAGCCAGGCCTTCATGGTCAATGCGCTGGCGAACGGCAACTTGATGGGCAACAAATTGCGCGGCTTGCGCGGCGATGCGAACGCCTTCCACCTGCGTCCCGGCGTCGAGATCGTCAGCGCCACGCCGGGCGGCGACCTGCATGTCGATGGCGACATCGACCTGTCCGGCCACCGCTACGACGGCGTCAATCCGCTGGCGCGCCTGAGCGGCGTGTACGGCTCGGGCGAGGCCGGTGCGCTGGTGCTGCGCGCCGGTGGCAAGCTCAGCGTCTTTGGCAGCATCACCGATGGTTTCGATACCCGCACCCTGCCGGTCACGTCGGATGACAAGGGCTGGCAGCTGGTGAAAGGCCGGCTGCCGTGGGGCGGCGAGGTCGTCGTGCCCGCCGCGAACCTGGTGACCCTGGCCGAGGACACGTATTTCAAATCGGGCACGAGCGTCAATTTCGCCGTGCCGATGAAAGCCATGGAGTTGCGCAACGGCACCTTGCTGGCGGCGCGCGCCACCTTGACGGACGAGTTGAACTTGCCTGCCGGCAGCGTGCTGGGCGGCGCCGTGCGCAATGCCGATGGCAGCGTGCTGTACGCGGCCGGCACCGTCTTGCCCAAGGCACTGACCTTGTCGAGCGGCATGCAGCTCGATGCCGGCCTGCGCCTGCCTGGCGCGGCCAAGGTGGCGGCCATGGTGTGGCCGGCGAATGTGGCCTTGCCTTTCCCGGAAGGCCAACCGCGCGACACGGGCGATAGCGTCAATTCCATCAATGGCGTGGTGCTGGCCTCCGCGCTGGCGCTGGACAAGGGCAGCGTGCTGCCAGCCGGCACGCTGGTCAAGCTGCCTGGCGACGCGACCATGGTGGCGCTGCGCAGCGAGGATGGCAGCGGCAGCCAGGGCCGCAACCTGGCGCTGGCGCCCATGCTGGCCCAGGGTTCGCAAGCGTGGTCGCTGCGCCTGGTGGGCGGCGCCGATACGGCGGCGGCCGACACGCGCGCCTTGCGGCCGCATGCGCAGGACGCGCATCTGATGCTGGCCGATACGCATTACGGCATGGGGGAAAAGACGTCGGTCAAGCCGGGGACGGGCTTGCCGGCCAAATATATCTACAGCGAAGCGGCCATCGCCGACGGCTACGGACCAGGCGATGTCAATGTCGATGACTGGGGCGGCGAGGAATTCATGCTGGAGTACTTTGCCCAGTATGTGATCAAGGTGGCGGACGGCACGCCACCCGAGATGGTGACCACGGTGGAGCCTGCGCGCCAGCCCCTGTTCAGCGTGCTGCGCACGGGCACGGGCGACCTCGACTTGCTGGCCGCGGGCGACTTCGACATGCGTTCGCTGTATGGCGTCTACACGGCGGGCACGCAATCGGCCTCGCCGCTGGTCGATGGCAAGGATCTGTTCAACTTGCCGCGCGGCCTGAACGCCAAGGGCCAGTTGCTCGGCGCGCTGGGCAAGGACTTGACGGCGTTTGTCGATGGCGGCAGTCAGAGCCTGTACCGCGCCTGGTATCCCGAGCACGGCGGCAATCTGCTGCTGCGCGCCCAGGGTGACGTCAAGGGCGATACCCTGGGTACCTCCACGCAACGCCGCGAGGATGCCATCGGCTTCCTCAACGCGCAGCAGGACACCAGCGATATCGGCAGCTGGCTGTGGCGCCAGGGCAGCGGCAGCACGGGCGCGGGCGTGCCGACGGCGTGGTGGATCAATTTCGGCACCTACGTCGCGCGCCCGGAAGGTCCCGACCTGTTTGCCGGTTTGCCGGTGCTGTCGGGCTTTACGGGCATCGGCACCCTGGGCGGCGGCAATCTGCTGCTGCAGGCGGGCGGCGACGCCGGCATGCTGACCTCGCGCGCCGATCCGGCCGGCGAATTCGCGCCGCGCAGCCAGGGCCTGAACGTGGCCGTGGGCAGCACGGGCAGGGTGACGCCGGACGGCAAGTTGCTGCTGACGGGCGGGGGCGACCTCGACATCCGCATCGGCGGCGGCCTCAATCCGGTCGCCGCGGTGCGCAGTTTCGACCGCAACGGCGACTTCGCGAATGTCGATACGCGCTTCGAGCGCCAGTACCCCACGCTCAACAGCACCTTCACCAACCTGCGTGGCGCGCTGCGCATGGAGGCGGGCGCCGTGGGCGGCGTCGAACTGCGTTTCGACCGCGCCGATCCGACGGAATCGCGGCCGTACGAAACCTACACGGCGGGCACGTCCATCGCCAGCGGCGGGCCTGTCCTGGTGCCGGGCGACAGCGGCGTGCGCATCGACGCGCGCGGCGACGTGGTGCTGGGCGGCGTGGCCGATGCGGGCCGCGTGAAGCAGCTGGGCAACGGTTCACCGTTCAACTACCAGGGCGTGGAGCGCACCGGCGAAGGCTGGAGCTGGTTCTCGCTGTGGACGCCGGCCACCGCCATCGACCTGTTCAGCGCGGGCGGCAACTTGACGCCCACCTCGTCCTGGATCAATTCGACGCTCGGCGACAACCACGCGCCGACGGATGCACGCTTCGTCATGCCGTCCGTGCTGCGCGCCGTGGCCGCCAGCGGCAGCTTGTACTACGGCAATGCCAGCCTGGGCCGGTTGGGCGAGGGCGGCAGGGTTGACATGCCGCAAAACGGCGTGATCCTGGCGCCGTCGCCGGTGGCGCCGCAATTTGTCAAGACGGGCACGGGCCAGCTGGAAATGCTGGCCGCCGATTCCATCCATGCGGCCGGCTATCCGATCACCCCATCGGGCGCCGACCCGCGCCTGCTGCCGAACCCGTTCAATCCCGGCTTCGTCGGCGCCCTGGATAAAGTCTGGTACGGCCTGCTGCCCTTGCATAACGTCAGCGCGAATGCGCTGGCGCCCGGTGCGCTGAAATGGTTCGGCTCGAACTCGAACGGTGCCAGCGATGCCGGGCAACAACTGTATCCGCTGTTCAGCATGACGCCGCCGACGGTGTCCGACTATGTGCCGGCAGGCCAGCTGCCCGCGCGTTTCTATGCCAACAGCGGTGACATCGTCGGTCTGCGCACGGGCGGTATCGTGTACCGGGGCAACCTGAAGGGCGTCAGCGGCGCCCTGGGCCTGTGGTACGAGGGCGGCGGCGCCGTGGCCGTGCGCGCCGGACGCGATATCGTCAACTCGGGTACGCCGCTCGGCAGCGTCGAGGGTGTGCCGGAAGGCGCGGCGGGATGGACCAGCCAGACCTTTGTCGGCCGGCCCGATTTTCCGGACAAGCCGGTCGTCTCGGGCGGCTCTTCCGCGCGCGGCAACCTGTTCGTGCACCGCCATGCCGATGACGTTTCCGTCGTCAGCGCCGGGCGCGATATCCGCTACAGCACCTTCTATGTGGCGGGGCCCGGCCAGCTCAATGTGAGCGCCGGACGCGACCTGTACATGGCCGACAAGGGCGAGCTGCGCAGCCTCGGTTCCATCGTGAATGTCGGCGCTGCCGAACGGGGCAATGGCGCCGGCATCGCCGTGGCCGCCGGCGTGGGGCGCAACGGTCCCGACTATGCGGCCTTCGCGGCGCGCTACCTGGACCCGGCCAAGCTGGCCGATCCGGGCCGGCCGCTGGCCAACCAGGCCGGCAGCGCCGTGTATGTCTACGGCGGCAAGCTGACCCTGGCCGACTGGCTGCGCGGCCAGTTCGGCTACAAAGGCGACGAGGCGGGCGCTGCCGCCTTCCTCGGCACGAAGCAGGCTGAACTGGAAAAGGCCGGCCAGCAGACGGGCGGCGTGCGGCGCGACCTGGCGCGCGACTACGCGCAGGTCAGCCAGTTGCACCTGGTGAACTGGCTGACGACGCGCTTTGGCGGCGACAGCGGCCTGGGCATCCGCTACGACCCGGCCACCGATGCGCGCAGCTTCTTTGCCGCCTTGCCGAAGGAACAGCAGCAGGTGTACCTGAGCAATATCTACTTTGCCGAGCTGAAGGCGGCCGGGCGCGAATACAACGATCCGGACGGCGTGCGCCGCGGCAGCTACCTGCGCGGCCGGGAAGCCATCGCCACCCTCTTCCCGGCGCAGGACAAGGCGGGCAAGAAGATCGCCTACCAGGGCGACCTGACGATGTTCAGCAGCGCGCTGTACACCGTCAACGACTACGACGGCATCTATACCAAGCGGCCGCTGGCGGGCGTGCGCTACCTGAGCCCGCAGGAGTGGTCCGAGGCGGGGCGTCCGACCGTCAACGTGCCGCACGTGATCGTCAACGATGCCGGCATCCACACGGATGTCGGCGGCGACATCGGCATCACGGTGCCGGGCGGGCGCGCGCTGATCGGCGTCGACGGCGGCTATGCGCCGGGCGAAGGTTCGGGCGTGCTGACGCAGGGCGCCGGTGAAATCCAGATCTACGCCCGGGACAGCATCCTGCTGGGCCAGAGCCGCATCTTCACCACCTTCGGCGGCAACATCCTGGCCTGGTCGGCCACCGGTGACATCAATGCGGGCCGCGGCACCAAGTCCACCGTCGTCTACACGCCGCAGCGCCGCACCTACGACAGCATCGGCCTGGTCAGCCTGTCGCCGAGCACGCCGACGACGGGCGCCGGCATCGCCACCCTGAACCCGATCCCGGAGGTGCCGCCTGGCGACATCGACCTGATCGCCCCGCTGGGCACCATCGACGCGGGCGAGGCTGGCATCCGCGTCTCGGGCAACGTCAACCTGGCGGCCTTGCAGGTGGTCAACGCGGAAAACATCCAGGTACAGGGTAAGTCGACGGGCATGCCGGTCATTGCCGCGGTGAACGTGGGTGCGCTCAGCAATGCCAGCGCGGCCGCCTCGCAAGCCGTGACGGCGGCGCAGGACGTGTTGCAGCGCGAACGGGCCGCCACGCGTCAGGCGCTGCCTTCGCTGTTCACCGTGAAGGTGCTGGGCTTTGGCAACGAGCAGGCGGACGAAGCCGGTGTTGGCAAGCACCAGGGCGGCGAACCGCAGGCGTCGAACTACCAGCCGGCCGGCGTGGTGCAGGTGCTGGGCGCGGGGCCGTTGACGGCGCCGCAGTTGCAGGCGCTCACGCCAAACGAGCGTCGCGGTTTACAGCCTTGAGCGGAGTTTTATGAACATTTGATGACATTCGGCAGTCGCCGCGCGCGGCGGCTGTCTAGGCATCAGTAGATCAGCATTAGCAACAAAAAAACGCCGGCCCAGCGCCGCAACACAGGGCAACCGTTTGATTTTAAGGTGAATGGAAGATGCGTGAGATGAAGAAACGAGGTAACGGCGCGCCGCAGGCGCCCGCGACCGCCTTGAGCCTGCTGTGCCTGGCCATGCTGGCGCTGCCCGGCATGGCGCGCGCCCAGGATGCCGCTTCGGCCGCCGCTGCCGCCGCGCCGGAACGGCAGGTGACGATCGAGGAATACCTGGTGCGCGGCAATACCGTGCTCGATGCGCGTGCCATCGAAGAGGCGGTCACGCCGTTCCTGGGGCCGGGCCGCACCCTGAAGGATGTGGAAGGGGCGCGCGACGCCTTGGTCGCCGCCTACTAGGCGCGCGGCTACCAGTCCGTCTACGTCGACTTGCCGGAACAGCAGGTGGAGCAGGGCGTGGTGGTGCTGCAGGTGAGCGAAACCAAGGTGGGCCGCTTGCGCGTCGTCGGTGCGCAGTACAACTCGCCGCTCGACGTGCGCCAGCAAGTGCCGGCGCTGACGGAGGGCAAGGTGCCTGACTTTACCCAGGCGCAAGTGGAACTGACGGCCCTGAACCGCAGCCCCAAGCGACAGGTGATGCCGCTGGTCAAGCAGGGCAGCCTGCCCGGCACCATGGACGTGGACTTGAAAGTGGATGACAGCAGCCCATGGCGCGCCAGCGTCGGCCTGAACAACGATTACAGCGCCGATACGAAGAAATTGCGTACCAGCATGTCGCTCGGTCACGACAACCTGTGGCAACTGGGGCATAGCGCCACCATCAGCTTTTTCGGCACGCCGGGCGACCTGAACCAGACCAAGGTGTGGTCCGCCTCGTACGTGGCGCCCATCGGCACGCAGGGCTGGAGCGTGGAAGCGACCGGCTACCAGTCGAACAGCAACGTCGCCAGCACGGGTGGCACCAGCGTGCTGGGCAAGGGCCACGCGCTGGGCATGAAAGTCAACTACACGGTGCCCAACAGCGGCATCTGGTGGCACAGCTTTAGCGGCGGCATCGATTTCAAGGATAACCAGGAAGCCTTGACGCTCAATGGCACCGGCTCGAGCATTCCATTGAAATACGTGCCCCTGAGCGTGTCGTATAACGGCTTTGCGCAGACGGAGGCGGCGACGTATGCCCTGGGCCTGTCGCTGGTGGCCGGCACGCGCGCCTCGTTCGGCTATGGCAGCGACAGCGCGGCCTATGACAACAAGCGCTACAAGGCCTCGCCCAGCTTCCTCGTGCTGAAGGGCGACGCCAACGCCACCTATACGCTGGGCAGCGGTGCGCAGCTGTACGGCAAGCTGGCGGGCCAGCTGGCCGACGCGGCGCTGGTGTCGGGCGAACAGATGGCCGCCGGCGGCGCCAATTCCGTGCGCGGCTATCTGTCGGCCGAGGCGACGGGCGACTACGGCGTGTCGGGCACGCTCGAATGGCGCACGCCGCAGCTGACGTATTTCAGCCGCCTGGAAAACTGGCGCCTGTTTGCCTTTGCCGATGGCGCGCGCCTGCGCCTGCGCGATCCGATGATCGAGCAGAAAGACCTGTTCGGCCTGGCGTCCGTGGGCCTGGGCAGCAGCTTCCAGTTCCTGCGCTACCTGAATGGCCGCATCGACTTTGCGTATCCGCTGCGCGATGGCCCGCGCACGCACAAACACGTGCGCCGCATCAATTTCAACCTGTCGGCCAGCTACTGACGGGCCAGCTCACCAGCACTGCACTTTTTTAGACTTTTCTTCGGAGAATTACTGTCATGCAACGTCTTCTTTTCTTGCTCACGATCCTGGGCACGCTCGTTCCCGGCCTGGCGCACGCCTGGTGGCAGCCCGACTGGGCTTACCGCAAACCCGTCACCGTCGATGCCGGCCCGAAGGCGGGCGCCGTGGGCGGCGATCCCGGCCGCATTCCCGTGCTGCTGCGCTTGCATTCGGGTAATTTCAACTTCGAAGGCGTCAGCGACAGTGGCGCCGACCTGCGCTTCGTGGCGGGCGACGACAAGACGGTGCTGAACCACCAGATCGAGCAATTCAACCCGCTCCTGGGCATCGCCCTGATCTGGGTCGACGTGCCGGCCCTGACGGCCGGTACGCCGCAAAAATTGTGGATGTACTACGGCAATCCGAAGGCGCCCGCGTCCGGCAACGGCCAGCGCACTTTTGATCCCGACTACAGCCTGGTGTACCACTTCGCCGAACCTGGCGTGCCCTCGCGCGACAGCACCGCCTACGGCAACCATGCCCAGACGGCCGTGCCGGCGCTCGACGGTTCCGTCATCGGTGCCGGTGCCCGCCTGGGCACGGCGCCCCTGATGCTGCCCGCCTCGCCATCGCTGGCGCTGGCCGCCGCTGCGCCATTTACCTTCTCGGCCTGGGTCCGCCCGGACAGCCTGGGCGCGCAGCAAGTGCTGTATGCGCGCCGCGACGGCGCCAATGAATTGCTGATCGGTATAGACCAGGGCGTGCCGTTCGTGCAGGTGAATGGCCAGCGCAGCAAGCCGGGCCAACCGATCCAGGCCGCGCAATGGTCGCACCTGGCCGTGAAGGCCGACAAAGCCAACGTGGCCCTGTATGTGGGCGGCCGCCCAGCCGTCTCGCTGGCTACCGCCCTGCCAGCGTTGACGACTGCCGCCTCGGTGGGCGCCGATGCGCCGCCGGTCGCTTCTGGTGCCGCCACCCTGGCCAACTTCACGGGCGCCATCGACGAGCTGCGCCTGTCGCGCACGGCCCGTCCCGATGCGCTGCTGCTGGCCGATGCCGTCTCGCAAGGTTCCGAATCGCGCCTGGCCGTGTTTGGCGCCGATGAACAGCAGGCCGGCAAAAGCCATTTTGGTTTCATCATCGCCGCCATGCCGCTCGACGCCTGGATCGTCGTCGGCTTGCTGGGCCTGATGATGGCCTTGTCGTGGATCATCATGATCGGCAAGGGCCGCAGCTATGGCGCCATCGCGCGCGCCAATGCGCAATTCATGCAGTCGTTCCACGAAGCGGCCGGCGCGCCGCTCGATCACCTGGCGCGCAACGGCAAGCTGAGCGCCTCCGTGAAGACCGATTCCTCGCTGTGGCGTCTGTATGACGTGGCCATCGACGAGATGCGCCGCCGCCACGACCGTGGCTACGATTTGAACGCCGTCTCGAACGCGACGATCGGCGCCATCCGCGCCGCCATGGATGGCGTGATGGTGCGCGAAAGCGAGCGCATGTCGAAACGCATGATCTGGCTCTCGACCACCATCGAAGGCGCGCCGTATGTCGGCCTGTTCGGCACCGTGATCGGCATCATGCTGGTGTTTGTCGTGGCGGCCATGGCCGGCGCCGTGGACATCAACTCGGTGGCGCCGGGCATGGCCGCAGCATTGCTGTGTACGGCTGCCGGCCTGGGCGTGGCGATTCCCGCGCTGTTTGGCTACAACTGGCTGTCCTCGCGTTCCGACGCCATCGTCGCCGATATGGCGGTCTTCGTCGACGAATTCGCCACGCGCCTGGCTGAAGAGCAGGGCGACGGACGCCAGATGCGTCCCGTGCTGCACCAGGCGTGAGGGGCACATAACCATGGCCACCTCCGCCAAGTTTACCCCCCGCAAGCGTAGCGGCGGCATCAACATCACGCCCTTCGTCGACGTGCTGCTGGTGGTGCTGGTGATCTTTATTTTGACCAGCAACGCCAGCATTCCCGGCATCAAGGTCGACCTGCCCAAGGCCAGTTCGGCCATGGCGCTGGAAAAACCGAAGACCAAGGCCATCACCATCGACAACGCGGGCCAGGTCTTCCTCGATGCCTATCCCGTCACCCTGCCCGAGCTGGAAGAGCGCTTGCGCACGGAAAAGGCCCTGACGCCCGACTTTCCCGTGATTGTGCGCGGCGATGCCGCCGTGCAATACGCGAAAGTGGTCGAAGTGCTCGACTTGCTGCGCCGCATAGACCTGAACCAGGTGGGTCTGGTGACCGGCAAGCCGGCATGAGGAGCGCAAGGTGAAGCGTGACGACATGATGAAGATGGCCGCCTCGGAACCGTCGGGCGCGGCGCAGTGGTGGCGCCGCTGGGGCGGCGTGGCCGGCGGCGCGCTGCTGGCCGGTGCGCTGGCCGCGCTGGTCTGGTATTTGCTGTCCGACACGGCGGCCACGAAGCGCGAAGTGGCGGCCCCGCCGATGCTGATGCTGCCCCCGCCGCCACCGCCGCCGCCGGAACCGGAAAAACTGCCGGAACCGACGCCCGACAAGGTGGTGCCGGAAGTGTCGGAGCCGGAACCGACGCCGGCCGACAAGCCCATGGATGACGCGCCGGAAAGCCCGTCGCCGGACAAGGGCGACCCCGTCACCATCGACGGTGCGGCGCAGGCCGGCAGCGACGCCTTCGGCATCCAGGCCGGACGCGGTGGCGGCATGAGCGGCAGCGGCGGTGGCGGTGGCCTCGGTGCGGGATCGTATGGCCGCTATGTGGCCAATGCCTTGCAGATGGCGTTCGCCCGCGACCCGCGCACGCGCCAGCTGGCATTCGCCGACATCCGCGTCGATCTGTGGCTCGATACGGAAGGCAAGACGACGAAAGTGCAGCTTGTGCAAGGCACGGGCAATGCGCAGACGGACGAACAAGTGCTGGCCATGGTGCGCGACTTCCGCGCCGACGAGCGTCCGCCGGCGTCCCTGCGTTTCCCGGCGCGCGTATCCATTAAAGGCCGCCGCCCATAGCGTCCTTAATTCATATTCATTTTTACCGAAAGAAGCGATGAACCTCATATTTTCTTCCCCACAGCGCCTGCGCCGCCTTCCGCTGGCGCTGGCCGCCTTCGCCCTGAGCGTGGCGGCCGGCGCGGTGCAAGCGCAGGCCGTCCCGGCCGACAGCACCATGGTCAAACTGATCCGTGGCCTGATCCAGAGCGGCGCCCTCAACAAGGATGCCGGCGAAGCCTTGCTGGCGCAGGCGCAGAGCGAGGCGCTGGCGCAAGCACAGCGCCCTGCCGCGGCACCGGCCGCCCTGGCGCAGGTACAGCCAGGCGACGTGCGCGTGCCCTACATTTCGCACACCGTGCGCGAACAGATCCGCGACGAGATCAAGAGACAAGTGCTGGCCGAGGCAAAAGCGGGCGGCTGGGCGGCGCCGAATGAAACGCCGGCCTGGACCAAGCGCATCCGCGTCGAAGGCGACGTGCGCGCGCGCTACGAATCGCGCTACTACGACATGGCCAACAGCAATATCGAGATCGACTGGCGCTCCCTCAACAGCGGCAGCGGCTATGACGTCAATGCGAACACCAACCTGGCCCTGCCGGCGCTGCTCAACACGCGCCAAGACCGCAAGCACTTGCTGCGCGCGCGTGCCCGCCTGGGCATCCTGGCCGACATTTCCGACAACACGCAAGCGGGCATCCGCCTGGCCAGCGGCAACGACGACAGCCCCGTGTCGACCACGCAAACCCTGGGCGGCGGCCTGGGCAAGAAAAACATCTGGCTGGACCAGGCCTGGCTGTCGTACCAGCCCGCTTCCTGGTTGAAACTGACGGCGGGCCGCTTCGATAACCCCTTCGTGTCGGGCGACGAACTGTTTTCCAGCGAACTCAATTTCGACGGCATCGCCGCCAAGCTGCAGCAACCGGTGGGCGAGAGCAAGGACGTCACCGTGTTCGGTACCCTGGGCCTGATTCCGCTCGAGTATTCGTCCGACAATGCGCCGAACCGCAGCCAGGCAAAAATGTCGAGCGAAAACAAATGGCTGCTCGGTGCGCAGGTGGGCGCCTCGTGGAAGATCAATAGCGACCACCAATTGCGCGGCGCGCTGGCCTACTACAACTTCCGCAACATCAGCGGCGAATATTCGCAGCCGTGCGCGCTGTACGCGGGCGCCGATGGCTGCAGCACGGACTGGTCGCGTCCGTCGAGCATGCAAAAGGGCAATAGCTTGATGCTGTTGCGCAATATCGCCCTGAACCCGCTCGATCCGGCGAATACGCCGCAGCCGCAATTCGTCGGCCTGGCGTCGAAGTTCCGCCTGGCCAATATCAATGCGCGCTGGGATAGCAAGGTGGCCGGTGGCAAGGACTTGCGCATCGAAGGCGATTATGTGCGCAACATGGCCTACGACAAGAGTGCCATGTGGGCGCGCGCCAAGGGCGGCATCATGAACAACTTCGGCGGCACGGGCGGCGTCTCGCAAGCCGATTTCAGGAGCGGCGGCAATGCCTACATGCTGCAGGCGACGCTGGGCAAGGCCAGCCCGGCGGCGCGCGGCGACTGGAACGTGCTGCTTGGCTACAAGCGCATCGAACCGGACGCCTTGCCTGACGCCTACAACGATTCCACCTTCCACCTGGGCGGCACGAATGCGCGCGGGTATTACTTGGGCGGCGCGTATGCGCTCGACAAGAATACCTGGCTCAATGGCCGCTGGACGTCGAGCCGCGAAGTGTTCGGTTCGGCGCTGTCGATCGACACCCTGCAGCTCGAATTGAACGCGCGTTTTTAAGGAGCCATGATGTTGATATTCAACAAAACGCGTTTGCCGGTTTTGCTGCTGATGCTGCTGGCCGGTGGCGCCGCCCAGGCGCAGGGACAGAAGGGGCAAAGCATGGAAGAGCGCCTGCGTGCCGAATTGCGTAATGTCACGGCGCAATTGCAGCAGACGCGCGGCGAGCTGGACGTGCTCAAAGCCAAGGGTACGCCCGCCGCCAAGGCCGCGCCCGCTGCTGCCGCAGCGCCCGCCAGCGACGGCTTGAAAAAGGAGCTGGCCCGCAGCCAGTCGCAACTGGCGCAGGAGCGCGCGCAGAAGGAAAAACTGGCTGCCGAGCAACAGCGCAGCGCCGCCGCCGCGCAAGAGGCAACGGCCCACCTGGCGCAATTGCGCCAGGCCAGCGAGCAGCTGGCCGCCACGGGCAAGCAGATCGAAGCGGAGCGTGCGCGCCTCGACGGCGAAGTGGCGTCGCAGCGCGGCGCCCTGGCGCGCTGCGAAAGCAAGAATGCCCAGCTGTATGCGGCCGGGCAGGACATCCTGCAAGCGTATGAGGGGCTTGACGTGCTGGGCGTCATGCAAGCGCGCCAGCCGTTCGCCGCGCAAAGCCGCGTGAAACTCGAGCAAATCGCCCAGCAATATGGCGACCAGTTGTACCAGGGCCGCTTCGATGCGCGTCAGACGGAAACGCAGGCCGCGCCCGCAGCAGCCCCCCAATAATTTTCTTTGAAATGAATGGAATGACGATGGAACACACCAACACCAACTTGCTGACCACCCTGAATGCGGAACAAACGGCCGAGGCCATCAAGGCGGCCGGCTGCGCCGTGACGAGCATCGAACACGACGGCGTCGTGCGTCTGCACAGTGCCAGCCATGGCATCGGCTTTCAAGTGTTGTGGGGCAATGAAACGGCGCCCGGCCAGTACGCGGACCTGCCCTGAGCTGCCCGCTGCGCGTGCAGGGCGGCGACTTGCCGGCCGGCTTGCTGGCCGAATGGCACCGCAGCAAGCGTTTTGCCCGCGTGGCCCAGCATGGCGATTTCGTCGTGCTGGAAATGGATGTGCTGGTCGCCGGCGGCGTCAGCAGCGAATACCTGAATATCAATCTGCAACTGTGGACGCAGATGATGGGGCAGTTCTTCTTGTTTTTGCGCAACTTTACGCCAGCCGATACGAGCACGGCGCCGGTAGTCGAGGCCGCCAGTGTGGCGGAAGAAGAAACTGTGCCGGCCTGACAAGAGCCGCCCACGGGCGGCGAAGATGGCCAGTGACGGGCCACTTTTGCCGCTTGCGGGCCCCAAGTGTCGTATTAAATACTTATTTTTTAGGCATCGCGCATTAAAACTGTTCAAAGAGCGTGTGTGAATCAAGCCAGCAACGCCTGTATGGCGGATAATATTGCCTGTTGCCGATTTGGATACGACCTTTACACAAACATGCGCCCCATGGATTTTACCCGCGACGAAACCAGTGAAACCCCAGTTGCCCCGGCCAGCGCGCCGGGAGCGCCTTTGCCGTATGCCGTGGCCACCTGGCTGCAGCGGGTGGAGGCTGCCGCCCATCCGAAGGCCGTGCTGAGCATTGCCGAACCGGACCCCAAACTCAACCAGCATCGCTTGATCTACGTGCTGGCGCCCACCAGCGGTGGCCGCCACGTGGCCCTGTGCCTGTACAAGGCGCGGCTGCGGCCGAATGGCGACGTGGCGGCCGCTTCTCCCATCAGCGAAATCTTTTCGCTGCTGTCGGCGCCGCCCACGTTCTTGACGCCGGCCGACGAAGACCTCGTGCGTTTCTTCGTGGCCATGCGCAGCGGGCAGAACTCGCAGACGGGCAGCGCCACGGAGCCGAAGGGCAAGGTGGGCGCGGCCCTGCTGAAAATGCTGGCCGAGCAGGATAAATTATTGTGGGCCAATTCCTGGGCCGATGTCGGCAATGGCCTCGTGTACCCGTTGAAGGAAGGTCCCGTGCGTCCCGCGCGCCTGTTCTGGCGCGACGAAGGCAAGACCATGCGCCTGGGCTGGCAAGTGGACCCGCCGGAAGGCGCGAAGCACCATGGCGCCGACCAGATCGACTACATGCTGCCCACCGATCCGCCGTGGTACATCGACAATCTGTCGTGCGGCGTGCTGGAACTGAACCAGGGCGGCTCCGACATTTCCCTGGCCGACCTGCAAGCGCTGGTGGCACAGGCGCCGCCGTTGAACGCGAACGACAAGGTGCGCGTGTCGCAACTGCTGCTGGCGCAGGGTTTGCAGCATTTGATGCCGCTGCCGCAACCGTTGCCGCAGCGCTTGCGCAAGGACGTGCCGGCGCAACCGGTCTTGCTGCTTGACAGCGCCCTGCTGGCCGATGGCAGCGCGCAGCGCTGGAGCGATTTCGCCGTGCTGTCCTACGACTACGATGGCGAGCGCGTCGCGTTCGACCCGTCGCAGCGCGTGGTGCGGCAAGTGGGCGAGGTGACGGAAATTATCCAGAGAAATACGCTCGATGAAGCGCGCGCGCTGGCCACCCTTGCCGAGCTGCAATTCAAGAAGCCGGGCTCGGCCCCCTTGAGCGGCTTGAAGGGCGCCTTGCAACTGCCTTCCCAGGCGGAATGGCTGCGTTTTGCCGAGTCCGGCATCGACGCCTTGCGTAAGCAGGGCTGGATCGTGGAAAAGACGGCCAAGTACCGCTACGACGTGAGCGACGTGGGCGACTGGTACGCGGAGATCGACGACCAGGACCCGGACAGCGGCAACGCCTGGTTCGAGCTGGAACTGGGCATCGTCGTGAATCACGAAAGAGTGCCGCTGCTGCCCGTGCTGGTGCAGCTGATCCGCAACGCGCCCAACGATTTCAACCCGAAAGTCATCGAGGCGCATGCCGACGATGACCAGATGCTGGCGACCTTGCCGGACGGCACGCGCGTCGCGCTGCCGTGGGGCCGTGTGCGCCCCATCCTCAACACCCTGGGGGAACTGTACTTCAGCGACAAGATCAAACATGCGGTGCGCATGTCGACCCTCGATGCGGCGCGCCTGGAAGAGCTGGCGCGCGGCCTGGAACTGCGCTGGACGGGCGGCGAGCAATTGCGCGCCATGGGCCGCAAGCTGAGCCAGTTCGGTTCCGTGCAAAAAGTGGCGGCACCAGCTGGCCTGCAGGCAACCCTGCGCGATTACCAGGCCGACGGCCTGGCGTGGATGCAATTCCTGCGCGACCATGACCTGGCGGGGATTTTGGCCGATGACATGGGTCTCGGTAAGACCGTGCAAACGCTGGCGCATATCCTGGTGGAAAAGGAAGCGGGCCGTTTGACGCATCCGGCGCTCGTGATTGCACCGACGAGTTTGATGGGCAACTGGCAGGACGAGGCGGCCAAGTTCGCGCCCAGCCTGAAAGTGTTGCTGCTGCAAGGCAAGGACCGCGCGCAGCAATTCGACCAGATCGACCAGTGCGACCTGGTGCTGACGACGTACGCGCTGTTGCCGCGCGACGAGGAAACCTTGCGCGAGCACGATTTCCACCTGGTCATCCTCGACGAATCGCACTACATCAAGAATACGCGCAGCAAGGCGGCGCAAAGCGCGGGCCTGCTGCGCGCGCGCCACCGCCTGTGCCTGTCCGGCACGCCGCTGGAAAATCATTTGGGCGAACTGTGGTCGCAATTCCACTTCCTGCTGCCGGGCTTGCTGGGCGACGAGAAGACGTTCAACACCCAGTTCCGCCACCCGATCGAGCGCCAGGATGATCCGCTGCGCCGCATGCTGCTGAACCGCCGCATCAAACCGTTCCTGCTGCGCCGCACGAAGGACAATGTGGCCAAGGAACTGCCGCCGAAGACGGAAATGGTGCGCAAGGTGGAATTGACGGGGCCGCAACGCGACCTGTATGAAACCGTGCGTCTGGCGATGGATCAAAAAGTGCGCGAAGAAATCGACAAGAAGGGCGTGGCGCGCAGCCAGATCGTCATCCTCGAAGCGCTGCTGAAACTGCGGCAAGTCTGCTGTGACCCGCGCCTCGTCAAATCCTTGCCGGCGAAGAAGCAATCGGCCGGTTCGGCCAAGCTGCTCGACCTGATGCAGATGGTGGAAGACTTGCTCGACGAAGGGCGCAAGATCCTCGTTTTCTCGCAATTTACCAGCATGCTGGAATTGATCGAGGAAGAGCTCGAATCGCGCGACATTCCCTACGCCTTGCTGACGGGCGAGACGAAGGACCGGGGCGCGCAAGTGGCGGCCTTCCAGCAGGGTGCCGTGCCCATCTTCCTGATCAGCCTGAAGGCGGGCGGCGTGGGCCTGAACCTGACGGCGGCCGACACGGTCATCCACTACGATCCGTGGTGGAATCCGGCGGCGGAAAACCAGGCCACGGACCGCGCCTGGCGCATCGGCCAGGACAAGCCCGTGTTCGTCTACAAATTGATCGCGAAGGGCACGCTGGAAGAAAAAATCCAGCTGCTGCAGCAAAAGAAATCGGAGCTGGCGCAATCGATCCTGGCCGAAGGCGAAGCGCAGAAGATGGCGCTCACGCAGGAAGACTTGCAGCAGATTTTCGCTCCACTGGAAGATTAAGGGGGCCGCTGGCCCTATACTTGGCGCTTCTTTCTTGCCAGGTATAAAGCATGCTGCCCTTCCTGCCCTTTCTTCTCCTGCTGCTTGCCGGCGCCATCCTCATGGCGCTGCGTTTCGTCCAGTTGCGCCGCGCCCTGCTGCGCGCGCGGGCGGGCGAAGCGCAGTTCCGCCTGCTGGCCGAACACGGCCGCGACGCGGCCTTCCTGCTCGACGCCACTACCCTCGAATTACTCTACATCAGCCCCGCCGCGCAGCGCCTGACGGGCCATGACTTGCCCGCCTTGCAGAGCCACGCGGCGCGCCTGGCGCAAGATCTGCCAGCCCGCTTGCAGCGCTGGCGCGCTGGCGACACCAGCCGTTTGTCCCTGCTGCGCGAAGTGGAACTGCCGCATGCCGACGGGCATCTGCTGGCGCTGGAAATCAGCTCGACCATCGTGCCCGCCGCACCGGGGCGGGGCGAAACCGTCGTGGGCACGCTGCGCGATGTCAGCGCCATCCAGGCGCAGGAAGCCGAGCGGGAAAAGGAGCAGAAGCGCTTCGCCTCGATGCTGTCGCATGAGTTCCGCACGCCGCTGGCCACCATCGACGGCGCCATCCAGCGCCTCGTCTCGACGTCGAAAGACGCCGACGAGGCTACGCGCAAGCGCTATGTGAAAATCCAGACGGCCGTCGACCGCCTGCTGGCCATGATCGACGACTATTTGTCGCCCGAACGCATGGCGGCCATCGGCCGCGAGCGGGCCGCCGACGGCATCGCGCCGCTGGCCTTGCTGCAGCAGGCGGCCGCCACCGTGCCCGCCAGCCACCGCGTGCAGCTGGAACTGGACGAGGACTTGCCGGCCAGACTGCGCTGCGACGTGCCCGGCATGGCTCTGTGCCTGAAAATCCTGCTGGACAATGCCGTCAAGTTCAGCCCGCCTGGGAGCAGTATCACCGTGTCGGCCAGGCTGGTGCCCGAGGGCGGTGTGGCCCTGTGCGTGCGCGATGCGGGGCCCGGCTTGCGGGAAGACGAACTGGCGCAATTGTTCGAAAAAGGCAGCCGTGGAACTCATGCCACGCATCCCGGTGCGGGCCTGGGCCTGTACATGGCACGCGCCGTAGTGGACGTGCATGGGGGGAGTTTGCAAGGGCATAATCTGCCCGAAGGCGGGGCGCTTTTCCGCATTTGGCTGCCGCTTCCTGTCTAGACAAGGAAAAGCCTTGCTTCCGCTGAAGGCAACCGTGATAATTCCTTGACGTAAACCTATTGTGCCGTCCATCATGGTGCAGAAGTGAATGGCATGGTTTGCCCACGGTAGCTCACTAACGGAAGAATGGCGTTGCAATGACGAAAATACTGATCGTCGAAGACAATCTGGACTACGCCGAAGACATGGCGGAGTTTCTCGTTGAGCTCGAACATGAAGTCCATATCACCAGCTCCGCTGGCGGGATGTGGACGGCGTTGAGCCATGGCAATGTCGGCGTGGTGGTGCTGGACCTGGGCTTGCCTGACGAGGACGGCTTCAACGTCATCCCCCGCATGCGCCAGCTGTATCCGCAAATTGGCGTGCTGGTGCTGACGGGGCGTGTCGCTTTCGACAGCCGCATCCTGGGCTTGCGCCTGGGCGCCGACCACTATCTGACCAAGCCGATCAAGTTTCCCGAACTGGCCGCCCACATCGAGGCGCTCGACCGCCGCGTCGGCCCGCAAGACCCCGTGCCCGAGCCGGGCAAGTGGACCTTGAAAGTGAGCGCGCGCCAACTTGAGCTGATGGGCGCCGTCATCGCCCTGACGGAAAAGGAGTTCAACTTCCTGCACTTGCTCACCATCAACACCCGCCCCGTGCCGCGCGACGTCATCGTGGCCGGTATGGGCGGCGAAGACCCCGATGCGGGCCGCAGGGTCGACATGCTCGTGTACCGCCTGCGCAAGAAAGCCAAGACGGGCCTGGGCCAGGACTTGCCGCTGCGCAGTGCGTATGGCGAGGGCTACAGCCTGTCGGCCAGCTTTAATCTGTCCTGATCGTCCCTATTGCACCGCCCGCAAGCGGGTTGCAGCATAAAAGGGACAGAGTCCAGCGTTTTTCCCGATATTTTCAATCAAACAGGGTCAGAGTCGCGTCCGGTGCGCCAGAGTGTGTAAAATCAAGGCCTTAGCCTTCATTTTATGACTTTGCCATGGCCCGTTTGCCCCGTCTCATCATTCCCGCACTGCCCCATTACGTGATCCAGCGCGGCAGCAACCGCCAGCCGGTGTTCCAGGACGCGTCCGACTACGCGCAATGCCTGTCCTGGCTGAAAACGGGCGCGAAAATGTTCAAGGTGGCCATCCACGCCTACGTTTTATTGCCTGATCAGCTACATTTGTTGGCCACGCCCAGCGATGCGACGGGGCTGGGACAGCTGATGCAGTGGCTGGGACGCTATTACGTGCCGTATTTCAACCAAAAATACGGCCGCGAAGGTGCTTTGTGGCAGGGACGCTACAAAACGGCCGTCATCGATGCCGACAATTTCTTCCTGACTTGCTGCCGCTACCTGGAATGCGCGCCCGTGCAAACGGGCCTGGCGGCTCAGGCGTTGGACCATGCGTGGTCCAGCTATGCCCACCATGCCGGTGTGCGCCCCGATCCCCTCATCACCGACCATGCGCTGTACTGGGCGCTGGGCAATACGCCGTTCGACCGCGAGGCCGCGTATCTGCGCCTGTTCGAGCAGGGACTGGGCAGCAGCCAGGTGAAAGTGGTGGAAGCGGCTGTATTGAAGGGCTGGCCGCTGGGCTCCGACGCTTTCAAGCAGGCGCTGGAGCAGAAAATGCAGCGGCAAGTGCTGCCTGCCAAGCGGGGCCGTCCCCGCAAAATCGCGGCCGCAACGGATGCCGTGAAAGAGATTCGCATTTAAAACAAAAAATGGTTTCTTTCTGACGTTTTATTGACATTGCTTCGACTATGTCCCTATTAAATTTTTAGAGAGACAGAATCAAATTCAATTCGACTCCGACCCTAATTGTTCTAGTTGAGTTTTTTGTTGCGTTGCACTACTCTAGGTTTTCGATACTCATATGCAGCGGAGAAGCCCATGAAAGCGCAAGGCCTGTACGACCCAGCCAATGAACACGATGCCTGCGGCGTCGGTTTCGTCGCCCATATCAAGGGCAACAAGACCCATTCGATCGTCGAACAGGGTTTGCTGATTCTGAAAAACCTCGATCACCGGGGCGCCGTGGGCGCCGATGCGCTGATGGGCGATGGCGCCGGCATCCTGATCCAGATTCCCGACCAGTACTACCGCGAAGAAATGGCCAAGCAGGGCGTGGAATTGCCGCCGCCTGGCGAATACGGCGTGGGCATGGTCTTCCTGCCGAAGGAACACGCGTCGCGCATCGCCTGCGAACAGGAAATCGAACGCGCCGTGCGCATCGAGGGACAAGTCGTACTGGGCTGGCGCAACGTGCCCATCGATACGGACATGCCGATGTCGCCCACCGTGCGCGCCAAGGAACCGGTCATCCGCCAGATTTTCATCGGCCGCGGCCCGGACATCATGGTCACCGATGCGCTCGAGCGCAAACTGTATGTGATCCGCAAATCGTCGGGCCACGCCATCCAGGCCTTGAAGCTGCTGCACGGCAAGGAATTCTTCGTGCCGTCGATGTCGGCGCGCACGATTGTGTATAAAGGCTTGCTGCTGGCCGACCAGGTGGGCGTGTACTACAAGGACTTGCAGGACGCGCGCTGCATCTCGGCCCTGGCCCTGGTGCACCAGCGTTTCTCGACGAATACTTTCCCCGAATGGCCGCTGGCCCACCCTTACCGTTTGATCGCGCACAATGGCGAGATCAATACCGTCAAAGGCAACTTCAACTGGATGCGCGCGCGCGAAGGCGTGATGAAGTCGGCCGTGCTGGGCGACGACCTGCAAAAGCTGTTCCCGTTGATCTATGAAGGCCAGTCCGACACGGCGTGTTTCGACAATGCGCTGGAACTGCTGTTGATGGCCGGCTATCCGATCGCCCAGGCGATGATGATGATGATCCCGGAAGCGTGGGAAAACCACACGACGATGGACGACAACCGCCGCGCCTTCTATGAATACCACGCGGCCATGATGGAACCGTGGGACGGCCCCGCCGCCATGGCGTTTACGGATGGCCGCCATATCGGCGGCACCCTGGACCGCAATGGCTTGCGTCCGGCCCGTTATATCGTCACGGACGACGACCTGGTGGTGATGGCGTCGGAATCGGGCGTGCTGCCGATCCCGGAATCGAAAATCATCCAGAAATGGCGCTTGCAGCCTGGCAAAATGTTCCTGATCGACCTGGAAGCGGGCCGCATCATCGACGACCAGGAACTGAAAAACACCTACGCCAACGCCAAGCCGTATAAAGCGTGGATCAACTCGGTGCGCATCAAGCTCGACGAGATCAAGCTGGCCGAAGGCCAAGCCAAGCAAGACCGTGCCCAGGGCGAAAAAGAGCAGCCATCGCTGCTCGACCGCCAGCAGGCGTTCGGCTACACGCAGGAAGACTTGAAATTCCTCATGGCGCCGATGGCCGTGGCCGGCGAAGAGGCGACGGGCTCGATGGGCAATGACTCGCCGCTGGCCGTCATGTCGAACAAATTGAAACCGCTGTATAACTACTTCAAGCAACTGTTCGCGCAAGTGACGAACCCGCCGATCGACCCGATCCGCGAAGCGATGGTGATGTCGCTGGTGTCGTTCATCGGCCCGAAACCGAACTTGTTAGATACCAACAACGTCAACCCGCCGATGCGCCTGGAAGTGGCGCAGCCCGTGCTGGGCTTTGACGACATGGCGCGTCTGCGCAACATCAGCGCCCACACGGGCGGCAAGTTCAAGTCGTACGAACTGGACATCTGCTACCCGCTGGCCTGGGGCAAGGAAGGCGTGGAAGCATGCCTGGCCTCGCTGTGCGCGGAAGCCGTCGATGCCGTCAAGTCCGGCCACAACATCCTGATCGTGTCGGACCGCGCCATCTGCGCCGACCAGGTGGCGATCCCCGCGCTGCTGGCCACGTCCACCGTGCACCAGCACCTGGTGAGCAAGGGCTTGCGCGCGTCCACCGGCCTCGTCGTGGAAACGGGCTCGGCCCGCGAAACGCACCACTTCGCCTTGCTGGCCGGCTATGGCGCGGAAGCCGTCCACCCGTATCTGGCCATGGAAACCCTGGCCGAGATGGCGCACGGCTTGCCGGGCGACCTGTCGGCCGAGAAAGCCATCTATAACTACACCAAGGCGGTCGGCAAAGGCTTGATGAAGGTCATGTCGAAGATGGGCATTTCGACGTACATGTCGTACTGCGGCGCGCAAATCTTCGAAGCCATCGGCCTGAACAAGTCGCTGGTCGATAAATACTTCAAGGGCACGGCCTCGAACGTGGAAGGTATCGGCGTGTTTGAAGTGGCGGAAGAAGCGCTGCGCCTGCACGCGCTGGCCTTCGGCAACGATCCCGTGCTGGCGGACAAGCTCGACGCGGGCGGCGAATACGCGTTCCGCGTGCGTGGCGAAGACCACATGTGGACGCCGGATGCGATTGCCAAGTTGCAGCATTCCACGCGCAGCAACAATTTCTCCAGCTATAAAGAGTACGCGCAAATCATCAACGACCAGAGCCGTCGCCACCTGACCCTGCGCGGCTTGTTCGAGTTCAAGCTCGACCCGACCAAGGCGATCCCGCTCGATGAAGTGGAACCGGCCAAGGAAATCGTCAAGCGTTTCGCTACCGGCGCCATGTCGCTCGGCTCGATCAGCACGGAAGCGCACGCGACCCTGGCAGTGGCCATGAACCGCATCGGCGGCAAGTCGAACACGGGCGAGGGCGGCGAAGATCCGAACCGCTACACGCAGGAATTGAAGGGCATCCCGATCCGCCAGGGCGACACGATGGCATCCATCGTGGGCGCCGAGCAGATCGTCGTCGATATTCCGCTGCAGGAAGGCGATTCCATGCGCTCGCGCATCAAGCAGGTGGCGTCGGGACGTTTCGGCGTCACGGCCGCCTACCTGAACTCGGCCGACCAGATCCAGATCAAGATGGCGCAAGGCGCGAAACCGGGCGAAGGCGGCCAGTTGCCAGGCCATAAAGTGTCCGAATACATCGCCAGCCTGCGCTTTTCCGTGCCGGGCGTGGGCCTGATTTCGCCGCCGCCGCATCACGACATCTATTCGATCGAAGATCTGGCGCAGCTGATCCATGACTTGAAGAACGCCAATCCGCGTGCCTCGATTTCCGTGAAACTGGTGTCGGAAGTCGGCATCGGCACGGTCGCCGCCGGCGTCACCAAGGCCAAAGCCGACCATGTGGTCGTCGCCGGCCACGACGGCGGCACGGGCGCCTCGCCATTGTCGTCCGTGAAGCATGCGGGGACGCCATGGGAGCTGGGTCTGGCCGAAACACAACAAACGCTGGTCTTGAATGGCTTGCGCAGCCGCATCCGCGTGCAGGCCGACGGCCAGATGAAGACGGGCCGCGACGTGGTCATCGCCGCCCTGCTGGGCGCCGACGAAATCGGTTTCGCCACGGCGCCGCTGGTGGTCGAAGGTTGCATCATGATGCGCAAATGCCATTTGAACACCTGCCCGGTGGGCGTGGCCACGCAAGACCCGGTGCTGCGCGCCAAGTTCTCCGGCAAGCCCGAGTATGTCGTCAATTACTTCTTCTTCGTTGCCGAAGAGGCCCGTCAATTGATGGCGCAACTGGGTATCCGCACGTATGACGAATTGATCGGCCGCGTCGATTTGCTCGATAAATCGAAGGCGATTTCGCACTGGAAGGCGCAAGGCCTGGACTTCTCGGCCATCTTCTACAAGCCGGAAACACCAAGCGGCCAAGCCTGCCGCCATGTGGAATTCCAGGACCATGCGCTGGAAAAGGCGCTCGACCACAAGCTGATCGCGCAAGCGCGCGCGGCGCTGGAGAAGGGCGAACGCGTCTCCTTCATCTCGCCCGTGCGCAACGTCAACCGCACGGTGGGCACCATGCTGTCCGGCGAAGTGGCGAAGAAATATGGCCACGCCGGCTTGCCGGACGACACCATCCATATCCAGCTGCAAGGCACGGCGGGCCAGTCGGCCTGCGCCTTCCTGGCGCACGGCATCACGATCGACCTGGTGGGCGAGGGCAACGATTACGTCGGCAAGGGCTTGTCCGGCGGGCGCATCATCGTGCGGCCGAATACGGAATTCCGTGGCTGGGCCGTGGACAACATCATCATCGGCAACACGGTGCTGTACGGCGCCATTGCCGGCGAAGCGTTCTTCAATGGCGTGGCCGGCGAACGCTTTGCCGTGCGCAACTCGGGCGCCACCACGGTGGTCGAGGGCCTGGGCGACCATGGCTGCGAATACATGACGGGCGGCACGGTCGTGGTGCTGGGCAACACGGGACGCAACTTCGCGGCCGGCATGTCGGGCGGCATCGCCTATGTCTATGACCCGCTGGGTGACTTTGCCAGCAAATGCAACACGGCCATGGTCAGCCTGGACAAGGTCGTGTCGGCAGCGGAACAGCATCTCGACCGCGACGCCTGGCATACGCAGCACCGCGACGGCGTGCCGGAAGCCGACGAGGTCATCCTCAAGCGCCTGATCGAGCGTCACTTCAAGCACACGGGCAGCACCCGCGCCCGCGTCCTGCTCGACGATTGGGCCGCGGCGCGCGGCAAGTTCGTGAAAGTCTTCCCGAACGAATACAAGCGCGCGCTGATTGAAATGGCAGCGGACGCCGCCATGGAAGTACAAGCCGTCGCCGCCTGAGCCAGCCGAGATGAATGTGAAGGGAGCGGCCGCGCCGCTCCCGCCAGCTAAAAATACAAAGGAACTATCGTGGGTAAAATTACCGGCTTCATGGAATTCAAGCGCCAGGACGAGCACTATCTGGAGCCTGCCGCGCGCCTGAAGAACTACAAGGAATTCGTGCTGCACCTGTCGGATGCGCAAGCGACCGTGCAAGGCGCGCGCTGCATGGATTGCGGCATTCCCTTCTGCACCACGGGCTGTCCCGTGAATAACATCATTCCCGACTGGAATGACCTGGTGTACCGCGGCGCCTACCGCGAAGCGCTCGATATCTTGCATTCGACGAATAACTTCCCGGAATTTACGGGCCGCATCTGCCCGGCGCCGTGCGAATCGGCCTGCACCCTGGGCATTCACGAAGATCCGGTCGGCATCAAGTCGATCGAACACAAGATCATCGACATGGGCTGGGAGCACGGCTGGGTCACGCCGCAGCCGGCAAGCTTCAGCACGGGCAAGAAAGTGGCCATCGTCGGTTCCGGCCCCGCCGGCCTGGCGGCGGCGCAGCAGCTGGCGCGCGCCGGCCATGCCGTCACCGTGTTTGAAAAGAGTGACCGGGTCGGTGGTCTGCTGCGTTATGGCATCCCTGATTTCAAGATGGAAAAATCGCACATCGACCTGCGCGTGAAACAGATGGAAGCCGAAGGCGTCGTGTTCCGCACCAGCGTGCTGGTCGGCAAGGATTTCCCTGCCCATGTGAACAACTGGGCCAAGGAAACCATTTTCCCGGAAGACCTGGAAAAAGAATTTGACGCCGTCATCATGGCCGGCGGCGCCGAGCAGCCGCGCGACTTGCCCGTGCCGGGCCGCGAACTGAAAGGCGTGCACTTCGCCATGGATTTCCTGCCGCTGCAAAACAAGGTCAACGCGGGCGACAAGCTCAAGGACCAGATCAAGGCGACGGGCAAGCATGTGGTGGTGATCGGCGGCGGCGACACGGGATCCGACTGCGTGGGCACCTCGAACCGCCATGGCGCCGCCTCGGTGGCCCAGTTCGAACTGATGCCGCAGCCGCCGGAACAGGAAAACAAGCCGCTGGTGTGGCCGTACTGGCCGACCAAGCTGCGCACCTCGTCCTCGCACGAGGAAGGCTGCGAGCGCGACTGGGCCGTGGCCACCAAGCGTTTCGAAGGCAAGGGCGGCAAGGTGGAAAAGCTGATCGCCTGCCGCGTGGAGTGGAAAGACGGCAAGATGAGCGAAGTGCCGAACTCGGAATTCGAGATGAAGGCCGATCTGGTCTTCCTGGCCATGGGTTTTGTTTCCCCTGTGCAGCAGGTGCTGCAAGCGTTCGGCGTCGATACGGATGCGCGCGGCAACGTCAAGGCGACAACGGATGGCGCCGGCTGCTACCAGACCTCGGTGGCCAAGGTGTTTGCCGCCGGCGACATGCGCCGTGGCCAGTCGCTGGTGGTCTGGGCCATCCGCGAAGGGCGCCAGTGCGCGCGTGCCGTCGATGAGTTCCTGATGGGGGCATCGCTGCTGCCACGCTAAGATTTGAGCTGGATCAAGCCAGGGCCACGGCGCGCGATGCGTCGTGGCCCTTGTTCTTTTACTCATGCCGCCGTTTGTGGGGGCGCTCACGTGCAGGCTCGCGCTTTTTACAATAAAATATCTGACTTTCGATTCATTAGTGTTGTATTCTCCCCCTGTCCCGGGCCGTGCCAGGGGGTGTCTCAGCAGAGGTTGGCGTTTCTGCACTACAATACGCCATTAAAATAGTGAGCTTCGTCGTGCCAAATCTTGTTGAGATCCGTGATTTACACTTTGCCTATGGAGAACGTTCGATTTTATCGGGCCTTCAAATGGATTTCCCACGTGGAAAAGTTGTGGCCGTCATGGGTGGCTCCGGCAGTGGCAAGACGACCGTATTGCGCCTGATCGGCGGGCAGCTGCGCCCCGGTTCCGGTTCCGTGAATGTCGACGGCCAGATCGTGCATACGCTCAAAACCGACGAGTTATATCAAATGCGCCGCAAGATGGGCATGCTGTTCCAGCACGGCGCCCTGTTTACGGACTTGACGGCGTTCGAGAACGTGGCGTTCCCCTTGCGTGAACACACGGATCTGAATGAAGAGCTGATCCGCACCCTGGTGCTGATGAAGCTGCACGCCGTGGGGCTGCGCAATGCGGCGCAATTGAAGCCGGCCGAGATCTCGGGCGGCATGGGCCGCCGCGTCGCGCTGGCGCGTGCCATCGCGCTCGACCCCGAACTGATCATGTACGACGAGCCGTTCGCCGGCCTCGACCCGATTTCCATGGGTGTGACGGCCAATTTGATCCGCAATCTGAACGATGCGCTCGGTTCCACGTCTATCCTGGTATCGCACGACGTGAAGGAGTGTTTCGCCATCGCTGATTATGTGTATTTTCTATCATCGGGCAAGATCGTGGCGCACGGCACGCCGGCCCAGATGGCCGTGTCGACGCATCCGTACGTCAAGCAGTTCGTCAATGCCGAGGCCGATGGCCCCGTACCGTTCCACTATCCGGGCAAGTCGCTGGCCGACGACCTGGGCTTGCACGCGGGAGCCGGCCGATGATCGCGCGTTTCCTGGCGGCGATCGGAGCATGGTTGCGGCGGTCGGTACAAGACCTCGGCTTTGCCGTGCGTTCGTTCTTCCTCATCATCGCCTCCTCGGGGGGCCTGTGGCGCCGTCCACACTTGCTCATCGAGCAATTGTTTTACATCGGCAGCCGGTCGGTGCTGATCATCGCCGTGTCCGGCCTGTTCGTCGGCATGGTGCTCGGTTTGCAAGGTTATTACACGCTGAGCACCTTTGGCGCGACGCAATCGCTGGGGCAGTTGGTGGCGTTGTCGTTGATGCGTGAACTGGGTCCGGTCGTCACGGCGCTGCTGTTCGCCGGCCGCGCCGGTACCTCGCTGACGGCGGAAATCGGCCTGATGAAGGCGGGCGAGCAATTGTCGGCCATGGAAATGATGGCCGTCAATCCGATCCAGCGCGTGCTGGCGCCCCGTTTCTGGGCCGGCGTGATCGCCATGCCTATCCTGGGCGGCATCTTCACGGCCGTCGGCGTCATCGGCAGTTACCTGGTGGGCGTCGTGCTGATCGGCGTCGATGAAGGCTCGTTCTGGTCGCAGATGCAGGGCGGTGTGAATGTCTGGAAAGATATCGGCAATGGTACCTATGTCAAAAGCATGGTCTTCGGTATCGCGGTGACGTTCATCGCGCTGTTCCAGGGGTATCAGGCACAGCCGACACCGGAAGACGTCTCCGGCGCCACCACGCGCACGGTGGTGATTTCATCGTTGATGGTGTGGTGGCTCGATTTCATGATGACGGCGTTGATGTTTAGCAAGTAATTGCCGATCAGCCAACAAAAGCTGGCCTGGGCAGGATGTTGCGCAGGCGGCAGCAGGTAAAAATTATTTAGGATTGTTTATGCAACGTAAATCTATAGATGTCTGGGTCGGCTTGTTCGTCTTGCTGGGTGTGGCGGCGTTGATGTTTCTGGCGCTCAAGGCCGGCAATATGAGCTCGCTGTCTTTCAGCAAGACGTATACCATTACGGCCAAGTTCGACAATATTGGCGGCCTCAAGCCGCAGGCGCCTGTCAAGGGCGCTGGCGTGGTGGTGGGGCGCGTGGCAGAGATCCGCTTTGACGACAAGACCTACCAGGCGCTGGTGAAACTCGACATCGAAGATGGCTACAAATTTCCGAAAGACAGCTCGGCCAAGATTTTGACGGCCGGTTTGCTGGGTGAGCAGTATATCGGCCTGGAAGCAGGCGGTGATCTGACGAACCTGGCAGAGGGCGACAAGATTGCCCGTACTCAATCGGCCACAGTGCTGGAAGACCTGATCAATCAGTTCATCTACAGCAAGGCAGCGGAAGGAAAGGACAGCAAATGAGCGAGTCGACCAAACAATCCCAAGGCAGTCTGGCGCGTATCGGCCTGGCCCTGGCCATCGCCGCCAGCGTGAGCGCTTGCGCCACCGGCACCAACCCGCGCGACCCGCTGGAAGGGTATAACCGCGCCATGTTCAAGTTCAACGACACCGTCGACCAGGTGGCCCTGAAGCCGGTCGCCACGGCCTACAAGAAAGTCACGCCATCGTTCGTGCAAACGGGCGTGGGCAACTTTTTCGGCAACTTGTCCGATGTGTGGAGCGCCGTAAACAACTTGCTGCAAGGCAAGGGGGAAGCGGGCTTGCAAGACGTCGTGCGCGTCAGCATGAACTCGACTTTCGGCATCTTCGGCCTGATCGACTTCGCTTCGCAGGCGGGTATTCCGAAGCACAACGAAGACTTTGGCCAGACGCTGGGCTGGTATGGCATCCAGCCTGGTCCGTACGTGATGCTGCCGCTGCTGGGCCCATCGACCGTGCGCGACACGGTGGCCCTGCCGCTCGATATGACGGGCGACCCATGGCGCTACAAGGACCCGGTCTCGGTGCGCAATATCGGTACGGTGACGCGCGTCATCGACAAGCGCGCCGCGCTGCTCGACGCCACCAACCTGATGGAAGCGGCCGCGCTGGACCGTTATGAATTCATCCGCGACGGCTTCCTGCAGGCGCGCGAAAGCAAGGTGTTCGATGGCGATACGGACCGCCGCGACCGCAAAGTGCCAAAAAACGACAGCAGCGATTATGCGCCGGAGTACGATGCGAAACCCCAGGCGGCCCCTGCGGAAGCCCCACCAGCGACCGCTGCGGCCGATGTGGCGCCGGCGGACCTCGTAACATCTGGTAGCAATACCGTGGCCGCCGAGGCCAGGCCCCAGGAGTAAACTCCGGGACAGAAACACCACGGCTGCGATCAACGCCAGCCGGTGCATAGCAACACCACGAAAGGTAGAACCATGAAATTGATGAAACAACTGCTGGCGATGGCGACCATCGCCTTTGCCACCGCCACCCAGGCTGCCCCCGCGACGGAAGCGCCGGACGTGTTGGTCAAACGCATCAGCCAGGATGTGATCGAGACGGCCAAGGCCGACAAGGCGATCCAGGCGGGCGATATCAAGCGCGTCACCGAATTGGTGGAAAGCAAGATCTTGCCGTACGTGGATTTCCAGCGCATGACGGCCCTGGCCGCCGGCCGCTTCTGGCGCGACGCCACGCCGGAGCAGCAAAAGCAGCTGGCCGCGGAATTTCGCACCTTGCTGATCTACACGTATTCGGGTGCCCTGTCGCAGATCAAGAACGAGACCGTGGAATTCAAGCCGCTGCGCGCCGACCCTGGCGACACGGAAGTGGAAGTGCGCTCGCAGGTCAACGTGGCGCGCGGCGAACCCATGCTTCTGAACTACCGCGTGGCGAAAACCCCATCCGGCTGGAAGATCTATGACATCAACGTGCTGGGCGCGTGGCTGGTGGAAACGTACAAAAGCAGCTTCGCCAGCGAGATCAGCAAGGGCGGCATCGATGGCCTGATCAAGACCTTGCAGGCAAAAAACAAGGCCCTGGCCAGCCGCCCCGCTGCCAAAGCCAAATAATCGGCTATCATATAGCTCCTGAACCAGCTCCAGACCAGCGCAGCCCGACGCCATGCCCGACTCTCTCGATACCTTGCAATCCCTGACTTCCCTGACCGTGCACAATGCCACTGTGGCATTGGAGCAGGGTCTGGATGCCATCCGCTCGGGTCAGACCAAGTTTGACTTGCGCAACATCAAGGCTGTCGATTCGGCTGCCGTTTCCGTCATGCTGACGTGGCAGCGCGCCGCGCAGGATGCGGGCGGCGTGCTGGAACTGAAAAACCTGCCGAACAACCTGAAAAACCTCACCAAGCTGTATGGCGTCTGCTCGCTTGTATCGAGCACGCTGACGGCCGACGACTGCGGCAGCGCCGACGGCCATGCCGAACGCAGCCCGTCCGACCTGCATCATCATTGATCCTGTCCCACTCCCCGCATCAGCAGTAGCTTTCAAGCCGGCAGGCCAGCAGCGCCGCCGGATTGATCTCCAAGTGTTCCACGAATTTTCCAACTATAATTGACTGTTGCGCCGCCCTCGTCTGAAGGGGGCGCCCTGCACCGGCCAGCCGGCCTGGATGTCCCCGGCAACTGGCGCATCACACCAGACGCATTACACTTGAAACAAGCACATGACCGCAATTCAAATCACGAATGTAGAAAAGAGCTATAAATCGCTCAAGGCGCTGGGCGGCGTGTCGCTGGCCATCGAGGAAGGCGAATTTTTCGGCCTGCTCGGCCCCAACGGCGCCGGCAAGACCACCCTCATTTCCATCATCGCCGGCCTGATACGCCCCGACGCGGGCACCGTCAAGATCCATGGCCACGATGTGGTCAAGGACTTCCGCAATGCGCGCCGCAACCTGGGCGTGGTGCCGCAGGAACTCGTGTTCGACCCGTTTTTCACCGTGCGCGAAACCCTGCGTTTGCAATCCGGTTACTTTGGCCTGCCGAACAACGACAAGTGGATCGACGAGGTCATGGAAAACCTCGACCTGACCGGCAAGGCCGACACGAATATGCGCGCGCTGTCCGGCGGCATGAAGCGTCGCGTGCTCGTGGCGCAGGCGCTGGTGCACAAGCCGCCCGTCATCGTGCTCGATGAACCGACCGCCGGCGTCGATGTGGAACTGCGCCAGACCCTGTGGAAGTTCATCTCGCGCCTGAACCGCGAAGGCGGCCACACGGTCGTGCTGACCACCCACTACCTGGAAGAGGCGCAAGCCATGTGCCAGCGCGTCGCCATGCTGAAAACCGGCAAGGTGGTGGCGCTCGACACCATGTCGGCTCTGATCCGCCGCATCGCCGGCTCGCAGCTGCAGGTACACCTGAAACACGGCAGCCTGCCGGCCGATCTGCAGCACCTGGTGCTGCACCCGGAAGAACCGCAGGCGCCGAACAAGTTCAGCCTGCGCGTCAACGAATACAGCGAAGTCGAGAAAATCCTCGCCCGCCTGCGCGAAGCGGGCGTCGAAATCGATGAAATGCAATTGCAACAAGCCGACCTGGAAGATATCTTCTTGCAGATCATGGATAAAGGTACCGTATGATTTCGACAGGATTTCGCACCCTCGTCTACAAAGAGACGCTGCGCTTCTGGAAAGTGGCGACGCAAACCGTGGCCGCGCCCGTGCTCACGTCGATGCTGTACCTGCTGGTGTTTGGCCATGTGTTGGATGGCCGCGTCGAGCCGAGCCCCGGCGTCAGCTACACGGCCTTTCTGATTCCCGGCCTGGTGATGATGAGCGTGCTGCAAAACGCGTTTGCCAATTCCTCGTCCTCGCTGATCCAGTCGAAGATCACGGGCAACCTGGTGTTCGTGCTCTTGACGCCCCTATCGCACTGGGAAATCTTCTCGGCGTATGTACTCGCTTCCGTCGCGCGCGGCCTGGCCGTGGGCTTTGGCGTGTTTGCCATCACCTGCTGGTTCGCCGACCTGTCGTTTGTCGCACCGCTGTGGATCGTCATCTTCGCGTTTCTCGGCGCCGCCATGCTGGGCACCATGGGTCTGATCGCCGGCATCTGGGCCGAGAAATTCGACCAGCTGGCCGCCTTCCAGAACTTTTTGATCATGCCGGCCACCTTTTTGTCGGGCGTGTTCTATTCGATCCATTCACTGCCGCCGTTCTGGCAGACGGTATCGCACCTGAACCCTTTCTTCTACATGATCGACGGCTTCCGCTACGGCTTCTTCGGCGTGTCCGACGTCAGCCCGTGGCTCAGTCTTTCCATCGTCGCCGGCTTCCTCGTGATCCTGGCGCTGGCCTCGATCCGCCTGCTGAAAAGCGGCTATCGTTTGCGTCACTGATTGCGACACGCATTGCGCCATTGATTACGGCACATCCCATTACTACCTTATTCAATATCAAGGACTTATCGTGACCACCACTCCAGAACTGATCCACGGCTACCTGTCGGCCGGCCTCGAATGCACGCACCTCGAAGTGGAGGGCGATGGCCAGCACTTCCAGGCGGTGATCGTTTCGCCCGCGTTTGCCGGCAAGCGTCTGATCGCCCGCCACCAGATCGTCTATGCGGCGCTGGGCGACCGCATGCGCGAGGAAATCCACGCGCTGTCGATGAAAACCCTGACCCCTGAAGAATTCCAAGGATAAGCACATGGACAAACTCCTCATCAACGGCGGCAACCGCCTGAACGGCGACATCGCCATCTCCGGTGCGAAAAACGCCGCCCTGCCGATCCTGTGCGCGGGCCTGCTGACCGCGGGCGACCTGGACCTGACGAACGTGCCGCACCTGCACGACGTGGCCACCATGTTGAAACTGCTGGGCCAGACGGGCCTGAAAGTACAGCAGGACGGCGACCGCGTGGTCTTGAACGGCAGCGCCATCGACTCCCTGGAAGCGCCGTATGAACTGGTGAAAACCATGCGTGCCTCGATCCTGGTGCTCGGCCCCATGCTGGCGCGCTTCGGCGAAGCCAAGGTCTCGCTGCCGGGCGGCTGCGCCATCGGTTCGCGTCCGGTCGACCAGCACATCAAGGGCCTCGAAGCGCTGGGCGCCGAGATCCGCATCGAGGCGGGCTACATCTACGCCAAGTGCGTCAAGCTCAAAGGCGCGCGCATCGTCACCGACATGATCACCGTCACCGGCACCGAGAATCTGCTGATGGCCGCGACCCTGGCCGAAGGCGAGACCATCCTGGAAAACGCCGCCTGCGAACCGGAAGTGACCGACCTGGCGCACCTGCTGGTGGCCATGGGCGCGAAGATCGACGGCATCGGCACCAGCCGCCTGGTGATCCAGGGCGTCGACGCCTTGCACGGCGCCTCGCACGCGGTGATCGCCGACCGTATCGAGACGGGTACCTTCCTGTGCGCCGTGGCGGCCACCGGCGGCGACATCACCTTGCGCAATGTACGCACCGATATCCTCGACGCGGCGCTCGACAAGCTGCGCGCCATGGGCCTGACGATGACCTTCGGCGCCGACTGGATCCGCGCCGAGATGTCGGCCCGTCCGAACCCCGTCAGCTTCCGCACCACCGAATACCCGGGCTTCCCGACCGACATGCAGGCGCAGTTCATGGCCGTCAACACGATCGCCAACGGCGCCAGCCGTGTCACCGAGACGATCTTCGAGAACCGCTTCATGCACGTGCAGGAAATGAACCGCCTGGGCGCCGATATCACGATCGAGGGCAACACGGCCATCATCGCCGGCGTCAAGCAGTTGCGCGGCGCGCCCGTGATGGCGACCGACCTGCGCGCCTCGGCGTCACTGGTGATCGCCGCGCTGGCGGCCGACGGCGAAACCCTGATCGACCGCATCTATCACCTCGACCGCGGCTACGACCGCATGGAAGTCAAATTGTCGGCCGTGGGCGCGAACATCGTGCGCATCAAGTAACAACAAGAAAAGGAACGAGCATGAACGGATCGAACAACGGTGACAGCTCCCAGCTGATTCTGGCGCTGTCGAAAGGCCGCATTTTTGAGGACACCATGCCGCTGCTGGAAGCGGCCGGCATCAAGGTGCTGGAAAACCCGGAGACCTCGCGCAAGCTGATTTTGGCCACCAACGATCCGAACGTGCGCGTCATCATCGTGCGCGCCAGCGACGTGCCGACTTACGTGCAGTACGGCGCGGCCGACTTCGGCGTGGCGGGCAAGGACGTGCTGCTGGAACACGGTGGCGAAGGCCTGTACCAGCCGATCGACCTGAATATCGCCGCCTGCCGCATGTCGGTGGCGGTGCAGGCCGGTTTTGACTATGAAAAGGCCGTGCACCAGGGCGCACGATTGCGCGTGGCCACCAAGTTCGTGCACACGGCGCGCGAGCATTTCGCCGCCAAGGGCGTGCACGTCGACCTGATCAAGCTGTATGGTTCGATGGAACTGGCGCCTCTGGTGGGCCTGTCCGACGCCATCGTCGACCTGGTCAGCACGGGCAGCACCCTGCGCGCGAACAACCTCGTCGAGGTCGAGCACATCATGGAAATTTCGTCGCGCCTGGTGGTCAACCAGGCAGCGCTCAAGCTCAAGCGCGAGCGCTTGCAGCCGATTATCGAGGCGTTTGAACGCGCCTCGCAAGCCTAGACACCTTCAGTAGCAGAAAGCCGATTATGCCGATACAGATACGCAAGCTCGATTCAAGCCAGGATGGTTTCCAACAATCGCTCGATACGCTGCTGGCGTTCGAGGCGGACACCGATGCGGCGATTGAAACGTCGGTGGCGAAAATCCTGGCCGATGTGAAAACGCGCGGCGACGCCGCCGTGCTGGAATACACCAACCGTTTCGACCGCATTCCGCATGGCGGCGCGGCGGAAATGGCGGCCTTCGATATTTCGCAGGCCGAATTGCAGGCTGCCCTGAACGGCTTGCCGTCGGCCCAGCGCGAAGCGCTGCAGATCGCCGCGCAGCGCATCCGCGCCTTCCACGAACGCCAGCGCGAGGAATTGCGCGGTTTTAGCTACACCGAGCCCGATGGCACGGTGCTGGGCCAGAAGATCACGCCGCTCGACCGCGTCGGCATCTACGTCCCGGGCGGCAAGGCGGCGTATCCGTCGTCCGTGCTGATGAACGCCATCCCCGCGCATGTGGCGGGCGTGGGCGAGATCATCATGGTGGTGCCGACGCCCGATGGCGTGAAAAACCAGATGGTGCTGGCCGCCGCGGCGATTGCCGGCGTGACGCGCGTGATCACCATCGGCGGCGCGCAAGCGGTCGGCGCGCTGGCCTACGGCACGCAGACGATCGCCGCCGTGGATAAAATCGTCGGCCCCGGCAACGCCTATGTGGCTGCCGCCAAGCGCCGCGTGTTCGGCATCGTCGGCATCGACATGATCGCCGGACCGTCGGAAATCCTGGTGCTGTGCGACGGCACGACGGACCCGGACTGGGTCGCCATGGACCTGTTTTCGCAGGCCGAGCACGACGAGCTGGCGCAAGCCATTTTGCTGTGCCCGGACGCCGATTACATCGCCAAGGTGGAAGAGAGCATCGCCAGGCTGCTGCCGACGATGCCGCGCCAGGCCACCATCAGCACCTCGCTGGCCGACCGCGGCGCCTTGATCAAGGTGCGCAGCATGGCAGAGGCGTGCGAAATCGCCAATTCCATCGCCGCGGAACACCTGGAGATCTCGGCGGAAAACCCGCAGCAGTGGGCCGAGCAGATCCGCCACGCGGGCGCCATGTTCCTGGGCCGCTTTTCGTCCGAATCGCTGGGCGACTATTGCTGCGGCCCGAATCACGTGCTGCCAACCTCGCGCACGGCGCGCTTTTCGTCGCCGCTGGGCGTGTACGACTTCCAGAAGCGTTCGTCCATCATTCACGTCAGTGAAGCGGGCGCGCAAACCCTGGGCCGTGTCGCCGCCACGCTGGCGTATGGCGAAGGCTTGCAAGCGCACGCGCGCAGCGCCGAACTGCGTTTGAAGCCGCAGCCATGACGAAGTTGGCGGAACGGCCGGACTGGGTCAACCGGGTCTATTGCGAAGATGCGCTGGCGGGGCTGGCGCGCATTCCCGATGGCTCGGTGGACCTGATCCTGACGGATCCGCCGTACAACCTGGGCAAGGATTACGGCAACGCCTCGGACCAGCAGTCGGTGGCCGACTACCTGCGCTGGACGGAGGCGTGGATCGATGCGGCGCTGCCCAAGCTGAAAGCCAACGGCAGCCTGTATATCTTTCTGACCTGGCGCTATTCGCCGGAGATCTTCGTCATGCTGAAACAGCGCATGGCGATGATGAACGAGATCATCTGGGACCGCCGCGTGCCGTCCATGGGCGGCAGCGTGCGCAGCTTTTCATCGGTGCACGACACCATCGGCTTCTTCGTCAAGCGCAAGGATTACTACTTCGATCTTGACGCGGTGCGCATCGCCTACGACGCGGCCACCAAGAAAGCCCGTTCGCGCTCGATCTTCATCGGCGCCAAATGGCTGGAAGTGGGCTACAACCCGAAAGACTTGTGGAGCGTGTCGCGCCTGCACAAGGAACACCCGGAACGGGCCGACCACCCGACGCAAAAGCCGCTCGAAATCATCGAGCGCATGCTCAAGGCGTCGTGCCCGCCCGGCGGCGTGGTGCTCGATTTGTTCATGGGCAGCGGCACCACGGCCCTGGCGGCGAAACGCTGCGGGCGCGATTTCGTCGGCTTTGAATTGAACCCCGATTACTGCGCCATCATCGAACAGCGCCTGGCGGCACTGGCGCAGGAGCTGGCCGCACCGGCTGTTCCCGCGCCGAAGGCCGCCAAGGCGGCGAAGAAGCCGGCGGCTGCCAAAAAACCGCCCGCCGTGAAAAAGCCGCCCGCCGTGAAAAAAGCACCGGCCCGCAAGGCGCGCAGCGCCGGCGTGCCGGAAGACGTCGTCATTTAGTCTCCATTTAATTTCATCAGGAGTGTTTGCAGCATGTCTTTCCTCGATCAGTTAATCAGCAACACCGTGCGCTCCGATGTGCGCGCCGTCAACAGCTACCAGGTAGCCGATGCCAGCGGTTACATCAAGCTCGATGCGATGGAAAACCCGTATCCGCTGCCGCCGCAGCTGCGCGAGGCACTGGGCGCGCGCCTGGCCGGCGTGGCGCTGAACCGCTATCCGCCATCGTACGCCAGCCTGCAAAAAGCCATCTGCGCCAATCTGGGCGTGCCAGCCGGCTACGACGTCATGCTGGGCAACGGCTCCGATGAACTCATTTCCATCCTGGCCATGGCGTGCGCGCATCAGGAGCCGGGCCAGCGCGCCGTGCTGCTGGCGCCCGTGCCGGCCTTCGTCATGTATGCGCGCTCGGCGCAGTTCGCCGGCATGGATTTCGTCGGCGTGCCGTTGAACCCGGACTTCAGCCTGGACATGCCGGCCATGCTGGCGGCCATCGAACAGCACCGCCCGGCGCTGGTCTTCCTCGCGTATCCGAACAACCCGACGGGCAACCTGTTTGCCGGCGCCGACATCGAACGCATCCTGGCGGCGCTGGGCGACACGGGCATCGCCGTCGTCGACGAAGCGTACGAGCCGTTCGCGCAGCACAGCTTCATGGGCCGCCTGCCCGAATTCGAGAACCTGGTGGTGATGCGCACCGTGTCGAAACTGGGCCTGGCCGGCATCCGCCTCGGCTACATGTCGGCCGCGCCGGCCCTGCTGGCGCAGTTTGAAAAAGTGCGTCCGCCGTACAATGTCAATGTGCTGACGCAGGCGGCGGCCGAATTCGCGCTCGAGCACCTCGATGTGTTGAATGCGCAGGCGGCACTGCTCAACAGCGCGCGCGACGCGCTGGCGCTGCGCCTGGCGGCGCTGCCGGGCGTGACGGTGTTTCCCTCGAAGGCAAATTTTCTTCTGATTCGTGTGGCAGACTCCGACGATGTTTGTGCAAAACTGCTTGCCCGCAGGGTTTTAATTAAAAATATGAGTAAAATGCATGCTGCGCTGGCCAATTGCCTGCGCATCAGCGTCAGCACCCCGGAAGAGAATTCCCTTTTTTACGATGCCTTCAAGGCATCCCTCGTTTAGCCTATCGCCAGAGCCTCCCATGAACCGCACCGCAGAAATCACGCGCAACACCAATGAGACGCAAGTTCGCGTCGCCCTCAACCTGGACGGCACGGGCCAGCAAAAGCTCAACACCGGCGTGCCCTTCCTCGACCATATGCTGGACCAGATCGCCCGCCACGGCTTGATCGACCTCGATATCGAAGCGACGGGCGACGTGCATATCGACAACCACCATACGGTGGAAGACGTGGGCATCACCCTGGGCATGGCCGTGGCCAAGGCCATCGGCGACAAGAAGGGCATCCGCCGCTACGGCCATGCGTATGTGCCGCTGGACGAGGCGCTGTCGCGCGTGGTGCTCGATTTCTCGGGCCGCCCGGGCATCGAATACCACATCCCGTTTACGCGCGCCATGATCGCCGGCTTCGACGTCGACCTGACGCTGGAATTTTTCCGCGGCTTCGTCAACCATGCGGGCGTGACCTTGCATATCGATAACCTGCGCGGCACGAATGCCCACCATCAGTGCGAAACCGTGTTCAAGGCCTTTGGCCGCGCGCTGCGCATGGCTGCCGAGCTCGACGAGCGCGCGGCCGGCATCATTCCATCGACCAAGGGCAGCCTGTAAGCGCCGCTCTCGCTATACTGTAGATTCCGGGATCAAACATGAATAAAATTGTGGTGGTGGATTACGGCATGGGCAACTTGCGCTCGGTGGCGCAGGCGCTGCGTGCCGTGGCGCCGGAAGCGGACGTACGCATTTCCGGCCTCGCTGCCGATATCGACAGCGCCGACCGCATCGTCTTGCCGGGCCAGGGCGCCATGCCCGACTGCATGCGCAGCCTGCGCGAATCGGGCGTATTGGAGGCGTTGCTGCGCGCCGCCGACAGCAAGCCCGTGCTGGGCGTGTGCATCGGCGAGCAAATGCTGTTCGACGGCAGCGAAGAGGGCGATGCGGCCGGTCTGGGCTTGTTGCCAGGCAAAGTCGTGCGCTTCCAGCTCGACGGCCAGGTGCAGGAAGACGGTTCGCGCTTCAAGGTGCCGCAAATGGGCTGGAACCAAGTGCGGCAAACGGCGTCCCATGCGATGTGGGATGGCATTGCCGACAACGCGTATTTCTACTTTGTGCACAGCTATTTTGCTCAACCTCAAGAGGCGGCGCACACGGTGGGCGAGACTGTCTATGGCGCACCGTTCGCTTGCGCCGTCGCGCGTGATAATATTTTCGCGACACAGTTTCATCCTGAAAAAAGTGCTGCCGCTGGCTTGCAGCTATACAAGAACTTTGTTCACTGGCAACCTTGATGTGACCTACGTGACCCTTTCAGCTTTTTTTCGCTTCTTCACTCACTTTAAACCACACTGACCATGCTGCTCATTCCCGCCATCGACCTGAAAGACGGTCACTGCGTACGCCTGAAACAAGGCGATATGGAACTTGCCACCGTATTTTCCGAAGACCCGGCCGAGATGGCCCGCCATTGGCTGATGCAAGGCGCGCGCCGGCTGCACCTGGTCGACCTGAACGGCGCTTTTGCCGGCAAGCCGAAGAACGAAGGCGCCGTCAAAGCCATCCTGAAGGCGGTGCAGGATTTCGCACTGGAAAACGATATCGAGGAAATCCCCGTGCAGCTGGGCGGCGGTATCCGTGACCTCGACACCATCGAGCGCTATCTCGACGCCGGCATCACCTACGTCATCATTGGCACGGCGGCCGTGAAAAGCCCCGGCTTCCTGCACGACGCCTGCGGCGCCTTCCCGGGCCACATCATCGTCGGCCTCGATGCCAAGGATGGCAAAGTGGCAACGGATGGCTGGAGCAAGATGTCGGGCCACGAAGTGATCGACCTGGCGAAAAAATTCGAAGCCTACGGCGTCGAATCGATCATCTACACGGACATCGGCCGCGACGGCATGATGGGCGGCATCAACATTGAAGCCACCGTCAAGCTGGCGCAAGCCGTCAAGATCCCCGTCATCGCCTCGGGCGGCCTGCACAATATCGGCGACGTGGAAGCGCTGTGCGCGGTCCAGGCCGAAGGTATCGAAGGCGTGATCTGCGGCCGTTCCATCTATGAAGGCACGATCGACCTGGCGCAGGCGCAAGAACGCGCCGACGAACTGACCGACGCCGCCGTTTAAGCCTGCCCGGCCGGGGCGCGCGCACACGCTCCCTGGCCTGGCGACAATCTGGAACCCATCATGCTTGCAAAACGTATCATCCCCTGCCTCGACGTGACCAATGGCCGCGTCGTCAAAGGCGTCAACTTCACGCAATTGCGCGACGCCGGCGACCCGGTGGAAATCGCCCGCCGTTATGACGAGCAGGGCGCCGATGAAATCACTTTCCTCGACATTACCGCGTCGAGCGACAACCGCGGCCTGATCTTCGACATCATCGAAGCCGTCGCCTCGCAAGTGTTCATTCCGCTGACCGTGGGCGGCGGCGTGCGCGTGGTGGAAGACGTGCGCCGGCTGCTCAACGCGGGCGCCGACAAGGTCAGCATCAACACCTCGGCCGTGACGAATCCCCAACTGGTATTTGAGGCATCGCAAAAGCACGGCTCGCAATGCATCGTCGTGGCCATCGACGCCAAGCAGGTGTCGCCCGGCAAGTGGGAAGTGTTTACCCATGGCGGGCGCACGGCCACGGGCCTGGACGCCTTTGCATGGGCCAAAAAGATGGAAAGCCTGGGCGCCGGTGAAATCTTGCTCACCAGCATGGACCGCGATGGCACCAAGGTGGGCTTTGACCTGGGCCTGACGCGCGGCGTGTCCGACGCCGTCAGCATTCCCGTCATCGCCTCGGGCGGCGTGGGCGGCTTGCAAGACCTGGTCGACGGCATCAAGGTGGGCCGCGCGGACGCCGTGCTGGCCGCCAGCATCTTCCACTATGGCCAGCACACGGTACAGGAAGCCAAGCGTTTCATGGCGCAGCAGGGCATTCCCATGCGTCTGGCGTAAACAAAATAGTACCCAGGATAGAGAACATGCAAAACGGAACCATCGTAGCAAGCAATGCCAAGTGGCTGAAAAAGGTCAAATGGGACGAGCACGGCCTGGTGCCCGTGATCGCGCAGGAAGCGGGCAGCAATGACGTGCTGATGTTCGCCTGGATGAACCGCGACGCGCTGGCGCGCACGGTGGAGCTGGGCGAAGCCGTGTACTGGAGCCGTTCCCGCAAGAAACTGTGGCACAAGGGCGAAGAATCGGGCCATACGCAAAAGGTGCTGGAAATCCGCCTCGATTGCGACGAGGACGTGGTCTTGCTGAAAATCGAGCAGGCCGGCGGCATCGCCTGCCATACGGGCCGCCATTCGTGTTTCTTCCAGAAGTTCGAAGGCGACGAAAAAACGGGCGAATGGCAGATCACCGACCCCGTGTTGAAAGACCCCGAGACGATTTACGCGGAAAGCAAGAGCAAATGAGTGAAACTTTAAAGCGCCTGGCCGCCGTGATCGAATCGCGCAAGCTGGCCAACGGCGGCGACCCCGCCACCTCGTATGTCGCGCGCCTGTTTGCCAAAGGTGACGATGCCATCTTGAAAAAAATCGGCGAAGAGGCCACGGAAACGGTGATGGCCGCCAAGGATGCGCGCCGCGACAACGACCCGTCGAAGGTCCTGTACGAATGCGCCGACCTGTGGTTTCACTCGCTGGTGATGCTGGCGCAGTTCGACCTGACGCCGCAGCAGGTGCTCGACGAGCTGGCGCGCCGTGAAGGCTTGTCAGGCCTGGAAGAAAAGGCGGCACGCAAGGATGCATTGCGCGACGCCGGCGAAACAGACAAACACTGACTGACTGGAGCGTGCGTGGATAACTGTATTTTCTGCAAGATTGCTGCAAAACAAATTCCTTCGTCCATCGTGTATGAAGACGAGGACTTGCTGGCCTTCAAGGACATCAACCCGGCCGCCCCCGTGCACCTGCTGCTGATCCCGAAGCGCCACGTGGCCAGCCTGTCCGACTGCGACGACAGCCATACGGACATGCTGGGCAAGCTGCTGCGCCTGGCGCCGAAACTCGCTGCCGAATTCGGCTGCGCCGTCACGTATGAGGCCGATGGCACGCCCGCCGGCGGCTTCAAGACCATGATCAACAGCGGCCCGAACGGCGGGCAAGAGGTGTATCACCTGCACATGCATGTGTACGGCGGTCCCCGCCCCTGGCGCGGTCAACACTGATTTCGCTGCGCGCCGGGTTCACGTGTATACTACCGGCATTGGTCGACGCTATTCGGGCACCGTCCCGCAAGGAGAATGTGATGGGTTCATTGAGTATTTGGCACTGGGTGATCGTTCTGGTCATTGTGATGCTGGTCTTCGGCACCAAGAAACTGGGCAATATCGGCGGTGATATCGGCAAGGCCGTCAAAGGCTTCAAGGATGGCGTCAAGGGCGACGATGACGCGCCGGCAGCCAACACCCCTCCTGCTGCGCCATCGCAAGTGGCCGACAAAAGCACCATCGACGTCGAGACGAAAGAGAAAAGCAAGTTCTGATAGCGTGGCGGGGCGCTTGCCTCGTCCGGTAACAGCCCTTGTCCGCTTATGATCGATCTCGGTCTCTCTAAAATCGCCATCATCGGCGTGGTTGCGTTGATAGTCATCGGCCCTGAAAAGTTGCCGAGAGTGGCGCGCATGGCCGGTACCTTGTATGGCCGCGCGCAACGCTACCTGAACCAGGTGAAATCCGAAGTCTCGCGCGAAATTGAAATGGAAGAGCTGAAAAACCTGCAGAAGGAAGTGCAGGATGCCGCCCATTCCGTCAAGCAAAGCGTGGAGAAATCCATGCATGGCGTGGAAAACTCGATCTCCGGCAACCTGGCCGAGGTGGAAAACGCCTGGCGCGGCGATTCCAGCGCGTATGATGGACACCACGATGCGCATGAAGCCATGCTGCGCGCCACCAACGATGACCTGGCCCGCAAGGCGCGCGAATTCCGCCGCAAGAAGCTGGTGCGCAATTCCGCCATCCCTGGCTGGTACAAGCAGCGCCATGGCGGCAAGCAGCACGTGCAGTCGGCGGCCGCCCGCGTGGCGCGCTTCCGTCCGCGCGCCAGTTCCTCCTCCTTTTACTCATGAGTAGCAAATCCCCGGTGGAAGAAACCTTTATCTCGCATCTGGTCGAGCTGCGCAACCGCCTGGTCAAGGCCTCGATCGGTATCGCCGTCGTCTGCGCCGTGCTGTTCTATTGGCCCGGCCCCTCGCAGATCTACGATTTTATTGCCGCGCCGATGATCGCCTCGCTGCCGGCCGGCTCGAAAATGATCGCCACCGGCGTCATCTCGCCGTTCCTGGTGCCGATGAAAGTGACGCTGGTGATCGCCTTCATCGTCGCCTTGCCCTGGGTGCTGTACCAGATGTGGGCGTTTATCGCCCCCGGCCTGTACACGCATGAAAAGCGCCTGATCGCGCCGCTGGTCATCTCCTCGTCGCTGCTGTTCATGGCCGGCGTGGCCTTCTGCTATTTCTTTGTATTTGGCCGCGTCTTCCACTTTATCAGCGACTTTTCGCCATCATCGATCGCGGTGACGCCCGATATCGAAAACTACCTCGATTTCGTCATGTCGATGTGCCTGGCCTTTGGCGCGACGTTCGAAGTGCCCGTGGTGGTGGTGATCCTCGTGCGCATGGGCTTGGTTACTATCGCGAAACTCAAGGAAGTGCGTCCCTACATCATCGTCGGCGCCTTCGTGATTGCCGCCATCGTCACGCCGCCGGACGTGGTCAGCCAGTTCTCGCTGGCCATCCCCATGTGCCTGTTGTTCGAGCTGGGCCTGCTGGTGGCGCCCATCTTCGTCAGGGCCACCCAGGCGCCGGAAGAAGCGTCCTAGAAGGCCCGCAACGCGTGCCGATACGAGCCGCTGGCCTCTCTCGGGAGCCGCGGCTTTTTTATTGCCAGAGGGGGGGTGAGTGCTTACTGCAGCATCAATTTGCTGAGGATGCCCAGGTTGAGCAGGATCAGGGTGCTCATCATCCAGTAGACGTGTTTCATGTCCGCGCCATGGCGCAAGTCCATGCGTTCCAGGCGGGCGTCGAATTTTTGCTCGGAGTGATCGAATCTGGCATCGAACTTCTGTTCAAATGCATCTATTCTGCTATCGAACTTCTGTTCCAGTGCATCTATTCGGCTATCGAGTTTCAGTTCCAGTGCATCTGTTCGGCTATCAAGTTTCTGTTCCAGTGTATCTATTTTGCTGTCGAGTTTCAGTTCCAGCGCATCTATTTTCACATCAAGGGCCCCTACCCTGGTGTCGACTCTTTGCACCACCAGCTTGATTTCTCCCAGCATATTGCGCTCCAGCGCCGCCAGTTCGCCATGCACGACGACTGCCGACCCCAGCACATCACCCAGCGCCGCCGCATGGGCTTCCGCTTGCTGCGTGGGCACGCCGGCCGAGGCGAGGCGTTTGGCGTAATCGAGGGTGTCGAACTGGATGGGCATATGCATGGACGCTCCTGACTATCACCCTAGCAGAAAAATCGGCAATTGCCAGTGAGGAGTGCGGTGGCGCCTGCCTTCCCGTCAGCGTAATGGACAGCGGCGCTGGCGGTTTGCGGCGGCGCAAACGGATGCAAAAAGGGCGCCGCAGCGCCCTTTGCAAGCGGACGGCGAGCGCCGCTTAATTCATCAGTTCCTTGATGACTTTCACGGGCGCGCTGCCGTAGCTGAGGAATTGCTCGTGGAAATCCTTCAGCACGAACTTGTTGCCCAGCGCTTGCTTGCGCTGTTCGCGCAAGTCCATGATTTCGCTGTAGCCGCTGAAATAGCTGGTCAGCTGAACCGAGCTCAGCTGCACGCGGCGCCATTTTTCCGTCGCTTCACGCTTGGTCTGGAAGGCCTGGCGCGTCAGCAGGTCCAGCGCCTGCTCTTGCGTCATGCCCTGCACGTGCACGCTGTAGTCGAGGATGGTGTTGGTGACGCTGCGCAAGTTCCACTTCGAATACATCAGCCACATTTCCGGCGCATTGTTGCCATAGCCCGATTCAAGCATCATGCGTTCGCCATACACGGCCCAGCCTTCGATCATGGCGCCGTTGCCGAAGATCGATTTGACCAAGGACGGCGACTTGTTGGCATACACGAGCTGCGTGTAGTGGCCAGGGATGGCTTCGTGGATGTTCAGGATCTGCAAGATCCAGTGGTTGTACTCGCGCAAGCTGCTTTCCGCTTGTTCCGCCGTTTCGCCGTCGAGCGGCGTCACGTTGTAATAGGTGCGGTCCTGCGGACGGTAGGGGCCGGGCGCCTCGATGCTGGCGCCAGCCACGCCGCGCTGGTAAGCGGGCGTTTCACGCACGACCAGCGGCTTTTTCGGGTCCATCGTCAGCAGGTTGTGGCTGGTCACCCATTCCTGCAGTTCCGGGATCTGGCGGCGGATTTCCGGCACGAAATCGGCGGGCGCCACGTGATTGCTGGACAGCTTGTCGATCACCATGCCGATCTTGGCAGTGCGGTCCGCCGGCTTGGCCGTGGCGCCCATGGTTTTCACCCACAGCTCGTCGGACAGGCTATCCATGTGCTCAAGCAATTTTTCGCGCGCGGCCAGGGCCTTCTGGTACATCTGCTCGGCGCTCACGCTGGCCTGGATATCGTAGGCAAATTTCTGTTCGTACAAGTCCTTGCCGATGCGGAAGGAGCGCGCGTTGCCGTTCTGCGCCAGCGCGGCATCCTGCTCCGTCAGCCAGGCGGCATAGCCTTGCACGGCCGAGCGGGCCGCGGCGATGCGCGCGTGGTACAGCTGTTTTTCGAGCGGCGTCAGGATGGACGCCTGTGCCGTCTTGTTCAGGTCGTCAAGCACGCTGAGCACGCCGGCGCTCTGGGCGATGGCCAGCTGCGTGTGTTCGCGCGTGGGGTTGACGATGCTGGCGCGCGCGGCCGCATAGTATTGCGGCACGCTGGCGATGCGCTTGAGCAGGGTGCGCAGGCGCTGCGGCTGCGCCGCGTATTCCGTGTTCAGGATGAAGTCGATGGAGCCGGCCACGTTGTACTGGGCGGGATTCCATTCGAATTCGCGGAAGGTGGTCAGGTACCAGCGGTCCGATTGCAGTTTATTCGTCAGCAAGGCCAGGTCGGTACGTTGCTTGTCCGACATTTTGCTGGCATTCAGCTTGCCGAATTTGCCCAGCCATTCTTCGATGAAGGCCAGTTGCTTCTGGCGGTTGGCCGCGTCGGGAATGCTCAGGTTGGCGGCGCCATCGTACTTGCCGACCGAAATCGCGCTTTCCGGGTCCAGGCGCCACAGGGCCGTGAGGAACTGGCCGCTCAGGTTATTCATGGAGCGGTCACTGCTGTTCTCGCTGGCGACGGCGGCGACCGTGGCTGCCGTGGCGGCACTGACGACGGCCGCTTTCTTGGCGAAGGTTTTTTTCTTGCTGCTGCTGGTACTGGCCTTGCCGTTCTTCTGCGGCTTCTTGGCGGCGCTGGCCGGTGTCAGGGTAAAGGCCAGCATCAATGCGGCGAGCGCAACTTTATTTCTTGTCAGCATAGTTTATCTCTTGAATATTTTGTTGTTTGCCCTCATCAGAAAATAATAAACTGATAATATAAGTAACAAACAACTATTGAAAGGTTGGCTTTGCTTGCCAGGGCGGCCAAAGATTAGCATTAATTGCCGCGCTTGCGCAGTTTTTTGCCAAGCCAGCCGGCCCCGCTAGACGACGATGGCGCTGCCTTGCAGCAGCTCCTGCTGACGCGCATTGATGGCCGCCACGGCATCCTTGCCGCGCGCCATGCCGGTGGCGTGGATTTCGATGTCTTGCGTGTAGCGCTGGCTGACGCGCACCGTGTAGGACTGGAACAGCCAGCTCCAGAAATTGGTTTCGTAGACGGCTTCATCCATGTCGCGCCATTTGACACCCATCAGTTTCTTTTTCCACGGCAAGATGCCGGAGGCCAGCCACACGCCCGCCTCATCAATGTACAGCTGATAGCTGCGGATGGTCAGCAGGCGGTAGCCGACGATCAGGGCCGAGCCGATCAGCACGACGAAGGCGGCGCGCGCGTTGTACTTGAAGGCCAGCGGCAGGGCGGCAAAGAACAGCAGCACGGCAATGACGAAGGTGCTGACGTAGGCGGTCCAGGATTTGCCGCACAAAAAGGTGGCGCGCTGGCCGGCGCTGGTGGCGATAAAGTCGGTCATGGCGTGGGATAAAAACAGGGAAAAACGATCATCGCATGGAACGCGGTGGCGCCGCGCATTTTTTCAATCTCATTGCTTCAAGCCTTCCTGCAGCATGCCCAGCATGTCGCTGGCCGACATGCGCGCAGCCGCGTCGCTGCCTTCCAATAAACTGTCGGCCAGGTCGCGCTTGTGCTGGTGCAATTCGACGATGCCTTCCTCGATCGTGTGTTTCGCCACCAGGCGGTAAATCGTGACGGGACGCAATTGCCCCATGCGGTGGGCGCGGTCCGAGGCCTGGTCTTCCACGGCCGGATTCCACCACGGATCCATGTGGATCACGTAATCGGCCGCCGTCAGGTTGATGCCCATGCCGCCCGCTTTCAGGCTGATCAGGAAAACGTCGCCTTCTCCCGCCTGGAAGGCATCGACGCGGCGCTTGCGCTCCTGCATGGGCGTGCTGCCGTCGAGATACTGGTAACTGACGCCATGCCGCTCCAGGTGCTGGCGGATCAGGCTCAAGTGGTCGACGAACTGGCTGAAGACGAGCACCTTGTGGCGGTTTTCCAGCAAGCCCGACAGCAGCTCGGCGAAGGCCGCCAGCTTGCTGCTGGCCAGGCCCAGTTCCGGCGCCACCAGTTGCGGATTGCAGCAGGCGCGGCGCAGCTTCATGATTTCCGCCAGGATCTGGATGGCCTTCTTCGACGCCGGCCCTTCCACCATGGCCAGCTTTTCCAGCGCTTCGCGGCGCAACGATTCGTACAGCGCCGTTTCCTGCGGCGACAGTTCCACTTCCAGCACGATTTCCGTGCGCGATGGCAATTCGGACAGCACTTGCGTCTTCGTGCGGCGCAAGATGAATGGTGCGATCAGGCGGCGCAGCCGCAAGCGCGCGCCGGCCGCCGCCCGCTTGTCCTGATCTTTCTCAATCGGCCCGGCAAAGCGCAAATTAAACTGGTCGAGGGTACCCAGCAAACCGGGGTTGATGAAGCGGAACAAATTCCATAATTCACCCAGATGGTTCTCCAGCGGCGTGCCGCTGGCCAGCATGCGGAAGTCCCCTTGCAAGGCCATCACGGCTTGCGAGCGCTTGGTGGCGCCATTCTTGATCGCCTGCGCTTCGTCGAGCACGATGGTATGCCAGCGCACGCCGGCAAACAGGGTCGCTTCCTGCTGCAGCAAGCCATAGCTGGCCACCACCAGGTCGAACGGCTGCAAGGTATCGAGCATGTCGGCGCGGTCGCCGCTGCCGAACAGTTTGACCTTCAAGGTGGGCGCAAAACGCTGCGCTTCGCTGATCCAGTTCATGCACACGGACGTGGGCGCCACCACCAGGGTGGGGCCGTTCGGCGCGCGCGCCAGGATCAGCGCCAGCGCCTGTAGCGTCTTGCCGAGTCCCATGTCGTCGGCCAGGCAGGCGCCCACGCCCCAGTGCGCCAGGCGCGCCAGCCACTGGTAGCCGGCCAGCTGGTAGTCGCGCAAGTCCGCCTGCAGGGTGCTGGGCAGCTGCGGTTGATAATCGTCGAGGGCGCGCAGGCGCAGCAAGTGTTCGCGCCAGAGTTTGTCGGCCTTCACGCCGCCCGCATCGTTGGCCAGCTCTTCCAGCGCGAAGGCGGCCAGCGGGTGGATGTGCACGCCATCGGCATGCGCCTCGCCGTACGCGGCCAGTTCCGACAGGCGGCGGTGCAATTCGTCGCTGAGGGCCAGGAACTGGTTGTCTCCCAGGGCCACGAAGCGGCTTTTATTGTTCTGCATCAAGTCGAGCAGGGCGCGCAAGTCCATCACCTTGTCTTCATCGATCTGCACTTCGCCGCTGGCGGCAAACCAGTCTTTTTCGCTCTTGATATTCAGGCGCATCTGGCCGCTGTCGATGCGTTTCGACACGCGCATGGTTTCGCCTTCGGGCCAGGCCAGAACGATGCCAGCGGGATCGAGCGCCTGCAGCTCGACCAGCAGTTGCAGGCCCAGCGCTGGCTGGCCCAGCAGCCACTCGCCGTGTTCCTCTTCCGCCTCTTCCAGCACCAGGCATTTTCCGATCAGCTGGCGCTGCGCTTCGCGTTCCCCGTTCAGGTCGCGCCGTGCCTGCACGGCGCGGCCCGCCACGTCGGCAAACACGCTTTCGGCACCGCTGCCGGGCGCGTAATAGGCGCCGTTGTCGAGCAGGGGGCGCACTAAAATCTGCATTTTCAAACCTTGCTGATACGGCAGCAGGTGCACGTGCAGGCGGTGGTCGGCCGTGATGACTTCCGCGTCGCCGGCGCCACCGCCGATATCCGATTGCACGGTGACCATCGATGAAATGGCGCCGATCGCCTGCATCACCTGTTTTTCCGCATGCAGGGGCACGGACAGGCCCAGGCCCACGATGGCGCCGATGCGCCGGTGCTCGTCGAGGATGTGCACCACGCGCAAGCGCGTCGGCGTCTCGCGCTGCACCACGACGTTGCCGCCGTTGTCGGGTAATGGCGGCTGCATGCCCAGCCACAGCTGCCCCTCGTGCGACTTGATCAGCAGCTCGGGCGCGCCGGCGATCAGTTCCACGCGCGTGTCGGGATGGTCGAGCCAGAACACCAGCGGGTGGCCCACCAGCAAGATGGCGGCCTTGTCCAGCTCGATTTCAAAGCGCGGCGCCGATGAATAATATTGTTTGAACGGTGCGATGCTGCCCGCCGCGCGGGCATCTTGCGGCGTAAGGAAATCGATGTCGCCTGCCTCTTCGGCCAGGCGTTTGAGGCCCATGGCGCGGCCCTTGCTCCAGCCACCGCGCGCGTCGCGTTTCTGCTCGCGCACTTCCACGGCCGTCAAGCCAAAGCGCGGGTCGAACGCCACCAGCCACACGAGGCGCGAGACGCTGCCGATGGCTTCGGCGGGCGCGTTCTGCTGCAGGTTGATCAGCGCGCTCAACTGGCGCTGCCACGCTTCCTGGCGCTCGAACCACGGCGCCATGTCCGTCAAGCCGTGCTGCGCCCGCTTGGACGTCGCATAGCGCTCCTGCTGCGGCTCGCCCAGCAAGCCCAGCAAGCCGGCCGCCTGCGCGGCGATCAGGTCGTAGCCGGCCGCATCGGCTTGCTGCACCAGCAAGCGCAATTGATCCTTGCGTTCGCTCAATTGCGGTAGCGCCAGCCAGTAGTACAGCAAGGCCTGAAACAGCTGCGCCTGCAAGCCCGTTTCCCAGCTGCGCGTGGGGATGCTTTCCGCCAGCATGACGCCGGCACGCACCAGGCGCAAGGTATTCAACTGCTGATAGACGATGCTGTCGTGGTTCGGCTGCGCATGCAGCGCGATATCGAGATAGGTTTCCGCGCTTTTCAGCAGCTTGGCGTCGTTGCCGCGCAGCAGGGCCAGCACGTACAGGTGGCCGCCGATGCCCGTAAAGCACAGCTTGCGCCTGCCCGCCTCCTTGCGCAGTCCTTTCAGGGCCGTGTCGAAGCCCGCCACGGCGTGCGCGTGTTCGCCGCGCAACAGGGCGATGCTGCTGTCGACAAACAGCGCCTGCGGCCCCTGCTGGCCTGCCAGGTAGCGCGCGGCGGCGTCGAGTTCGCCGCACAGCAGGGCGTCTTCGGCCAGGGCCAGCGGCAGGGCGGCGCCGATATGGTCGCCGGCCGCCGCCTGGCGCGCGTGGTGCGCGCGCGCATAGCTGCGGATGGCGTGCGCCGTGGCCGGCTCGCGCGGGGCGTTGCCCAGCAGCACGGCGAGGATGTCATCCTGCAGTTGCGGCATGACGAAAGACAGCATCTCGGGCTCGAACGGCCGCCCGAAGATCTCGATCAGCGGATGCAGCTGTTGCGCTTCATAGCACGCCATGCAGGCGGCCAGGATGGCGGCCACCTGGCGCACCTCGTCATTGCGCAACAGGGCGATGCGCAGGCGCGCCACGCCTTGCCGGTAGCTGCGCAATTCCACATAGCCATCCCAGTTGCGGCGCACGGGGTTGATGGTTTCGATGGCCTGGCACAGGTCGCGGAACGCCAGGTGTTCGATGGCTGCGCGCATGGCGGGCCAGCGCAGCTTCGCTTCGCAGGCATAGCCGCGTCCCACCACCTCGGACGCCAGCGCGTGCCGCGTCAAATGCTGCAGCATGCCCGTGACGGTGAGCAGGGCAAACGGCGTGCCGTCCGGCTCGACGATATTGGCGCGCTGCAAGTGTTCATACACGGCATGCTTGCCCACCGGCTCGCCCGCAATGGCCAGCAGGGCCAGGATCATCCGTTCGTGCTGCTCCAGGGCGGCGAATTCGTCAAGCAGGAGCTGGTCGAGATGCGGATCGGTCATGCGGGCAAATTGGCGATCTGCACGGGCGGTTCGCCGGCCGCCACGGGCAGGCCGAACACGCGCTGGTAGAAATACAGTTCCGCCTCCAGGGTGCGCACGATGTTTTCCGCCTTGCGGAAGCCGTGTCCCTCGCCTTCGAGCGGCACATACGCGACGGGCACGCCGCGCGCCTGCAGGGCGTCGACCATCAGCTGCGACTGCTGCGGCGGCACCACCTTGTCATCGAGGCCCTGGAAGAAGATCATCGGGCGCGACAATTTATCCGTGTGGTGGATGGGCGAGCGCTCGCGGTACAGCGCTTCGGCCTGCGGCTGGGGGGCGATCAGATAATCGGTATAGCGCGATTCGAACTTGTGCGAATCGTCGTCCAGGCCCTTCAGGTCGGACACGCCGTAGTAGCTGGCGCCCGCCTTGAAGACGTCGTGGAAGGTCAATGCGCACAGGGTCGTCAGGCCGCCCGCGCTGCCGCCGCGCACGATCAGGCGCTCGGGGTCGGCCAGCCCGTTGGCGGCCAGGTAGCGCGCGCCGGCGATGCAGTCTTCCACGTCGACGATGCCCCACTGCCCGCGCAGCGCGTCGCGGTATTCGCGGCCGAAGCCGCTGCTGCCGCCATAGTTGACGTCGAGCACGCCGATGCCGCGGCTGGTCCAGTACTGCGTCGCCAGTTTCAATGTATTGCTGGCCATGCTGGTGGGGCCGCCATGGCTGATGACGATGACGGGTGGTAAGGTGCCTGCCGGCGCCTGCACGTCGGTGTTGTGCGGCGCATAAAAGAAGGCGTACGCCGTGCGGCCATTGTTGCTGGGAAAACTCAAGCTGCGCGGCACTGACAGGTAGTCGAGCGCGGGCAATTGCGTGATCGATTGCGCCAGCACTTCCAGTTCGTGGTTCGACAGGTCGATGCGCGCCAGTTCCAGCGCGATGGTGGGGCTGCCGCCGAGCAACGCGACGAAGCCGGGGCCCACGCGCAGTTCGCGGATTTCCTGGTACGGGTGGGGAATCGGCTCCAGTTTCGCCTCGGCCACGCTCAATTGCGCCAGGTAGCTGATGCCCGCCTGGATATACGTGCAGACGATCTCGTCGTCGGACAGAAAACCGTACATGCTGGCGCCAAAGGTCCAGTGCGGCGTGGCAAATTCCGCTTCCATCGGGCACAGCGCCTCGATGTCGGCGCCGTGCAGGCGGTACAGATTCCACCAGCCGCTGCTGTCGGAAACGAAGTGCAGCAAGCCATTCGGCGACCATTCCGGCTGGCAAATCGATTCGCGCGCGCCGCCGGCGATCAGGCGTGGCGACCCCAGGCTGCCGTCCGCGTGCACATCGGCCAGCCACAGTTCCGTGCCTTGCCACGGCAGGCGCGGGTGGTCCCAGCTGATCCAGGCCAGCTGGCTGCCGTCCGGCGACAGGCGCGGCGCCGCATAAAAGTCGTGGCCGCGCGTCAGCACCGTCTCGTGTCCGTCGAAGCCGACGGCGGCCAGGCAGTTTTCCGGATGCGCATGGCCTGCGTCCGGATGCTGCTCGCGCACGGCGATCAGGCGGGCACGGGCCGCATCGACGACGAAGTCCGCATGGCGCGTGTTGCCGCCCGTGGTCAACGCTGCGGGTGCGGCGTCGCCGGCCACGCGGTACAGGCAATTGTCGGCGAAATGCGAAAAATACACGGTATCGCCGGCCACGGCATACGCGCCGCCGCCGTATTCATGCACGCGGGTGCGCACATTGAACGGCGCCGGCGTGAGTTCATCGACGCGCGCGCCGCGCTGGCGCAGCAGGGTGTTGCGGCCCGCCTCGCTGGCGCGCCCGGCCAGCCAGAACACGTCGGCGCCATCCGCCCCGCCCAGGGCCAGCTGCGTCAGCGGCGAGGCGCCAGCGGCGACGATGGCCGCGCTGATCGGCGATGGCCAGATGCCATAAGGGGTGCTGGATGCGGTCGAGGTCATGCGGGCTCCGTGTCGTGGTGGAAAGGGGGGCCTCCAGGCGGCGTCAGGCAGCGCGGCGGCGTGCATCATCATAAAGGAAGGGCCGGCACAACGAAAGTCATCGCTGTGCGTGGCAAATGCTGCAAAGCGGCACCTGAATCAATGATTTGCTGGCGATTGGATGCGATAATACCGCTTCTCCAAGCTCGATTGCCTGCCATGCCACAATTTGCTCCGCTCCAGAATGATACTTTCCTGCGCGCCCTGTTGCGCCAGCCGACCGAGCACACCCCTGTCTGGCTGATGCGCCAGGCGGGCCGCTACCTGCCCGAATACCGCGCCACGCGCGAGCGGGCCGGCTCCTTCCTGGGCCTGGCAAAGAATCCCGATTACGCCACCGAAGTGACCTTGCAGCCCTTGGAGCGTTTCCCGCTCGACGCGGCCATCCTGTTTTCCGACATCCTGACGGTGCCGGACGCGATGGGCCTGGGCCTGTATTTCGCCGATGGCGAAGGTCCGAAGTTCGAGCGTCCGCTGCGCACGGAGCAGGATGTGAAGGCCTTGCAAGTGCCGGACCTGGAGTCGCTCGACTACGTTTTCAAGGCCGTCACGCAAATCCGCACGGAACTCAATGGCCGCGTGCCGCTGATCGGTTTTTCCGGCAGCCCGTGGACCCTGGCGTGCTACATGGTCGAAGGCGGCGGCTCGAAAGAGTTCCATACCATCAAGAAGATGCTGTACAACCGCCCGGACCTGATGCACCACATCCTGGCCATCAACGCCACGTCCGTGGCGCAGTACCTGAATGCGCAAATCGATGCCGGCGCGCAAGCCGTGATGATTTTCGACTCGTGGGGCGGTGCGCTGGCCGATGGCGCCTACCAGGAATTCTCGCTGGCCTACATGCAGCAAGTGGTGGCGCAATTGAAACGCGACAAGGATGGCGTGAAAATCCCTGCCATCGTGTTTACCAAGGGCGGCGGCCAGTGGATCGAACAGATCGCCGACATCGGCGCCGATGCCGTGGGCCTGGACTGGACCGTCAACCTGACGCGTGCGCGCCAGCTGGTGGGCCATAAAGTCGGCTTGCAGGGCAATCTCGACCCGGCCATCCTGTTCGCCAGCCCCGAGCAGATCCGCGCCGAAGTGGCGAAAGTGCTCAACGCCTTTGGCGCGCCGTCGGCAGGCACGGGCCACGTGTTCAACCTGGGCCATGGCATTTCCCAGTTCACGCCGCCGGAATCGGTGGCAGCCATGGTGGAAGCCGTGCACAGCATGAGCCGCGCCATGCGCAGCGGCCAGTAATTTCACCGCATTGCCTTGGCACAGGGGCACAGAGGCAGGCTTTCCAGCGAAAGCCTGCCTTTTTCTTTGCTGCGCCTTAGCAAGAAATACCGACTTATGCACAATTTTTTTTGCTGCGGAAATAAGAGGCAGTTGAAAAGCCATGCCCGGGGATACTCTGCAAGTGCTTGATTATTAAGAAATAAAAAATGCCTTGCCCGGCGGACTTTGTTGCAATTGATAAGGTTATTCTTCCGTTGGCCAGCCTTGTTCCTTCATTGTCCACAAAGTTATCAACAGATTCTGTGGATAAAACTGAAAAGTATTTTGTTAACCGATACTTAGCGTCGATGTTCAGGGTGTACCTGAAGTGCATGTTGCACTGCATAATCATTGAACAATGTTTCGCCGCCCGGCGGGTAAAACCGAACGCTTGCCCGGCAATTGTCAACTTTGCCGCCTATGCTGGAGATTTTTGCGCAGGGCATGCATCAAAACGGTGCTTATTCCTGTACAAAAAAATCAGAAATGGTTCAGTTATGCACAGCGGCGGAAATGCCCCACGGATTTATCGCCTTCCGGGGATCAATTTTTAAGTCATTGATTTTAAATAGTTAATTTTTCTTGCGTGCCCCTCTTGACGGCGATCAAAATTTTCTGTCCACATTTTTATGAAAGTTAATTTTGCTTTGTCCACAAAGTTATCCACAGAATTTTCTTCAGGCATGATGCCACGCTGTCCTGCCTGCTGTTAGGCGTTTGGCGGACGAAACAAGTATCATGGCCCGCTGGCTTGATGCCTGACCTCCCGCCGCGCGATTGACCCTGCCGCGCGCTTTTTATGAAGATAGGCCAAACCCCCATGTCGCAGCGCATTTTGACGTCGTGCATCCTGAACATCGCGCTCGACACGCCCCTGAACGCCCTGTTCGACTACCGCTGGAACGCGGCGGCGGATGCGGACGCTGCCGTGCCGCTGCCGCAAGTGGGGCAACTGGCGCTGGTGCCGTTCGGCCGGCGCGAGGTGATGGGGCTGATCGTCGGCATCTCAAGCAGTACCGACGTGCCCGCCGCGAAATTGAAGGACGTGCTGGCCGTGCGCAGCCAGCTGGCGCCGCTGTCGGAGCAGTGGCTGGCGCTGGCCGCCTTCGCCGCCGATTACTACCAGCGTCCGCTGGGCGAGGTGGCGCTGCCGGGTCTGCCGAAGAATCTGCGCGTGCTCACCACCGTGGCACTGGACCGTGCCATCAAGAAGCTGGCCAAGCTGGCCGATGCGCACGATGGCACGCCGCTGAACATGCCGGCACTGAATGCCGCCCAGCAGGAAGCGGCCGATGCCATCGGCGGCGCGCAAGGCTTCAAGCCGACCCTGCTGTACGGCGTGACGGGCAGCGGCAAGACGGAAGTGTATCTGCAAGCCTGCGCCCAGGTGCTGGCGCGCGAGGACGATGCGCAAATCCTGATCCTGGTGCCGGAAATTAACCTGACGCCCCAGCTGGAAGGCAATATCCGCGCGCGCTTTCCCGGCGTCATGCTGGCCACCCTGCACAGCAGCCTGTCCGAAGGCGAACGCATGCTGCACTGGCTGGCCGCCCACCGGGGCCAGGCGCGCATCGTGCTCGGCACGAGATTAGCCATCCTGGCGTCCTTGCCGAAACTCAAACTGATCGTCATCGACGAGGAACACGATCCTTCCTACAAGCAGCAGGAAGGCTTGCGCTATTCGGCGCGCGACCTGGCCGTGTGGCGCGCCTGGCAATTGCAGATTCCTATCGTGCTGGGCTCGGCCACGCCCTCGCTGGAAAGCTGGCACCACGCGCAGACGGGGCGCTACCGCAAGCTGGAACTGCGCGAGCGGGCCGTCAAGAATGCGGTGTTGCCACGCGTCAAGATCCTCGACATGGAGCGCGACAAGCCGAAAGATGGCCTGACCTCGCATCTGGTCGCCGCCTTGAAACTGCGCATGGAGCGCGGTGAGCAGTCGCTGCTGTTTTTGAACCGGCGCGGCTATTCGCCCGTCATCTGCTGTGAATCGTGCGGCTGGATCAGCAATTGCACGCGCTGCACCTCGTTCATGGTGCTGCACAAGCCGGAACACCGGCTGCGCTGCCACCATTGCAGCCTGGAACTGCGCATTCCCCGCCATTGCCCCACCTGCGGCAACGTCGATCTGCAGCCGCTGGGACGCGGCACGCAGCGGGTGGAAGAGGGTTTGCAGCAATTGTTTCCCGAGGCGCGGATTCTGCGCATCGATGCCGATTCCACGCGCAAGAAGGGCAGCGCGCAGGAAGCGTTCGACAGCGTGCACCGGGGCGAAGTGGATATCCTGATCGGCACGCAGATGGTGGCCAAGGGGCACGATTTCAAAAAGCTGACCCTGGTCGGCATTTTGAATCCGGACACGGCCCTGTTTTCGCAGGATTACCGGGCCAGCGAACGGCTGTTCGCCCAGCTCATGCAGGTGGCGGGCCGGGCCGGGCGCGCCGCGCAGACGGAAGGCGGCAGCGTCAGTGAGGTGCTGATCCAGACGCGCTATGCGCGCCATCCGCTGTATGACGCCGTCGTCAACCACGATTACGACCATTTCGCCACGACCTTGCTGGAAGAGCGGGCGCAGGCGGCGCTGCCGCCGTATCTGTTCCAGGCCCTGCTGCGCGCCGAGGCGCCCGAGCTGGCCACGGCCATCGAGTTCCTGCAGGCGGCGAAAGAGTGCATGGAACACCCGCAGGTGACCATCAATGACCCGATTCCCATGAGCATGACGCGCGTCTACAACGTGGACCGCGCCCAGCTGCTGCTGGAATCGCCCTCGCGGCCCGCGCTGCAGGCGTTTTTAAAAGAATGGTTAAGTGAGCTGCGCGCCATGAAGTCGCGCGTGAAATGGTCGCTGGAAGTGGACCCGCTCGATATCTAAGTTAACTCACTCAATTAGTTCAGATAGTCGCGCGCCGACTTGACGATCTGCTCGGACAGCAGCTTGGTAAACGGCGTGTCCAGGGTCCACGCATGCCAGCTCAGCGGTAAGTTCAGGGTGCGGCCCGGCAGCAGATCGACTAGACGCTCCGTCGCCAGCGCCTGCGCGGCCAGGCGCTGCGGCATCAGGCCGTAGGCCAGGCCATCGAGCACGCAGGCGCGGCGCGCCGCTTCCACCGGCAAGGTGTGGTGTGGAAACGCTTCGCGCAAATTGAGTTGTTCAGCAAGAAAACGCGCCAGCAAGCCGTGCTGGCCCACCACGGCCGGCGCCAGCTGCACCGCCTCGGCACTGAAACCATCGCCGAACCAGTGGCCCGCAAACACGGGCGTGGCCACGCAGACATAGCGCAGGGTGCCCAGCGGCGTGACGCTGGTGGCCGCCGCCGCGTCCAGTGCTGTGCCGGACTCGGCCGCCACGCAGCCGAACACGGAGCCGTCGCGCACCATCTGCAAGGCGCTGTCGCTGTCGGCCAGGCGCACGTCGAGCTGGCAGCGCGGCGGCGCCAGCAGGGCGTATAAAGTGTCGGGGAACCAGGTGGCCAGGCTGTCGGCATCGATGGCGATGGCGATTTCCGGCATGCTGACGCTGTTGCCCAGGTCGATGTCGAGCGACGCTTCCATCAGCTTGACGTTGCGGTGATGCACGATCAGGCGCTGGCCCAGGCCCGTCGGCACGGCCGGCTGGCCACGGATGATCAGCAAGCGCCCGCTGGCGTCTTCCAGCGCCTTGATGCGCTGCGAGACGGCCGACTGGGTGATGCCCAGCGCCAGGGCGGCCTTGTCGAAACTGCCATGGCTGGCCACGGCGTCCAGCACGGCCAGCGCGCGATAATCGAGTGATCCCATTAGCTCAGCTTATAAATTTTGAAAATGATTAGTTATACTAATACATATATTGCAGCAAAGTAAAACCTTATTTTCGGCAAACGGGTAGTATCGAACGCTGTGAGCAACCTCAATGGATGGATAGCAGCATGAAGACGATACAAGTGGATGTGGCCGTGATCGGCGGCGGCACGGCCGGCATGACGGCGCACAAGGCGGCGCGCATGCAGGGCAAGCGCGTGCTGATGATCGAAAGCGGGCCGTACGGCACGACCTGCGCCAGGGTCGGCTGCATGCCCAGCAAGCTCTTGATCGCGGCGGCCGAGGCGGCCCATGCCGTGGCTGCCGCGCCGGCGTTTGGCGTGCATCCTGGCCCCGTGCGCATCGATGGCCGGCAAGTCATGGCCAGGGTGCGCAGCGAGCGCGACCGCTTTGTCGGCTTCGTCCTCGACGGCGTCAACGCCATCCCCGAGGAAGAAAAACTGCGCGGCCATGCGCGTTTTATTTCCCCCGGAAAATTGCAAGTCGATGAACACACGCTGGTGGAAGCGGCCAGCGTGGTGATCGCCACCGGTTCCACGGCCATCGTGCCGCCCGAGTGGCAGGCGGCGGGCGACAGGGTCATCACCAGCGACGCCGTGTTCGAGTGGACGGACTTGCCGCCATCGGTCGCCGTGGTCGGCGGCGGCGTCATCGGCCTGGAACTGGGCCAGGCGCTGGCGCGGCTGGGCGTGCGCGTGACCGTGTTTGCGCGCGGCAAAAAGATCGCGCAGCTGACGGACCCGCTGGTGCTGCGCGAGGCGGATGCCGTGCTGGCGCGCGAACTCGATATCCGCTTCCAGACCAGCGTGGCGCACGTGGCAAAAACGCCGGATGGCAGCGGCATTGTGCTCACCAGCCGCGATGGCGATGGTCAGGAAAAAACCGAGCAGTTCGCGTATCTGCTGGCCGCCATCGGCCGCCGTCCGAACGTGGACCAGATCGGCCTGGACACGGCGCAAATCGAGCTCGACCGCCACGGCATTCCCCTGCATGACCGGCACACCATGCAGTGCGGCAAGAGCGCCATCTTCATCGCCGGCGATGCCGACAACGCCTTGCCGCTGTTGCCCGAGGCGGCCGACGAGGGCCGCATCGCGGGCGAGAACGCGGCGCGCTTTCCGGATGTCAAACCGGGCTTGCGCCGCACGCCGTTGACGATCGCCTTCACGGAGCCACAGATCGCCACCCTGGGCGCCACCTACCAGCAACTGTGCGTGAGCCACGCGGGCCGCTTCGCCGTTGGTGCCGTGTCGTTCGGCAACCAGGGCCGCAGCCGCGTGATGCTGCAAAACCAGGGCTTGCTGCGCGTGTATGCGGAGTTCGGCAGCAAGCGTTTTCTCGGCGCCGAACTGATCGGCCCTCGGGCGGAACACCTGGGCCATCTGCTGGCCTGGGCATGCCAGGCGCAGCTGACGGTGCCGGCCATGCTCGACATGCCGTTTTACCACCCCGTCATCGAGGAAGGCGTGCGCACGGCCTTGCGCGAGCTGGCGCTGCACCTGGACAAAGACCCGGAACACGCGCCCGGCTGCGCCGATTGTTCGCCTGGCGTCTGATGCAATTTTGATATTTATACAATTTTGTAGACAAGCGCACATGATTGCGCGATCATCGCTGCCACATTGAAATATTGATTAAGAGCAAAAAACATTTCAATCGGTACATACCGCTGATGCCAGGATGGTAAAAACAAGCGGGTGCAGGCGATGATGGAGACGATGTGAAAATTCGGCGCATTTATGCGGGAGAACTCGCCCTGGGCGTGGCCCTGCCCTGGGACGTGCATGACGAGACGGGCAGCTTGCTGGCCAGGCTGGGCCATGTCATCAGCAGCGAGAACCAGATCGCCTTGCTGCTGGCGCGCGGCGTCATCGCCGATACCAGCGCCGACGTGCCGCGCACGGCCACGGAAGCGCCGTCGGCCCTGCGCATGCTGAACCTCGTCACGGCGGGGCTGGCCCTCGTCTTGCCGGTCATCGCGGCCGGGCAGGCGGGCAGCCACGCATCCTTGGCGGCGCTGGCGCAACTGGTGGAAGAGGCGGTGGTACTGGACGCCGACGTGGCGCTGGCCTGCATCTTGCACAACCAGGGCGCGGGCGATTTCGCCGTGCGCCACAGCGTCGACACGGCCGTCATCACGGCCTTGCTGGCGCGCGCGCTGAAGCTTGACGATGCCATCGTGCGCAGCGTGGTGCTGGCCGCACTGAGCATGAATGTGGGCATGCTGGAACGCCATGCGGATTTCCAGCACAAGGCGGGGCCGCTGGACGCGCAGGAACGCGCCTATTTGCGCGCCCATCCGCAAGCCGGTGTCGACTTGCTGCGCGCGGCGGGCGTCACGGACGCCGTTTGGCTGCAAGCCGTGCTGCAGCACCATGAAAATATCGATGGCAGCGGCTATCCGCTGGGCACGCAAGGCGAGGCGATCGGCATCGGCGCGCGCCTGATCATGCTGGCTGACCGCTATTGCGCGCGCGTCTCGAAGCGCAGCTACCGCCAGCCCTTGCTGCCGAACGTGGCCCTGCGTGAAATGCTGATGGCCGACAAGGCCACGCTGGATGCGCCGCTGGCCTCGCTGCTGGTGCGCGAGCTGGGCATCTACCCGGTCGGCACCTTCGTCAGATTACTCAATGGGGAAATCGGCGTCGTCACGCGCAAGGGCTTGAATGCCACGACGCCCCATGTGCAATCGCTGATCGGCCCGCGTGGCGCGCGCCTGGACGTGCCGCTGCGGCGCGATACGCGCGTCGACTTGCACGCCATCCGTGAAGTGCTCAGCGCGGAGCAGGCGGGGCTGCAGTTTCGCCCCGACCAGCTGTGGGGCAGCAGCGCACGCATTTAGCGCTGGTGTTTAATTGAGCAGCCCCGCATCGAGCCGCCCTTCGAGCGCCAGCTCGCGCATGATGCGCACGGTGTCGATGTCGGATTCCTTGTAGGCGGAGCGGCGGAAGTCGTCGTACAGCGCGTTGGCAGCATCGGTGGCCGCGTCGTGGCCGTCGTCGTATTGGAAGCGCACCCACAGGCTCGCTTCGTCGGGCATCTCGATGGTCATCACCAGCGAAGACGCGCTGATGTCCTGTTGCGCCGGCACTTCGTAGCGCACCTGCAGTTGCGGGATCAGCACCACCCTGTCGTTGATGACCAGCTCGCCATAGCGCAGGCTGCGCGCGAAACCGGCGTCGCTGCGCTCGCTGATCTGGCACTCGTCCAGGTGCGGCACGAACAGCCTGGGCGACTCGGCGCGCAAGACCAGGCCGCGCCAGACTTGTTCCAGGCTCAGGGTGTCGATCAGCGGGTTGAGCGGATCGTTGATTTCAATCAAGTGTTCAAATTTCATGGGACTGTCATTCGGTAAGTGGGCGCGCACGCGCGATATAGGCGGAATGGTACTCCAGCGCTGACATCGCCGCACGCATGGCATGGCCCAAGATGGCGGCAATTGGCGAGATATCAATGCCATTGCCTGTTTTTCACGCAGATCTTGCCGTGCAAATGGGGCGCGCGACGCTGTTACAATGGGCTGCTGTTCCCTGCGGAAATACCCTGATGTCCAAAGCACCACAGTTCGGTCTGAATGCGCCCCAAAGCGAAGCGGTTACCTACCTCGACGGCCCTTGCCTGGTGCTGGCGGGCGCCGGCTCGGGCAAGACGCGCGTGATCACGCAAAAGATCGCTCATCTGATCGAAGACCGGGGTTATGACCCGCGCACCATCGCCGCGCTGACCTTCACCAACAAGGCGGCGCTGGAGATGCAGGAGCGCATCGCCAAGCTCTTGAAGCAACCACGCCAGGCCAAGCAGTTGACGGTGTCGACCTTCCACTCGCTGGGCGTGAAAATCCTGCGCCAGGAAGCCAATGGCGTCGGATTGAAAGACCGCTTTTCCATCATGGACAGCGACGATTGTTTTTCCCTCGTGCAAGACTTGGCCATTACCACCGATAAACAGGTGATCCGTGGCATCCAGAACGCCATGTCCTTGTGGAAAAACGGTCTGATCGACCCGGACATGGCGCTGGCGCAAGCGAAGGACGAGGACGAGGCGAATGCGGCGCGCATCTACCGCAGCTATGTGGCAACGCTCTCCGCCTACCAGGCCGTCGATTTCGACGACTTGATCCGCTTGCCGGTGGAACTGTTCCGCAACAACGGTCCCGTGCGCGACAAGTGGCAGCGCCGCCTGCGCTACCTGCTCGTCGACGAATACCAGGACACGAACACCTGCCAGTACGAACTGGTCAAATTGATGGTGACGGGCATCGGCAAGAAGCCGATGTTTACGGCCGTGGGCGACGACGACCAGGCCATTTATGCCTGGCGCGGCGCCACCGTGGAAAACCTGAAGACGCTGGAGACGGATTTCCCCGACTTGCGCGTGATCAAACTGGAGCAGAATTACCGCTCCACCATGCGCGTGCTCAACGCGGCCAATGCCGTCATCGGCAACAACCCGAAACTGTTTGAAAAGTCGCTGTGGTCGGAACATGGCCTGGGCGAGCCGATCAAGGTGCTGGGCATGCAGACGGACGAGCAGGAGGCGGAGCAGGTGGCCATCATGATCTCGGCCGACCATTTTGAGCGCAAGAACAAGTTTTCCGATTATGCGATTTTGTACCGGGGCAACCACCAGGCGCGCATCATCGAGCAGTGTCTGCGCAAGGAACGCATCCCGTACACGATCTCCGGTGGCCAGAGCTTCTTCGACAAGGCCGAGATCAAGGACATCATCAGTTATCTGCGCCTGCTGGCCAACGAAGACGACGATCCGGCCTTCATTCGCGCCGTGACGACGCCGCGCCGTGGCGTGGGCCAGTCGACCCTGGAGGTGCTGGGCGCGTTCTCGGGCCAGTGGCAGTGCTCGCTGTTCCAAGCCGTTTTTAAAGGCGGCATCGAGGCCAAGCTGACGGACCGCCAACTGGGGCCATTGCGCGACTTCTGCAACTTCATCAACGACCTCGAATCGCGCGCCAGCCGTCCCGGCGCGGCCGGCAGCGGCGACAACGCGGCCGAAGTGCTGGACGACATGATGAAGGAAATCCACTACGAATCGTATCTGTACGATGCCTTCGAGGAACGGCAAGCGCAAAGCAAGTGGCAGAACGTGCTGGAATTCGTCAACTGGCTCAAGGAACGGGGCAGGGGCGGCAAGGACCGCGACGGCGAAGAAAAGAACGTGCTGGAACTGACGCAGATGGTGGCCCTGATGACCATGCTCGAAGGCAAGGACGAAGAGCAGGACGCCGTGCGCATGTCCACCCTGCACGCGTCAAAGGGTCTGGAATTCCCGCACGTGTTTCTGGTCGGTGTGGAAGAGGGCATCTTGCCGCACAAGGGCGACCCCGACGCGCCGGCCGAAACCATCGCCGCGCGCATCCAGGAAGAGCGCCGCCTGATGTATGTGGGCATTACGCGCGCCCAGCGCACCTTGCACGTCACCTGGTGCAAGAAGCGCAAGCGGGCCGGTGAGCAAGTCCATTGCGACCCGTCGCGTTTCATCAAGGAAATGCAACTTGACGTGGGCGACGCCGTGCCGACCGAGTCGGAAATCATTTCGCCGAAAGAACGTCTGGCGCGCATGAAGGCCTTGCTGGCCACGCCGAAAGTGTAAGCGGCGTTCAGGCTTCCACGGCGCCGTCCGGCGTGGTTTTTGGCACGATGGCCAGCTGCATGCCCAGCGCATCGAGCATCTTTAAAATGGTTTCAAAGCGCGGTTTACTGCCTTCGCGCAAGGCTTTATAGGCGCCTTCGCGCGTGATGTCGGCCCGGGCCGCCACCTTGCCCATGCCATAGGCACGCACCACGTCGTTCATGGCCGACTGGAACAGTTCGGCGTTGCCGGTGGCGACGATTTCGCTCATGTAGGCGGCCACGGCGGCCTTGCTGGTCAGGTGTTGCGTTGGGTCAAATTTGCTCAGGCCTAATGCTTCCAGGTCGTCGAGATCGAAGGTGTCGCTATGGATGTCTTGGTTCATTTCTTTCGTGCTCCTGTGGATGCCGCCGCCGCTTTCTTCAGGGCCGCCTGCCGGGCTTTCAAGTCCCTGAGGATCGTCTGCGCCTGCCGGATGTCGCGTTGCTGGCTCGATTTATTGCCACCCAGCAGCAGCAAGATCAGGGTGCCCCGATTCGTTTCGTGAAAATACACGCGCCAGCCGGGTCCCGTCTGCAAAAAACGCAGCTCGCACACGCCTTCGCCCACTGGCCGCCAGTCGCCCTTTTTGCCGTGCTGCAAATGCTTGATGCGCGCGTCAATGGCGGCGGCCGCCACGTCGTGCAGGGAGTCTTCCCAGCGGCGGTATTCGGCCGTCTTGCGCGTGTCGATCAGGTCAGGCAAAGTGGATACGTCCATTGTAATCGTTTGTTCTCATTCGTCAAGCGGTTTGATTCAGCCATCAGGGAAGAATAGGCAGAAATGGCCACCTGACCGATGGGGAATGGACGAGGTTTGTGCTGGCTCACGCCGCTGCGGCGGTAGAATGCCGCTTTCAGTCAGGAATCATCGAGAGCACCATGGACAATGCAGAACAGATGGAAACACGTTTCGTCGATATCGAAATCAAGCTGGCGCAGCAGGAAGACCTGGTCGAATCGCTGAACCAGATGGTGTACCAGCAGGGCAAGCGCATCGACCAGCTCGAAGCGATGCTGCACAAGCTGGGCGAACACGTGCGCGACGGGGCGCAGCAGGCAAACGGCGGACTGGTGAACGAACGTCCGCCGCACTATTAATCAAAGGAATTGCCTGGGGACCGTTGCTCGTCCAGCGCGGTCCATGCCGGCAACGGGTGCTTGCGCCGGTCGCGGGCATAGACGCTGGCCATGGCGATGCCAAACAGCAGGCCTGCGACACACGCCACCGCCACCGCCACCGCGATCCAGGCAGAGTGCCGCGTCGCGGCGCCCTGGAACCAGCCGAACAGGCCCATGAACACGCCCATGAAAAAACCAAACCAGCTGCCTGTGAGGAGCGCGGCGGACTGGAAAGACTGGAAATGCGGCGGTGCGATCTGGACGCCGGCCTTCCATAACAAGCGGATGAGTGGCGGCGCGTAATGGCTGCGCATCATACCTGTCGCTTGCAGTAATTCCAGGGCGCGTGTCTTGCGGTGCTCAAAGCTCATGGATTCTCCGGTTGCCGAATGGATACTATATGTCATACAGGTCAGCTGAGCATTGATATTTTTCATTGTTGCGGGCAGGGGAGCTGCCGTATCGGCGTGCATGTCCGGAGAGTCGGGCATGAAAACCTCTCGTGTATGGACGTATCGCTACCATCGGTTTTGCGGGTGACGCAAGTGTGTCAGGCTGTTATTATTTCAGGCTGGCCCGCGACACAATCGCGGCTCTCTTGCGTTTCTTGAAAGAAGACATGACCCGTCCTACAATGCTCGTCATCGCCGCCAGCCTGATGCTGGCACCAGCCGCCGCCGCTTTTGCCGCCACCACCGTGCCCACCACTGCCGCTACCGCGGCCGCCGCCTTGCCCGCTTCAAACCCGTTCGCGCAAGCGAGCAGCCTGCCGTTCCACTATCCACCGTTCGACAAGGTGCAGGACGCCGACTACGCACCCGCCTTTACGGCCGGCATGGCCGCCAACCTGGCGGAAATCGACGCGATTGCGAATAACCCGAAAGTGGCCACGTTCGACAACACCATCGTCGCCATGGAGCGCTCGGGCCAGCTGCTGAGCCGCGTGCGCACCGTGTTTTCCGTGATGTCCGGCTCGAACACGAATGAGACGATCCAGGGCCTGGAACGCGAGCTGGCGCCGAAAATGGCGGCCCACAGCGACGCGGTCATGCTCAACGACAAGTTGTTCAAGCGCATCGACAGCCTGTACGCCAAGCGCGACAAGCTGGGCCTCGATGCCGAATCGAAGCGTTTGCTCGAACGCTATCACACCGATTTTGTACGCGCGGGCGCCAAGCTGTCGGCGGCGGACAAGCAAAAGCTGCGCGCCTACAACGGCCAGCTGGCGGCCCTGTCGACCAAGTTCGCGCAGAACGTGCTGAAAGAACTGAACGCGTCGGCCGTCGTCGTCGATACGCGCGAAGAACTCGACGGCCTGTCGCCGGCCGCCATCGAAGTGGCCGCCGGCCTGGCCAAGAAGCGCGACCTCGATGGCAAATATGTGATCGCCCTCGTCAACACGACGGGCCAGGCGCCGCTGTCGCTGCTGACCAACCGCGCCGTGCGCGAACGCATCATGGCCGCATCGCAAGCGCGCGGCAGCCGTGGCGGCGAGTTCGACAACACAGCCGAAGTGCTGGAACTGGCAAAACTGCGCGCCGAACGTGCCGCGCTGATGGGCTACCCGAACTACGCGGCGTATTCGCTGGAAGACCAGACGGCGCACGATACCACCGCCGTGAACGCTCTGCTGGGCGAACTGGCGAAGCCGGCCGTCGTCAATGCGCGGCGTGAAGCGGACGATATCCAGAAGGTCATCGATGCAGGCAAAGGCGGCTTCAAGGTCGGCGCCGCCGACTGGGCTTTCTATAGCGACAAGGTGCGCGCCGAACGCTACAACTTCGATGAAAATCAGTTGAAACCGTACTTTGAAATGCACAGCGTATTGACCAAAGGCGTGTTCTTTGCCGCTGGCAAGTTGTACGGCCTCACCTTCAAGCAGCGCACCGACTTGCCCGTCTACACGGCCGACATGCTGGTGTACGACGTCTTCAATGAAGACGGCACGCAGCTGGCCATCTTCACCCTGGACCCTTACGCGCGCAGCAACAAGCGCGGCGGCGCCTGGGCGAATGCCTACGTGGGCCAGTCGAGCTTGCTGAACCGCAAGCCGGTGATCGCGAATAACCTCAACATTCCGAAGCCGGAAGCGGGCCAGCCGACCCTGATGACGTTTGACGAAGTCAACACCATGTTCCACGAATTCGGCCATGCGCTGCACGGCATGTTTTCGAACGTGAAATACCCGCGTTTCGCCGGCACCAGCGTGCCGCGCGACTTCGTCGAGTACCCGTCGCAAGTCAATGAAATGTGGGCGCTGTGGCCGGAAGTGCTGCAAAACTACGCCAAGCACTACCAGACGGGCGCGGCCATCCCGGCCGAGCTGCTGGCCAAAGTGACGGCGGCCGACAATTTCAACCAGGGCTATAAAACCACGGAATACCTGGCGTCGGCCCTGCTGGACCAGCGCTGGCACCAGCTGACCCCGGCACAGATCCCCACCGACGTGCTGGCGTTTGAAAAAACCGCCTTGAGCGAGGCGGGCGTCGATTTCGCCCCGGCGCCGCCGCGCTACCGCACCACGTACTTTTCGCACGCGTTCGCGGGCGGCTATTCGGCCGGCTACTACGCGTATCTGTGGTCGGAAAAGCTCGATGCCGATACGGTCGAGTGGTTCAAGGAAAACGGCGGCCTGACGCGCAAGAATGGCGACTGGTTCAGAGCCAAGTTGCTGTCACGCGGCGGCAGCGCCGATGCGCTCGACATCTACCGCAACTTCCGCGGCCGCGATGCGAAGATCGAGCCGCTGCTGCAACGCCGTGGCTTGAACGGCAAGTAATCCCCCGTCACCGGCCTGGCCGGTGCGGAACATCGATGGCCGCCCGGCAACGGGCGGCCATTTTTATTTGGCGATTCTGTTTGAAAACCGTGGTAAACCGCGCAGTTGGCGTGATGCACCACAGGATCGCCCATGTTGGATGACGCCTGTGTGACAGGCTGCTATGATCTGCCACTGGCCCGCGACGCGATCGCGGTTCTTCCCCGCGCTTCCTGAAAGATGTCATGATCCGTCCACAACTGCTCGTCATCGCCGCCAGCGTCATGCTGGCCCACGCCGCTCCATCCGCCCTGGCCGCCACCACCGCAAAATCCGCGCCTGCCGCCGCCGTCAGCGCCCAGAATCCCCTGTTGAAAGTCAGCCCGCTGCCATTCCAGATGCCGCAGTTCGGCCTGATCAAGGATGCTCACTACGCGCCGGCGTTTGCCGAAGGCATGAAACGCCAGTTGGCTGAAGTCAATGCGATTGCCAACAACCGCCAGGCGCCCACGTTCGAGAACACCATCGTGGCCCTCGAGCGCACGGGGCAGCTGCTGCACCGCGTGCAAAGCATCTTCAGCAACATGACCTCGACCAACACGAACAGCGTGCTCGAAGCGGTGGAAGTGGATGTGTCGCCCAAGCTGGCCGCGCATGGCGATGCGATCACTCTGAACCCGAAACTGTTCGTCCGCATCGACACCCTGTACGCCAAGCGCGACAAGCTGGGTCTCGATGCCGAATCCTTGCGCTTGCTGGAACGCTATCACACGGATTTCGTGCGCGCCGGCGCCAAGCTGTCCGATGCGGACAAGGAAAAACTGAAAGCCTACAACGCCGAGCAGGCGGGCCTGGAAACGGCCTTCGCGCAAAACGTGCTGAAGGAAACGAATGCCAAGAGCATCGTCGTCGACACGCGCGCCGAACTGGCAGGCATGACGGACAGCGATATCGATACGGCTGCCGCTGCCGCCAAGGAACGCGGCTTGACGGGCAAGTTCCTCATCGCCCTGGTCAACACCAGCGGCCAGCCGCCATTGGCTGTATTGACGGATCGCAAGACACGCCAGCGTTTGATGGATGCTTCCTTGAATCGTGGCAGCCAGGGCGGCGAGTTCGACAACCGCGCCATTGTGCTGAAGCTGGCAAAACTGCGCGCCGAACGGGCCACCCTGCTCGGTTACGCCAATTACGCCGCGTATTCGCTGGAAGATCAGACGGCCAAGACGACGACCGCCGTCAACACCCTGCTGTCGGAACTGGCCAAACCGGCCGTCGCCAACGCGCGCCGCGAAGCGGCCGACCTGCAGCAAGTGGTCGATGCGGAAAAGGGCGGTTTCCAGGTGGCAGCGGCCGACTGGGCCATCTACACGGACAAGCTGCGCAAGCAGCGTTTCAATTTTGATGAAAACGAGCTGAAACCGTATCTGGAACTCAACAGCGTGCTGAACAACGGCGTCTTCTTTGCCGCCAACAAGCTGTACGGCATCAGTTTCAAAGAACGCAAGGATTTACCGGTGTACAACCCGGACGTGCGCGTCTACGACGTGCTCGACGCCAACGGCAAGCCGCTGGCCCTGTTCATCGCCGACTTCTATGCGCGCGGCAACAAGCATGGCGGCGCGTGGATGAATGAATACGTGTCGCAGTCAATGCTGATGGGCACGCATCCCGTGGTCGCCAACCAGTTGAACATTCCGAAGCCGCCGGCCGGCCAGCCGACCTTGCTGACGTTCGATGAAGTGACGACCATGTTCCACGAATTCGGCCATGCGCTGCACGGCATGTTTTCGAACGTGAAATACCCGCGCTTTGCCGGCACCAGCGTGCCGAGCGACTTCGTCGAGTACCCATCGCAAGTCAATGAAATGTGGTCGGTCTGGCCGGAAGTGCTGCAAAATTACGCCAAGCACTACCAGAGCGGCGCGGCCATGCCGCAGGAATTGCTCGATAAAGTCACGGCGGCGAAGAAATTCAATCAGGGCTTCATGACCACCGAATACCTGTCGGCGGCCCTGCTGGATCAGCGCTGGCACCAGCTGGCGCCAAGCCAGATCCCGACGGACGTGCTGGCCTTTGAAGCGGCATCGCTGAAAGACGCTGGTGTCGACTACGCGCCCGTGCCGCCGCGCTACCGCACCAGCTACTTCTCGCACAGCTTCTCGGGCGGCTACTCGGCGGCCTATTACGCCTACCTGTGGTCGGAAAAGCTGGACGCGGAATCGGTCAACTGGTTCAAGGAAAACGGCGGCCTGACGCGCAAGAATGGCGACTGGTTCCGCAGCAAATTGCTGTCGCGCGGCGGCAGCGTCGATGCGCTGCAGCTGTTCCGTGACTTCCGCGGCCGCGACGCCACCGTGGAACCGCTGCTGGAACGCCGCGGCTTGAACGCCAAATAGAAAAGTGCGTGCGCCTCAATGATTCCAGAATTCATTGAGGTCATCCTGATACTCCGAATCAGGATAGAGCGGCTGGCGCGGCGGGCGTTCAGGCATGGGATAGCCGTGCTTGCGCGTCCAGGCGCGCAGGTCGGCAATCACGCCGGGCCGTTCGCCGGCCGGGCATTCGTGCAGGCATAGCCACTGCTTGCCCTGCATGCCGATGACGGGTTTGGGCGGGTCTTCAAAGCGCGACCAGCCCACCAGCTCGCCAATGAAGTTGCCGCGCTTGCTGTAGGTGGTGACGTCGATATATGGTTGCCCGGGGTCGTACAGCTGAGCGGTCCATTCGCGGCAGCCGACATGGCCGCGAGGGTCGCTGGATCGCCATCCGGTGTCGTAACGATGGGAATCAACGATGGTGCACACGGCCGGAGAAAAGCTGACATCACCAGGAATGCCTTGGTTCCAATCGGCAAATGCGTATGGTTTGCTGGTCGGATCGTTGGTGCGGATCAGGACCAGACTTTCAATAATGGAGCGCTTGGCGTTGAACTGGGACAGAAAAGAATTGGTGTTGAGCACACGGCCATGCTCATCAAACGAGATAGAGAGCGTTGAAATTGAGCCCGTCTTTGATGCAATGCTGCTAGCAGTGGATGCAAATAGCGCAATGGCATCAAGATAAATCCAGTTTTTCCCATTCTTCCCATCCGAGAGATTGTATTTGATGGCTGACTTGATCTCTGCTTTCATGCCTTCGGCCGAATCGATCAAAATCACATAACGTATCTTCCAAGGAACGTCTAACCATTCACGCGAAGGATCACGTTCCACTGTGGCTGGGGAGGCGTGAACGCCGCTAACCGCGTACATCAAAGTAATCACGGCACAAAAGAAGCGATGGTTCATCATGTTTCCATTGTATTGATCGTTGGGTAAAGGCAATGATTCGCAGTGTTTCATTCGGACGGCAAACACCTGCCTGCCTCGATGTGAGGTGTTTTCCTTCAGTAATTCCAGAATTCGTTGAGGTCATCCTGATACTCCGAATCAGGATAGAGCGGCTGGCGCGGCGGGCGCTCGGGCATGGGGAAACCGTGCTTGCGCGTCCAGGCGCGCAGGTCGGCAATCACGCCGGGCCGCTCGCCGGCCGGGCATTCGTGCAGGCATAGCCACTGCTTGCCCTGCATGCCGATGACGGGTTTGGGCGGGTCTTCAAAGCGTGACCAGCCCACCAGCTCGCCAATGAAGTTGCCGCGCTTGCTGTAGGTGGTGACGTCGATATACGGCTGCCCGGGGTCGTACAGCTGGGCGGTCCATTCGCGGCAGCCGACATGGCCGCTAGGGTCGTCCTTTTTCCAGTTAATCTCATAGCGAAAGGCATCGAGAGTGCTACAGACGGCGGGTGAAAAGGATGAGTCGCCGGGAATGCCCTGATCCCAATTTGCAATCTTGTAAGGCTTCTCATACGGTTCGTTGTTGCGGGTAAGGACGAGGCTGCGGATGAGAGATATCTTGCCGGTATATTGCGACAATACAGGATCGTTGTTTATAACGCGGCCATTGCGATCAAACGAGATCAGCACGGTGGCAGTATGCGCGGTCTTCGAAGTGATAACTTGCGTCGATTGCGTAAAGAGCTCTTTGGCGTTCAGGTAAACATACGGTTCTGATTGTTTACCGTCGAAGGCATTACGTTTTTTTGCAAATTGAATACTCCGCCTCATGTACTTTTGCGCATCCATGAACAAGACATAGCGGATTTCCCAGCGGTTATCGAGCCACTCTCTGGAAGGATCACGTTTTTTTGTCGAGGATGCTGCGTGAGTGGTGCTGGCTCCAAAGATCAGTGCTGCAAGAACGCGGAAGAAGAAAGTGACTTTCATCGTTTTTTCTCATGTTCACAGATTGCAGCTAGCGCGACTGCGTGATCGTGTTTTCTTTCAGTAATTCCAGAATTCGTTCAGATCATCCTGGTATTCCGAATCAGGATAGAGCGGCTGGCGCGGCGGGCGTTCTGGCATGGGATAGCCGTGCTTGCGCGTCCAGGCGCGCAGGTCGGCAATCACGCCGGGCCGTTCGCCGCCCGGGCATTCGTGCAGGCATAGCCACTGCTTGCCCTGCATGCCGATGACGGGTTTGGGCGGGTCTTCAAAGCGTGACCAGCCCACCAGCTCGCCAATGAAGTTGCCGCGCTTGCTGTAGGTGGTGACGTCGATATATGGTTGCCCGGGGTCGTACAGCTGAGCGGTCCATTCGCGGCAGCCGACATTGCCGCGGAAGTCGTCTGATTGCCAATAAGGACCGTAGCGATGAGAGTCCAATGTGGTGCACACGGCCGGCGAAAAGCTGACATCACCAGGAATGCCTTGGTCCCAATCGGCAAATGCGTATGGTTTGCTGGTCGGATCGCTGGTGCGGATCAGAACCAGACTGTTTATATATGAGAGCTTGCCCATGAATGGCGATAGAACGGGATCCTTGTTCATGACGCGGCCATTTCGATCAAACGAGATAAGCACGGCAGCGACAGGTGCTGAGCCTGATCCCCTAAGTGCAATAATTTTGGCGAAGAGTTCCTGAGCCTCGAGATATACCATGGGCTCCTCATGCTTCCCGTCTAATGCATTCATGCTTTTGGCGATGGCAATACCAGTCGCCATATGTTTTTTGGAATTGAGGAAAAGGACATAACGTATGCTCCAGGATTTATCGAACCATTGGCGTGAAGGACGCTGTTTTGTCTCCACAGTATTGGCTTTTGCGCTGCTGGCTACGCAGGCCAAGGCGCATAAGATCAGCGGAAATAGATAGTTCATAAAATTTGAGGGTCATTCAGAGTGAGATGAAGATGATCGGCATGAATTGTTTCGTTTTTGCTACGTTGTTCATTGGCGGTCTGAGGAGATTGATCACGGGTGTCTGCTTCCATGTACCAAGGGTCAAAAACTTGTTTAACTGATGGATTTTTTTGTAATTGTTGCCGCAGTTCCTGCATTAATTTAGGTTCATTTAGATTGCGTTCGTCGTTCCACCTAGCCCTTGCTAGCCTTTCTTTGTTAATTTTTTCTATTTTCTCTTTTTGTGTTGATTCAGTTTGCGTTGCGATGCGTTCGCCAGAAATTGCACGCGCCTGCTGCTCTGCCAATATGAGCTCGTCATATAACTGCTTTTCCCGTGCGCGAATATTCGGATTCCTGCCCCCCGCGCCAGTCAGTCCGACGCGGTTGATGTGCACTGTTTGACTGGCGTTGGCGATGTAGACGATATCGAGTCCCAGGCCGGCGCCGTGGGCGATTGAACCGAGCATGGGACGCCAGCACGAGGTCACATGCACTTCGGTGACGCCGGCCTTGTGCGCTTCGCTCAGTAGCGCGGCGAAGGCGGCCGGGTGGGTGCGCGGCAGCACGTCCTTGAGCAGGGAGCAGTAGGTGATGTTGGCGCGTGCATTCTCGGAATCGGCGAAGGCTACGCGCAAGGCATGCGCCGGCGCCCCGTCGCTGGCGGGGAACTGGACCAGCAGTTGCGCGGCGGGCAGGCCGCTGTAGATGGCGCGCACGGCGACGCGCACGGGGGGCGGGGTTTCTGGCGGCAGGATGGCGTCGGCTTGCGCCGCCGTATACAGATGCGAAATCTGCATCCAGATGTCACCCGTCAGCAGGGCCTTGTAGCAATCGACGGCGCGCTCGCCGGGCTGGCCCGCCTGGCGCGTGACCGAGGTGCCCACCACGGCGCGCGCATGGCCGATGCGGCCTGGCTGTTCCGTGATGACGACCTCGACGTCATGCTCGCCCACTTGCAGCGCATACACGGGTTCACGCCGGAAATCGGGGTGCACATCGCTGTTGAGAAACAAGGCGACACGCGCGCCCGGTGCCACCAGCAACTCGATGCTGCGCTTGCTGCCGCTCAGCTTGCGCATATTGGGGGCGGCTTCCTGCACCTTGCCATCGATCGATACGCGGTACGGCAGCGCAAGGTCGCGTTTTGTCGCGCTCGTATCGAAGACGTAGCGCACCTTGCGCCGGGCGCTGACATTGACCGTCGTCAGCGAAGTGCTTGCCGTCAGCGTGCCTGTCGCGGCAGGCGCTGCTTCAGTCATGCTCGCCGCCAGGCTCCGTCGCCGGTGTCTGTGCGCTGGTTTCCCAGAATAACTGGACGCTGGCCGGGTCGTGGCCGCTGACCGTCCCGGTGCGGCCGTCGCTGTCGGTCACGCCGCGTACCGTGCGTCCATCGGGCAACAGCATGCGGTACGGCAGGCCCGCCACCGGTGCGCCCGACTCTTCATCGAGCGCGCGGAAGGCCGCGCTGTAGTTGCCAGCGGCGGCAGCGGGCGCCATGGTGGCCGCTACTGTTGCCGGCGCTGCCGCCGGCGCATCGTCGATCTGCATCGTATGCTGGGTCGCCATCAGCTGGGCGCCGCATGCCGTGCGCATGCCATCCACGGCGGTGCCGATGCCGGCATACGTATGAAAATCCAGGCCTTCGGCGATAGGAAAGTTGCCCTTGCATTGAGGGCAGAAGGTCATGTGACCCCGCTGCGCCACCTGGCGCCCGTTGGTAGTCACGTTGGGATTGCCTTCCAGTACTTTACCGCCGTGGCTGGTGGGATCGCCCTTGCAGATGACTGCGCGCATCATTTGCTTCTCCTGCAGAAACAAAAGTTTCAATGTAACGGGCTGGGAAATTGGCAAGCTGATCTGGCGCAAGTGAGTGCCTTGCGGGAGCGGATGGGCAAGAGGATTTATGGCAGAATCGTGCCTGCCAACTTTTACGAGTAAGATAAAGCCATGAGCAAGGAACTGCAGGGCCTCACGCTGGAAACCATCCTGACGCGTCTACAATGCCATTACGGCTGGGATGGTCTGAGCAAGCACATCGATATCAATTGCTTCATCAGCGATCCCAGCATCAAGTCGAGCCTGAAGTTTTTGCGCAAGACCCCGTGGGCCAGGAGCAAGGTGGAACAATTGTTTCTGGACACGCAATTTACTGACTGACAGGAAAAAGATATGGATAGCAAACTCAAGGAATCGCTGCAACAGCTGCAATCGACCATCGCATCTGGCGATCCTGTGGATGAAGAAACGCATGGTTTGCTGCAAAAGCTCAATGGTGATATTCAGCAACTGCTGGAAAAGCGCGCCGCGCAGGAACAGGACGAAGAGTCGACCACATATGGCCTGGCCGAGCGCAGCCAGGAATTGTCGGCCAAGTTCGCCGTCAAGCACCCGAAACTGGAGCCGGCGCTGCGGGAGTTGGGTGAGATTTTAGCGAATATGGGTATCTGATCGGGGGCAGTCGCTTCGCGATCGCAATGCACCCCACTGGGGCGCATTGCCCCCTCGGGTCTGCCCCATTTGTCCCAAGTAGTTGAAAAATAAACGTTTTTTGTACTGAAATCCAACAGTAAAAAGCAGGCCGTCAGGTTGGAAATGGCCAATTCCGGTACAATCCGTACCCTATGAGCTCCCCTACCAATTTATTTGCGACCGTTCCCAAGCGGTCTGCCCGCGCTGCCGTGGCGCCTTTCCTGCCGATGTCGCGTGCCGAGATGGACGCGCTGGGCTGGGACCAGTGCGACGTCATCCTCGTCACGGGCGACGCCTACATCGACCATCCGAGTTTCGGCATGGCCCTGGTGGGCCGCCTGCTCGAAGCGCAAGGCTACCGCGTCGGCATCATCAGCCAGCCCGACTGGCTGTCGGCCGACGCCTTCCGCATCCTCGGCAAGCCGCGTTTGTACTACGGCATTACGGCCGGCAACATGGATTCCATGGTCAACCAGTACACGGCCGACCGCAAGATCCGCTCCGACGACGCCTACACGGCGAATGCCGAACCGAATAAACGCCCGGACCGCGCCGTCACCGTGTACGCCCAGCGCGCGCGCGAAGCGTATCCCGACGTGCCGGTGGTGATCGGCAGCATCGAAGCGTCGTTGCGCCGCATCGCCCATTACGATTATTGGTCGGACAAGGTCCGCCGTTCCGTCTTGCCCGATTCCAAGGCCGATCTGCTGATCTTCGGCAATGCCGAACGGGCGCTGGTCGACCTGACGCACCGCCTGGCTGCCGGCGAAGCCATCAAGGATATCCGCGACTTGCGCGGCACGGCCTTCATGGTGCCGTCCGGCTGGCTGCCCGGCGACGACTGGGGTGTGCACAATTCCACCCGCGTCGATGTGCCCGGCAAGGTCGATCCGCACTACAGCCCGTATGAGATGGTGCAGGAAGACAAGACCGCCTGCGCCACGGAAAATGCCTCGAAATCGGCCGAAGTCATCAAGCCGATCCGCATCATGAGCCGCGAAGAGCGCCTGGCCATGGCCAAGGAAAAGCACGACAAGACCGTCGTGCGCCTGCCCGCCTACGACGTCGTCAAGGATGACCCGGTCATGTATGCGCACGCCTCGCGCGTGTTCCACCTGGAATCGAATCCCGGCAATGCGCGCGCCATGGTGCAGGCGCACGGCGAACGCGACGTGTGGCTCAACCCGCCGCCGCTGCCGCTGGCCATGGACGAGATGGATGGCGTGTACGACATGAATTACGCGCGCGCGCCGCACCCGAGCTATGGCAAGGCGCACATTCCCGCCTGGGAAATGATCCGTTTTTCCGTCAACATCATGCGCGGCTGCTTCGGCGGCTGCACCTTCTGTTCGATCACGGAGCATGAAGGCCGCATCATCCAGAGCCGTTCGGAACCGTCGATCTTGCGCGAGATTGAACATATCCGCGATAAAACCAAAGGCTTTACGGGCACCATTTCCGATATGGGTGGCCCGACGGCGAATATGTACCGCCTCGCCTGCAAGGACAAAGAGATCGAAGTGTCGTGCCGCCGGCTGTCCTGCGTGTACCCGTCCATCTGCGTGAATCTGGGCACGGACCACAGCAAGCTCATTTCCCTGTACCGCAAGGCGCGCGCCATTCCCGGCATCAAGAAAGTGCTGATCAGCTCGGGCTTGCGCTATGACCTGGCCGTGCGTTCGCCCGAATACGTGAAGGAACTGGTCACGCACCACGTCGGCGGTTTGTTGAAGATCGCGCCCGAGCACACGGAAGAGGGCACTTTGTCGAAGATGATGAAGCCCGGCATCGGCGCGTATGACGAGTTCAAGGAAATGTTCGACCGTTTCTCGCTGGAAGCGGGCAAGAAGCAGTATTTGATCCCGTACTTCATCGCGGCCCATCCGGGCACGACGGACCTGGACATGCTCAATTTGGCCCTGTGGCTGAAGAAGAACAATTTTAAATTGGATCAGGTGCAAACCTTCATGCCCACGCCGATGGCCATGGCCACGACCATGTATCACACACGCAAGAATCCTTTGCGCAAGGTGACGGCTGACTCGGAAGTGGTGGAAACGGCGCGCAGCGGCAAGATCCGCCGCACCCATAAAGCTTTCCTGCGCTACCAGGACCCGGCCAACTGGCCGATTTTGCGCGAAGCGCTGGTCAACATGGGGCGTGGCGACTTGATCGGCAATGGCGACAAGCACTTGATTCCTGCCTGGACCTCGTCCGAGTCGGGCGGCCTGGCCGCAGGCGAACGCAGCCGCCAGACGCATGGCGCCGGCACGCCGGACAAGTTCAAGGTCACGCCGGGCAAGAATCGCATCGCCCTGGGCGGCACGGCCGCCGCGCCCAAAGCGACCGCCGTCGAGTCGAAGGTGCGCCCATCGATCCTGTCGACCATCAAGACGAAGGCCAAGCCGGCCGCCGTGCCGATGGGCCGTGGCAGCAAGCCGCCTGCCAAGGGCGGCCATGCCGCGCCGGCACGCGGCGGGCGCAAGTAAGCGACCTTCGGCCCTCGGGCATGGCCTGAAAACCCGGCAACGCACACTGCGTTGCCGGGTTTTTTGCTTTCCGCGCACCAAGGTGGTGCGCGAGACCTCCTTGGCGGCAGGATTTTTACCAATATTTAAAAAATGAATAGAGCAAAAGACAATTTTCTCTTGTGGCAACTTGCTGTTTGAAAATATACTCGTTGCATATTTAGCCGTACGGCAACAAAGCTGCCATTCTGGCAAGCGCTACAGGCGTACGGCGTCAGCGTTGATATGAAAAGAGATGCCAATTGAAATGCCTTTCCTGCCAGGCCGAGAATAAACCGGGTGCCAAATTCTGTTCTTCCTGCGGTACGACGTTTGCCGTTGCCGCGACCGCTGCCACCCCGCTGCCAGGCAAATCCTGTGGCCAGTGCGGCCATGATTGCAAGGCTGATGCCAGATTCTGCCCCAAGTGCGCGTTCAGTTTTGCCGTGGCGCCGGTGCCGCCGCCGCTGCCGGTCGCCGTACCAGTGGAGGCCGTAATCGCCGAAGCTATCCCGGAACCCGTTCCCGTTTTCATCCCGGAACCGGTCGCGCCGCCACCGCCACCGCCCGTGCTGGAAAAGCGCCGTGCCGATCCTGTGCCCGCACCTGCGCCGGAACCGGAACCGGAACCGGGAGCCATTCCCGCACGCGTGCCGGACAGTGTTCCCGACACGCCGGCTGACATCCCGACAGGCGGCAACCGCATCAAGCTGATCGCCGCGGCGGTCGCCGTGGTGGTGGTGCTCGGCGGTGCGGGCGCTTACTATTTCTTGTCAGGCAAGCCGCCTGTTGCGGCGCCGGAATCGGCGCCAACTGTGCCGCCGGAACCTGCGCCTGCCGCCGAGAAGCCGCTGGTCATCAGCGACCCTGCGCTCGATGGCGCCACGGCGGCCGAGCCTGCCGTGACGCCAGCGGCGCCCACCCCGGCGCCCGCACCGGTTGCCAGCCCTGCACCCGCGCCCGAGCCTGCACCAGCGCCAGCGCCTGCCCCCATCGTGGAAAAACCGGCCAAGCCCGTCAAGGCAGCACCGCCAGCCGCGCCTGTCAACAAGGCTGCCGGGCTGGAAAGCGTGATCACGGAGAGCCTGTCGGAAGCGAGCCACTGCATGAGCCAGCGCAAATACGACTGTGCCATTGCCAACGCGAATGCCGTGTTGCGCATGGACAAAGGCAACCGCTACGCGCTCGACATCAAGCGCAAGGCGAAAGACGCGCAAGACAAGGCGCTGTCGCAAATCCAGATCGAGTAAGCCGCGCTGCTTGCCTTCCCCCTATTTTGTTCCTCCCGGAGAATAACGTGAAAAACTTGAAACAAATTGCCAAGCCCATGGTAGCGCTGCTGGTTGTGTCCTCGATGCTGGCCGGTTGCGCCGCGCCGGGTGGCCCTGGCGCCACCGGCACCACCACCGCAGGCACGGAAGCGGCCAGCGGTGAATGCAATACGGCCATGCTGGCCGGCATCGGCGCTGTCGTGGGCGGCTTGCTGGGCGGTGGCACGAATACCGTGCGCGGCGCGGCCCTGGGCGCCAGCCTGGGCGCACTCGCCTGCGTGGCCTTGAATTATCAAAGCCAGCAAGTCAAGACGGCGCAGCAAGTGCAGGCCGACTACAAGGTGGCCAACAAGGGCAAGCTGCCCGAGCAGTCGACCTTGGTGAAGTATGAGACGGCCTTTACGCCATCCTCCGTACGTCCGGGCCAGAAGGCGCAGACCAATTCGTATATCGAAGTGGCCGCCGGCACGCGCGATCCGAACCCGCTGGTGGAAGAAGAATTGAGCCTGTACAAGCCAAATGGCGACCTGATCAAAACTGTGCGCAAGGTGGTCAGCAGCAATAACGGCAGCGGCGCCTACAAAGGCGGCTTCTCGATTCCCATGCCCGAAGGCGTGCCGCAGGGCATTTACCCCGTGCGTACCGCCTTGTACCTGAACAGCAAGCGTGTCGGCGGCCAGGACGTCAAACTGCAGATCGTCCAGCGCCAGGCGCCTGCGAGCGAGCTGCAACTGGCGCTGGCCTACTAAATACCACGGGGCGGCCAGGCAGGCCGTCCCATCCCGATTTCCTCCTTCCAGGCTAGACATGACCATTTCCACAGAAGCACATAAACCGTTTCCCTTTTCCTCCGCCGTGGGATCGCTGATCGAAGCGACCGACGCCATCAAGAATTTCCGCGCGATTGCCCTGCTGGCCCTGACCTTCATCGGCGCCGTGCTCGTCGGTGGCGTGCTGACGATGCTCGCCGGCAGCATGAGCAGTGTCGTGCTGGCCTTCCTGGGCGGCTTGATGGCCTTCCTGGTGATGTTTTACGGTTCCAACGCCGTGGGCATCCTGCTGATGCGCGATGCGCAGGGCCAGCCTGGCATGAGCCTGGTTGATGCCGTGCTCGTCTCGCTGGTCACCAGCCACCGCCTGATCGCGGTCGTCTTCCTGGAATTGTTGATCGTGCTGGCGGCCATGATCGCCATCGCCATCATCTTGTTCGTCTGCAAGATCCCCGTGCTGGGCCCCGTGCTGTACGCGGTGGTCTTCCCCTTGTCGGCCATCGTGCTGGGCGTGCTGGTGTTTGCGCTGTTCTACGTGATGCTGCCGCTGGCCGGCCCTGCCGCCTGGTCGGGCGCCAGCGTGTTCCAGATCATTGCCCGCCTGAACCTGATCGTGCGCACCAAGCTGGTGTCGGTGATCCTGCTGGAAGTGCTGCTGTTCCTGATCACGTCGTTTACCGCGCTGCTGATCTTTGGCGTGCTGGGCACGGGCGTGTCGCTGACCACGGGCATGTCGGCTGGCATCCTGGGTCTGGGCGGCCAGATGAATATGTACGCGCTGGCCTCGGGTCTGGGTGGCGGCAGCGGTTCCGGCTATATCATCGCTGCCGGCCTGGGCGGCGGCTTGCTGATGGCGGCTGCGGCCGTTGTGCCTGGCCTGATCTTCACCAAGGGCGTGTGCATCATTTACCTGAACGCCACGCGCAATGTCGATTTCAGTGCCTCGGAAGCGAGCCTGAACGATGGCCTGGCCGTGGTCAAGAAAAAGGCCGAGGAAGCGCGTGAACGTGCGCGCGCCCTGGCCGAGCAGGCGACGGCCCCAGCCGCTCCAGCCGCCCCGGCAGCGCCAGCCGCTGCGCCGGCAGACAGCCTGCAATGCCCGAGCTGCAAGGCACCGGTCGCGTCCGATGACGTGTTCTGCGGCGAATGCGCGCATAAACTCAAGTAAGGCACACCATGGCTCACTTCTGCACCAAATGCGGCACGGCCTATGCCCCGGGCGCGCGCTTTTGCGATGAATGCGGCAATACCTTGCCTGCCGCGGCAGCGGCAGCACCGGCGCCGGCCAGTCCGGTCGGCGCCGGCGTACAGCGGCGCCACGTCATGATTGCCGGCGGCGTGCTGGCGGCAGTCATCGTGGCCGGTGGCGCCCTGGCGTGGCTGCTGGCGCCCGAAGCGGCCTCGGCCAGCAGTTTCAGCCGCGCCATCGATGCCCACCTGACGGCCGACGAGGCGGCGCGCGACAAGTTGCTCTGCTTGACCAACTTGCCGTACCAGAAGGAAGAAATTCGCGTGGCCGCGTACGACAGTTCCACTCGGCAATGGCTCGATATCCTCGTGCGCAGCGGGCTGTACGCCGCTCCCGTCGAACAAAGCAGCGGTGGCTGGGTTGCGCAATCGCAATTTGTCTACGCGCTGGCCGCTCCGGGCAAGGCGGCCTTGCGCGGCGACAAGCTGTGCGTGGCCAAGGGCGTGAAAGTGGCCAAGGTCAGCGGCTACGATCAGGTGCGCGACCTGGGCGCACAGCAGGTGGCAATGGCCAAGGCCACCCTGGCATTGACCGATGAGGCGGCGTGGGTCGCCAAGTCGGCGGACCGGGCACTGATCCTGCAACGCTTGCCGGACGGCGACCTGGAAGTGCGGTTGCCGCTGGCGCTGGTCGACAAGCAATGGCAAGTCATCGACGAAGCGCAGATGAGCCAGGCGGCCATGACCGGTGTGATAGGCAAAGCGCCGGCGGTGCAGGGTGCGGGCATGCTGGACAAGCTGAAGAGCGCGTTCCGCTTTGGCGGCCACCCGGCGGTGGGGAAATGGCAGGCGGCGATGGGCAATGTCCTGGAATTTACAAGTGACAGCGTGATCAATAACGGGACCTCGACCAAGGCTACCTTCACCACCAAAGGCAATACCGTGACGATCACGCCGGAAGGCGCCGGCGATGCGGCCATGGACATTATCGTCAGTGACGATGGCAGCACGGCGCAGATCAGCATGGGCGGCATGCGGGTGACAACCCTGCGGCGCATGCGCGATTAAGCGGCGAGCCGGGTGGCGCCGCTTGCCGCCTGGCGCAGTCCCCGAAGCCCGGCCATGCCGGGTTTTTTTTACGCCCGCCAGGCAGCGGCGCACACGTCAATTTGTCTTGACATCAAGATAGTCCGCGTCCACACTGGACTTTTATCTTAATGTCGAGATAGTCGCATGACCTCTTCTTCTGCCCGTCCCGCCTGGGGCGACATTCTGCTCACGGCGCTGGCGCCCCTGATCTGGGGTTCCACGTATATCGTCACGTCCGAACTGCTGCCGCCGGACCGGCCCTTCACGGCGGCCATGATCCGCGTGTTGCCGGCTGGCTTGCTGTTGCTGCTGCTGATGCGGCGCCTGCCCGCGCGGCGCGACTGGGGCCGCGTGCTGATTCTTTCCGCACTGAATATCGGCGTGTTCCAGGCGCTGCTGTTCGTCGCCGCCTACCGCTTGCCGGGTGGCCTGGCGGCCGTGGTGGGGGCCATCCAGCCGCTGCTGGTGATGGGTCTGGCCTGGGGCGTGGAAGGACGCCGCCCAGCCCGCCTGGCCTTGGGGGCCAGCGTGCTGGGCGTGGCCGGCATGGGCGTCTTGTTGTTGTCGCCGCGCACGGTGTGGGAACCCGTCGGCATCGCCGCCGCGCTGGGCGGCACGGCCTGCATGGCGGCCGGCACGTATTTGACGCGGCGCTGGAAGCCGGACTTGCCCGTGCTGGCGCTGACGGGCTGGCAATTGCTGCTCGGCGGTCTGATGCTGGCGCCCGTCGCCTGGCTGGCCGATGCACCGTTGCCGGCCTTGTCCGCGCAGCAAGTCCTGGCCTACGCCTACCTGTGCCTGGCCGGCGCCCTGCTGGCGTATGCGCTGTGGTTCCGCGGCATCGCCAGGCTGTCGCCCGTGGCCGTGTCCTCGCTGGGACTGCTCAGTCCCCTGATGGCCGTCGTGCTGGGCTGGGCCTTGCTGGGCCAGGCCATGACGGGCTGGTCGATGCTGGGCTTGCTGCTGGTGCTGGCCAGCGTGCTGGCGGTGCAGTGGGCCAGCGCCCGTCCCGCAACAACGTCCTGACTGCCGCGCAGTTTCCCTCGGCAGGATGATCGCATCGGCCTGCCCGTTCCCCTCTGGGCGCTCCCTTTTTGCTGCACCGCACATACAGTTTTGCTTGCACTGATATGGCGCATTGAGGCACTATTCGCTGCGCGCAAACGTTTGCGCGTAATGAAATTCCATAAAAGCATGCTCTACACGTGCTTGACCAACAACTCTGGAGACGCTCATGACATCCCGTATTCGCCTGAAAATGATTGCCGCCGCTGTCCTGGTGTGTGCCTTGCCCGCCGTGCCGGCGATGGCGCAGACACCTGCCAAACCAAAGGTCGCATTGGTGATGAAGTCGCTCGCCAATGAATTTTTCCTGACCATGGAAAACGGCGCCAAGGCGCATCAGAAGGCCAATGCCGCCAAGTACGACTTGCTGTCGAACGGCATCAAGGATGAAACGGATACGTCGAGCCAGATCAAGCTGGTCGAACAAATGATCGTCTCGCGCGTCAACGCGCTGGTGATCGCTCCGGCCGATTCGAAAGCGCTGGTGCCGGTGCTGAAAAAGGCCATCGACGCAGGCATCATCGTCGTCAATATCGACAACAAGCTCGATGAGGGCGCCCTGAAAGAGAAGGGCATCACCGTGCCGTTCGTCGGTCCGGACAACCGCAAGGGCGCCAAGGTGGTCGGCGACTATCTGGCCAAGCAGATCAAGAAGGGCGACCCCGTCGGCATCATCGAAGGCGTCTCCACCACCTACAACGCGCAGCAGCGTACCCTGGGTTTCCAGGACGCCATGAACGCGGCCGGTGCGAAAGTCGTCAGCGTGCAGTCGGGCCAGTGGGAAATCGCTCCCGCCAACACGGTGGCGGCCGCCATGCTGAACGCCAACCCGAATATCAAGGCCTTGCTGTGCGGTAACGACAACATGGCCATCGGCGCCGTGTCCGCCATCAAGGCGGCCGGCAAGACGGGCAAAGTGCTGGTCGTCGGCTACGACAACATCAACGCCATCAAGCCGATGCTGGCCGATGGCCGCGTGCTGGCCACCGCCGACCAGTTCGGTTCGCAGCAAGCCGTGTTCGGCATCGAGACCGTGCTGAAAGCGCTGGCGCAGAAGAAGAAACAGGCCGAGCTCGGTGGCGTCATCGAAACCAAGGTCGAACTGGTCGCCAAGGGCGCCAAGTCCTGATCGCCTGATCGTTTGATCCCGCCGGGGCCGGCGGCGCTTGCTCACCGAGCAGGCGGCGCCGGCCCCGCCGCCACTACCGCGGAGTTTTATCATGCCTACCGACATACCCCCGGCGCCAGCCGCCATTCCCCTGTTAACGCTCGATAACATCGGCAAGTCCTATGTCGGCCCCGTGCTGGGCGGCGTGGGCTTGCGCTTCGCCGCTGGCCAGGTGCTGGCGCTGACGGGCGAAAACGGCGCCGGCAAAAGCACCTTGTCGAAGATCATCTGCGGCCTGGAGCAAGCCACGACGGGCACCATGCTGCTCGACGGCAAGCCTTACCAGCCCGCCTCGCGCGGCGCCGCCGAGGCGCTGGGCATCCGCATGGTGATGCAGGAACTCAACTTGATTCCCACCCTGTCGATCGCGGAAAACCTGTACCTGAAAAATTTGCCGCAGCGCTTCGGCTTCATCGACCGTACGCGCCTCGAACGCGACGCGCGCGAGCAGATGGAGCAAGTGGGCCTGGGCGGACTCGACCCGTGGACCCTGGTCGGCGAACTCGGTATCGGCCACCAGCAAATGATCGAGATCGCGCGCAATTTGATTGGTTCCTGCCGCCTGCTGGTGCTCGATGAACCGACGGCCATGCTGACGCACCGCGAAGTGGAATTGCTGTTTCTGCAAATCGAGCGCCTGAAAGCCGAAGGCGTGTGCATCATCTATATTTCGCACCGCCTGGAAGAACTCAAGCGCGTAGCCGACCGCATCGCCGTGCTGCGCGACGGCCAGCTCGTGTGCGACGACGACATCGCCGGCCACTCCGCCGCCGACCTGGTCAGCCTGATGGTGGGCCGTTCGGCCGATGACGCCGTCGACCTGAGCGGGCGCACCTTAGGCGCGCCGTTGCTGCGCGTGCGCGGACTGGCGCGCGGCAAGGTGGTCAACCCGACTTCCTTCGACTTGCGCGCCGGTGAAATCCTCGGCATCGCCGGCCTGATCGGCTCGGGCCGCACGGAATTGCTGCGCCTGATCTTTGGCGCCGACCGCGCCGACGCCGGTGAAATTTTCCTCGGTGACAGCGAGGTACCCGCCGCCTTGCACTCGCCGCAGGCAGCCGTGCAAGCGGGCATCGCCATGATCACGGAAGACCGCAAGGGACAGGGCTTGTTGCTGCGCCAGTCCATCGCCGTCAACACAACCCTGGCCTCGCTCGACACCGTCAGTGGCGCCGGCTGGCTCAACGACGCGGCCGAAGCGACGGTGGCCGACGATTACATCGAGCGCCTGGGCATCCGCTCGCGCAACAGCGCGCAAACGGTGGCCGAGCTCTCCGGCGGCAACCAGCAAAAGGTGGTGATCGCCCGCTGGCTGTACCGCGACTGCCCCGTGATGCTGTTCGACGAACCCACGCGCGGCATCGATATCGGCGCCAAGTTTGATATTTATCAGGTGCTGGCTGAACAGGCGCGCCAGGGCAAGGGCCTCGTCATCGTCTCGAGCGACTTGCGCGAGCTGATGCTGATCTGCGACCGCATCGCCGTGATGAGCGCCGGCAGCATCGTCGAGACCTTCGAGCGCGGCGCCTGGAGCCAGGACGCGCTGCTGTCGGCCGCCTTCTCCGGCTATTTGACCCCCACTTCCACTCCAGCTGCGGCCTGATCCGCCGGAAAGATTCCCATGACCACCCATTCCTCTCCTTCATATCTGCAGCGCAGCCTGGCCGACCTGAAAAACTATGCGGGCCTGATCGGCGCTTTGCTCGCCATGTGCGTGCTGTTCTCGTTTGCCAGCGAAAACTTTTTTACCTTGGCGACCCTCAGCACCCTGTCGAACAACATCCCGACCCTGGTGGTGATGGCCGTCGGCATGACGTTCGTGCTGATCATCGGCGGCATCGATTTGTCCGTCGGCTCCGTCATGGCGCTGGCCGCTTCCGTGCTGTCGCTGGCCGTCGTGCACTGGGGCTGGCCCGTGTGGAGCGCGGCCCTGCTAGGCATGTTCGTCGCCGCCCTGTGCGGTGCGACGACTGGCCTCATTTCCGTTGGCTGGCGCATTCCCTCGTTCATTGTGTCCCTGGGCGTGCTGGAAATGGCGCGCGGCCTGGCCTATCAGGTGACCAATTCGCGCACGGAATACATCGGCAGCGCCGTTGACGGCATCAGCTCGCCGATCGCCTTCGGCCTGTCGCCCGCCTTCATCGCCTCGATCGCCATTGTCGTCATCGGCCACCTGGTGCTCACGCGCACGGTGCTGGGACGCCACTGGATCGGCATCGGCACGAATGAAGAAGCCGTGCGGTTGTCCGGCATCAATACGAAACCGTCAAAAGTGCTGGTGTTTGCGCTGATGGGTTTTCTGGCCGGCGTGGGCGCGCTGTTCCAGGTCTCGCGCCTGGAAGCGGCCGACCCGAACGGCGGCGTGGGCATGGAATTGCAAGTGATCGCCGCCGTCGTGATCGGCGGCACGAGCCTGATGGGCGGGCGCGGTTCCGTCATCAGCACGTTTATCGGCGTGTTGATCATTTCCGTGCTGGAAGCGGGCCTGGCGCAGGTGGGCGTGTCCGAACCCGTGAAACGCATCGTCACGGGCCTGGTGATCGTCGCCGCCGTGGTGCTCGACACTTACCGCCGCCGCGGCGAGCGTTCATAATACTGGCCCATGGCAACGATCAAACAAGTGGCGCAGGCGGCGGGGGTGTCGTTTACCACCGTGTCGCACGTCCTCAACAATACCCGCCCCGTCAGCGACGCGGCGCGCCGCGCCGTGCTGGCGGCGGCGGAGCAGTTGCATTACGTGCCCAGCGCGCTGGCGCGCTCCCTGCGCAGCCGCAGCACGGGCACCATCGGCCTGATCATTCCGAATAATACGAATCCGTATTTTTCGGAAGTGGCGCGCGGCATCGAGGATAGCTGCTACGCGGCCGGCTACAGCGTGATTTTGTGCAATTCCGATGACGACCCCGTCAAGCAGCGCGACTACCTGAACGTGCTGCTGACCAAACGCTGCGACGGCCTGATCCTGTCCGCGCTGGCCGACAGCGATGGCGAACTGCTGCGCAAGATGAAGGTGCCGGCCGTACTGCTCGACCGCGCGCCCAGCGACCTGTCCATCGATGCCGTGGCCGTCGACAACCGCGCCGGCGGTGCCCTCGCCGCGCATCACCTGCTGGGCCTGGGACGCCGGCGCCTCGCCTGCATCGCCGGCCCGCGCGAAGTGCGCATTTCCAACGAGCGCATCGCCGGTGCGCGCAGCGCCATGGCGGATGCGGGCGTGGTCCTGGCCGACGCCCTGTGCGTGCATGGCGATTTTACGAGCGCGGGCGGTTATGCGGCCGCGCTGGACTTGCTGGCGCTGCCGCCAGGCCAGCGCCCGGACGCCTTGTTCTGCTGCAATGATTTGATGGCCTTTGGCGCCCTGCGCGCCGCCGCCGAACGGGGCATTGCCGTGCCGGCCGAACTGGCCGTCGTCGGCTTCGACGATATCGACCTGGCCAGCTTTGTGCATCCGGCCTTGAGCAGCGTGGCGCAAAACACGCGCGAGCTGGGCCATATCACGGCTGCCTGTCTGCTGGCGCGCATCGCCGATCCCGCCTTGCCGCGCCAGCAGCGCAGCATCGCACCCGAGCTGCACGTGCGCGGCTCCAGCGCCGCCGCCACAGTACCTTCTTCCGCACCTACTTCTTCACCTGCAACTGAACTGATGGGAATGACATCATGATCGTGGTTATCGGCAGCATCAATATGGACCTGGTCTTGCGCGTGCCGCGCATGCCCCTCCCCGGCGAAACCCTGACGGGCGGCGCGTTTCGCACCATTCCTGGCGGCAAGGGCGCCAACCAGGCCGTGGCCTGCGCGCGCCTGAGCGGCAAGGTGGCGGGCGCCCAGCAAGTGGCCATGGTCGGCTGCGTGGGCGACGACGCCTTCGGCGCGACCTTGCGCGCGGCGCTGGTGGGCGACGGCATCATCGACAGCCACGTCACGACCTTGCCTGGCGTGGCGTCCGGCATCGCCTCGATCCTCGTGGACGACAACGGCCAGAACAGCATCGTCATCGCCGGCGGTGCCAACGATTTATTGAGCCCCGCGCATATCGACGCGGCAAAAGAGCTGATCGAGCAGGCCGATATCGTCGTGCTGCAGCTGGAAACGCCGATGGCCACCGTCGTGCACGCCATTAAACTGGCCCGTTCGCTGGGCAAGACCGTGGTGCTGAACCCGGCCCCGGCCGCCAGCCTGCCGGCAGGCGTGCTGGAACTGGTCGACTACCTGATTCCGAATGAAATCGAAGCGGCCATGCTGGCCGGCGTCAGCCCGGAGGGCGCGGACGTCCAGGCGCTGGCGGCCGCGCTGCAAAAGCTGGGCAGCGACAACGTCATCATCACGCTCGGCTCCAAGGGCGTGCACGCGGCCCTGTATGGCGGCGATTTCACCTTCCCGGCCGAAGTGGTGCAAGCCGTCGACACGACGGCCGCCGGCGACACCTTCATCGGCGGCTTCGTGGCGGGCCTGGCGTCCGGCATGGACGAGGCCGAAGCGATCCAGCAAGGCCAGCGCGCGGCCGCCTGGAGCGTCACCAAGCCCGGTGCGCAAACCTCGATCCCCCACTTGCACGAGCTGTTCTGATGAAAAAAACACCGCTGCTTAATATTGCGCTGTCGCAAATGATCGCATCGCTCGGTCATGGCGACATGCTCGTCATCGGCGACGCGGGCTTGCCCTCGCAGCCGGGCGTGCCTCTGATCGACCTGGCCCTGACGCGCGGCATCCCCGGCTTCATCGACACCGTCAACACGGTGCTGAGCGAAATGCAGGTGGAATACCATCTGCTCGCCAGCGAGTTGCCGCAGCATAATCCGGCCATGGCGGCGCAGGTGGCGGCCCTGGCTGTGCCCGATGCGCGCCAGGTGACGCACGACGAGTTCAAGCAATTGAGCAAGGGCGCGCGCGCCATCGTGCGCACGGGCGAGTGCAGTCCGTACGCCAACATCATTTTGGTGGCCGGCGTCGTGTTCTAACGCAAGGCATGGCGCGATCGCGCGCCCACCACCTTCCCGGCATTGCCCGCATTGACGTAATGCGGCATCGGCAAGCGCTGCGGCCGCCATCGCCTCGCCCTTGCCCGCCCGGTCCCTGCCGCGCCTGCCCAGGCGCCCTGACGCCCCGCGCTTTCCCCCATCAATGCCAGCATGCCGGCCCTGGCGCGGCCCTTGCACCCTTGAAACCGGCGCGCCCCGCCACCAGATTTTACGCAAGCCTGCGGGACAGGGCCTCCGGCCTGAACGGGCTTATACTCGACAGGCTGGCGCCTGCGCCCGGCTCCAGCTGTCACCGGTTCGCGTCATGAACCGGGCGCGCAGGCAATCCTTCTTCCATTCACTCAACTCGAGGTGACCTCATGGGCATTTTCAGCAATATCTATAACAAAATCTTCCACCATGCGTCCGACGCTGCTCCGGCAGCCACGCCAGCGGCCGCTACCGACGCGCCAGCGGCGGCGGCACCGGCAGCCGCCGCTGCTCCAGCGGTTGCCGTGCCGGTGGTGGACGTGGAAGTGGTGCTGGTTGACCTGGCCAGCAAGAACGCGGAAAAACTCAATTGGCGCACGTCCATCGTCGACCTGATGAAACTGCTTCAACTCGACAGCAGCCTGGCTTCGCGCAAGGAACTGGCGCAAGAGCTGCACTTCACGGGCGACACCAACGATTCGGCCAGCATGAATATCTGGCTGCACCGCCAGGTAATGATCAAGCTGGCCGAAAACGGCGGCAAGGTACCGGAAGAACTCAAGAACTAAACACCTGGCGGCGGCAGGGGTATCCACTGTCACCGCTATCCAATCCCGTGGGAACTGCCTATCATGGAGTTCCCATGGTGCCGCGATAGCTAAAACTAATTGAAACTATTGTGACAATCAATTTTGCATATGGGTTAAAACCCCTTACACTAGAGTCTTACTGATTCACCACACGAGAGGAAATGATTATGTCGCTCATCAATACCCAAGTTAAACCATTCAAGGCAACCGCATTCCACAATGGCAAATTCGTCGACCTGACGGAAGCGTCGCTGAAAGGCAAGTGGTCGGTATTCGTGTTCTACCCAGCCGACTTCACCTTCGTTTGCCCAACCGAACTGGAAGACCTGGCCGATCACCACGCCGAGTTCCAGAAGCTGGGCGTCGATGTCTACGGCATCTCGACCGACTCGCATTTCGCGCACAAAGCATGGCACGACACCTCGGACGCGATCAAGAAAGTGCAATACGCACTGATCGGCGACCCGACCGGCACCCTGTCGCGCAATTTCGAAGTCATGATCGAAGAAGAAGGCATGGCACTGCGCGGTACCTTCGTCATCAATCCAGACGGCTTCATCAAAGTGCTGGAAGTGCATGACAACGGCATCGGCCGTGACGCATCGGAACTGTTGCGCAAAGTGAAGGCAGCTCAATACGTTGCCGCTCACCCAGGCGAAGTGTGCCCAGCCAAATGGACGGAAGGCGCCGCAACGCTGACCCCATCGCTGGACCTGGTTGGCAAGATCTAAGTTTCGATGCACCACGTAGCAAACAAGTAGTTACCGCGATGCCGGACCGGGCGTCCGGCCCGGCATTCGCCTAAATATTTGTAAAGGAAGAAAAAATCATGTTAGATGCCACCCTCAAAACCCAACTGAAATCCTACCTGGAAAAAGTGGTGTATCCGCTTGAGCTGGTCGCTTCTCTCGATGACAGCGCAAAAGCCCGCGAGATGAAGGAATTGCTCCAGGAGATAGTCCTGTTGAGCGACAAGATCACGCTGGTCGAGCGCCTTGACGCTGGCGTACGGGTCCCGTCATTCAGCATCAACCGTACCGGCTCCGACATCGGCGTGCGTTTCGCCGGTGTGCCGCTGGGCCACGAATTTACCTCGCTGGTGCTGGCGCTGCTGCAAGTGGGCGGCCACACCATCAAGTTCGACGACGCCGTGATCGAGCAGATCCGCAACCTCGACGGCGATTACGAGTTTGAAACGTTTATTTCGCTCTCCTGCCATAACTGCCCGGAAGTGGTGCAGGCCTTGAATGCCATGGCGGTGATCAACCCGCGCATCAAGGTCACCACCATCGATGGCGGCGTGTTCCCGCAAGAAGTGGAAGCGCGCCAGATCATGGCCGTGCCGATGATGTTCTTGAATGGCCAGCATTTTGGCCAGGGACGCACGAATGTCGAGGAAATCCTCGCCAAGCTCGACACCAACGCCGGCGCCCGCCAGGCGGCAGCGTTGAGCAAGAAAGATGTCTTTGACGTGCTGATCGTCGGCGGCGGTCCTGCCGGCGCGGCAGCGGCCATCTACGCGGCCCGCAAAGGCATCAAGACGGGCGTGCTGGCCGAGCGTTTCGGCGGCCAGACCCTCGACACCATGGCCATCGAGAATTTTATTTCCGTCAAGGAAACCGATGGTCCGAAGTTTGCCATGGCGCTGGAACAGCACGTCAAGACCTATGACGTCGACATCATGAACACCCAGCGCGCCAGCAAGCTGACGCCAGGCAAGCTGATCGAGATTGAAACGGCGAATGGCGCTATCCTGAAAGCCAAGACCGTGATCCTGGCCACCGGTGCCCGCTGGCGCGAAATCAACGTGCCGGGCGAGAAGGAATACCGCAACCACGGTGTCGCCTACTGCCCGCACTGCGATGGCCCCTTGTTCAAGGGCAAGCGCGTGGCCGTGATCGGCGGCGGCAACTCGGGTGTGGAAGCGGCGATCGACCTGGCCGGCCTGGTAAAGCACGTGACCCTGATCGAGTTCGGCGCGGAATTGCGTGCCGATGCGGTGCTGCAACGCAAGCTGCACAGCCTGCCTAACGTGACCGTGATCACCTCGGCGCAAACCACCGAGATCCACGGCGACGGCAAGATCGTCAATGGCCTGAGCTACACGGACCGGGTCAGCGGCGAGTCGAAGAAGGTCGAGCTGGAAGGCGTCTTCGTGCAGATCGGCCTGGTGCCGAACACGGAATGGCTGAAGGGGACGGTGGCACTGTCGCGCCACGGCGAAATCGAAGTCGATGCCCGCGGCCAGACCTCGATCCCCGGCGTCTTTGCGGCCGGCGACGTCACCACGGTGCCGTACAAGCAGATCATCATCGCCACCGGCGAAGGCGCCAAGGCAGCCCTGTCCGCCTTTGACCATCTGATCCGCTCGGATGACGAGGAAGTGGTGGAAGAGTCCGCAGTGAAAGAAGCGCTGACGGCGTAACTATTCGCCATATCAAGAAAAACCGGAACGGCCGCGAGGCCCTTCCGGTTTTTTTATGCGTAGAGGAAACTTAGCTGCCTGCGTACAGCGGGTTGGCGGCCACATAGACTTCAATACCATCGACGGGCATGTTCTGCGGCGCGATCTCGCTCAGGGCGAATGTCGTTTGATGGTGAAAAGTTTGCACGTGCCAGGTAAAACGCTGGCCGGCGCGCGCGATGGTGACGGTTTCGCCGCGCGTGACGTTGACGTGGCGCGTGTCGGGCTGCAGCTCGATGCTGCGCTGCGCGGCGGCGTGCGGGGCGCTGCTGCCATAGTCGGCGGGCGTGCCCGTGGGACCGGCGGCAATGGCCGAGGTGGCAAAGGCGGCAAGGGCGGCGCACAGCATCGCCACAGCGCTGCGGGGGGTGTTCAACATAGTCATCTCCAGGAATAAGCCCGGCGCGGTGAATAAGCGCGCCGTGTTGTTGTCGTAGCTGCACCGGGATCGCCGGTTTTTGCAGCACGGCATCGTAAGCGTTTCTTGGCCGATTTGCAAAGTTGTATTTCCTGTCTATATTTCCACCGTCGCCGCCAGCGGCACGTCCGGCGCCAGGTGGCTGGTCAGCACGATGCACTGGCGCGCGAGGCGAACGGGATCGGCAAGGCGAGCGCGCAAGTACGCCATGGCGGATGCGTCGAGGCCATTGAACGGTTCATCGATCAGCAGCAGCCGCACGGGCAAGGCCAGGGCCAGCGCCAGTTGCAGTTTTTTGTGCTGGCCCAGGGACAGGGCGGTGATGCTTTGCTGCAAGGTGGACGTCAGGGAAAACGCGCTCAGCTCGTCGTTCAGCAGGGCCTGGTCGCTGCCCGGATACAGGGCCAGGTGCAGGTCGAGAAATTCGTGCACTTGCAGCCAGGGCAGGGCGGGCAGGTCGCCGCCGCAATAGAAGGTTTGCGCGCGGTAGGCCAGCGGCATGAAGCCGCTGTCGACGTCATTGAGGCGGATGGCGCCGCGCGCGGGCAGCAGGGCGCCGCCCGCCAGCTTCAGCAAGGTCGTCTTGCCGGCCCCGTTCGCGCCGCGCAGCCAGGTGATGCCGGGGCCAAATTGCAGATTGCAGCCCTGGAAGACGCTGTGCGTGGGGAAGTGAAAATCGAGGTGTTCGATGTGCAGGGTAGGAGAAGAGGCATTCAATTCCATAATTCGCTTCCGATGGCGCTCAAGGCAAGGATGGAGAAAACGACGAGGACGACACGCCCGCGCGCCGTCAGGCGGGGCAGGCCGACGATGGCCAGCAGAGCCGCGCTGGCCGTGAGGGCGTAGACCGTGGTCACGCGCTGCTGCAAGGCGGCGGGATCGACGGCGTACAGCAAGACGGCGCCCGCCAGCAGCACGGCAAAGGCGGGTAGCAGGCTGGCGGCGCAAGCCAGGCGCGTCAAGCCCGTGCTGGCCAGGGGCCAGGCGTTCAGCGATGGACGCAGCACGGCGATCTGTTCGCGCACGGCCTTGTCGCCGCGGTCCGTCACAATGATCAGGCTGGCGCTGGCCAGCAAACCCAGCAGTGGGGCGGGCACGAGCGGTGCGCGCAGCAGCCAGGCCAGCATGCTGGCGCCAGCCGTGGCCAGCAGCACGCTTTGCTGGATGCCGATCACATTGTCGTTGCGCCAGAACGGCAGCCAGAACAGCTGGCGCCACAGGAATACGCTGCGCCAGCGGCGAGGCTGCGGCACATAGGCCGTCATCGTGGGCGGGCGCGCGCTTTGTGCGGGGCGTGGCGCGCGCAGGCGCTGCGCCACGATCAGCGTCGTCAGCAGCCAGGCCAGCAGCCAGGTCGCGACGGTGGCGGCCATGCCGGGCACGACAACCGGGCGCAGCCACGGCGGCGACTGCAGCAGCCAGATGCTGGCCGAGACGGCATAGGCGAGGCCCAGCGGCAGCATCAGCACACCGGCCACGGCCACGTCGGCTTGCCAGCGCAAACGCGTCGGCAAGGGCAGCTGGCGCAGCCAGGCGGCGGTATTCGCCGGTAGCAGGCGCTTGCGCAGCAGCCAGGCGGGCAGGCAGGTCAGCAGGATTTGCGCGCTGATCACGCCCAGGGCGGCGGACCAGGGCAGGCTCACGGCAAGAAAGCCGGGCAGGGCGATGACGCTGAGTAAACCCAGCAAGACAGGACCGGCCAGGAATACGAGGATTTCCATGGAACTGGCCAGGCTGGCGGCAAATTGCAGCAACGCATGATGGGCCAGGCGCAAGCGCAGGACGAGGTAGGGGGAAAGACTGTGTGGCAGGCGCATCAGGCAGGAGCGGCAGAGTCAGGAGGAGCGCTGATTCTAACAGCCGGGGTCAGGCCCCAGAATGGGAAAAGCCCTTCGGTTCAGAGAACCAAAGGGCTTTTCTTTTATTGGCGGAGCGGACGGGACTCGAACCCGCGACCCCCGACGTGACAGGCCGGTATTCTAACCAACTGAACTACCACTCCAAGCTCGTATGATCTGTGTTGCCGATCCATGAAGCACTGGATAATTTTCTGTATTGGTGGTGGGTGCTGAGAGGCTCGAACTCCCGACCTACGCCTTGTAAGGGCGCCGCTCTACCAACTGAGCTAAGCACCCGCATACCCAGAAAACTATCCCGACGTTTGTCACCACGTCTGGAAGAGGCACTATTATAGGGGGCGCTTTCGTGCTTGTGCAACTATTCTTGAGGGCGAAAAGCAGTTTTTTTGCTGAAAAGCGCAAAAATGTTCAAGCGAGGGAGTCATGACGTGTTTTTGACTGCTGAAATGGGAAAAGCCCTTCGGTTCAGAGAACCAAAGGGCTTTTCTTTTATTGGCGGAGCGGACGGGACTCGAACCCGCGACCCCCGACGTGACAGGCCGGTATTCTAACCAACTGAACTACCACTCCAAGCTCGTATGATCTGTATTGCTGATCCATGAAGCACTGGACAGTTTTCTGATTTGGTGGGTGCTGAGAGGCTCGAACTCCCGACCTACGCCTTGTAAGGGCGCCGCTCTACCAACTGAGCTAAGCACCCGTTGCTTGTCTCAGAAAACCATCCCGACGTTTGTCACCACGTCTGGAAGAGGCGCTATTATAGGATGGCTAAAATCCTTCTGCAAGCGCTTTTTTCACATTATTCCGTGATATTCCATTGGGAGAGCATCCACGCCATATTGAACGCATTCTCGGCGATGGCGTTGTAGCGGCCGGAAGCGCCGCCGTGGCCGGCGCCCATATTCGTTTTCAGCAGCAATGGATTGCTGTCCGTTTTATGCGCGCGCAGCTTGGCCACATACTTGGCCGGTTCCCAGTACATGACCTGGCTGTCGTTCAGGCCCGTCGTCACCAGCATGGCAGGATAATTCTTGCGCGCAATGTTGTCGTAAGGCGAGTAGCTGAGCATGTAGTCGTAGGCCGCCTTCTGGTTCGGGTCGCCCCATTCCAGGTATTCGCCCGTCGTCAGCGGCAGGCTGGCGTCCATCATGGTGTTCATCACGTCGACGAACGGCACGGCCGCGTGCACGGCGTGGAACAGCTCGGGGCGCATGTTGACGACGGCGCCCATCAGCAAGCCGCCGGCGCTGCCGCCCTGGATGATCAGGCGGTTCGGGCTGGTCCATTTTTCGCCCACCAGATAGTCGGCGCTGTCGATGAAGTCATTGAAGGTGTTTTTCTTCTTCATCAGCATGCCGTCTTCATGCCACGCTTCGCCCATGTCCGTGCCGCCGCGGATATGCGCCTGCGCATAGATGACGCCCCGCTCCAGCAGGCTGATGCGGCTGATGGCAAAACTCGCTTCCGTGGAAATGCCATACGAGCCGTACGAGTACAGCAGCAGCGGCGCGGAACCGTCGAGCTTTACGCCTTTCTTGTAGACGATCCACAACGGCACTTGCACGCCATCGCGCGCCGTCACCCACAATCGCTGCGTGGTGTAGCGGCTGCCATCGAAGCCGCCGACGATTTCCTGCTGCTTGAGCACCGTGCGCTTGCCGTCTTGCATGCTGACGTCGATGACGGTGGGCGGCGTGACGGGCGACTGGTAGGACATGCGAAATTGCGTGGCGGAAAACTCCGGCGTGCCGGCCGCCGTGGCCAGGTAGACGGGGTCGTCGAACTGCACCGTCTTCCACTTCTTGTGCGTGAAATCAAGGATGCGCGCGCGGTTCAGGGCACGCGCCTTTTCCATCACCACCAGGTAGCCCTGAAAGACGTCGATGGACTGGATCACGGCATCCTTGTTGTGCGGCACGACGGGTTTCCAGTGTTTCGGCTGCGGCGCAGACAATGGCGCGCTGACGACGCGGAAATTCTTTGCGTCCTTGTTGGTCAGGATATACAGCTGGCCGTCGCGGTGCTCGATGCCGTAGCGGTGGCCTTTTTCGCGTTTCAGCACGCTCTGGAAATGGCCTTGCGGCTGGTTCGTTGGCAACAGCAGCACTTCGCTGGTATCCGTGCTGCGCGCGGTGAGCACAAAGTAGCGATGGTCGCGCGTGCGGCTCACGCCGATGGCGAACTGTTCCACCGGCTCGTGATAGACCTGCTGCGGCGTGCCGCCCAGGGCCAGGCGGAACAAGCGGTCCGAACGCTTGGTGGTGGCGTCTTCCTGGGCCAGCATCAGGGTGGCGTTGTCCGCCGCCCAGGCCAGCGACGTGACGCGCGGCATGGTGTCGCCCAGCAACTTGCCCGTTTTCAAATCCTTGACATGCAGTTCGTACTGGCGGAAACCCGTCGTGTCGGTGGTGTAGGCCAGCAATTGCTCATTCGGGCTGATGGCAAACGCGCGCACGGCAAAGAATTTGTGGCCTTCGGCCAATTGATTCTGGTCCAGCAGGATTTCCTCAGCTGCCTGCGCATCGTAGGCGCCATGTGCGCCGACAGGGCGGCGGCAGTGCAGCGGGTATTGGTTTGCCCGCTTCCGTGCGCGTGTAATAGTAAAAGTTACCCTGGCGCGCAGGCACGGACAGGTCCACTTCCTGCATGCGGCCCTTGATTTCCGCCGTCAGCTTGTCGGCCAGCGGCTGGATCGGGGCCGTGACGGCCGCCGTGTAGGCGTTTTCCGCATTCAGATAGTCGATCACGGCAGGATCGGTCTTCTTTTGCAGCCAGCGGTAGTCGTCCGTGACGAGCGTGCCGTGGCGCGTTTCCTGCCAGGCTGTCTTGGCGGCCACGGGGGCGGTGGCGGCGTCGGCGGCCAGCGCGGATGGCGCCAGGGTGGACAACAGCAGGGCCGGCAAGATGGATAACCAGGCGGACCGGCGGCGCGCAGCGTGATGGGTAATGGACAAGGCGACTCCTTTGAATAGTTGTGTCAGGATTGTAATCTTGCCATTGAGAAAAGCAACTGCGGTGCGTGTGCGTTTCAACTTGCATCCACAGGCATTTCCAGCGATACTGTATATAACTACAGTATCCTGCCGCGAGGTGTCCTTGACCACATCTGCCTCCCCACTTCCCGAGCCACCCGCCCGCCGCTGGATAGCCCATCTGGACATGGATGCCTTCTTTGCCTCCGTGGAACTGCTGAAATATCCCGAATTGCGCGGCGAAGCCGTCGTCATCGGCGGCGGGCGCCTGCAGCAACCGGTGCTGCAGGAAGATGGCACGCGGCAGTTTGCGCGCATGCGCGACTACGTGGGGCGCGGCGTCGTCACCACATCGACCTACGCGGCGCGCAAGTTTGGCGTGTTTTCCGCCATGGGCATCATGAAGGCGGCCAAACTGGCGCCCGACAGCATCCTGCTGCCCGCCGACTTCGAGGCTTACCGCGAGTATTCGGCCCGCTTCAAGCAAGCCGTGGCCCAGCTGTGCCCCATCATCCAGAACGTCGGCATCGATGAAATCTATGTCGACCTCACCGAATACGGCGAGCAGGCGCCGGCCATGGCGGCGCGCCTGAAGGCGGCCGTGTTCGAGGCGACGGGCCTGTCGTGCTCGGTCGGCCTGGCGCCCAACAAATTGCTGGCAAAAATCTGTTCCGACCTGGAAAAGCCCGACGGACTCACCATCTTGTCGCCCGAGGATGTCGAAACGCGCGTCTGGCCCTTGCCGGCAAAAAAGATCAATGGCATCGGCCCGAAGGCCACGGCCAAGCTGGAAGCGCTGGGTGTCAATACCATCGGCGAGCTGGCGCGCGCCGATCTGACCATGCTGCGCACGCAGTTCGGCGACCTGTACACGGGCTGGCTGCGCCAAGCGGCGCTGGGCATCGATGAGCGTCCCGTGCAGACGAGCCGGGAAACCAAGTCCGTCAGCCGCGAAACGACGTTCGAGCGCGATTTGCAGGTGGTGCGCGACCGCGCCACCCTGTCGGAAAAGCTGGAAAGCCTGTGCACGCGCGTGGCGGGCGACCTGGACAAACAATCGCTGGCGGGGCGCACGGTGGGCATCAAGCTGCGCTTCGAGGATTTCAGCACCGTCACGCGCGACATCACCTTGCCCAGCGCCACGGCGGACGCCGCCGCCATCCTGCGCGCCAGCCGCGATTGCTTGCGGCGCGTGCCATTTGAAAAGAAAATCCGCCTGCTGGGCGTGCGCATCTCGACCTTGTCCGATCCGGCCGTGGTGACGCGGCAGGTACCGGCCCAGGCGGAGCTGTTTCCCAGACGCTAGCGGCGTTTCCTGCAAGATACATACCGCGCCGGACCGCGCTTTTGACGGCATTTTCACGTCGAAAGTGTAGAATGGCGTTCCCCTGGCACTACTGAAACAAACGGAAGACAAAAACTATGTGGTTCAAGAATCTTCAGATTTACCGCCTGCCCGCACCATGGGCTTACACGCCAGAACAACTGGAAGAGGCCTTGTCCTCGAACAAATTTACGCCGGCGACCAGCATGGATCTGATGCGCCAGGGCTGGGATACGCCACGCCCGAACGGCGGCCTGGTGCACGTGGTCAACAAGCAAATGCTGATCTTGCTGGGCACGGAAAAGAAACTGTTGCCAGCGACCGTCATCAACCAGGTGGCCAAGGCCCGCGCTGCCGAGATGGAAGAAGCGCAAGGCTTCGCGCCCGGTAAAAAGGCCATGAAAGAATTGAAGGAACGCGTGGCCGACGAGCTGCTGCCGCGCGCCTTCAGCATCCGCAGCAATGTCTGGACGTGGATCGACCCCGTCAATGGCTGGCTGGTGGTCGATGCCGCCAGCCCGGCAAAAGCCGATGAAGTCATCAAGCTGTTGCTCAAAGCCGTGGACAAACTGCCACTGGAAAGCTTGCGCGTGCAGCGCTCGCCCGTGGCGGTGATGACGGAATGGCTGCAGGCCGACGATGCGCCTGCCGGCTTCACGGTCGACATGGACACGGAATTGCGCGCCACGGGCGAAAGCAAGGCCACCGTGCGCTACGTGCGCCACACGCTGGAAGCGGACGACGTGCGCCGCCACATCGCGGCCGGCAAGCAGTGCACGCGCCTGGCCATGACGTGGAACGACAAGATTTCGTTCGTGCTGACGGAGTCCCTGGCCATCAAGAGCGTCAAGCCGCTGGACGTGATCAAGGAAACGGAATCGAGCACGAAGAACGACGACGAGCGTTTCGACGGCGACCTGATGCTGATGACGGGCGAGCTCGCCAAGCTGATGGCCGACGTGGTCGAAGCATTGGGCGGTGAAGCAACTGCATAAAAGCAGTTGTGCAGGTACGGAAAAGGAGCTGACGCTCCTTTTTTTTTCGTCTCTCGCTTGGCATGGCGATCTTTGGACGAAAAAAAGGGCCTTGCGTTAGCAAGGCCCTTGGTCGGCTCAGCCTAGGTTGACGAGGTCAACTTAGAACTTGTACTGGGCCGTGAAGTAGAACGAACGCATCATTGGATCGGCATAGCGTGGATCGTAACCAACTTGGTGACCACGCGAGCTGCGCAGCGACAGTGGCGGTTCACGGTCGAACAGGTTTTTGATACCCGCGCGCAAGGTCACCGCTTTGCTGTAAGCATAGCGGCCCTGGAAGTCAACCGTCGTGTACGAAGGCACGTGCAGGCGGATTTTTTCCGTTGCACTGGTGGCCAGGTTGACCACTTCGGCCGAAGCGTCGGTGTAGCCATTACGGTAGCTCACGACAACCGTGTTGGTCAGTTTGCCCGATTCCAGGCTCATGTTGAGCTTCATCAGGTTACGGAACGTCACGGCATCGGAAATGCCGTAGTAGTTCATGTTGTTGGTCCACTGATCCTTGGTGCCTGGTACGGTGTAGTCGGCCTTGAGCATATGGGTGCCGCTCAGGTTAGCCGTGAAGTTACCGATATCAAACTTCTTACGTGCCGTCATGTCCCAGTCGATACCGCGGTTATGCGTCTGGCCGATGTTCATCGACAGCGATTTGAACGCAAAGTACGGCTTGTTTGTCGTCGGTTCGACGTAAATGCCGAACAGGTCGCGGTACATGCCTGGGTTGTTGAACGCTTGCGCTTCACTTACGGCCGAAACCGCGTCGGTAATTTTCACGTCCCACAGATCGGCGCCGAACGAGAATGCCGAGCTAGGTTCGATACGGAAACCGACGGTGAACTGTTTCGATTTTTCCGGCTTCAGGTTTTCGTTACCACCAGCCATTTTATTGTATTGGCTGTTCGGGGCACGGCACAGCGCATCGCCTGGGAATGGGCAATTCCAGTTAGCACCGGTAAAGCCGTTGTTGACCAGAGGCTGACCAATGCTCAGCATGTCCGGGGCCTTGAAGCCCGTGCCGTAGGAGCCGCGCAGCAACAGTTGCTGCACTGGCTGCCAGCGTGCCGTGACCTTGTAGGTATTGGCATTGGCATCTTTGCCGATGGTCTTGTTGATGACGCCATTGTCGATCGCCGATACGGAGTCATAGCGGCCAGCCAGGCTGACTTCCACCGTTTTGGTAATCGGCGCCAGCAATTCGGCGAAGACGCCGTAGGTTGAACGGCTCAGGTCGTAACGTGGCGAGGTGTTGAAGCCGTAGATGGTGCTGGTGTTTGCACCTGCGTCCGGCGTCTGGCCGTAGTTGTACTCGCGGTAGTCGGCGCCGATACCGATGTTGGCTTTGCCGCCTGGCAAGGTGAACAGTTCGCGGGAACCGTGCGCATCAATGCCGCGCATGGTGGTCGATGCCGTGCGGATCGAGCCGTTGAATTGCGAATTGTTGATCAGCGCTTGCATTTGCGGCGTTGGTGTGCCTGCCGGCAGGAACGGGTCGAATGCCGGATTCTTCAGCAGGGCCTTCATATCGGCCGTTTTCGCATAGCCACCGATATAGTGTTCATTGATGGCATTTTGCGACCAGGTCAGGCCCGCATCGATGTTCCACGCGCCAATTTCGCCTTCGACGCCGACGACGAAGTGCTTCGTCTCGGTAATGGTGTTGGTGGTGCGATTGCCCCAGTCGCTCATGCGGTAGTTGGCCGTGACGGAAGTAACGTTGTCGTTTTGTTCTTTCGTCAAGTAGCGCTGGACGTAATTCTTGTATTGATCGCTGTTCAGCCCAATCGGAATTTGCACGGGATTGGCCGAGATGCGCGCGGTCAGGTCGTAGCGCGAGTAGGCGACTTCGGCAAACGCGTTCAGCGAATCGTTGAGTTTGTAGCTGGCGCGGGTAAACAGGCTGTCGCGCTTCGATTCCGGCACGATTTCAACCGTCGAACCGCCATCGAAACCGCAAGCCTGCTGATTGGCTGCCAGTGGGGCATTGGTCACGGCGCCACAATTGTTATTCTTCGCCAGATATGGATTGAAGAGGTAGTCGGACTTGTCTTTGACGGACACGGTGGCGTTGGCAGGCGCCGTACCCGTGGCGGTCTTGTCGTAGACGTATTGTTTGCCGTTAAAGCTCACTGGAATACGCGACGAACGGGCGAATGTACGGTCGGTAGCGCGCAAGTTCGATTGCTCGTCATGGCGGTACGACAGCAAGACGTTGAAACGGTCTTCGTCGATGTCGCCGAAGCCATAGGTCACGTTGGTGTTCCAGGCGTTGCCGCCCTTGTCTTCCGGACCGCCGTAGGTGGCTTCCAGGGAGCCGCCTTGCTGGTTCTTCTTCAGAATGAAGTTAATCACGCCGGCGATGGCGTCCGAGCCGTACAGGGCCGAGGCGCCGTCGGTCAGCACTTCGACGCGTTCAACGGCGCTCATCGGAATGGCGTTCAGGTTGACGGAAGTGCCCGAGCCTTGTGGCGCGATGCGGCGGCCGTTCAGCAGGACCAGGGTGTAGTCTTCGCCGATATCGTGGATCGATGCGCTGGTGCGGCCACCGGAGTTGGTGCCTGCCGCGGCGGCGCCGACGGTAAAGCCTTGCATGGCGGGCAGGGCCTGGAGCAGGTCGGCAACCGTGGTGGCGCCCGTCTTGGCGATTGCTTCTTGCGTCAGGCGCTGCACTGGCAGTGCGCCTTCGACGGCGATACGCTTGATGCTCGAACCGGTAATTTCAACTTTTTGAATTGCTTCGTCCGCCATGGATTGGCCAGAGAACAAGACGCTACCTGCCAGGACGGTCAGGGCCAGGCGTACGCTGCGCACGCCAATTTTTTCTTTAAATGCCATTGTAACAATTACTCCGTAGTAGTTTTAATAACGACAAGCGGTACACGAGCACCGTTCAAGCCATCGGATAGATGACCAGGGTGCTCGTGTACGGTAGGCGGAACCACGTCGGTGGGAGGTGGAAGACTACTTAGCGCAATATTGTTATAAATGCACTTATGACTTGTCGAGGCGAACATTATGTCGTCTCAGCAAGAAAAAATGCACCTCAACCGTGTCGGATTTGGCAATAAATTATAGATACAGAAGAATATTTAAGCCAATTGTTAAATCACAGTTTTATATTTATTAATATCGGTGTTTTTATAAATGATAGATGGTGTTTTTTTACAACATAAAATTATTGTATTGGCAATTTGATGTTTTACCTATAATAATTCGATGAAATCTGTTGTATTGCTGAATTTATGAAAAGTGAAAAACGTAAAAAAAGCCCGTTGAAAACGGGCTTGTTAAATTGTGACAGGATCTCAGTCAGACCGTTTTTCAGTCTGCTTTTTGTATCCTGCCTGGCATCGGCTTACAAGGGCTGGAACACGCCGGCGGCGCGGTTCTTTTGCACATTGTCCCAGGCGAAGATCTGGCCATTCATGGCCACGTACACGCCGGCTGGCAAGGTTTGCGCCACGCCGCAGGCAAAGCCCAGGTTGAACAGGGCATCGGAGTTGTCGATTTCGTAGGGAATCATGGCGCCCGTCAAAATCACCGTTTGCTGCAGGTTCGCCGCGCCCAGCACTTGCGCCGTCTCGCGCATGGTGTCGGTGCCGTGGATGATGACGATGGCTTTTTCGTGCGCCGCGCGGCACGAGGCCAGCACGCGCTGGCGGTCCGCATCCTGCATGTCGAGCGAGTCGAGCAGTGGCAGTTGCTCCAGCGCCACCGGCGCCGTCATGCGCGCGCGGGCAATCGCTGCCGGCAAATGACTGTCGGAAAAGCCCAGGGTACCGTTCAATTCGTTGTAGTGTTTGTCGAAAGTGCCGCCGGTGGCGAGTATGCGCAAAGTCATGATGTGGTCACGATGTCAGTGGAGAATGACGCGCATGATAGCGTGGATTGTGTGCCTTGCGTGAATGGCGGGTCCGTTGCGGGCCGTTGCGGATCGCATCTGGAAAATTTGGCCATCTGTGAGTACACTGGTTTCTTTGTTTGCCTGCCACCCTGACTCCGTATGAAAGCGCTCGCTCCCGGCACCGTCATTTTTCACCGCCACCGCGGCTATGGCGTCATCACGTCCGTCAATTTGCTCACGGGCTGGATCGCCGCCCGTTTCGGCAGCGAAGCGCGCACCCTGGACCTGAACCTGTCGACCGACGACGTGCAGTTTGCCGATGGCGAAGCGATCCTGTTTCGCCGCGCGCCGCCCGACCGCATGCCGCATGCGCGTCTGATGGCCATGGTGTGCGAGCTGCACCAGGCCGGCTATCAAAAACTGTATCTGTATTCCTGGCCCAAGCCGTCCGGCCTGCATTGGCGCTGGCATTTGTTTACGGGGCCGCGCGACTGGATGCAGCGGCCCTGGCGCGAAGGCTGGTACGGTTCGGGCGCCGATTACAACGTCAACCCCGTGATGGGCTGGGGCGATACGCCTGGCGCCACCACCGGCGAGCTGATCGATGCCCTGGCCCGTTTCGATCCGCAAGGCCTGGCGCAGGCGCTGGGGCGCGACGATGACCATAGCGCGTGGTTTGGCCGCGTTTGCGACGCCTTGTTGCCCAATTACATGTACAGCCTGGACATGCAGCGCACCCCGGGCGAGCCCTTGCAGGACATGCCGCCCGTGCCGGTCGTGGCCGTGCGCGCCGGCGTGGCGCCGTATGCCGGGCCGGACATCGCCTGGCCACCCGGCTGGGCCGGCCTGTGGCGCGGCCGGCACGCGCTGCCCGCGCCCGCCATCCGCATCACGGGCGAGCCGGACCTCCTCAAGGGGTTTCAGCGCTCCTGAGGCGCTTGCCGCGCATGCGCCAGCACCTCGGGATTGAGCAGGCGCGTGCATTGACCCTGCGTAAAATCGACGACGTTTTGCAAGGCGTAGCGGAAGTACAGTTCATAGCTGTCACGCTCGACGTAGCCCAGGTGTGGCGTGGCCAGCACGTTCGGCAGCAGCAGCAATGGCGCGCCTGGCGGCAAGGGCTCATCCGTAAACACGTCCAGCGCGGCCGCGCCCGGGCGCCCCTGCTGCAGCGCCGCTTCCAGCGCACCCTCGGCCACCAGTTCGGCGCGGCTGGTGTTGACGAACAGCGAGTTTGGCTTCATGCGCGCCAGGTCGTCGCTTGTTACCAGGCCGCGCGTCGTCTCGGACAGGCGCAGGTGCAGGCTCAATACGTCGGCTTGTTCAAAGAAGGCTTCCCGTGACGTGGCCGCCGTATCGCCGGCCGCCACGGCCGCCGCGCGGCTCGCTTCGCTGCCCCACACGAGAATGGTCATGCCGAAGGCGCGGCCATAGCCGGCGATCAATTGTCCGATCTTGCCGTAGCCCCAGATCGCCAGGGTGCGCCCTTTCAAGACCGTGCCGAGCGTGTTGCGCGCCGGCTCGATGGAGGACGTTTGCCACAGCCCTTCCTGTAAATGTTGCGCGTACGGAACGATCTTGCGCTGCGCCGCCATGATCAGCGCCCACGTCAGTTCGGCCGGCGCCGTGGGCGAGCCGACACCTTCCGCGATGGCGATGCCCAGCTCCGTGGCGGCCGCCACGTCGATGTGGCCGCTGACTTTGCCCGTTTGCGACATCAGTTTCAGGTTCGGCAGTTTCGACAGCAAGGCGCGGTTGAAACTGCTGCGTTCGCGGATCAGCACCAGCGCGTCGAACGGCGCCAGGCGGATGGCCAGCTGGCCCAGTCCCCGCGCCGTATTGCTGAACACTTTGACCTCGTGGCCATCGAGCAATGGGAAGCAATCGAGGCCGCGCACGGCATCCTGGTAATCATCGAGTATGGCAATTTTCATGGTGGATGGCCGATTTTAGTGAGGATTTGGTAGGGAAATAACAGGATACGGGAAATGCTGAATAGCCTACTACATTAGTCAAGCTATTCTCCTACATTTTTGCGAGAATAGCTGATTGGCGGGTGTACAATCGCCGGCACTTTTGAAGCTTCCTGAGTATAGTTATAGCGCAAACTGTTCCCGCAGCCTGGGTGCATGATCCAGGTAAACGACAACACCAGAGCCCTGCCCGCGTGAAGACGCCGCCCGCAGTGAGCCGCAGCCACCTCTCAACGATGCTGCCTGTCTTGCCGGAATGACCAGAATTTCTTTTATTGGTATTGGAGGTAATATGAATCAGCCCGTCATGGGTGGCGTCGCCGCACTCAACGTCCCAGCTTATATTAAACAACAGAAACTGATCAACTGGGTGGCCGACATTGCCGCGCTGACCAAGCCGGAACGTATTTACTGGTGCGATGGTTCGCAGGAAGAGTACGAGCGCCTGTGTGCCGACATGGTTGCCAGCGGCACCATGAAAAAACTGAATGCCGAAAAGCGCCCGAATTCCTATCTGGCCTGCTCGGACCCGAGCGACGTGGCCCGCGTCGAAGACCGCACGTATATCTGCTCGGCAACGAAAGAAGCGGCCGGACCGACGAATAACTGGACCGAGCCTGGCGAAATGCGCCACACCCTGAACGGCCTGTTCGACGGCTGCATGCGCGGCCGTACCATGTACGTCGTGCCCTTCTCGATGGGTCCGCTGGGCTCGCCCATCGCGCACATCGGCGTGGAACTGTCCGATTCGCCGTATGTCGCCGTCAACATGAAGGTCATGACCCGCATGGGCCGCGCCGTGTACGACGTGCTGGGCACCGATGGCGAATTCGTGCCGTGCGTGCACAGCGTGGGCGCGCCGCTGGCTGCCGGCCAGCAAGACGTGAAATGGCCGTGCAACAGCACCAAATACATCGTGCATTTCCCGGAAACGCGTGAAATCTGGTCTTTCGGCTCCGGCTACGGCGGCAACGCCTTGCTGGGCAAGAAATGCTTCGCCCTGCGCATCGCCTCGAACATGGGCTACCAGGAAGCGCAAGCGTCCGACAACAACCCGGGCTGGCTGGCCGAACACATGCTGATCCTCGGTGTGGAATCGCCGGAAGGCAAGAAGCATTACGTCGCGGCAGCGTTCCCATCGGCTTGCGGCAAGACCAACTTCGCCATGCTGATCCCGCCGGCAAGTTTTAATGGCTGGAAAGTGACCACCATCGGCGACGATATCGCCTGGATCAAACCCGGTGCCGATGGCCGCCTGTACGCGATCAACCCGGAAGCCGGTTACTTCGGCGTGGCGCCGGGCACCAACGAAAAAACCAATTACAACTGCATGGCGTCCATGCGCGACAACACGATCTTCACCAACGTGGCGCTGACGGACGACGGCGACGTCTGGTGGGAAGGCTTGACGAAAGAAGCGCCAAGCCACCTGATCGACTGGCAGGGCAAGGACTGGACGCCAGCGTCCGGCACCAAGGCGGCGCACCCGAACGCGCGCTTCACTGTTGCTGCCACGCAAAATCCGGTGATCGACGCGGCCTGGGACGATCCGGCCGGCGTGCCGATCTCGGCCTTCATCTTCGGCGGCCGCCGCTCGACCACCGTGCCGCTGGTGACCGAAGCGCGCAACTGGGTCGAAGGCGTCTACATGGCTGCCACCATGGGTTCCGAAACGACGGCCGCCGCCGTGGGCCAGATGGGCGTCGTGCGCCGCGATCCATTTGCCATGTTGCCATTTATCGGCTATAACATGAGCGATTACTTCCAGCATTGGCTAGACATGGGCGTCAAGGTGGGTAAAGTGAACCCGGCGGCCCTGCCGAAGATCTACTGCGTCAACTGGTTCCGCACGGACGAGGCAGGCAAGTTCGTCTGGCCTGGCTTTGGCGACAATATGCGCGTGCTCAAATGGATGCTCGAACGTATCGAAGGCACGGCGGGCGGCGTGGAAAACCTGTTCGGCACGACGCCGCAGTATGGCGACCTGAACTGGGATGGCTTGCCATTCACGCAAGAACAGTTCGACACCATCACGTCGATCGACAAGGCGGCGTGGCGGGACGAATTGAAATTGCATACGGAACTGTTTGAAAAACTCGCGTATCATCTGCCGCAAGAATTGACAGATCACAAGGCTGCGCTGGAAAAGCGTTTGGCTGAGTAAGCGTTAGTAGTGGGGGAGAAACACGCCGGCAAAGACTGGCGTGCGATAAATGACACGCCGGCAATGACTGGGGTGCTAGCAAAAAGAGAAACGGCGCGGATTGCATGAGCAATCCGCGCCGTTTTTTATTGCCGCTATAATAATTGTCCTGTGAAAATTATTTGCTGTCATGCCTGCTCAAAACATGCAAAAAACGATCATCATCCTTGGCACCGTGGCCGCCTGCCTGCTCGGTAGCAGCGCCCATGCCGAGCACGGCCAGGATTGCGAGCGTATCGAGTATGCCCGGCAGTACGGCGTCACGCTGGAAGCGGAGCTGAAGAGCAATGTCGAGCGCATGCGCGAGCAGCAGGCGCGCTATCACAAGACGCTCGATGGCATGCTTGCAGACATGCAGCAAGGCGGTGTCTGGTCCGATGAGGACGCCGGCCGTTTCTTCCAGACCGTGTGGACGGATGCGGAGGGCAAGGCGGTCGACACGCAGAGCCAGAAGGCTGGCGAGCGCTACAAAGTCCAGGCGATGGCGGCGCAAGCCTGGAATGGCCAACGCGGCCAGTCGCCGGAAATGCTGCGGGGCATGTGCCTGCTTGGGCCGCGCCTGCTGGAAGATGGCGTGGCGTTGCACGATGCGCTTGAGCGCTCCTGGGCCTACTTGCAGACGAAACTGGAACGCGTTGCCAAAGCCAACAAGGTGAGCAAGCCCTGACGTTTGCGCGGCAACAAAAAATGGCGCGCATTGTCTGGACAATCCGCGCCATTTTTTCAAGTGCTGCAGCTTATTGCTTCAACAGCGGCCCCAGGTATTTACCCGTCACACTGGCCGGGTTCAGCGCCACGTCTTCCGGCGTGCCCGTGGCGATGATCTGCCCGCCGCCAGCGCCGCCTTCCGGGCCCAGGTCGACCAGCCAGTCGGCCGTCTTGATGACGTCCAGGTTGTGCTCGATGATCACCAAAGTGTTACCCTGGTCGCGCAGGCGGTGGATGACTTTCAACAACAGGTCGATGTCGTGGAAGTGCAAGCCCGTCGTCGGTTCATCGAGGATGTACAGGGTGCGGCCCGTATCGCGCTTGGACAACTCGAGCGACAGTTTGACGCGTTGCGCCTCGCCGCCGGACAGGGTGGTGGCGCTCTGGCCCAGCTTGATGTAGCCGAGGCCCACGTCGAGCAGGGTTTGCAGCTTGCGCGCGATCAAGGGCACGGGCTTGAAGAACTCATGCGCCTCTTCCACCGTCATGCCCAGCACTTCCGTGATGTTCTTGCCCTTGTAGTGCACTTCCAGCGTTTCGCGGTTGTAGCGCTTGCCGTGACACACGTCGCACGGCACGTAGACGTCGGGCAAGAAATGCATCTCGACCTTGATCACGCCATCGCCCTGGCACGCTTCACAGCGGCCGCCCTTGACGTTGAACGAGAAGCGGCCCGCGCTGTAGCCGCGTTCCTTGGCGGTCGGCACGGTGGCGAACAGATCGCGGATCGGCGTAAACAAGCCCGTGTAGGTGGCGGGGTTCGAGCGCGGCGTGCGGCCGATCGGCGCCTGGTCGACGGAAATGACTTTGTCGAAGTGTTCCAGGCCGCTGATCGATTCGTGCGGTGCCGGTTCCGTCTGCGAACCGTACAGATGGCGCGACAGCGCCGGATACAGGGTATCGTTGACCAGCGACGATTTGCCCGAGCCGGAGACGCCCGTCACGCACGTCATCAAGCCTACCGGCAAGCTGAGCGACACTTTTTTCAGGTTGTTGCCCGTCGCGCCAGTAATGACCAATTGCTTTTCCGGATTGCTGACATGGCGCTTGTTTGGTACGGCGATTTTCAGCTTGCCGTTCAGGTATTGCGCCGTCAGCGATTTCTTGTTTTTGAGAATGTCTTGCAGGGTGCCTTCGGCGATGATTTCGCCGCCGTGCACGCCCGCGCCGATGCCCATGTCGACGATGTAGTCGGCCGTGCGGATGGCGTCTTCATCGTGCTCAACCACCAGCACGCTGTTACCGATGTCGCGCAAGTGTTTCAGCGTTTCGATCAGGCGGTCATTATCGCGCTGGTGCAAGCCGATCGACGGTTCGTCGAGCACATACATGACGCCCGTCAAACCGGAGCCAATTTGCGACGCGAGGCGGATGCGCTGTGCCTCTCCGCCGGAGAGCGTGTCGGCGCTGCGGTCCAGCGACAGGTAGTCGAGGCCCACATTGTTGAGGAACTTCAGACGCGAAATGATTTCTTTCACGACGCGGTCGGCGATTTCCTTCTTGGCGCCCGTCAGTTTCAGTTTTTCAAAGAATTCCAGCGTCTCGCGCAGCGGTTTTGCCGCCACTTCATAGATGGCGCGCTGCTGCTTGCCGGTGCCGACCTTGACGAAGCGCGCTTCCACGCGCAGGCGCGCGCCATCGCAGGACGGACAGCATTTTTCATTGATGAACTTGGCCAGTTCTTCCTTGACGGCCATCGAATCCGTCTCGCGGTAGCGGCGCTGCAAATTGTTGACCACGCCTTCAAACGTGTGTTCCTTGATGACGGTGCGGCCCCGTTCATTGACATAGGTAAACGGAATCACTTGCTTGCCGGAACCGTACAGTACGGCTTGCTGGGCATTCAGTGCCAGCTGCTCGAACGGCATGTCCAGGTCGAACTCGTAATACGCGGCCAGGTTCGACAGCATCTGGAAGTAAAACTGGTTGCGGCGGTCCCAGCCCTTGACGGCGCCCGACGCCAGCGACAGGTTCGGGAACGCGACGATGCGTTTCGGGTCAAAGAATTCAATGTGGCCCAGGCCATCGCATTCGGGGCAGGCGCCCATGGGGTTGTTGAACGAAAACAGACGCGGTTCCAGTTCCTGCAGGGAATAGCCACACACATTGCAGGCGAACTTGTTGGAGTACACATGTTCTTGCGCGGTATCCATTTCGTAGGCAATCGCGCGGCCATCGGCCAGGCGCAGGGCTGTCTCGAAACTTTCCGCCAGGCGCTGCTTGATTTCCTGGTTTACCTTGACCCGGTCGATGACGACGTCGATCGTATGTTTTTCCGTCTTCTTCAATTTCGGCAGGTCATCGACTTCATAGATCTTGGCCGCATGCGTGCCGCTCTGTACGCGAAAGCGCACGAAGCCCTGCGCCTGCATCTGTTCGAACAGGTCGACATGCTCGCCCTTGCGGTTCGCGACGACGGGCGCGAGTATCATCAGCTTGGTGTCTTCCGGCATGGCCAGCACGGCATCGACCATTTGCGACACGGACTGGGCGGCCAGCGCGTTTTCAGGGTGGTCGGGGCAGTAGGGCGTGCCGACACGCGCGTACAGCAGGCGCAAATAATCGTGGATTTCCGTCACGGTGCCCACCGTCGAGCGCGGGTTGTGCGACGTTGCCTTCTGTTCGATGGAGATGGCGGGCGATAAGCCCTCGATCAGGTCGACGTCCGGCTTTTCCATCAATTGCAGGAACTGGCGCGCATACGCCGACAGCGATTCGACATAGCGGCGCTGGCCCTCCGCGTACAGGGTGTCGAAGGCCAGCGAAGACTTGCCGGAGCCGGACAGGCCGGTAATCACGATCAGCTTATTGCGCGGCAAATCGAGATTGATATTCTTGAGGTTATGCGTGCGAGCGCCGCGAATGCGGATCTGTTCCATGTGATTGCCTTGCTTTCAGTGAGTGGTGCGGCCGGCGCATTGTGCCTGGGTGCGGATGAGGAGCCACAACGGGTCAACCTGTAACTATAGCCGGGTTTTGCTCTGCATGCCTGAGGCGTCCATGGGCGGATTGCGCCGCCGGGCGAACGTGCCCCGACAAAGTTTGATACAGATGCGTGCAGATGGCTGAACACTGTATATAATACCAGTATTCAATCTTGCTGTTTTTCTCGCAGCAGAAAAAATTTAGACCGTGCAACGTTCAATGCATGGCAAGACCTGTGCCTGAAACGGAAGTCGCATTGCGCCGGCGACTCGCTTATAATCGTCGTTTAGTAAAAAATCTAACGCGCGCGAGTTTTGGCTCCCGCCGCAGTTCATCAGGAGTTATTCATGGCATCAGTCAACAAAGTCATCATCGTCGGCAATCTGGGCCGTGACCCGGAAATCCGCTACATGCCTAGCGGCGACGCGATCGCCAACATCGCCGTGGCCACTTCGTACAAATCGAAGGACCGCAATACGGGCGAACAAAAAGAATTGACAGAGTGGCACCGTATCTCGTTCTTCGGCCGCCTGGCGGAAATCGTCGGCCAATACCTGAAAAAAGGCTCGTCCGTCTACGTCGAAGGCCGTCTGCAAACCCGTAAATACACGGACAAGGACGGCGTCGAGAAGTACGCAACCGACATCATCGCGGAACAGATGCAAATGCTGGGCGGTCGCTCCGGCATGGGCGGCGACGCCGGCGGTGGCGATGACAGCTACGGTGGTGGTGGTGGCGGCGGTTACGACGCCCCGGCCCCGCGCCAGGCGCCAGCCCCGCGTCCAGCCCCAGCCCCGGCGCCACGCCCGGCACCGAAGCCAGCGCCGAACTTCTCGGATATGGATGACGATATTCCGTTCTAAGACGCAATACTGCTCAGCGGTAAACAACGCCTCGCACATCCTTGATTTGCGAGGCGTTTTTATTGGATGTTGGGGTCACTTTTCGGTGCTGCCGGCCTTCAGTTCAAGCGGATAAGCGCTCTCTTCCTTGATCTATGTTGGTGATCGCCATCATGGCTCCCCCTATAATTTAAGGACTGCTCTCGGTACTTCATCCGCAGTGCCACACCAGAATAGGGAGACCATGGTGGCTATTTCGACCAAAGCGCCCCTGGTTGTCGATCTTGACGGCACGCTGACGCCAACCGATACCCTGCTTGAATCCGTCGTCAAGGTGGTGAAGCAATCCCCGCTCAACTTGCTGCGCATGCCGTTCTGGCTCATGCGAGGGCGGGCAGGCTTCAAGGAAGCCATTGCGGCGCATGCCAGCATCTCGGGCGAACACCTCCCTTACCGTGCGTCCCTGCTGGCTTACCTGCGCGAGGAAAAGCGCAAGGGCCGCATGATTGTCCTGGCGACGGCGGCCCACCATTCGATTGCCTGCAGCGTGGCCAGGCACCTGGGCCTGTTTGACAAGGTGCTGGCGACGCAAGCCGGTCACAACCTCAAGGGCAGGGCCAAGCTGCAAGCCATTCAGGAGCAGGTCGGGCCATGCTTTGTGTATGCTGGCGACAGCAAGGCAGATATCCCCATCTGGCAAGCCGCCAAGGCGGCGGTGCTGGTCGATGTTGCCTGGCGTACGGGCCACACCGTCCGACGGCATGTCCCGATCGAACGCGAGTTTCCGGGTGAGCGCGGCGGGCCTGGCGTGTGGATGCAAGCCCTGCGGGTCCACCAGTGGTTAAAGAACCTGTTGCTGTTCGTCCCCCTGCTGACGGCATTCTCCTTCCTCGACCTGGGCAAGTTGATCACCATGGCCGTGGCCTTCCTGGCTTTCTCCTTGGCCGCCTCCGCCACCTACATGGTCAACGACCTGTGGGACCTGGACAGCGACAGGGCCCACCCCCGCAAGCGGCTGCGCCCTTTTGCCAGTGGCCGCCTGCCGATTCTGAAGGGCCTGGTCGTGGCGGCGGCGGCGTTGCTGCTGGCCCTCGTGCTGGGCTTCTGCGTGTCCCATGCCTTCCTCCTGATGCTCCTGCTTTACCTCGTGCTGACCAGCGCGTACAGCTGGGTGCTCAAGGAATACGTACTGATCGATGTGCTGATGCTGTCCCTGCTGTACACCTTGCGCATCCTGGCCGGTTCCGTTGCCATTGGTGCCGCCACCAGTTCCTGGCTGCTGGCGTTCTCGGTCTTCATGTTTCTCAGCCTCGCCCTGGTGAAACGCTGCGCGGAACTGGTCACCCTGGAAGAGAATGGCAAGGCAGCCACGCGTGGACGCGATTACCGGGTGACCGACCTGGCGGTGTTGTGGCCCCTGGGGGGTGGGGCGGCCCTCTCTGCCGTGGTGGTGTTCGGGCTGTTCATCAGTGCGCCGGAAACGCAGGGGCGCTATGGCACCCCGCAGATGCTGTGGCTGGTTGCCCTGGGATTGATTTACTGGCTGGCGCGCCTGTGGGTGAAAACCTCCCGGGGAGAAATGCACGATGACCCGGTGATTTACGCCCTCAAGGACCACGCTAGCCGCATGACCGTCTGCGCCATGGTGGCCATCATGCTGGGGGCGCATTTCCTCGTATTGGGTAGCTATCCATGACAACGTTCTGCATTGCCATCCTGAGCATCGCGCTCTCCGTCATGGCGCAGTTCTTATTGAAGACCGGCATGTCCGGTGCAGCGGTGAAGGCGATGATGGCTGAGCCCAAGTCCTGCATGACTCTCATCACTATCCTCACGGACAAATATGTCCTGGGGGGCTTCCTCCTGTATGGATTGGGAGCGGTGGCCTGGCTGGGCGTGCTGTCGCAATGGGAGGTGAGCAAGGCCTATCCCCTGGTCGGCCTGGGATTCGTGCTCACCCTGCCCATCGCTTACCTGCTGGGCGAGCAGGTCAGCCTGCCCCGCGTGATTGGCGTGGTGCTGATTTGTGCAGGGGTGTTGTTGGTGGGAAGGAGTTGATGAATGATAAAACATGACACCCAGCAACAGCGAGATTGGCTGTGGCTGGCAATCATCGCAGGCATTGGCTTTGCCCTGAGGGCGGCGGCGATGGCCGGCTTCCAGCATGTACCGGAAGGCGATGAACTTGCCTACAGGAGCATGGCGCTTAACTTGCTTGGCGGGAACGGCATTGTCGACAGCATGGGCAACCATGCGATGTACAACGTGGGCTATCCTCTGTTTATTCTCGCCCCTGTCTTTTTCCTCTTTGGCGACGACCTCCTGGCGGTTCGCCTGGTGAACATGTTCCTGGGAGGGGTGGCAATCATCCTGTGCTATCTGGTGGCCAAGGAAGCCGGCGCAGGCAGGTTGGGGCGTCTCATCGCCGCACTCGCCTGGGCGCTATACCTGCCGAACGGTATCTATGGGATGTATCTGGCCAAGGAAAACTTGATGATGCCCCTGATGCTGGGTGTCATGTGGTGCGCACTGCGATTGGCGCGCCGGCCCTCGCATAGCGTGGCAATCGGGTGCGGGGCACTCCTGGGTCTGTTGGCATTGACTGGCAATGCTGCCTTGTCATTGCTGGCGGTCCTTGCATTGGCGTTGCTGCTGTCTCCCGCCTCGATGGCGCAGCGCGCAAGCATGGCCATGCTCGCGCTGTCCGTGGCGTTGGTGATGTCTGGCCCATGGCTGCTCAGAAACATGCAAGTGATAGGCGCACCTGTCTTGAACACCAATGGCGGCTTCAATCTGTATGTGGGTAACAACCCGGCTGCGACAGGCATGTTTGTGTCCATCTCGGAGACACCACGTGGCCCTACCTGGGCTGCCCTTCGGAAAACGGGAGAAGTCCAGGCCTCCGAGACTTTGAAACAGGAAGCGATTTCCTGGATAAAGGCCCATCCAACAGCGTTCCTGACGTTGGCCGTGAAGAAAGCGGCTTACTTCTGGGCGCCACCCTTCCATGACGGCAAGGGAGATCAGTCGCCGGCAGAAAAGCTGGTGCGTCTGTTGTGGGCGATACAGTTCCTGGTCCTGCTTGCCGCTGCGATGGGGACGCTGCTGATTCCACGGCTGAGAAATCGGCAGGTCGCCCTGCTCTGGCTGGCGCTTGCGTGCTACACCGGCGTTCACATGGTGTTTTACGTGATATTCCGCTACCGTGAACCCATCATGCCGGTCCTGGCAGTGATGGCGGGCATGGTGCTTGAATCACTTGTGGCCGCTCGCCGCCAGGCAGCGAAGCCGGTCAGATAAGATCGGGGCAGTGCTCTCGCATCTTTTGCGCCCCTTGCGGTCATGCTGCCGCAGACTCAATCGCGCAGCCGCATCTCCAGGCTGTAGCTGGCCACCGCATTGCGGCGCGCCGCGTTGCGCATCAAATACACCTGCACTGTGTACTCGCCATCGGCCGGCAGTTTCGCTTGGTAACTGTTACCGCTGGTCGAGCCGATGAACAGGGCTTCGTCCTGGCCTGGCTGGCGGATGTTGAAGTAATTCGATGGCTGATTGGTCTTGAGCTTGACGCTGAGGGTCTGGCCAGCCTTGCCAGTGAGCGTGTATTCGGCCGTGGCGTAGCCCTTGATCTTGCCTTTCACGCTGTGCGCGTTCTTGCCTGCCGTCAATTCGACGGTTTCCTTGTGGACCGGATCGGCGCTCCAGGCGGGCGTGGTGAAAACCAGGGCCGCCAGCAGCAGGCTGGCGCGGAGGGGCAGTGGACGATGCAGCATAGGGCACTCCTTTCAACGTGGATGAATGCCGCCCATCTTACGCCAGCGGCTGCCAGGCGCCTGTACGGCAGCGCGCGCATGGCCAGTTCGAGGATGGTTTTTTCCCCCTTTCTTGATCCAGGTACTTTTTTTGGCTGCGCACGTTTCAAGCTGCGGCAAAATGCCAATTTCAGGTAGGCTGAAGCGTCTCTACGTTGCGGAACCGGCCGCGGGCGCCGCTGCGCCGGACCGGTTTTTTGCTGCTCTTTTTCCCTGTACTGAAAGGAACGCAAATGGGTATTTCCGGAAAAGTCGCGCTGGTCACGGGTGCCGCGCAAGGTATCGGCAAGGCCATCGCCTTGCGCCTGGCCAAGGATGGCGCCGATATCGCGCTGGTGGATTTGCACCAGGACAAGCTGGACGCGGCCGCCGCCGAAGTGCGCGCGCTGGGCCGCCGCGCCGTCACCTTCATTGCCGACGTGTCGCAGCTCGATCAGGTGAGCGCCGCCGTGGCGTTTGCCGAACAAGAATTGGGCCGCTTCGACATCATCGTCAACAATGCCGGCATCGCGCAAGTACAGCCCTTGCTCGACGTCACGCCGGAAGAAGTCGACCGCATCATGCGCATCAATGTGCAAGGGACGCTGTGGGGCATCCAGGCGGCCGCCAAGACGTTCAAGAAACGCCAGCAGAAGGGCAAGATCATCAATGCCTGTTCCATCGCCGGGCATGACGGCTTCGCCCTGCTGGGCGTGTATTCGGCCACCAAGTTTGCCGTGCGCGCGCTGACGCAGGCGGCGGCCAAGGAACTGGCGGCCGACGGCATCACCGTCAACGCGTATTGCCCCGGCGTTGTCGGTACCGACATGTGGGTCGAGATCGACAAGCGCATGGCCGAACTGACTGGCGCCGAACTGGGTGCGACGTACAAGAAATACGTGGACGGCATCGCGCTGGGACGTGCCGAGACGCCGGAAGACGTGGCGGGGCTGGTCTCCTTCCTGGCGGGGCCGGACTCGGACTACATGACGGGCCAGGCGCCGCTGATCGATGGTGGTCTCGTGTACCGTTAAAACACGGACGGCATAAAAAACAGGCCACGCTGTCGGTGACGGCGTGGCCTGTTTGCGTAGCATCAAGCGCCCTGAAGCTAGCCTTAATTGAACGTGACTTCCTTGCGGTTATCGCGCGGCACGCGGTCGATCATCTTGTTGTACGGATCAACACCCACTTCGAACGGTTTGTCCTTCACGGTGATGGTGATCACCGGGTCGCTGCCCGACACCCTGCGCTTGTCCGTGAACAGGACTTTTTCATCCTTTTCCTTGGCGCCAGGGGCGCGCGCGAAGATGGCGATTTCCACCGGCTCGTCATAGGCGCGCGCGCTTTCCTTGCCCTTGCCGTCGGACTCCAGCTTGGCCAGGTGCAACTGCATGGTGACATCCCACTGGCCATCCTTGCGCTGTACGGCCGACGCTTGCGTGACGCGGTTGTCGTAGAAGACGATCTTCTCGAACAGGTCCGTGATCAGCGCCTGCTTGTCCTGCGGCGCTTCGGCGCGGATGGTGGCCAGCAGTTCCAGGGTGGTGGTGAACGGCGCCTGCTGGTAGCCCTTGTCCTGCAGATAGCGTTTCAGGGCACGGTTCAGGACTTCCTCGCCGAGCTCGTCGCGCAGGCGGTAGAACACCAGGCTGCCTTTGTTGTAGTGGATGTATTGCTGTCCTTCCACGCGCGCCAGCGGCTGTTCCTCGATGGCTTCGCCGCCGCGTCCGCTCAGGTAGCGGTCCAGTTCATAGCGCAGGAAGCGGCGCATTTTTTCGCGGCCGTATTCCTTTTCCATCACCATCAGCGCCGAGTACTGCGACAGCGATTCCATCAGCATGCTGGCGCCCTGCACGTTGGCGCCGATCACCTGGTGGCCCCACCACTGGTGCGCCATTTCATGCGCCGTGACGTAGAACACGTAGTCGATGTCATCCTTGTCGCGCAGGTCGGCGATGAAGCCGATGCCTTCCGAATACGGAATCGTATTGGCAAACGACTGCGCGAAGCTCTGGTAGCCGGGGAATTCCAGAATGCGCACCTGCTTGTGCTGGTAGGGCGTGAACTGGGCGGTGTAATAGTCGAGCGACTTTTGCACGGAGGTAATCATGCGGTCCGTGTTGTAGCCATGCTTCTTGTCGAAATAAATTTCGATCGGCACGCCATGCCAGTCGCCCTTCTTGACCTCCCAGCGCGCCGACAGGTAGGCAAAGAACGGCATCATCGGCTGGTCCATCTTGTAGCGGTAATAGCGGCGGCCATCCTTTTCCCAGCTTGCCTGCAGGTAACCAGGCGCCAGCGCGATCTGCTCGCCGCTGGTGGACACCGTCGTGTCGAAATGGATCCAGTCGGCATCGCCGCCCAGCACCGTATTGCCATACGCGGAGGTGTCTTCCAGCTTGGCCATGCGCTGCGGTTCGCCCAGGCCACGTTTGCGGCGCTCATTGCGGTCCGTCAACTCCATTTCCTTCGCGTAGCCGAAGTGGGGGAAGAAGGCCTGGTTGTTGAAGAAACTGCCGTTCAGGTTGACCTGGCCCGGCGCGCCGTCGTTGGTGAAACCCTGATGCGTGACGGCCACCGTGAAGTCCAGCGGCAGGGTGGCGCCCGGCGCCAGGGGCCGGGCCAGCTTGAGGATGCTGAAGCCGAGTTCCTTGTCATCGAGCACGAGCTTGTGCTCAGGCAAGTTCAACCAATGCGTTTCCAGGTCCGGGTTGAGCTGGATGCGCAGGGTATCGAGCGGCTGCTGCGTCTTGTTCTGCAGCAGGTAGTGGCCCTTGATCAAGACCTTGCGTTGCTCAGGATAAATATCCACGCTGGCCTGGACGTCGGTGATCTTCAGCTGCGGCAAGTCCTTGTATTGTTTGTACAATTTCTCGTAGCGGGCCTGCTTGTCCATGCCGATGTTCGACGTCTCGTACTTGTTCAGCACGTTCGTGTTGTAGAAAATCCAGCCGCCCGTGCCTGCCCAGCACAGCACGACCACGGCGAGGGCGGCGCCGGCACCGCCTTGCAGGCGCTGGCGGGCCAGGCGCGCGCGCGCGCGCCAGCCGGCGGACAGGCCGCGCACCCAGAACGCATGGGCCAGCATGACGAGGGCCACGGTAAACAGGCTCCAGTACAGGGCAAACCAGGCCCAGCCCGTCAAGAAGTGGCCGTAGCCATTCATGTCCGAATACTTGATGGCCGGCGTGCCGCCGAAGGCGTACAGGTTGTGTTCCAGGTGCAGCATGCCCAGCACGGCTTGCGCCACCATCAGCAGGATCACCAGCAGATAGCCGATGAACTTGTTATTCGACAACACCTGCAAGGTGAGGGCGCACAAGCCCATCAGCACGAAGAACAGGGACGCGAGCAAGGTGCCTTGCAGGTACAGGCCCAGTTCCACGGGCGCGCCGCCCTTGTAGAGCTGGAAGCCGATGGCCGTGACGACGCCCACCAGCAGGAAGCCGGCGATGACGCCGACCAGGGCCGTGCACTTGGCCAGCAGCGGTACCCAGCCGGGCACGGGCATGGCATCGCTGACGTCGGCGATCTTGACCTGGCGCTCCTTGAAGATCAGCTCACCCGCATAAAAGGTGACGATGATGATCAACAGGAAGCTGAAGCTGTTGTTGATGCTTTGCAGCATCAAATGCGTCATCGGATACACGGCCGTGCCGTACATGTTCTTGCCCACGCTGGAGCCAGCGATCAGGTTGATGACGCCGAACAGCAGCATGACGAGGAAGGGCACGCTCTTGAACACGCCGGCGGCATCGAAGCGCAGGATCTGCCACCACTGGCGCCAGGCTGTCGCGGCCGTAAAGGTGGGCACGCTGCGCGGCAGGTGCAGCGGCGCGGTGACGGCCGGCGCGACAGTTTCGGCCTTGTGCTTGCCGAACAGGCGCTTGCCCGTCCCCGTGCGCTGCGGCTTGAACAGGATCACGGTGGCGGCAAACAGCACGACGGTGATGCCCAGCCACAGCAAGCGGTTGGCCAGCAGGAAACCGGACAGTGGCGGCAGGCTGGCATTCGACTCGGCGGCCGTGAAGTAGCGCGTCATGCGGCCAAAGGCGCGCACGCCGAAGGGGTCGAGCAGCACGGCATACCATTCATTGTTGATGTCGCGCGTAAACACCCCGGCCATGGCCCACAGCACGAAAAAGCCCAGCACGCCCACGTAGACGAGCAACATCGAACGCGTGGTGGCCGCCAGCAGCATCAGCAGGGCGCCGATGAAGAGCAGGTTGGGGATGACGATGACGGCGAAGCTCCAGGCATACGCCTGCAGCGAGAACGCGCCCACGCGCTGCGCATCGACCCAGGGCATGACGGGGCCGAGCATGGTGGCCAGGGCAATGGCGACGAAGATCACCAGGCAGGCGACAAAGCCGGCGGCGAAGCGGCCGAACAGGTAGTCCCACTTGCGCATGGGCGTGGCGAACAGCATGTCGGCCATGCCCACTTCGCTGTCGCGCAGCACGGCGCCGGCGATGAAGACGGTGACGAGAAACATCGCCAGCAGGCTGAAGATGCCCAGCATCTGCGCCACCACCGTGGGGGCGTTGCGGTTGATGTTGCCGATGGCGCCGCCGATCTGCACCGAGTCGCTGGTGGTGGCGCCAAAGGCCATCAGGGCCATGATGACGGCAAACACCCACAGCAGCGGCTGTTTCAGCTGGTAGGCGAGGTCAAACTTGAAAAATTCCTTCCACATGGCGGCCCCTTACGCTGCCACGGCGGCCGAGGCGGCCGGTGCGGCAGCGGGAGCGGCGGCGCCGTGGCGGGCAGCGTTGCGCACGTGCAGGAAATACACGTCTTCCAGATCGGCGGCGATCTGCACGAAGCCGCTGTCGGGCTGGCTGTCGGCATACACATTGATTTGCGGCTTGCCGCCCACCAGGCGCGTCGACAGCACGTTCAAGGTTTGCTGGTACTGCGCCAGTTCGTCCGTCGTGACACTGCGGCGCCAGACCTTGTTGTGCAGGGTGTCGATGGCCGCTTGCGGCTCGCCCTGCACCAGCACCTGTCCCTTGACGATCATGGCCATGCGCGGGCACAGGTCCGTCACGTCGTCGACGATGTGCGTCGACAGAATCACCACCACTTGCTCGCCGATCTTCGCCAGCAGGTTCAGGAAGCGGTTGCGTTCGTCCGGGTCCAGGCCGGCAGTGGGCTCATCGACGATCACCAGGCGCGGTGCGCCCAGCAGGGCCTGGGCGATGCCGAAGCGCTGGCGCATGCCGCCCGAATACGTGCCCAGGTTGCGCTTGCGCGCTTCCCACAGATTGGTTTGCTGCAGCAAGGCTTCCACGGCTTCCTTGCGCGGGCCCTTTTCCGTCAACCCTTTCAAGACGGCAAAGTGGTTGAGCAAGGTTTCCGCGCTGACCTTCGGATAGACGCCGAAATCTTGCGGCAGGTAGCCCAACTGGCGGCGCAAGCCGGCCTTGTCCTTGAGCACATCGAGGCCATCGAAATGGATGCTGCCGCTGTCGGGATCTTGCAAAGTGGCAATGGTACGCATCAGCGAGGACTTGCCTGCGCCATTCGGTCCCAGCAAGCCGAACATTCCGTTGGGAATCTCCAGGCTGACATCGTTGATGGCCTTGACGCCATTGGCATACGTTTTGTTCAGCTGTTTGATCGATAGCATGTGCAGCACTCTCCAGAGCTTGGGTCTAAAAAAGCCGGCAGATACCTGTCTGCCGGTCTGTGCAAGGGGATCGCCCCTGTTTTCTGTCAACCGCGATGGCGGATGTTACTTAAAGACAATAATATATAAGCAATTGGAAAAAAGTAATCTTTTTGCGACCGGAGGTGGAAAGACGGGCATGAAATGCCCCAGGCGGGGATGAGTGACGGTGATACCATCGCGCACTGGTTCGATACCACCGCGGAGGAAAGCGTTTCATGCATGCCATACACAAGATCATCGCCTTGCGCGCCATTGCCCCGGGCGAAGAGGAGGCACTGGCGCGGCTGTTTCAACTGTACTGTTATGACAATGCCGCCTGGAGCGGTGAGGCGCTGCTGGCCGATGGCCGCTGCGGCGTGGCGCTGGAAGTGGTGCGCAGGGTGCTGCTGGACAGCGAGCAGACGTGGCTGGTGGCGATGTTTCGCACCGATGCCGCTGCCTGCGCCTTCTGGCGGCAGGCGTTTGCGCGCCTGCCGTTTGCCAGGGTCGAGGCCTACGACGATGCGGCCTTGCCGCAGTTTCAGCTATACCTGTTGAAACCGGCGGCCTGAGTTGGTTTAGAAGCGCACTTTCACATACGCTGACGGTCCCGTCAGGCGAATGTTCAGGTCGGCATCGCGTTCGCTGTCGCGGTGCAGCTTGATTTTCGAGATGCCGTAATCGGCCACGAAACCGATGTTCTTGAACGGAAACCATTCCACGCCGATATTGCCGCCGTAGATGTGGCCGTTGATGCGCCCGCCATTTTTCTTGATGCCCGACGCTTCCGCATACATGCGCAAGTCCGGCGTGAAGGCGTGGCGCCAGCCCACTTCCAGCAGCGGCGCAAACGCGTGCTCGCTGATGGAATCGCGCGCCGTGGCCGTTTCGCCATTGACGACGCCGGTGGCCGTGCCGTTCAGGCCGGCGTGGTAGTAGGCGGCGCCCAGGCCGATGCCGAAGGTGTCGTTGCCGCTGCCCAGCCACCATTTATAGGCCAGCTTGGCCAGGTCCAGCTTCAGATCCGCATTCGCCGTGGCCGTGCCCGTGACGGGCTGGCCATTGATGATGGTCTCGCCCGTCAGGCTTGGCGTGTAGGATTTGTCGTAGCGGTAGTAGTCGAATGCCAGGCCGTGGCGGTCGCCGATCAGCACATCGGCCTTGATGCGCGGGATGGTGGTATGGCTGGGCTTTGATTCGGGCGCGTCGATGCGGCCAAACTGCGTGTCGGCGCCGATATTGATGCGTGGATCGGCGGAAAACGCCCCGACCGAAATGCTGACACGGTCCAGCGTGGGCGATGGCTCGGCGCGCACCGTGGCCGCCGTCGTGGCCATACCCAGCACGCCCAGCATCATGGTGCTGCGCAAGGCGAGATGGCGCAGGCGTGGTGGGGACAGGCGGGCGGGGACGGACGTAACAACCATGGGACAACTCCTCAGAATAAAGTGAAACTGTTGCGATGCTTTGGGCGGCCCACGCTGGGCAACAGTGCAATGAGGAAATGGTAGCAATTGTTACTTTTAAATGACGTAGCCGCACGGCGCAAGTGGCCGTCGGATTTGTCCTACCGTGTGTAACAGCTGGTATACACACCGGCATTGCCTGCAACGCAGGACGCGGGCAGAATGGTGTGCAAGAAGAGGAGACACCGCATGAAAATCGCCGCCATTTCCGATATCCACGGCAACCTCGATGCGCTGGAAGCCGTGCTGGCCGACATCGCCCGGCGTGGGGTCGACGTGACCGTCAATCTGGGCGATATCGTCTCGGGCCATCTGCAGCCGCGCGCCACGGCGGCGCGCCTGATGGGGCTCGGCTTGCCCACCATCCGCGGCAACCACGAGCGGCAATTGTTCGGCGACCCTGCCCGCATGGGCGAGTCCGATGCCTTTGCGCGCGCGCAATTGTTGCCCGAGCAACTCGCGTGGATCAATGCGCTGCCCGCCACCTTGCGCTTGCGTCACGATGTGCTGCTGGTGCATGGCACGCCGCAAAGCGACCTCGTGTATTTTCTCGACAGCGTCACGCCGCAGGGCAGCCGCGCCGCCACGTCGCAGGAGGTGGCCGAACGCGCGGGCGAGGCCGACGCGGCCCTGATCCTGTGCGGCCACACGCACATGCCGCGCCAGGTGCGCCTGGCCGATGGGCGGCTGATCGTCAACCCGGGCAGCGTGGGCTTGCAAGCCTACGACGACGATCATGCTTATCCGCACGTGATGGAAAACGGCACGCCGCATGCGCGCTATGCCATCGTTGAACAGGGCGCGGATGGAGCCTGGGCGGCGCACTTCCATGCCGTCGCGTATGACTGGGAGCAGGCGGCGCGGCTGGCGCTGGCCAATGGCCGGCCCGACTGGGTGACGCCGCTGCGCACGGGCCGTGTCGGCGTGCTTATCTGAACTCTTCCGCCACCAGATTGTACTTTTGCATCTTGTGATACAGGGTCTGTTTCGGCAAGCCGAGTACCGTGCTTACTTCGCTGACGTTGCCGGAATATGCGCGTAGTTCCTGTTCGATCAGCGCGCGTTCGAAGCCGTTGACCTGCTCCGCCAGCGACAGGGGGCTGGCCTGATTGCCCGCCAGCAGGCTCGAAGCGCCGCCGGCGATGCCCAGCACGAAGCGGTCGGCGATATTGCGCAGTTCGCGCACATTGCCGGGCCAGGAGTGGGCCATCAGGTTGCGCATCTGCGCGCTGGAGACCACGGGCGCGGCGCGGTTGTAGCGGGCGGCCGCGGCCAGCACGAAGTGCTCGAACAGGATGGGAATGTCTTCGCGCCGTTCGCGCAAGGGCGGCAAATGCAGCACGATCAGATTCAGGCGGTAGTACAGGTCGCTGCGGAATTTCTGCTGCTGCGACAAGTCTTCCAGGTCCAGCTTGGCCGCCGCGATGACGCGCACGTCGACGGGCGTGGGCACGTTGGAGCCGAGCCGTTCGATATAGCGTTCCTGCAGCACGCGCAGCAATTTGACTTGCAGGGACAGGGGCAGGCTTTCGATTTCGTCGAGGAAGAAAGTGCCGTGGTCCGCGTGCTCGATCTTGCCCACCTGCCGCTTGGCCGCGCCCGTGAATGCGCCCGGTTCGTGGCCGAAGACTTCGCTTTCAAATATGCTTTCGGGAATCGCGCCGCAGTTGACGGCGACAAAGTTATGCTTGCGGCGGTGGCTGAAGTCGTGCAGGCAGCGGGCCACCATTTCCTTGCCCGTGCCCGTGTCGCCATAGATCAGCACATCCGCCGGCTCGTCGGCAACGTCGAGTATCAAGCGCCGTATGTCGCGCATCGCCACGGAATTGCCCAGCAGGCGTGATTCGATGCCGCCGCCGTCCTCGAGCTGGCGGCGCAGGCTGTGCACTTCCAGCGTGAGTCGCCGCGTTTCCAGCGCGCGCAGGATGACGTCGACCAGTTGTTCGGACGAGTAGGGCTTCTCGATGAAATCGTAGGCGCCCGTGCGCATGGCGTGCACGGCCATGGTGATGTCGCCGTGGCCGGTGACGAGGATCACGGGCAGGTTGGCATCGAGCGTCTTGACCGCTTGCAGCAATTCCAGGCCGCTCATGCCCGGCAGGCGCACATCGCTGACGACGATGCCGGGAAAATCGGGCGTGAGCAGTTTATAGGCCAGCTCGGCCGAGTGGAAGGCCAGCACGTCCAGGCCGGCCAGCTGCAGTGCCTGCTCGCTGCCTTCGCGTACGGTGGGGTCGTCTTCGACCAGCAAGACCTTCAAGCCGTCAAACATGTTTTTCCTCCTGCGTTGCAATCTGTAGTTCGATGGTGAAGATGGCGCCGCCGCCGGGGGCGTTTTCGGCGCGCAGCACGCCGCCGAACTGGCGCGTGATCTGTTCGGAAATGGCCAGGCCCAGGCCCAGTCCCAGTCCTTGCGGCTTGGTCGTGAAGAACGGTTCGAACAGGTGTTCATACACTTCCGTCGACAGGCCCGGTCCCGTGTCGGCCACATGGATCAGCACGTGCTCGGGCGTGCATGCGACGGACACGCGCAGGCTGCGCACGTCGCTGCCATTCATGGCATCGAGCGCGTTGGCGTACAGGTTCACCAGCACCTGTTCCAGGCGGTTGCTTTCGCACATGGCGAAGATGTCTTCGGGCGGCAATTGCAGGGTGAAACGCACATTTTCAACCTGCAGCCGGCGCTCGACCAGGAACAGCGCGTTGCTGATCGCCGTGGGTATCGACACGGAAGTCAGGCTGGTGGTCGATTTGCGCGCAAAAATCTTCAATTGACCCGTAATGGTCCCCATCCTGGCTGCAATTTGCGAGATCTTCGCCAGGTTGCGCCGCGCATCGTCGAGCCGTCCGCGCTCGAGCAGGATGACGGCATTGTCGGACATGGTGCGCAGCGCCGTCAGCGGCTGGTTGAGTTCATGCGTGATGCTGGCCGACATCTGCCCCAGCACGGCCATCTTGCCGGCCTGGAACAATTCGTTTTGCGTGATGTGGAGTTTTTGCTCAGCCTTGCTGCGCACCTCGATTTCCTGGCTCAGGCTTTGCGTCATGGCATTGAGTTCCGAGGTGCGTTCCTCGACCATGGCTTCCAGGTTGTCGTAGGCATGCTGCAAGTCTTCGCGGGCGCGCAATTTTTGCGCCACGGCCGCGCGGCGCTGGCGCAGGTAAAAGAACAGCAGCATGAAAAAACCCAGCAGCACGCAAGAGAAGGCGGCCGCCGCGCGCGCGCTGGCTTTTGCCTGCGCCAGGTCGGACAGGTAGATAAATGTCCAGCCTTGCGGTGACTTGAGCTTGATCTGCGTCATGACGCTGGAGCTGATCTTTGGTGGCGTGTCGGCGTGTTCCTGCTCGCGCACGCTGATCACGCGTGCGCCATTGCCCAGCTGGCGGTCCGAGACGAAGGGGATGGCTTCGAGCTGCTTCGAGTAATACTGGCGCGTGCGGTTGAGTTCTTCGACGATGGCGGGCGACAGCGGCGCCAGGGTCTTGTATTTCCAGTCCGCCATGGAACTGAGAAAGATCACGCCGTGCTCATCGGCCAGCATGACCTTGTCCGCGCCTTGCACCCAGCGTTTTTCCAGCGTTTCCAGGTTCACCTTGACCGTTGCCAGGCCCAGCATGTGGCCATTCTGGTAGATGCCATGGGCAAAGAAGTAGCCGGGCTCGAGCCGCGTCGTGCCGACGCCATAAAAGCGCCCCGGCGTGCCCCGCAGGGCATCCTGCGCGTAGGGGCGGAACGAGATATTGTCGCCAATAAAGCTGTCGGGCTGCTGCCAATTGCTGGCGGCCCGCGTGTTGCCGTCGAGGTTGCTGATGAAAATGGTCGACGATTTCGCCTGGGCATTCATCTGCTCGAGGTAATGGTTGACCGTATCGACCAGCACCGGGTCTTCCGGGTGCTGCAGCAGGCGGATCACGTCGCGGTTCAGTTCCAGCGTCTTGGGCAGGAAATCGTATTTCTCCAGCGCGTTTTCCAGGCTGCTGACATACACCTCGAGGCGCTGCGCGCCACTCGCCTGCAGCTTGCCGATGGCGATGCGCTCCGTCCAGAAATACACGAGCCAGACGGTCGTCAGGCACGCTGCCAGCACCACGCCCCAGGCCAGCGTTTCGCGGCCCGAGCGTTGCGCCAGGCGCTGGCGCCAGGAAAGGGAGGGTTTGTTACTGCTATTCATAAAATCAGCTGCCAACTTGCAAGAACCCACAGTATCGCATTTAAGTAATCGCGGAAATAAAAAAGCCGCCGGATGTGCATCCGGCGGCTCACGCCTATATTTCACGGACTTCACGACGTCCGAAAAAATCGTAGCGAGCGGCAGTGATTTGTGGCCGAGAAGCGCAACCGTACTCTAGTACGGTGAGCATCGCCGGCCGCAAAGCGCGCCGCGCAGTAGATTTTGGCCGACGTCCTTAGAACGTGTGGCGCATACCTAAATTGAAACCGCTGGTGCCGGTGCCATCGTCGGTGGCATTGCCAACCTTGTAGGGAGCGCCGTTCTTGTTGCTGATGTGGCCGTAACCTGTGTACAGGTCGCTGCGCTTGGACAGCGCATAGAAGGCGCCGATGGCCCACTGCTGGGCGTCACGGTTGGCAATGCTCTTGTCGTTGTGGCGGATGTACGACGCGACCAGCTTGGTGGCGCCGAACGGGGCGCTGAAGCCGACGAGGATGTCATTGCTCTTGCTGTCGTCGAAGGCGCGGTTGTCGGCGTAGCCGAAGTTGCCTTGCAGCACGCCAAAGTCGTAGCGCGTGGCCAGCAGGGTGTTGCGCGTATGAAGGATCGCCAGCGGATTTTCCAGGCGGTGGTGCGTCACGGTCACGTTCAGCGGGCCGTCGATGTAATGCACGGCGCCGCCCATGCTGCGGTTTTTCGCATTGTCGCCGGCCACTTCGCCAAAGCCATACGCCAGGTCGGCCGACAGCTTGCTCCAGGTCGGCGTGCTGTATTGCACCATATTATCGACGCGGTAATTCGTCGCCATGATGTTCGACGCCGTGCCGGCCAGGCCGATGACAAACGGATCGGCCACGTCGCGCAGGGCCAGGTAGTACGGCGTATATTGGCGGCCCAAGGTGACGGCGCCGGCGTTGCCGGTCAGGCCCACATATGCCTGGCGGCCGAACAGCCGACCGCCCTGGCCCGAGGTACCGGTATCGATATTGAAACCGCTTTCCAGCACGAAAATGGCGGCCAGGCCAGCACCGAGGTCTTCCTTGCCCTTGAAACCGATGCGCGAGCCGGAGGCGATGCCGGAAGCGACGCGGTTCAGGCGGTCGCCGGCCGCATCCTTGTCGAACACCAGGCCGGCGTCAGCCACGCCATACATGGTCACGCTCGATTGCGCCAACGCACCGCCGGAAGCTGCGCCAAGGGCCAGCAGGGTAAACAGGACTTTTTTCATGAAAATCTCTCTAATAAGTTGGAATGACTACTGATCGCACTACCTGACTGCTTGTTACTCAACATCGACAACAAATAAATGGCCCGCTTGTGGCGGGCCATGGCGCTATCAGGCTTTGCTAGCGTGATCCGCTTCGCCCCAATGGCTTTCCGTGTTCTGGTTGGCGGCGTTGGCCGCGGCGGCTTCTTCCTCGGTGGCCAGGCCACCTTCCCACTTGGCGACGACGGCCGTGGCGACGGCATTGCCGACCGCGTTGGTGGCCGAACGGCCCATGTCGAGGAATTGGTCGACGCCCATCAGCAGCAGCAAGCCCGCTTCCGGAATATTGAACTGGTTCAGGGTAGCGGCAATCACCACCAGCGAGGCGCGCGGTACGCCGGCCATGCCTTTCGAGGTCAGCATCAGCAGCAGCAGCATGGTGATCTGCGTGCCGATCGACAGGTCGATACCGTAGGCTTGTGCAATGAACAGCACGGCGAAGGTGCAGTACATCATCGAACCGTCGAGGTTGAAGGAGTAGCCCATTGGCAACACAAAACTGGAAATCTTGCGGTCCACGCCGAACTGGTCGAGCGCCGTCAGCAGTTTTGGATACGCCGCTTCCGAGCTGGCCGTCGAGAATGCCAGCAGGAATGGTTCGCGGATCAGGCCGACGAGCTTGAAGATGCGCGGGCCGATGACGACGAAGCCAGCGCCGATCAGCAGTGCCCACAGGCACAACAGGCCCACGTAGAAGCCGCCCATGAACTTGGCGAACGTGACCAGCACGCCCAGGCCGTGGGTGGTGATGACGGAGGCCATGGCGGCGAACACGGCCAGCGGGGCCAGGTTCATGATGGTGCCGGTGATGCGCAGCATGACTTGCGCCAGCTGGTCGACGACGGCCGTCAGGGTCTTGCCCGATTCGCCCAGGCCGGCCAGTGCGCCGCCGAAGAAGATCGAGAACACCAGCACTTGCAGGATTTCATTGTTGGCCATGGCCTCGATCGGCGACTTCGGCACCAGGTGCGTGAAGAAATCTTTCAAGGTGAAGGCGGCCGTTTTCAAATTGGTTGACGCGTGTACGTCCGGCAATGGCAGGCCCAGGTTGGTACCCAGCTGCATCAGGTTCGACAGCACCATGCCCAGCGCCAGCGAGACCAGCGAGGCCACCACGAACCAGCACATGGCTTTCAAGCCGATGCGGCCCGCCGTCTTGCCGTCGCCCATGTGGGCGATACCGACTGTCAGGGTGGAAAATACCAGCAGCGCAATGATCATCTTGATCAGGCGCAAGAAGACGTCGGTGACGATGGAAATATTGCCAGCGATCTGAGCGCTGAGCTTGGCATCAGGGAAGGCGGTGTTGCATCCATAACCGACGGCAATGCCGAGGATCATGGCAATCAGGATGTACAGGGTTAATGGCCGTTTCTTTTTCATTTTGACTCCTCCGGTGAAACGCCGCTGTGAGCGGATTATTGATAGCGAGCAACTCAAGCTTGGAGTCAGTATTTCTCAAAAACAAGCCCTTGCGTGCCAGCGATTATTTGCAGCAAAACCTGTACATAGCAAAGGATATGCCTGAAATGGGAATTTGCGGCCTAACTTCTTAAGTTGTTGATTTAAGGAAGCTTTTTTTGTTGCTTAGATGTCGCAATTTGGCGTGCTTGCGCGAAATATTGGACGTGACGGGCCATCGCTGTATGACTTTTCATACGCTAGTCGCGGCAGGGTGGTGGTGCGGCAAAAAGACAAGATTATCAGGACAATAAAAAAGCCCCTCCGTAGAGGGGCTTGATATGGCGCGCTGCGTGTTTAGAACTTGATATTTGCCGTCAGGCTGAACGAACGGGGCTGGCCCGGGGTGTAGCGGAAGCCGGACTTGTTGATGGCCGCCACATAGGTCTTGTCGGCCAGGTTGTAGGCGTTCAACTGCACGTCGAGGTTCTTGTTGACGGTGTAGGTTGCCATGGCGTCGAAGACCCAGTAGGCATCCACGCGGGCCGGCGTGCCGACGGCGCCGTCGGTGCCGCGCAGCATTTCACCCACGTAACGCGCGCCGCCGCCGATCTTCAGGCCGAAGGGCAGGGTGTACGAAGTCCAGCTGGTGAACGCCTGTTTTGGCGTGTAGCTGAGGTTATTGATGCCGCTGGCCGTGACGACCTTGCCCGACTCGACCTTGGTATTCATGCGCGTGTAGCCGGCGCTGACCAGCCAGTTCGGCATGATCTCGCCCACCATGCCGATTTCGACGCCCTGCACGCGTTTCTTGCCATTCTGATAGTAGATCAGGTCGACGGGATCTTGCTCTACTTCATTTTTCACGTCCGTCTGGTAGACGGCGGCCGAGAACGACAGTTTTTGCTTCAGGAAATCCCACTTGGTGCCGATTTCCTTGGTGGTGGTTTCCTGCGGATCATAGATCGGATTTTGCGCGCTGCTGGCGCCCGTGCTCAGCGTGAAGTTGGTACCCGGCGGCGCCTTCGAGGTGGCCCACAGCGCATACACGCTGCTGTCCGGCGTCGGCTTGTACAGGGCCGAGATCTTGCCGTTGGCGAAGGTGTCGTTCAGGGTGATGTGAACAGGAATAGGCGTGCCCACCGGCAATTTTTGCACCTGGCCTGCGGCGACGGCCGTTTGCAGGGTGACGGCGTCATACGTGGTATTGAAGTGATCGAAACGCACGCCGCCGTTGAAGATCCATTTGTCGCCGAACTTGACGGTGTCGAAGACATAGGCGCTTTGCGTGTTGACTTCGCCTTGGCTGTAGGCGCCGCTGCGCACGGGCTGGTAGCCTGTGACGGGGGCGCGCGGGTCCGGATGGTACAGATTGGCGTCCGGCATGGTGCCCAGGCTGGCGGGCACATAGCTGTAATTGGTCTGCTTTTCGCTGGTGAATTCGGCGCCGGCCACCACGGAGTGCTTGAGCACGCCCGTATCGAATTGCGCGCTGACCACGGTCTGGTTGGTCAGAATCGTGTTTTCCTGATCCTTCACGGTGCGCAGCGAGCGCGCCAGGGTCCAGGTCGACGGATCGGTAGCCACCGGCGTCTTCAGGTTGGCGGTGCTGCCCATGAAGGCCGTCAGCAGGTAATCCTGCTGGGTCTTGCCGTAGCGCGTGGTGTTCTGAATCTGCACGTTGGGCAAGAAATCATGATCGATGCGCAAGGTAGCCATATCGGCCTTGACCTTGTCGTGGTCCGCGGTGGAACCGTAGAAATTCTTCGGATCGACCTTGGCGGCGCTATTCAGGAAAGTGCGGATGACCTTGTTCGTCGGCGTGATACTGTCCGGCGTGCTGTAGCCGGGCAGGCCGATGGTGGGCACGAAGCCGTCGGGCACATTATTTTGATCCACGTGCAGGTAGCTGGCCGTGATGCGCGTCGGCTTGCCGATACCGAAGGTGACGGTAGGCGCGAAGGCCCAGCGCTTGTTGGTGACTTCGTCGCGCGCCGGATTGCCGCTGTCCTGCGTCATCAGGTTCAGGCGGAAAGCCGTGCCGGAATCGGCGTCGATGATGCGGTTCCAGTCGGCCGTGGCGCGTTTCTGCTTGCCGCTGCCCGCCGTCAGCAGCGAATTGAACTTGTTTTCCATGGTGGCCGTCTTGCTGACCAGGTTGATCGAACCGGTCGGCGAACCGCGGCCGCTGTCGGTGCCCGCCGGGCCTTTCAGCACGTCGATCTGTTCGATGTTGAAGACGTCGCGCGAGATGGAGCCCACGTCGCGCACACCATCGACATAGATGCTGCCCGACGCATCGAAGCCGCGCATGTAGACCGCGTCGCCCGTGTTCGTGTTGCCGTTTTCACCGAGGAAGAAGGTACCGACGCCGGGCGTGTTGCGCAGTGCGTCCGTCAGGGTCAGCGCGCCTTGCTGTTCGATCAATTCCTTCTTGATCACGACGATGGTTTGCGCTGTGTTGACGAGATCTTCCGTGTACTTCGGCGACGAGGCTTTTTCGGCCTTGAAGTCATTTTCCTTGGAGCCCACGACCTTGATTTCGTTCAGGGTTTGCTGCGATGCCGGGGCGCTCTGGCCGGCCGGGTCGGCCGCCTGGGCGGCGACGGGCAGCAGCATCACGGCCAGGGCGGCGCCGATGTGCTGGTTGAAACGGGTTGGGGCGTGTTTGCGGCTCTTGATTGCCATCTTGCTCTCTCGATAAGTTCAGGGTGGTGGTTCCTGGCTGGCTCTGCGCCGCTGTGCTTGGGCACGCGGGCAAGTGGCTGGCGATGGAGACGGAATAAGCGGTATTGTAATAACTGGGCGCTATTTCGTAAATGAGAATCGTTATCAGTATCATTTACGCAACGGATTTGTTGTGCAGCAAAAAAAACACTGTCATGGGGCATGAATGCTTGCTTTGCTGCCCCGCCGCTGCTATGCGCGCAAGCGTCTGGCAGCGGGAGTATGATGAGCAACCTTTACAAATTTCTTCCGAGCATGCTGCAGACTCCCGATGCCTTCGTCCCCCTGATCGACCCACCCGAACCGGCCCCGGCCGCCACTGAGACGCTGACGTTTGTCTTTCACCGTGGGCGTTTATTGTTGCGGTCGCCTGAGCTGACCCTGCCCACGGCCGCCGAGGCGGCCGCGCTCGAGATCGACCTGAGCCGCGCCCAGCCCGTGGGCCTGTGGCAGGGCCGCTATTGCCAGACCGTCTGGACCGATGCGGAGGCGCTGCCCGGCGATAGCCCCCTGGCCTGGCACGGCATGCGTTCGCTGTTCCATGCCGTCGATGATGGCTTTCTGGGCCTGGCCAGCCGCGCGGTGCAGCTGGCCGAGTGGGCGCGCACGCATCGCCATTGCGGCGTGTGCGCCACGCCCATGCAGCGCACGCGCGGCGAACGCTGTTTTACCTGCGCCGCCTGCGGCATGCTGGCGTATCCGCGCATTTCACCGGCCATGATGGTGCTGATCCGCAAGGGCGATTCCGTGCTGCTGGCCATGCACAAGCATTCGCCATCGCAGCGCTTCAGTCCGCTGGCCGGTTTCCTGGAAGCGGGCGAATCGATCGAGGAAGCCGTGCACCGCGAAGTGATGGAAGAGGTGGGCTTGCGCGTGCATAACTTGCAGTACTTTATGAGCCAGTCCTGGCCGTTTCCCCATTCGCTGATGATTGCGTTTACGGCCGATTACCTCGACGGCGAGATCCGTCTGGACGAGAACGAGATCGCCGAAGCGCGCTGGTTCGGCCCCGGCGATGCCTGGCCGGAAGCGAGTTCCAGCGTCTCGATTTCGGCGTTGCTGGTGCGGGCGCACCGCCCGCCGGCAGTGGCGTAAAGCGGGGGCTGCCCGGGCAGCTTGCCGCATTTTCTATATACTGGCGGCAATTGTAAATTTTAGGGTGGTGTAGCATGTCTCAAGAAGAATTCTCCGAAAACGACTGGCGCCGGCTGATCAGCAGCTTTGGCGAAGACCCGCAGCGTCCTGGCTTGCTGGAAACGCCGGCGCGCGTGGCCAAGGCGTGGAAGCACTGGACGTCCGGCTATGGCCAGGACCCGGTGGACTTGCTGAAAGCCTTTGAAGATGGCGCGGAACAGTATAACGAGCTGATCGTCGTGCGCGGTATCCCCGTCTACAGCCATTGCGAACACCATCTGGCGCCGTTCTTTGGCAAGGCCACCATCGGTTATGTACCCAACGGCAAGATCGTTGGCCTGTCGAAACTGACGCGCCTGGTCGATTGCTTCTCCAAGCGCCTGCAAGTGCAGGAACGCATGACGATGCAGATCGCCAATGCGCTGATGGAAGTGCTGGAACCGAAATCGGTGGGCGTGGTCGTACGCTGCCGTCACCTGTGCATGGAAAGCCGCGGCATCCGCACGCCGGGCGAAGAAACCATCACCTCGGCGATGCTGGGCGAGATGCAGCCGAACCTGGCGCTGCGCACGGAATTTTTGGCCCTGGCGCGCGAAGTTTGATTATTTAGGTGACGATGCAGGACGAAGGCGGCGGATGCCGCCTTTTTTTATAGTCTTCCGGATTCCCGTTGCGCCAGATAACGCGCTGGTGGCTTGCCCACCGCCTTGCGGAACATGGTGACAAAGCCGCTGGTGTTTTCATAACCGAGTTCCAGCGCCACGGCTTTCACGCTGCGCCCTTGCGCCAGCCGTTGCAAGGCCAGGATGACGTGCAATTGCCGACGCCAGCGGCCCACGCTCATGCCCATTTCCGCCAGTGACTGGCGAGTCATGCTGCGCTCGCTCATGCCGATGCGCCTGGCCCATTCGGCCAGGGTGCTTTTGTCGGCCGGCTGCGCCAGCAGCAGGGCGGCCAGGCGGCGCAGGCGCGCATCGCGCGGCATCGGCAAATGCAAGTCTTCCACCGGCGCCGTGGCCAACTCATCGAGCAGGGTGGCCACCAGGCGCTCCTGCGCGCCGTGCAGCGCGGCCAGGGTGGGGAAGCCGGCCGCCTTGGCGATCAGTTCGCGCAGCAAGGGCGAGACGGCCACGGTGCAGCAGACGGCGGGCAAGGCCGGCGCCATGGCCGGCTCGACAAACAGGCAATAGCATTGCGCCTCGCCCACGCCCTGCGCGGCGTGCATCAGGCCGCCCGGTATCCACACGGCGCACTGGGGCGGCACGATCCACACACCGCTTTCCACCTCGCAATGAATCACGCCCCGCGTGGCATACAGCAACTGCCCCTTGCGGTGCTGGTGCGGTGCCTGTTCCGCGTCCTCGCGCACGCTGGCCAGGCCCACGGCCAACAAGGGACGCAGCACGCCATCGACGTCGAAATCGATGATGGAGGCGCCGACGTCCAGGCCCAGGTGGGCCATCAGCATGCTGGGCAAGAGGGGATGGGGCATGGGAAGACTTTGGCTGGATTGAATAATATTGTGGCCATTTTATGCAATGACGCGCCATGCCGCCAACGCTATCGTATGGGCATCCGCAGCCCCGCTTCAACGGTAACCGCCGCCGCTTGTGTTCTGATGAAGGCCAGGAGGAACGGCAACCCCTTGAAGGAGTCTCCCATGCAACTCGATATCACCGATTTCCCCCTCGTCTGGATGCGCCGCGACAGCGCCTCCAGCAGCCCCGACGATGCCTTGTTCGCCCAGTTCGAGGACTTGCTGGCGCGCCAGCAGGCGTTTGTCATCCTCAGCGAAGAGGGCCTGGACGAAGAGGGGCATGCGCATCCTCAGGAAGAGCGCAAGCGCGCCGTACTGTGGATGAAGCGGCACAAGGCCGCCCTGCGCGCGTATATCCAGGGCATGGTGCTGGTCGAAGCGAGCGCCGCGAAGCGCCTGGCCGGCAAGGCCTTCGCCGTCATGTTCGGCCAGTTCTGGGGCTATCCCCTGCATTTCGGCACCAGCCGCGACGACGCGCTCGACATCGCGCAGCATTTGCTCAGGGCCTGGCTGCCGCCGCGACTGCCGCCAGGCGATGGCGGCACGGCCGCGCATCAGTAACGGTAGTCGTTGACGAAGTGTTTTGTAAAGTTGTACTTGCTGCCGCCGTCTAGCAAGTCGACCAGGCGCTTCGGCGCCGAGGTCGACATGAAGGCGTCGGCGGCGCCGCCCGTGCTGCGGAACCGCATGCCGGGGCTGAGGATCTGGTTGGCGCCGATTTTCAGGTGCTGGAAGCTTTTTGTTTTCTCATTGTTGAGGATGAAGTGCAATTCCTGCTTGAAGGTCAGGAAGGGGATCTTCAGCCACCAGCCTTCGTCCGTGCCATAGCTGGCGACACTGGCAAAATGCGTGTTCTTGTCCGTCAGGGTGGGTTTGCCCAGGCGGTCGTTGATGCGTTTCATGGCTTCATTCTTGGTCATGCTGTTCTTTCGTGATTCGTCGTAGTGCGTCGTGTATCGGCCGGTGTGCATTTTGACACACGCACGTCACCCCCGCCTGCCTTGCCGATGCCTATCTGCATGCTTTTTTGCCGCAATGCAGCATCAATTCTCATCAATTGTCGCAGCCCATTAACAACACCGGGCAAAAATCATTGCTTCCCGGCATTGTAAATATCGGTCGTTCGAGCGTATGCTGGAGTCGTCTGAACGGTGCCGCCAGAGCACCGTCGCCGCCGCATTCTGGCCAGCCGAGCTGGAAGCGGGCCACGCCCCTTCGCCGCACTATAGAGAGTTGGAGACACAGCATGAAGAAATTGACGTTCCAGCAGAAGTTATGGATCCCCCTGATTTGCAGCCTGTTGTGCATCACCGTTATTTTTGTCTATAACGCCCTGGAAATTCGCAAGATCCGCATCGAAGAGCGCAGCGCCGACCTGAGTAATGCCGCCGATCTGGGCCTGGGCGCCGTCAAGATGTTCGGCGACCTGGCCGCCAGCGGCGCCCTGACGCAGGAAGAGGCGCAGAAGCAGGCCAGCGCCGTCATCAAGAGCATGCGCTTTGGCGAGACCGGTTATTTGTCCATCATCAACTTCGACGCCGTTGTCGTGATGAATCCCGCCGCGCCGCAAACCAACGGCAAGAACATGGCGGATTTTAAAGATGCCAACGGCACCTATCTGTACCGCGACATCGTTGCCGTCGGCAAGAGCGATGCGGGCAAGGGCTTCGTCCACTATTATTTCCCCCGTCCCGGCCAGAAGAACGCCGAACCGAAGATGAGCCGCGTGGTGGCCTACAAGCCGTGGAGCTGGACCATCGTGGTGGGCGTGTACATGGATGATATCGACGCGGCCTTCCGCCAGTCGCTGATCACCTCGCTGGGCGTACTGCTGCTGGTGTGCGGCTTGCTGGCCGCCGTCGTCGTGGCGATCAACCGCAGCCTGCGCCATGCGCTGGGCGGCGATCCCGAATATGCGGCCGACGTGGCTGCCCAGATCGCGAATAACGACTTGAGCGGCGTCGTGCGCACGCACGCCAAAGACCGCCACAGCGTGCTGTATGCGATGAAAACCATGCAGGCCAACCTGGTCGACGCGATCAGCGAAATCCGCCACAGTGCCGAAACGATTGCCACGGCATCGAGCGAGATTGCCAGCGGCAATATGGACTTGTCGGCGCGCACGGAAATGCAGGCCAGTTCACTGGAAGAAACGGCGGCCTCGATGGAGGAATTGACCTCCACCGTGACGCAAAACGCGGGCAATGCCGTGCAGGCGAATGAACTGGCGCAGTCCGCCTCGGCCGTGGCGCGCCAGGGCGGCGCCGTGGTGGCGCAAGTGATCGGCACCATGGACACCATCAACGCCTCGTCGCGCAAGATCGTCGACATCATCGGCGTCATCGATGGCATCGCCTTCCAGACAAATATCCTGGCCTTGAATGCGGCCGTGGAAGCGGCGCGTGCCGGCGAGCAGGGCCGCGGCTTTGCCGTGGTGGCGTCGGAAGTACGCAACCTGGCGCAGCGCTCGGCCGGCGCGGCGAAGGAAATCAAGGAACTCATCGGCGCTTCCGTCGACAGCATCGCGGCTGGCAGCGCCCTCGTCGCACAGGCGGGCACGACCATGGATCAGGTGGTGGCTTCCGTGTCGCGCGTGACCGACATCATGGCCGACATCACGGCCGCCTCGCACGAGCAAAGCACCGGCATCGGCCACGTCAACCAGGCGATCACGGAAATGGATAGCGTGACGCAGCAAAATGCGGCACTGGTGGAAGAGGCGGCGGCAGCGGCGTCCAGCATGCAGGACCAGGCGGCCGTGCTGGCGCAACTGGTGACGCGCTTCAAGCTGTCGGCGCAGGAGCCGGCGACGGCGTCGCGCCTGGCGGGCAGTTCGGCTGGCGCGCCACGCGCCGTGGCGAAAAAGCCGCAGCGCAGCCTGGCGGCGCGCTGATTTACTGGGCCGGCGGCGCCGGCTCGAATTCCAGCTTGTCATCGACGACCACGAATTGCCCGACCGGTTGGCCCAGGTCGGCTTTCGGGTCGTTTTCCATTTCCGTCAGCGCATTGCAGGTATTCGTTTCCGCCTGCCACAACTGTTTGCCCATGCGGATATTCCACAGGCCATCACCGGCTGCGAACAGCTCCACCTTGATGTCGGCGGGTGCATCGGTGGACAGGATATGCAGGCGCTGGCATTGCGGCAAATTGGTGGCCATCAGCTGCACTTCCACGCTATCTTGCCAAAAATAACGTTGCTGGCGGCGCACGGTCAGGGAATGCTCTTGCCCGTCGAACATATAGATGGCGAAGTCCTGGACACAGCCTGACAGCAGGACGGACAGCATGACGATCAGGAGTTTGCGCATGGTCGGCTTTCTTTGTTTGTGCTCTGGAATGTCGGGATGCCTGCGTGACGGGGCGAGTGAAAGCTTGCGCCGCCTGGGTGCCGTCTTGTTTTTCGCTTACGTGGCATTATATCCATGCACACCAGTTGCGGCGCGACAATAGTTACGCCCTCCCCATGCCAACGAGCTGAAAGACGACGATGATCGACCTGTATTACTGGACCACGCCCAACGGGCACAAAGTGACGATGTTCCTGGAAGAAGCGGGCATCCCCTACAACATCATTCCCGTCCACATCGGCAAGGGCGAGCAGTTCAAGCCCGAGTTTCTTGCCATCGCGCCCAACAACCGCATTCCCGCCATCGTCGACCAGGCACCGGAAGATGGCGGCGCGCCCCTGTCCCTGTTCGAGTCGGGGGCGATTTTGCAATACCTGGCCGAGAAAAGCGGGCAGTTCCTGCCGGCGGACGTGCGCGGGCGCGCCGAAGTCATGCAATGGCTGTTCTGGCAAATGGGCGGGCTTGGTCCCATGGCCGGACAAAACCACCATTTCGTGCAATATGCGCCTGAACCCATCGAGTATGCCATCACGCGTTACGTCAACGAAACGAACCGCCTTTACGGCGTGCTGAACAAGCGCCTGGCCGACCGCGCATTCGTTGCCGGCGACACGTATTCCATCGCCGACATGGCGATTTATCCGTGGATCGTGCCGCACGCGCGCCAGCGCCAGACGCTGGAGGATTTTCCGCACCTGGCGCGCTGGTTCGCGGCCATCGCCGCCCGTCCCGCCACCGTGCGCGCGTATGCGCGTGCGGCGGAAATCAACGTGCAGCCCACCGTCAGCGGCGATGCGAAAAGCGTGCTGTTCGGCCAGACGGCGAAAACGGTAGCCTGATCAACGGTCAGTTACCGCGATACGTGGAAAAGCCGAAAGGGCTGAGCAGCAAGGGAATGTGATAGTGCTGGTCAGTCTTTTCCACGTGGAATTGCACGGGAATTTCTGGGAAGAAGGTTTCCTGTTTCAGGCGCGCATAGTGTTCGCCCGTTTGAAACACGATGCGGTAATCGCCCGCCTGCATGGGCGTCTCGGCCGGATACATGGCCGCGATGCGCCCCTGCGCATTCGTCACGGCGCTGCTCAATTGCTTCCAGTCAGTCCCCCGCTTTTGCTCCAGGGTCACCGTCACGCCCGCCGTCGGCTGGCCGCTCTGCAAGTCGAGGATGTGCACGCTCAAGGGATTGGCGGCGGCCAGGGCCATGCCGGACAGGCTGGCGAAGGCCAGGGCGGCGCTGATTTTCTTCAGGTAAGTCATCATTGTCTCTTTCAAAGGGTGGGGGAATCGAGTTCTGGCATGGCGGCCAGGGCGGCATGGGCGCAGGCCCGGTCTTGCAGGGCGCCACCGCCACCGGCCACGCCGATGGCGCCGACGACTTCGCCCCTGGCTCGCAAGGGCAGGCCGCCACCGAGCAGCAACAGTTCCGGCAGTGTCGTCAAATTGGCCATGTCGGGATTGCCGCGTGCGGCCACGGCCAGTGCCTGGGTATCGTTTTTCGTCGACAGGGCCGTGTAGGCCTTGCGCCGGCTGGCCTGCGTGTTGTGCGGGCCGACGCCATCGGCGCGCTGCACGGTCACGATATTGCCGCCACGGTCCAGTACGGTGACGACGATGTGCCGTCCTTGCGCCTGGCAAGCGGCCATGGCCGCATCGGCCAGCTGCTTGGCCGCTGCCAGAGAAAGCTCATCGACCTTGCGCAGCTGCGCGTGGGCGGGGCTGGCCAGCAGGCACAGCAGGGTACTGCCGAGTAACAGGGTTTTCATGGGGCGGTCCGTTGAATAAGGTGGCGCCAGTATGGCCAGTGTTGCCCTACGAGAAGATGATCGCCGCATGACATTTTTATCATCCGCGGCGGTCTGCGCGCGGCGTAAAATGCTTCAACATCTCACACGAAAGCCCCACCCATGCGCATCCTGGTCATTGAAGACGAACCGAAGACGGGCGACTATTTGCTGCGTGGCCTGGCCGAGTCCGGCTTCACGGTGAGCCTGGCGCGCAACGGTCGCGACGGCTTGCACATGGCGAGTTCGGACGCGCCCGATCTGATCGTGCTCGACGTCATGCTGCCCATCATGGATGGCTGGCAAGTGCTGCGCGCGCTGCGCTTGCAGGAAGGCGGCGCGGACGTGCCCGTGATTTTCCTGACCGCGCGCGACGAAGTGCAGGACCGCGTGAAAGGCCTGGAACTGGGCGCCGACGATTACCTGGTCAAACCGTTCGCGTTTGCCGAACTGGTGGCGCGCATCCGCACCCTGCTGCGGCGCGGACCGCCGCGTGAAGATGACGTGATCCGCATCGGCGACATGGAAATCGACGTGATGAAACGCAAGGTCAGCCGGCAAGGCCAGCGCATCACCCTGACGGCCAAGGAATTCGGCTTGCTGCATTTATTGGCGCGGCGCCAGGGCGAGGTGCTGTCGCGCTCCATCATCGCCTCGCAAGTGTGGGACATCAATTTCGAGAGCGACACCAACGTCATCGACGCGGCCATCCGCCGCCTGCGCAGCAAGCTCGACGACCCGTTCGAACCCAAGCTGATCCACACCTTGCGGGGCATGGGCTATGTCTGCGAATTGCGCGCGCCATCCGCGCCAGACAGCGGCGCCAGCGCATGAAGCTGGCAGAACTGCGCCGCTCGCTGACCCTGCGCGTCACGCTCGTCTTCGTGCTGATCGTGGCGCTCGTGTCGGCCGGGCTGGGCATGCATCTGTACCGCTCTTTTGTGGCGGAAATCGAGCGCCGCGACGATATTTTATTGCTGGGCAAACTGCGGCAGATCCAGCAATTACTCGGCAATGCGGGCACCCTCGACATCATCCGCGAGCGGCCCCAGTATTTCCGCGACACCATGAGCGGGCAAGAGAACTCGCTGGTGCGCATCGTGCGCGCCGATGGCACGCGTTTGATCGATGTCAATCCGCATGGCGAGACGGTGGCGCATGCTGTTCCCGTGGCCGTCGATGCGCCCGTGACAAACAGCGACATCGTCAGCTGGACCAGCCGCGACGGCTATCCAGCCAGGGTCGTGGCGGCAAGCGCGCGCATCGGCGACCCGGCGCAGATGGCCGACATTTTCGTGGCCCGCGTCTACGGCGACCGCACGGCCATGTTTGCCGCCTATCGCTGGCAGATCGTCGTGTCGGTTGCCATCAGCGCGCTGGTGGCGGCCGTGCTGGCCAGCATGATGTTGCTGCGGGGCTTGCGGCCGCTGCGCAATATCGCCGCGCATGCGGCCCTGGTGCGGCCCGGCAAGCTGGAGCAGCAACTGGAGGCGCGCGATGCGCCCACGGAATTGCTGCCCCTGATCCAGGCCTTGAACGCCATGCTGGCGCGGCTGCAGGAAGGCTATGCGCGGCTGTCGCAGTTCTCCGCGGATCTCGCGCATGAATTCCGCACGCCCGTCACCAATCTGCTGGGGCAAAGCCAGGTCATGCTGGCCCGCCCCCGTAGTGCGCACGAGTATGAACAACTGGTGTCGTCGAATGTGGAAGAGCTGGAACGGCTGTCGCGCATGATCGACAGCATGCTGTTTCTGGCGCGCGCGCAGCAGGATGAAATGGTGCTCGTCAAGCAGACCTTGCCCGTGCAGGACGAGTTTTTGCGCCTGGCCGATTTCTTTGAAGGCCTGGCCGAAGAGCGCGAGCTGGCGCTGGCCTGCCACGGCAGCGGCAATGTGACGGCCGAGCCGCAACTGCTGCGCCGCGCGCTGGGCAATTTGCTGTCGAATGCGATCCGCCATGCGGCGCCGGGCAGCACGATCATATTGCGTTCGCATCAAACGGGCGCGGGCATGGAACTCAGCGTCACCAATCTGGGGACGGCCATCCCCGCGCGCCATTTGCCGCACCTGTTCGAGCGTTTTTACCGCGCCGATCCGGCCCGCAGCGACTCGGCCGCTTCCACAGGATTAGGACTGGCCATCGTCACGGCCATCCTGCAATTGCACGGCGGCAGCGCGACAGTCGCGTCCGACGCGGCCGCCACGACGTTTACCCTGGTTTTTCCGGCGTAATTGACTGGGGTGGTGTCGGATTACGCTACGCTAATCCGACCTACGCCGCATTCCGGCGCAGGGTAGGTCGGATTAGCGAGGCGAAGCCACGCGTAATCCGACAAGAGCCGCCAATAATATTGTCGGATTACGTGGTTCCGCATGGTCTCGGGGCCGTCAGCCCATTTCCACGAGGAATTCATGCATGCCCGTATGCGGCAATTGTGCACACGCCGGCGCAAAGTGCGGCAACTGCCCCCACAGCAGCGGGTTGCCGACGATGTACACATGGTGTTGCGCGCGCGTCAGGGCCACATTGAGCAGGTTCGGCGTGGCCGCCGCCCATTGCGCGGCACCGGCCGTGCTGTCGTCGGCGCCGAGGACCAGCATCACCACGCTTTGTTCCTTGCCCTGGAAGGTGTGCACGGTGCCTACCATCTGGCTGCTCCATTGGCGCAATTCGCGCGCCGTCGGTGCCTTGCCGTAGCCGAGGCGACGGTCCCAGTCCATATCGACGATGCGCGAACGCAATTCGTTGCGCACGGCCTTGAACGGTGTAATCACATACATGTCGGGCAGCTTACCGTCGCGGCGATACAGTTTCAGCAGCACTTCCAGCACGAAATCGAGCTGCACGGGCACCACCTGCTTGTAGCTGACGGGACCGACGGCGTCGATCCAGCGGCTCGGGCCTCGCGTCAGGCCGCGCGCATTGGCCGGCGGCGTGCGGTCGCTCAAGCCGTAGACCATCTTGTCTTCATAGGCGATGCTGTTGGCCAGCGAAAACATCGGCTCGACGCAGCGGCGGTGCACGCGCAGGGGGCTGCCGATCCACAGCGGCTGGGCGCTGCCGGCGCCGACGACTGCGCCATAGCGGTTGGCCTTGTCGGCCAGCGTCTGCACGGACACGGACGTTGGCGCGTAACTGCCATCCTGCGTGTGCGGCGACAGGGCCGACAAGGTTTGCACGAGGCGGCCCGGCACCGTGAACACGGGTTCGATCTGCAGCGGGTCGCCCACGACGACAGCACGCTTGGCGCGCCACAGGCTGCCCAGCGCCGCCTGCGGCACGGCCTGGCCCGCTTCATCGATGAACAGCCAGCCCAGCGATTCCGGACCCATGCCCTGGAACTGGCGCGCGAACGAGGCGAACGTGGTCGACACGACGGGCACCACCATGAACAGGCTGTGCCAGACCATGGCGATGTGCGACTGGTCATAGGCGCGCTTGTTTTTCAGCAATTTCGATACGGCCAGCAAGTTGCCGCCAAAGCCGGGCCCGCCCTTCTTCGCCACTTCCGCCAGCCACGCTTCATGCAGGGCCAGGGCCTTGGCGAACAGGCGCGAGCGCAGGCGCGCCAGCGCCGGTTCATGCCACAGTCCGCCAATTTGCAGCGCGTCGCCGTCCAGCTCGTCCAGGGTGGCCGGGGCGATGATGGTGGGGAAACGCATGCGCGCGCGGCGCAGCAGTTCCGTGCTGTCATCCCATTCGCGCTGGCGCGACTGCGCCGTGCGCAGGGCGATGTGCAGGCTGTTGCGGGCGCGCTCGCAGCGCGGCTCCAGTTCGCCCTTCAGCAGCAGCTTGATGGCGGACACGTCGCGCGCGGCCTGGCGCTGTGCCTCGGCATTGGCGATGACGGCATCCTTGTAGGCGCGCGCCGGGGCGGTGCGGAACAGGCGGGCAAAGAACCCCGGTTGCGTCAGCGCCACCAGGCGTTCCTCTTCCAGCAATTCCTTCTTGCTGGCCAGCAGGGTGTCCTGCTGCGCCAGCGCGCCGGACAGGGCGCCATTCGCCGCATCCATCTCTTGCTCGGCAGTAATCAGCGCCTGCTGGCTGGCCGCAATGAAGTCGGCTTCCGTGCAGGTGCCCACGGCTTGCCACAGGGCTGCGTACTGGGCGTGCTCGGCCAGGGCCTTTTCCACCACGTGTTCCGTCTCGCGAAACTCGCGCGCCGCCTGGGCGAAGCTCACGCCCTGGTAGCTGGCCAGCCATTGGCGGATATTCTGTGCGTTCGGCGTCTTGCGCGCCGTGGTTTTATCCCAGTCGTCGTCATAGAAATTGCTGACGAAGCGGCGGCGGTTGGCGCTATTGCCCAGCGCGCAGGACATCAAGCCCCATGGTGCCTCTTGTTCGGCCAGGGCGCGGTTGGCGCCATTGCCGTCGGCCACGACCCGGCGCGCCACGCTTTCGAAATAGCGCGTGCGCGCCCATTCCTTGCCCAGCTGTTTCGGTTTCGGCAAGTCGCCGGAAATGTTTTCCACCGCCGCATTGTTCGACGAGGCGACGACCATTTCAAAGCCCGTCAGTTCGGGCCGCAAGCGGGCGATGGTGATCGGGTCGCGCACGCCTTCGAAGGCCACGGCCACCTTGCCGATGAAGGCGTCGCCGGCGCGGTCCAGGCAGGACAGCACGCTGGCGCGGCGCACGATGTTGTCGGCGAACAATTCGCGCAACAAGGTCGTCTTGCCCGTGCCGGGCGGGCCGTTGACGGAAAAGATGCCGCGCTCGCTCAAGCCCGTGCGCGCGCCATGGATGGCGAACTGCTGCATCAGGCTCATGGCGTAGCTGGCGTCTTCCAGCCAGTGTCCGCGGTTCATATTGCCTGGATTGAGCATGGCGGCCAGCGCCTGGCGTCCGGCCGGGCTGTACAGGTCGATGCGCTCATCCTGCGCCAGCGGCGTCAGGTAGGCGGCGACGGTGGCGGGCAGCTTGCCGCCGCGCACGGCGCGGATGATCTGTTCCAGGTCGTCGAGGTAAAAACTGTTGAGGATATCGATCGATGGTTCCACCGCGTCGCCGAAGTCCAGCGTGCGGTTCTGGCTGGTCTCAGCCAGGTCGCCTTCCGCCACGGCGGCGCGTTTCTTGCGCGTGCGCAATTCGAGCACGGCCAGCGGCTGGCCGGCGGACGGGTGGAAACCGGCCCAGTCGCGCAGCAGGTCGGCCAGGGCCGCGATTTCCATGCCGGACAGGGGCGATGCGACATTGCCCGCCTCGTCCGTCACTTGTTGCGCGGCGCGGCTTGCCGCGAAATTGCGCAAGCTGTCTTGCAGCACCAGCTGGCTGTCGCTGAAGGCGTCCAGGCTCAGGCCCGACCAGTCCGGCGTGCGCGCGCGGCCCAGCGCCCACGGTAACGTCGATACGGACACGGGATCGAACTGCGGCTCGCCCAGCGCATTGAGGTTCAGGCGGGCAAAGCACGAGCGTCCCAGCAGTTCTGTTTTTTCTGTGTCGGCGATGTTTTCCGGGCCGTTGGCCGGCGGGCAAGCCTTGTTGATTTCGGCCTTGTCGAACACGCCGAGGAACAGTGAAAAGCCGTCGATCTCGCGGTCGGAAGGCACTTGCCACTGCGTGGCGAACTGCGGCGGCAATTGCGCCAGCTGTTCGCGGTGCAAAAGACGCACGGTGGACTGGTCTTCAACGTCCGTGATTTGATTCAGGTCAAACGGGATAAAGAATTCGATCTTGTGCCAATACTCCAGGATAGCCAGGAGGCGCTGCTGTTCTGCCTGATTCATGATGACCAATATTTTGTAAAGCGAGCGAGGATTGTAAAGCGTATGCGCGGCGCGCGTTTTGCACTTTCGCCTATTGCGCGGGCTTTGCCGCAAAAAAAGTGGCGATGGCGGACGAAAAAAAGCCAGGCAGCAACTTCCTGCCTGGCCTTCCCCCGTCGCGATGTTGCTGGGTGTTAAAACTCTGGTATTAAAACTGGTGTTTTAAAACTCTTCCCATTCGCTCTCGGCAGCCGCATTGCCGCGGCGTGCCGGCGCTGCCGCGACGGCCTGGCGCGCGGGCGCGGGCTTGGCTGCGGGGCGTGCGATGGCTGGCGCTGCCGGTGCTGCGCGCACAGGCGTCAGCCTGGCTGCGCTGGCGACATGGTTGCCTGTCTTGAAGAAGCCCACCACGTGCGCCAGCTCGCCCGCCTGTTCCTGCATGCTTTGCGAGGCGGCTGCCGCTTCTTCCACCAGGGCCGCGTTTTGCTGCGTCACTTCATCCATCTGGGCAATGGCCATGTTGATCTGCTCGATGCCGATGGTTTGCTCGTGCGTGGCGGAGGTGATTTCTCCCATGATGTCGGTCACGCGCACGATGCTGTCGACGATGTCGCCCATGGTCTGGCCCGCTTCATTGACGAGGCGCGAACCCGTGTCCACGTTGGCCACCGAGGCGGCGATCAGTTCCTTGATTTCCTTGGCGGCCGAGGCCGAGCGGTGTGCCAGGTTGCGCACCTCGGTGGCCACGACGGCGAAGCCGCGGCCCTGCTCGCCTGCGCGCGCCGCTTCCACGGCCGCGTTCAAGGCAAGAATATTGGTCTGGAAGGCGATGCCGTCGATGACGCCGATGATGTCGACGATTTTCTTCGACGAGGCGTTGATGGTGCCCATGGTGTCGACCACTTGCGAGACGATGCTGCCGCCGCGCACGGCCACTTCCGACGCGCTTTTCGCCAGCTGGTTCGCCTGGCGCGCATTGTCCGCGTTCTGTTTCACGGTGGACGTCAGTTCTTCCATGGCCGACGCCGTTTCTTCCAGCGAACTGGCTTGCTCTTCCGTGCGGGACGACAGGTCGAGGTTGCCGGCGGCAATTTCGCTCGACGCCGTGGAAATCGCCTCCGTGCCATGGCGCACTTGCGCCACCACGCCCAATAAACTGTCGTTCATGGCTTTCAGGGCGCCCAGCAGGCGGCCCGTTTCATCGCTGGAATTGACGACGATGTGCGAGGACAAGTCGCCGGAGGCCACGGTTTCGGCCACGGCCACTGCCGCATTGATGGGATGGGTGATCGAGCGCGTGATGATCCAGGCAACAAAAGCGCCCAGCAGCACGGCCACGCTGCCCAGGATAATCATGTAGGCACGCGCGCTGGCGCTCAGCGTTTCGGCATCCGTCGCCGCCTGCGCCGCCTGCTGCGCTTCATAGGCGAGCAGGCTGTCGAGCGCGCCCAGCACGATCTTCAGGCTCGGTGCCGCCTGCTGCGTCAAAAAGGCGATCGCCTCTTCCGTCTGGCCCGCATTGCGCAGCTCGATGACCTTGTTGTTCAGCGGCGCGCCCGATTTCAGGGCAGCGTCCAGCTCGGCCATCAACGCCGTTTCCTTGTCCGTCGAGATTTTCTTTAGCAAGGTTTCCTTGGCGGCGCCGTATTTTTTGCGCGCTTCGCCGATTTTCGCCAGTTCCGCCTGCACCAGCGCTTCCGTCGGCGCCACCACCACGCTGGTGATCGCCAGGGTAATGTTGCGCACGTTGTCGCTCATGGTGTTGGCGGCCGCCATCTTGACGTTCTTGTCGGCCACGATGTCGTGCGTGCGTGCGCTCAGTTGGCCCATGGAATACAGGCCGACGAGCAAGACGGCCACCAGCAGGCCGAGGACGACAGCAAATCCGATTCCGAGCCGGGTGCCGATTTTGAATTGTGTGAGTGACATGATTGCTTTCGTGGTGCGGAAGTGAGGGAAAACGTCGACAAGCCTGGACTACGGGTTTATACGTATCGGCGGGGAGTTTGTAATTGTTCCTCAAAATTTCGCACTGCAATATAAAAACTTGTATCAAGTCTCCGAAAAATTCAAAAAATGGTAACAACTTAAATAAGTTGTCGTGTGGAAACAACGAGCGCGGCGTCAGCAGGAAACATCAGCGCTGGGGAAACATGTGGATGGCCAGGAAATCGATGAAGACCAGCAGTTTCGGTGTCGGCGTCGGATGACGCGGGCCTTGGCGCGCGCAAGGCATGGCGCTGCCGCCTGCCCTCAGTCCTCGATATGGTTGGGGATGCGAAACAGTAGATCCGTGTCGCCGATGTCCACGCCCGCTTGCGACAGCAATGTGCTGGCCTGGCCCCGGTGGTGCGTCTGGTGGTTGAAGAAATGCATGAGCAGGCTGAAGAATTCGCGCCGGTTCGGTCCCTTGCTGTTGCGGTAGTCCAGCAGATGATCGAGGTCTTCTTCGCGGATGGAGGCGGCCCAGTCGATGATGAGCTGGTCCAGCCACAGCCGGTGCGCGTGCATGGCGGCAAAATCCTCGACCGCGAACAGCGGGTGCGTGAGCGAGGCGGGCGGCGTGATGGCGCGGATGGGGTCGAGCAGGGGGAAGCCGGCCGGATGTTTGGCGTAGCGCTGCAGCCATAGCGTGTCGCCCACCATCACGTGGTTCAGGGTGGCCAGCAGGGAGCCAAAAAAGGCGCCCCGCTCGCGCTGCAGCTCGCCGGGCGCCAGGCCGGCCGCCGCCGCGTAGACCTTGGCATTCATCCATTGGTTGTAATCGGCCATCAGGCAAATGTGGGCGCAACGGCTCATGGACCAACCTCCGTGAATGAATGAAAGGCGATTTTACACAGACTTCAAAAATGCGCGTATGCCGGCCAGCAACATTTCAATGGCCATCGCCGTCAGGATCAAGCCCATCAGGCGCTCGAACGCCGTCATGACTCTTGGACCGAGCGCCCGCTGCAAGCGTTCGGCGCACAGGAAGACGGCCAGCCAGACGACAGCCACGGCCGTCAAGCCCGCCACGTGGGCGATCACTTCATTGACTTCATGCGAGGAAAACAGCAGCACGGTGGCCAGGGCCGACGGGCCGGCCAGCGCGGGGATGGCCAGCGGCACGATGAACGGTTCGCCGGCCATCTCGTGGTCGCTATTGCCGGCGTTCGGTTGTGGGAACACCATGCGCATGGCGATCAGGAACAGAATCACGCCGCCGCCGATGCGCAGCGCCACTTCGGACAACTGCAAGGCGTTCAGGAAATGGCGGCCGAAGAACATGAATAGCAGCAAGATACCGAAGGCGATCATGCACTCGCGCACCACGACTTTCCAGCGCCGCTCGATGGGTACCCGTTTCAGGGCATTGACGAACAGGGAAACGTTGCCGAACGGATCGGTGACGAGCAAGAGCAGGATAAAAGTCTGGAAGAAATTCTGTGTCATGGTGGTGTGATGGAGGTCAACACCGCTGCCAGGATGGGCGCGGTGCGATAAGGCTTGCGATGATAACAAGAGCGGCGACTCTCGCCCATGATTATTGATGCATAGCAGCATTTTTTTTACGCGGCGATGACTTTTGCCTGGTAAAACGCCGTCGGCGTGGTGCCGAAATGTTTCTTGAACATGGCCGCAAACGCACTCTGGCTGGTGTAGCCATTGTCCATCGCCACGTCGATGACCTTGCTGCCGTGCGCCAATTGTTCGAGTGCCCGCAGCAGCCGCGCCTGCTGGCGCCACTGGCCAAAGCGCATGCCCGTCTGTTTCTGGAACAGCCGGTGCAGGCTGCGCTCGGTGATTGCCAGTTCCTGTGCCCAGTGCGCCACCGTCACTTGTTCTCCCGGTTGTGCCATCAGCCGCGCGCAAATGCCGTGCAGGCGCGCATCCAAGGGCAGCGGCAGATGCAGGGGCAGCACGGGCAGGCTGTTTAGTTCGTGCAACAGCAGTTGCAGCAGATGCCAGTCGCGGCTGCCTTGCGTGAAATCGGGCGCGATGTCGACGGCCGCCACGATCAGTTGCCGCAGCAGGGGGCTGATGTCGAGCACGCAACTGTGGCGCGGCAGCAATGGCGAGCTGGCGCAATCGATGAAGACGGTGCGCATTTTCACCGCGCCGCTCATGCGCACCTGGTGCGCGATGCCGGGCTGCAGCCACACGCCGCGCGTGGGCGGCACCACCCAGCGCCCGCCCTGCGCTTCGATGGTCATCACGCCCTCGATGGCATACAGCAACTGTGCATGCGTGTGGCGGTGCACGGAAATCACGTGGCCATGCGCATAGTCGACGGCCAGCGCCATGGCGCGCGCCGTCACGGGCAGCAATTCCTGAAAGGCGGGGGAGGTGCAATCCATAAAAACAGGGTCAGTTTTACGATAGGTATGGACATCTTAGCGCGAGAAGGCGCGACGCGCCTGCGGCATGATGGTTTCCCGCAATCATTTATGGAGCTACGCATGCCTGTGCGCGCCTATCTGTATCCGTTTCTGGCCATGCTGCTGTGGGCCGGCAACGTCGTCGTCTCGAAGCTGGCCGCGTCCAGCATCGCCCCCACGGCCATCACCTTTTATCGCCTGGTGCTGGTCTTGCTGGTGATGACGCCGTTTATCATTCTCCCCCTGTGGCGCAACCGCGCCGCCATCCGGCGCCAGTGGTGGCAGCTGGCGCTGTGCGGCGTGATGTCGATGGCGCTGTTCCAGAGCCTGTCCTACCGCGCCGCGGAAAGTACCACGGCCACCAACATGGCCATCGTCACGGCGCTGGCGCCGCTGATGACGGCCCTGCTCAGCGTGTTGCTGCTGGGCGAGCGCCTGACGCTGGGCATGGCGGCTGGCGGCGTGCTGTCGTTTTGCGGCTTGCTGTACCTGGTAGGGCGCGGCGATATGCTGGCCCTGTTGCAGCAAGGCGTGCATGCGGGCGATGCGCTGATGCTGCTGGCCTGCCTGATCTTCGCCCTGTACGGCGTGCTGCTGCGCCGCTGGCGTCTGTCCATTCCCGCCTGGCAAGCCATTTATTGCCAGGCGCTGGCGGCCCTGGCGTGCATGCTGCCGCTGTTCCTGCTGCTGCCGCCCGGCAGCGCCCGACTGGACGCCACCACCTTGCCATTGATCGGCTATGCGGGCATCGGCTCGTCCATCGTGCTGTCCTACCTGTGGATCGAAGGCGTGAAACTGCTGGGGCCGAACCGCTGCAGTATCTATGTCAACCTGCTGCCTTTGCTGACGGCCTTGCTGGCCATCGTCTGGCTGCACGAGAGCATGCATATGTATCACCTGGTCGGCGGCGGCATCTCGCTGCTGGGCGTGCTGCTGGCGCAGACGGTGCAGCGGCCCCTGTTTGGCCGCTACCGTCCTGGGGTGTCCGGCACGGCCTGAACGGCCATGCATAATGGCGCTTTTGGGCAGTGGAGTTGGCATGCGGAAAACATTTTGGATGAGCACGATGGCGGCGCTGCTGGCGCTGGGCGCCCTGGCACCGGCGCAGGCGGCACGGTTCTATGAAGGCGTGCCCATGGCCACCGCCAGCGCCGTCGAGCGCCGCGACGGCGGCGTGGTGCTGGCTTTCCTGCGGGAAAATGGCGAAGTCAACGGTTACTACTGCCAGTGCAATGGCATCAGCGAAAAACGCATGAACCTGGACCAGTATGGCAATGCCAGCATCGAAGCCGTGTTCCAGCTGGACCTCGACAGCGAAGGCGAAACCACCTTGGTGCTCAGCCGCAGTGCGCATGCCTATGGCTTGCACGCCTACCGCTACGAGCGCAGCGGCGGCAAGATGTTCAAGGTGAGCACTTTGCAGCCCGTGCTGGACGCCATCGTGCGCGGTGCCAAGGTCATGGATGAAGCGCGGGTACGCGCGGCGCTGGCCCGTTTGCAGCTGATCGATTACAGCATCGCTTACACGCCTTCGGGCGTGGCCGAATTCGACGCCATCGAGCATGCGCACGGCGCCCTGGTCGGCTATTTCAATATCGATGGCGAGTTACTGCCGGGCAAACCGACCGACGCGCCTGCGTTTGCCTATAAAAAAACCTTCCAGGAAAAGGATGGCCATTTTCTGACCGTCACGTATCTGCTGGGCAAGGGCTGGCAAGGGAGCCGCGCACCCAGTTACCACGTCAAGTGGATCACCTGGGAAACGCAGCCGCAGCGCTTTGCCGCCAGCCAGGACGGACCGTTCATCGAATACGACGTGCATGGCTGCGTGGGCAGCGTGTTTGCCCGAGGCCTGTATGCGCAGGGCAAGCGTACCGGCGTATGGCACTTCGAGGAGCCGAACACCATCCGCTCGTCCGGCGCCTTTGTCGACGACAAGGCGGAAGGACCATGGACGTATGCAAGCGGCGACGAAACCACCACGGGCATGATGCAGCGAGGCCAGCGCACGGGGCGTTGGGAAGTGAACCCGGGCGTGGCCGAATGGCGCGCAGCGGACATGCACAGCTTCACCGGTTACGACCATTTTGTGAAAGACCGCCTGGACGGTCCCAGCGAGCGCCGCATCGATGGCGTGGTGCAATGGCAGGGCAACTATGTGCATGGCAAGAAGCAGGGCCAGTGGGTCGAACCTGGCGGTGGCGGCCTGTATGTCGACGACGTGAAACAGGGGCCGTGAAAGAAGGCGATGCTGGCCATGCTCGACGGCAAGCTCATTACGGAAACCATCTATTAACATACCTGGCATGCCGGCGCGACCGCGCACGATTGCGGCATGCCAGTTCTGCGCAAAAAACATCATCCGCTTGTTACAAAGCGTGAAAATCCCGGCTGGATGTTGCTACTGGTAATCTTTCCCTGTATCTTGCGATCAGGAAATTAAAAGTACAGGAAACCTCAACCCTGTTGCCCCGTATTTCACTCCTGACGATGATGAGCGGGCCGCCTTCCCCCAGCCGCCAGTCACGCTCCATCGACCGAACTTTGTCCTGAACAATTAAGAATTGCCCCGCCCATCTGGCGCTTGCCGTTATCCGTCCGGCATGCACAGGCATGGTTGCGCCCTTACCAAGGAAAATTGCATGCTGTCGAATATAACAATAAAAATGCGCCTGATTGCCACCATGAGTGTGCTGGGCGTGCTGATCGCCTTGCTGGGCGTGATGAGTATCATCAGCCTGAAATCGGCCAACAACAACCTCAATGAGGTCTACAGCAATCAGCTGGCGTCGACGCAGGCGATCGGCGAATCGCAAATCGCCCTCGGCCGTGCCCGCTTCACGATGGACCGCGTGATGGTGCACCCGGATGCGGCCGATGCCAAGGATATCCTGTTGCGCTCCGAGCAATTCATCGACGCTTCCAACAAGTCCTGGAAGGTGTACCTGGACTTGCCGCAAAGTGCGGAAGAAAAGCGCCTGTCCGACGACATGGACAAGAAGCGCAACGACTATATTAACAATGGCATGCTGGCCATGAGCAAGGCTTTGCGCGAAAACAATATCGAGCAGGCGGACAAGCTGATGATGACGGGCTTGTCGGTTCTCTACCGCACCCTGGACCAGGCGGCAGAAACCCTGACGCAATACCAGGCCAGCTCTGCCGCCGCGATGTATGCGACCAGCCAGGCCAGCTACCAGACCCAGGTGGCCATGGCCATCGGCGGCATGATCGTCGGCGCCTTGCTGACGATTATTTCCAGCTTCTTGCTGCTGCGCGCCATCTTCGACCCGCTGGACCAGGCCTTGCGCCATTTCGGTGCCATTTCGGACGGCAACCTGGCCAACGACATCGTCATCACGCGCAACGACGAGATGGGCGCCTTGCTGGGCGGCCTGAAACAGATGCAGGAACGCCTGTCGACCACCGTGCGCGGCGTGCGCGACGGCAGCGGCGCCATCGCCACGGCCAGCAATGAAATCGCCTCGGGCAACCTGGATTTGTCGAGCCGCACGGAGCAGCAAGCGTCGAGCCTGGAAGAAACGGCCTCGTCGCTGGAAGAACTGACCTCGACCGTCAAGCAGAATTCCGACAATGCGCGCCAGGCGAACCAGCTGGCCGTCTCCGCCTCGGACGTGGCCGTCAAGGGTGGCGCGCTGGTGGCGCAAGTGGTCAATACCATGGGCTCCATCAGCGAATCGTCGAAAAAGATCGCCGACATTATCGGCGTGATCGATGGCATCGCTTTCCAGACGAATATTTTGGCCCTGAATGCGGCCGTGGAAGCGGCGCGCGCGGGCGAACAGGGCCGTGGCTTTGCCGTCGTCGCCACGGAAGTGCGCAACCTGGCGCACCGCTCGGCCAGCGCCGCCAAGGACATTAAAGTGCTCATCGAAGCGTCGGTGCAGAATGTGGGTGCCGGCAGCGCGCTGGTCAGCCAGACGGGCACGACGATGGACGAAATCGTGGCCAGCATCCGCCGCGTGACGGACATCATGGGCGAAATCAGCGCCGCCGGCCACGAGCAGGAACTGGGCATCGGCCAGATCAATCAAGCCGTGGCGGAAATGGATACCGTGACGCAACAAAATGCGGCACTGGTGGAAGAAGCGGCAGCCGCTTCGGAAGCGATGCAGGAGCAGGCGGCGGCGCTGGCCGAAATGGTCAGCATCTTCAAACTCGACGCCGCCCACAGCGGCCCGGCAGCGGCCAAGCCCGCCTTGCGCAAGCCTGTCGTGGCCGCCGCCAGCACAGCCTTGAAACGCCCGGCAATGCGCCTGGCGCCGGTATCGGTTGCCGCCGCCAAGCCGCGTCCAGCGAAACCGGCCGCCGACAACAGCGGCGAGTGGGAAGAGTTCTAAGTGACGGCTTAAGTTACTGCGCTTCCAGGGCCACCTTGCTGCCCTGTTCCTGCAATCGCGCCGCCTCGGCCAAGGCCTGGGCGCGCGCTTCCTCTGCCGCCTGTTCCGCTTTCTCATGCGCATCATGGCGCGCCTGCAGCGCCGCCCGCGCACGCACGAAGACGATCTTGATGGCCGCCATCACGGGCACGGACAGGAAGATGCCCACCACGCCCCCCAACTGGTCGCCGGCCAGCAAGCCGACGATCACCATCAGCGGGCTCACTTCCACGCCTTCGCTCATCAAATACGGGTTGACCACGTAATCCTGGAACAAGCGGTAGGCGGCGATAAAGCCGATCAGCCAGAAAACGTGATCGTAGCCGCTGAAACCGGCCACGACCACAGCGATGACGGCGGCCGCCAGCGGGCCGGCAAACGGGATGAATTCCAGCAAGGCGGCGGCGCCCGCCAGCAGCAGGCTGTACGGTACGCCCATCAGGGAAAAGGCGATGCTGTAGGACACAAACGTGGCGATCGACAACAGCAGCAGGGCGCGCACATAGCGCGACAGCAAGATGTCGAGGTCATCGATGATGGCGCCCCAGAGTTTCTTGTTCGGGCGGTTCAGCAGGGACAGCAAGCCATCGCGCATGTCCGGCCCTTCCTTGATCAGCAAAAAGCTCAGCACGGGCACCAGCACCAGATAGATCAGGTTGCTGGCCGCATGCATGACGGTCAAGCCCAGTTCCTTCGCCAGCGGCATGGCTTGTCCCGTACCGCTGCTCAGCTGTGCCTGCATGAACGACAGCAGGCGCGCGCGCAACGGTTCCATGAATTCCGGCAAGGGGATGCGCTCGGCAAAATTATTGCCTTTAAGCAGGGTCGGCAACTGATCGCTGAGCTTGATCGCCTCTTCCTCGATGCGCGCCCCGAAGATGGAACCCAGTATCGCCACCAGCAAGATCACCACCAGGAAAACGATGCCGATATTGGCCGTGCGCGGCAGGCGCTTCGGCCCATGGCGCTCCAGCAGCCCGATCAGCGGATACACGAGATAGCTGAAGAAAACGGCAAACACCACCACGATCAGGGTCGACGAGACCTTGTAGGTGAGAAAGAGCAGGAAGGCGATGAGGAAAGCCGTCCACACCATCTTGGCGACGCGCAAGTTAAAACCGAACATATGATTCCTTAGGGCAGGATGCTACGCAAGCGTGGCTGGCTTGAAGGGCCGTGTGGGCAAGGCAGGGAGCGGGCCGCGCCGCACGGCCCGAAATCATACCGCAAAATGCCAAAATGCCATGCTCCTGTGCGTAATGGCAATGTTTTCCCTGCGCTCACGCTTATTTTGTCTGCCAGCTGGCCACGGTGATCAACACGCCGTTTTCCTTGTCTGGCTCGCGCAAGGTCACCGTGTAGCGGCCGCTCGTATCGCTGCCGCTGAAGACCACCTTGTCGTCATGGCCCTGCACTTGCGCGCCCTTGGCCAGCTTGGCGTAGGTGTTGAGTACCCAATGGAAATCGGCATAGCTGCGCAGGGTGATGCTGGCATCGGGCAGGGGCTCGTCGCCGCTGGAACTGCTGTTCAGTTCCGCATTCGGCAACAGCAGGTGCAGCAGGCTGGCGGGAAAGCCGGGCGGCACGTCGTGCGGCTCCCAGCCGGGCTGGCCGGGGCGGGTGGTAATGTATTCCACCGCAGCAATGCTTTGCCGCTGCTCCGGCGCAGCCTGTGCCAGCATCGGTGGTCGCTGCCGCGCCCACACCAGCAGCGGCGCGGCCATCTCGTCCTCTGCACCTGGTGGCAGGAACAGTGTCAGCACGGCATGCGTGGACGGCAGGCAGGCGGGGGCACAATGGCCATTGACGAGGCCCAGCGCCAACAGCTTGCGTTGCGGGTCGAACAGCATGGCGGCGCGCCATGCACCGCGCGTGCCGGCATCGATGGAAGCCAGCACCGAGCGTCCGTCGGGCAGCAGGGTGCGCGTGATGTCGTCCAGCGAGTGCATGCTGTCGAGCACCTGGCGCGCGATCAGGGTATTGTCCTGCGTATAGCTGCCGCGCGCATAGCCGAGCAGCTTGAACACGTCGGCGCGGATCTCGGGATGCGCGCTCAGACGCAGCGGCGGCGAAGGCACGGGCACGGTGGCCGCCACGAAGGCGGCGTCTTCGGCAGAAATGGCTTGCGCCATGCTGGAAAGCGGCAGGCACAGGGCGGCGCACAGCGACAGCATGCGCAGAGTGAATTTTCCTGGGGTGTTCAATGGCAATCCTTGTCGAGACGCCATGCCGATCCGCTTGCCGGCATGCGCGCGCCGCGATCTTAGCATTTCAGGAAAAAATCAATTCTGCTAAGCTTGGCGATTGAATCACTGTTCCCGTTGCCATGGCCAAGATCACCATTTCCTGCAGTATTCCCGTCGACGATGAGGTCGTGACCGAGTTCCTGTCCAAGTACGTGCTCCACTCGCGTGTCGGCGCGGCCAGGAAATTGCGCATGGGAGAGAAGGGCTGCTTCTATACCTGCGCCTTATTTACGGACGAGCATGCCAGGGTCAGCCAGCTGATCCGCCGCATGCTGGCCTTCTTTGAGAGCAAGCACATTGCCTTGACCATCCTCAAGATCGGTGCCCAGGACAGCTGGGATGAGGTAGACCCGGAGCAGCGCGACCCGTGGAAGATTTCACCGCAAGCCTTGCTGGCGCTGCTCGATGCCACGCCCAACGGCGATGTTCAGGCGGCGTTGAGCACGTAGCGGTTCTTGCCGCTTTTCTTGGCCTGGTACAAGGATTCATCGGCACGCCGGTAGCTGTGCGACAAGTCCGCCTCCTTGAGCATTTCTGCCATGCCGATGCTGACGGACACTTTGCGTTCCGGTACGAAAGCCGCCTCGACGCTGTCGACCAGTTGCGCGGCAAAGGCGCAGGCCGCGTTCTTTTCGCCCAGGTAAATGATGGCGAATTCCTCGCCGCCCAAGCGGCCGCACAGGTGTTCGCCACACAGCCCCGCGATGACGTCGGCGATCTTTTTCAGCACCTCGTCCCCCACCTCATGGCCATGCACGTCGTTGATTTGCTTGAAGTCGTCGATGTCGATCATTAAAAAATACGCGGGTGTGTGCGCCGTACGCTGCAGGATGCGGGCACTTTGTGTAAACATGCGTCGATTGTTAAGCCCGGTCAAGCCATCCTTGTAGGCCATCGTCGCCAGTTCGCGCTGGGAGCGGTAGTTATGGATACGCAAGACGAGAAAATAGATATTCAGCGCCAGGCCGATGATCACGCTGATGGTGACGGCCAGCACGGGCCAATGCTGGTCGGCCTGGCCCGCATGCACGGGAAACTGCCCCAGCCCCACGATGGCCCACACGCACAGCGACACGCCCAGGTAATACGCGATGCCGCTGAAGATGGGCGCCGTCGTCAAGGTGATCATCACGCCCAGTGGCAACACCCAGAAAGCGGGATCTTCCGTGCCCAGCATCAGCACGCGAAAGCCGAAAGCGATGAACAGCACGCTGATGCTGCCGCTGACGATGATGGCGTGCAAGGATTTTGCATACACGGTCAGCAACAGCCCCACCAGCATGCCCGTCACGCCCAGTGCCGCCTGCGCATGATCGAGCGAAGCGCGCGACAGGGGCAGGCTGAACGTGACCAGCCAGCAAGCCAGGCCAAACGTCAGGATCGCTATCGAAATGAAATGCAGTTCCTTGAAAAAGCGCTGCTGCTGCTCCCGTTCTCCTGAAAAGAACAGGTAATAGAAGGCAGGAGACAGGCTGCGCGAAGTGAACATTGCATTTGTCCAGGCAGACAACAAGCCTTGCGGCAGGGAAGCCTCCCGGCAACGGCAGGCGACATGGCGCACGTACAAAAGTAGTTGCGCTCAGGAACTAGTGTACTGGTTTCTGGGGGGCAGTGGGGAGATGGGCCAGGAAATCGGCGGCCAGTGTCCTGCCGCCGCCACAGTCGCTTTCACATCAGGAGCTGGCAAGCGCCGGCTTACCGGCCACGCCCCAGCATCTGGCCGACCAAGTCCTTGCCAACGCTGTGATGCGCCTCTTCCTCGACCAGCTGGAAGCCGGCCTTGTCGTAAATTCTGGCTCGCATAAAAAAAGCGGCCCTGAAGAGGGCCGCCTTGGCTGCAACGGAAACCAGGGAGGCTGGCTTACACGTCGATATTCCCCGCACGCAGCGCATTGTTCTCAATAAACGCTCTGCGCGGTTCCACGTCGTCGCCCATCAAGGTCGTGAAGATTTGATCCGCCGCAATCGCGTCTTCGATCTGTACCTTCAGCAGGCGGCGCACGGTCGGGTCCATCGTGGTTTCCCACAGCTGATCCGGGTTCATTTCGCCCAGACCTTTGTAGCGCTGTTTCGAGACGGTGCGTTCGGCTTCGTCGCGCAGCCATTGCGTGGCCTGGTGGAAGTCGACCACGGCGATTTCCTTCGTGCGCTCGCCTTCGCCGCGGCGCACGAAGGCGCCTTCGCCGATCAGGCCTTCGAAGGTGGCGGCACCGCTGCTCAGCACGGCGTAGTCCGGGCCTTGCACGAAGTCGGCGTCGATGGCCGTCACTTTGATGTTGCCGTGGTGCATGCGTTCGATGCGCAGCATGTGTTTTTCCGACAAGTCGTCGGACCGCACATGCACGCGCACGGCGCTGTCGTTGATGGCTGTCTGCAGGGCCAGGGCGGAGGTTTCCGCCAGGTCCAGCGTCGACAGGTCCAGCTGCACGCCCGTCATGATGGCCGTCAGGGCGGCGCGGTCGATGACGCGCGTCAGACGCGTCATGATGGTGTTCGACAGGTTGAACTTGCGCACCAGTTCCGTCAGCGTTTCGCCGGAAATGCCTTCCGCGCCGGTGCGCGGCACCAGCACGGCCGTGTTCAGCGCCACCGTCATCATGTAGCTCGCCTCTTCGGCGTCATCTTTCAGATAGCGCTCGTCGCGGCCCGATTTCACTTTGTACAGCGGCGGTTGCGCGATGTAGATGTGGCCGCGTTCGACCAGTTGCGGCATCTGGCGGTAGAACAGGGTCAGCAGCAGGGTACGGATGTGGGCGCCGTCGACGTCCGCATCGGTCATGATGATGATGCGGTGGTAGCGCAGTTTTTCGACGTTGAACTCGTCCGGTCCGATCGAGGTGCCGAGCGTGGCGATCAGGGTGGTGATCTGCTCGGACGACAGCATTTTCTCGAAACGGGCTTTTTCCACGTTCAGCACTTTACCGCGCAGCGGCAGAATCGCCTGGAACTTGCGGTCGCGCCCTTGTTTTGCCGAGCCACCTGCCGAGTCACCCTCGACGATGTACAGTTCGCACAGGGCCGGGTCTTTTTCCTGGCAGTCGGCCAGCTTGGCCGACAGGCCCAGGCCGTCCATGATGCCTTTGCGGCGCGTCAGGTCGCGGGCCTTGCGGGCCGCTTCACGGGCGCGTGCCGCTTCGACGATCTTGCCGCAAATAATCTTGGCGTCGTTCGGTTTTTCCTGCAGGTAATCGGCCAGGGTCTTGGCGACGATCTCTTCGACGGGGCCGCGCACTTCCGACGACACCAGCTTGTCTTTCGTCTGCGACGAGAATTTCGGTTCCGGCACTTTCACCGACAAGACGCAGGTCAGGCCTTCGCGCATGTCGTCGCCGCTGATTTCCACTTTCGCCTTTTTGGCGAACTCGTGTTCATCGATGTATTTGTTGATCACGCGCGTCATGGCCGCGCGCAAGCCCGTCAGGTGGGTGCCGCCGTCGCGTTGCGGGATGTTATTCGTAAAGCACAGCACCTGTTCATTGTAGGCATCGTTCCACTGCATCGACACGTCGACCGAGATGTTCGTGCCCTGGTCGGACAGGCGCTCGCCCGTGGCCTGGAAAATGGTCGGGTGCAAGACCGACTTGGCCTTGTTGATGTACTCGACGAAACCGCGCGTGCCGCCTTCGAAGGCGAAGATTTCTTCCTTGCCCGTGCGCTGGTCGGACAATTTGATCTTGACGCCATTGTTCAGGAAGGACAGTTCGCGGATGCGCTTGGCCAGGATTTCGTAGTGGAATTCCACATGCGTGAAAATCTCTTCGTCGGCCCAGAAATGCACGTCGGTGCCGCGCTTGTCCGTCTCGCCGATGACCTTGATCGGTGACGTCGCGATGTCGCCGACCATGACGATCTGGCGGTCTTGCGGCACGCCGCGCACGAATTCCATGTGATGCACTTTGCCATCGCGGCGGATGGTCAGTTTCAGCAATTTCGACAGGCCATTGACGCAGGACACGCCCACGCCATGCAAACCGCCCGATACCTTGTACGAGTTCTGGTCGAACTTGCCGCCCGCGTGCAGCTCGGTCATGACGATTTCCGCCGCCGAACGCTTCGGATCGTGCTTGTCGTCCATTTTCAGGCCGGTCGGCACGCCGCGGCCATTGTCGGTGATCGAGATCGAATTGTCGCTGTGGATGGTGACGTGGATATCGGTGCAGTGGCCGGCCAGCGATTCATCGATGGAGTTGTCCAGCACTTCGAATACCAGATGGTGCAAGCCGGTGCCGTCCGAGGTGTCGCCAATGTACATGCCCGGGCGTTTGCGCACGGCTTCCAGGCCTTCCAGGATCTGGATGGAGGAGGCGCCGTATTCTTCCGTTTTGGCCTGGATCGGGGTGTCTTGTGGATTCTCGGACATGGACTGCTTTCTCAAATAACGATTGCTGATTGATTCGGGGCTGCTGGCTGATGAGCGTAGGTCGGGTTAGCCGGAACGGCGTAACCCGACAGACGGCGATTCAGCATGTCGGATTACGCTGCGCTAATCCGACCTACGTCACGGCTGTGGACTTTAGATCCGCATCGGCATGACAACGTACTTGAAGTCCGCATTGTCCGGGATGGAGATGAGTGCGGACGAGTTCGAATCACCGAGCGCGATGTTGACGTATTCGCATTTCAGGTTGTTCAGCACGTCCAGCAGATACGTCACGTTGAAGCCGATGTCGACGGAGTCGCCGCCGTAGTCGATTTCCAGCTCTTCGACGGCTTCTTCCTGGTCCGCATTGGTCGAGCTGATCTTCATGCTGCCCGGGGTGATGATGCAGCGCACGCCCTTGAACTTGTCGCTGGTCATGATGGCGGCACGTTGCAGCGAGCGTAGCAGTTCATCGCGGCCGATGGTGAAGTCGTTTTTGTAGCCTTTTGGAATCACGCGCGTGTAGTCGGGGAACTTGCCTTCCACCAGCTTCGAGATCAGCTCGATGTCGGCAAAGGTCAGTTTCACCTGATTGGCGGCGATGTCCAGCTGCACCGGCTCATCGTTCTCTTCCAGCAGGCGCTGCAGTTCGATGATGGTCTTGCGCGGAATAATCACTTCCTGGCGCGCGAGCGTCTGCTCGGTGGCGACCTGGCAAAACGCCAGGCGGTGGCCGTCGGTGGCCACGGCGATGACATGATTGCCATCCAGAACCAGCAGCAAACCGTTCAGGTAATAGCGGATGTCTTGCTGCGCCATCGAGAAATGCACCATGTTGAACAGGTGCTTCAGCGTTTTTTGGGGCAGGGTGACGGACGCGTTGTAGCTTTCTGCCTGTTGCACGGTTGGAAACTCTTCCGCCGCCAGGGTTTGCAGGGCGAAGCGCGACTTGCCCGTTTGCACGGTCAGGCGCTTGTTGAGCAGGGTCATCGTGACGTCGCCCGATTCGGGCAGGGCACGCAAAATGTCCAGCAGCTTGCGCGCGGCCACGGTGGTGCCGGTCACGTCCGCGCCGGAACCGATTTGCGCGTGCGTGGTGATCTGCACCTCGGTGTCGGTCGACAGGAAGGAGACATTTTCACCGTCTTTGCGGATGAGGATATTGGCCAGAATCGGCATAGTGTGCCGACGCTCGACAATACCGCTCACGATCTGCAGTGGCCGGAGAAGGGTATCTCGGGTGGTTTTGACCAATTGCATATTTATCCTCAATGTATAGGTTGAACAGTACGATGCTTAACGTATTAATTTAACAATTATTGCCATAGGGAGCCCCGACAGACCGGCTGCGGCGCCCTCCCAGATGATAAGGGTAAAGCACGTTTTGAGCCAGTCTTGCCAAGTTGTGCTTAACGCCGAACAAAACCGTAGCGAGCGGCAGTGATTTGTGGCTAAGAAGCGCAACCGTGCTAGAGCACGGTGAGCATCGCAGGCCGCAAAGCGCGTCGCGCAGCAGGTTTTGTCAGGTGTTGTTAGCCCTTCAACGTTTGCTCCAGTACATGCAATTCGTGGTTGCATTCCGGGTTCTTGGTGCGGTCCAGCGCGATCTTGCGCACGGCATGCAGCACCGTGGTGTGGTCGCGGCCGCCGAACAGCTCGCCGATTTCCGGCAGGCTCTTCTGTGTCAATTCCTTGGCCAGGTACATGGCGATCTGGCGCGGGCGGGCGATATTCGCGGGCCGGCGCTTCGAATACATGTCGGCGACCTTGATATTGAAGAAGTCGGCCACCGTTTTCTGGATGTTTTCCACGGAAATCTGGCGGTTTTGCACCGACAGCAAGTCCTTCAGGGCTTCCTTGACGATATCGATCGTGATGTCCTTGCCATGGAAACGCGAGTACGCCAGAATTTTGCGCAGCGCGCCTTCGAGCTCGCGCACGTTCGAGCGCAAGTGCTTGGCGACAAAGAACGCCACGTCGTCGGAGAAGGTCACGCCTTCCTGCTTGGCTTTTTTCAGCAAGATCGCCACGCGCATTTCCAGTTCCGGCGGCTCGATGGCCACCGTCAGGCCCGAGTCGAAGCGCGAAATCAGGCGGTCGTCCATGCCCGTGATTTCCTTCGGATAGGTATCCGAGGTGATGATGATCTGTTTCTTTGCGGCAATTAATGCCTCGAACGCATAGAAGAACTCTTCCTGCGTGCGGCTCTTGCCGCCAAAGAACTGGATATCATCGATCAGCAGCATGTCGAGCGAGTGATAGTAATGCTTGAAATCGTCGAAACCCTTGCGCTGGTAAGCGGTCACTACGTCGCGAACGTATTGTTCCGCGTGGATGTAGCGGATCTTCGCGCCCGGATTGTCGGCCATCACCTGGTTGCCGATGGCGTGGATCAAGTGGGTCTTGCCCAGGCCGACGCCGCCGTAGAAGAACAGCGGGTTATACGACACGCCCGGATTGTTCGCCACCTGGATGGCGGCGGCGCGCGCCAACTGGTTTGCCTTGCCGGTCACGAAGCTGTCGAAGGTCAGGTCGGTGTTGATGCGGCTCTGCTCGCGGCGCGGCGCCGCGCCGATGCTCAGTTCCGGCACGCTCGGCTGCGGTTCCGCGGCGCGCGCGCTGGGCGCGCCGCCATTCGGATCGCTGGCCGGGGTGCTGGCGGTGACGGGTTTCTTCGGCAGGGCCAGACGCGGGTCGAGCACGAACTGCACTTCCGTGGGCGCTTCGAAGTACTGTATGGCCAGCGCAGTGATGCGGCTGGCGAACTGGGTCTTGACCCAATCGAGCTTGAAGCGATTGGGCGCAGCAATGCGCAGCTTGCCCTCTTCGTAATCGAGAGGGATAAGCGGTTTGATCCACGCACTGAATTGTTGCGGTGTCAGCTCCAGTTCCAACTGCGCGGAACAGGCCTGCCAGAAATTATCCATGTATGTCTATGTGAAAAGGTGTGGGAGGGCGTATCGATTCTGCCCTGCGTTCACCGTGTTGCAAGGCCGGCGTCGCGCGAGGGCTCGCCACACGTAACGCGCTATTCTACTCCCGACTGCCAAAGTTATCCACAGGCACGGCTGTTATTTTTCTGTGGCGGGGTGGGGCGCCGTGTGTATAAGAGGCGACTTATCCCCCGGTTATCCCGATGCAGGCAGTGCTGGCGCGGCCTGTGGCGGGGGCGTGCCGGTGGATGGGGTTCGGCGCGAAAATTTCCGGGCGATCACGGCAATCCTTGACAAGAGGGGGGCATATGCTGAATAATTCAGGGTTCCCCGCCCGTATTCCGTGTTTATTCATTTGGAACGACAATATGGACTAAGCGTGGATTAAGCGGGCGATGAGATTGGCCAGCTTGTGCCTTGGCATAAGTGCGCGATTGTCATTGGCACCAAAAACTGACGGGACGTCAGACCCGATTTTGCATTTTTTTTGTTTTTAGCGAGACCAACATGAAACGTACTTACCAACCTTCCGTCGTTCGCCGCAAGCGTACGCACGGCTTCCGCGCTCGTATGGCTACCCGTGGTGGCCGTGATGTGCTCAACGCACGTCGCGCAAAGGGCCGCAAACGTCTGGCCGTATAGGCTTGTCGTTGACAGCTGATCGCGTGGCTAGCTGTACTCCAGTCGGCAATCAACGCGAAGGTTCACACGACTTCGCGCGCGTTCGGCGTATCGTTAAAACGGATGAATTTTCATCCGTTTTTCGTTTGCGCCCTTCGCAAAAAACAGCGCATTTTGTGCTGTATACCCGACATAATCAATTGCCGCATGCGCGGCTGGGCGTCGTTGTGGCGAAGCGTTTCGCGCCACGCGCGGCGACCCGCAACACGATCAAGCGCGTCACGCGCGAGCTGTTTCGCAACAGCGCGATGCCGCCGGTCGACTGCGTGGTGCGTTTATCGCGCGCCGTCAACAGCAAGGATGGCCCGGCCACCACGACCAAGCTCAAAGCCGAGCTGCGTGAAGAATTGAGCCGCCTGTTCGCGGCGCAAATCGCCGCCCAGGCCCGTTCTGTTGCTGCGCCACCACCGTCCGCGCCATGAAAACCCTGCTGCTGTTCCTGCTGCGCGCTTATCAGTTGCTGATCAGCCCCATGCTGGGACAGAATTGTCGTTTCTATCCGAGCTGTTCGCATTACGCGATGGAAGCGCTGCGCGTGCACGGTACTGCCAAGGGCAGCCTGCTGGCTGCCAAGCGGCTGTGCCGTTGCCACCCCTGGAATGAAGGGGGCGTCGACCCGGTGCCGCCGGCCGACCCTAAACAATCTTCAACGACCGCTTGCGGTTGCAACCACTCCTGACAAATACCCTAATGGATATCAATAAACGTACCATCCTGTGGATCGTGTTTTCCGTCTCGCTGGTAATTCTCTGGAACGAATGGATGATCTCGAACGGCAAGCCGTCGATGTTCTCCGCGAACACGGAACAAACCGCCAAGGCGCCTGCGACCCCTGCCAAGACGGCTGCCCTGCCAGCTGCGGCAGGCGTGCCTGCCCTGCCGGGTGAGGCTGTCGATCCCGCCGCGTTCAAGCGCGAAGTGATTACCATCACCACCGACGTCATCAAGGTCGACATCGACACCCTGGGCGGCCAGGTCAAGCGTCTGGAATTGCTGAAGTTCAAGGGCGCGGGCAATCCGGGCTGGTTCGGCGGCTGCTTCGGCCTGTTCAAGGTATGTCAGCCTGATGACGGCAAGCAAAACGAAGTGCTGTTCGACGAAGGCGCGAACCATACTTACCTGGCGCAATCGGGCCTGGTGGGCGGTCCTTTCCCTACCCATGCGAGCGGTTTCACCGTGCAGCCTGGCGTACGTACCCTGGCCGATGGCAAGCAGATTCAACTGGTGATGGAAGCGGTCGAAGGCGGCGTCAAGCTGACCAAGACGTTTACCTTCAAGCGCGGCGACTACGTCATCGACGTGCGCCACGACGTGGCCAACGTGGGCGCGGCGCCCGTCACGCCACAGCTGTATCTGCAGCTGACGCATGACGGCAACAAGCCGGTCGGCGATTCGTTCTTCAACAGCAGCTTCACGGGCCCGACCCTGTACACGCCACAGGACAAGTACCAGAAGCTGACGTTCGAGAAAATCGAAAAAGCGGCCTTGGAAGACGAGAAGAAGGGCAACGACAACGCCATGAAGGGCCTGCACCCGGCCACGGCGAATGGCGGCTGGTTTGCGATTTCGCAACACTTCTTCGTGTCGGCTTTCGTTCCGCCAGAGAACGTCAAGCGCGACATCTTCACCAAGAAGGTCGGCCCCAACCTGTACGCCATCGGTAACGTGCTGCCATTGCCTACCCTGGCGCCAGGCGCCACGGCCAGCATGGACAGCAAGCTGTACTCGGGTCCGCAAATCGCGCATCTGCTGGAAAACGTCTCGCCTGGCCTGGAACTGGTCAAGGATTACGGCTGGCTGACCATCATCGCCAAGCCGATGTTCTGGGTCATGGAACAGATCCACAGCGTGCTGGGTAACTGGGGCTGGACCATCATCGCCTTCACGATCCTGATCAAGCTGGCGTTCTTCCCCCTGTCGGCCGCCGGCTACCGCAGCATGGCCAAGATGAAACTGGTCACGCCGAAGATGCAAGCGATCCGCGAACGCTTCAAAGGCGATCCGCAAAAGATGAACCAGGCCACGATGGAGCTGTACAAGACGGAAAAGATCAATCCGCTGGGCGGCTGCCTGCCGATCCTGATCCAGATGCCCGTCTTTATCGCCCTGTACTGGGTCTTGAACGCGTCCGTGGAAATCCGCGGCGCGCCATGGATCGGTTGGATCACCGACCTGGCCCAGCATGACCCATGGTGCATCCTGCCGGTGCTGTACGCGATCTCGATGTACATCACGACCAAGCTGAACCCGGCCCCGGCCGATCCGATGCAAGCGAAGATGATGCTGTTCATGCCGTTGGCATTCTCGGTGATGTTCTTCTTCTTCCCGTCGGGCTTGGTACTCTACTGGGTCGTCAACAACGTCCTGTCGATCGGCCAGCAATGGGTGATCACCAAGAAATACGCGCCTGCCGCCAAGTAATTCCGGCCAGCGAACAGAAAGCCCGCCTAGTGCGGGCTTTTTAATTCTTGTAGGTCGGATTAGCGTGGCAAGGCCACGCGTAATCCGACACTATCGCCAGCGTGTGCTGCGTCGGCTTACGCGCTGCGCGCTAAGCCGACCTACGTTGCTGCACCTTCCCTTGCCGTACCTATTACAATATCCCCATGAAACTCGACTCTTCCCCTATCGCCGCCATCGCCACCGCCCCAGGGCGCGGCGGCATCGGCGTGGTACGCGCCTCCGGCAAAAACCTCGCTCCCCTGATGACGGCCCTGTTCGGCGCGCAGCAACTCAAACCGCGCCACGCCACCTATTTGCCGTTCACGGAAAGTGACGGCAGCATCATCGACCAGGGCATCGCCATCCACTTCAAGGGCCCGCATTCCTACACGGGCGAAGACGTGCTGGAATTGCAGGGCCATGGCGGCCCCATCGTGTTGCAGCTGCTGCTGGCGCGCGTGCTCGAAGCGGGCAAGGACAACGGCTTGCGCCTGGCCGAGCCGGGCGAATTCACGCGCCGCGCCTTTTTGAATGACAAGCTGGACCTGGCGCAAGCCGAAGCCGTGGCCGACCTGATCGACGCGTCCACGGAAGCGGCCGCCAAGTCCGCCTCGCAATCGCTGTCGGGCGCGTTCTCGAAGACGATCCACGCGCTGGTGGAGCAGGTGACGGGTTTACGCATGCTGGTCGAGGCGACCCTGGACTTCCCGGAAGAAGAGATCGATTTCCTGGAAAAATCGAATGCGCGCGGCCAATTGAAGGCCGTCATCGAAGCGCTGAATAAAGTGTTTGCGCAGGCGGCGCAGGGCGCGCTGCTGCGCGAAGGCTTGAATGTCGTGCTGGCCGGCCAGCCGAACGTGGGCAAATCGTCGCTGCTGAACGCGCTGGCCGGCGCCGACGTGGCGATTGTGACGCCGATCGCCGGCACCACGCGCGACAAGGTCAGCGAAACCATCCAGATCGAGGGCATTCCGCTCAACATCATCGACACGGCCGGCATCCGCAGCGCGGGTGACACCATCGACGCCGTCGAGCGCATCGGCATCGAGCGCACCTGGGGCGAAATCGGCAAGGCCGACGTCATCCTGCACCTGCTTGACGCAGATCATGGCCCCACGCTGGCCGATGAAAGCATCGTCGCCGCCTTCCCCGAAGGCGTGCCCGTGGTGCGCGTGTGGAACAAGATTGATCTCTCTGGCCACAAGCCCGGCGTGGATGCCTTGCCGGATGCCACGCACGTGTATCTGTCGGCGCACGAGCACATCGGCATCGATTTGCTGCGCGCCGAGCTGTTGCGCATTGCCGGCTGGCAGCAGACGGGCGAATCGCTGTACCTGGCGCGCGAACGCCATTTGATCGCGCTCAAGTCGGCCGGCAAGCACCTGGACATCGCCGCCGCGCACGCGGCGCAGGACGACCAGTCGCTGGACCTGTTCGCCGAAGAGCTGCGCCTGGCGCAGGTGCAGCTGTCGAGCATCACGGGCGAATTTTCGCCTGACGATTTGCTGGGCGTGATCTTCAGCCGTTTCTGCATCGGCAAGTAAGGAGCGGTTGATGAAGCTTGTGCTCGCTTTCATGCTGGGCTGCCTGCCTATGCTGGCTGGCGCCCAGGAAAAACTGCCGCGCGACGTGGCCCGGTTCGTCGAGAACGCCCAGATGTGCGAGCATTTTGCCGGCGAGTGGGATGACAACGACAAGGCGCGCCAGCGCGAGATCACGCAAGCCATCGAACAATCGTGCGGGCTTGCCCAACGGCAGTGGAAGCGCCTGGCTGCCAAGTATGCGGGGCAGGCGAAGTGGCAAAAAATTATTGACGAACAGGCCAATGACGCGGTGCGCAGCTATCGGAAGCAAGGCTAGCATCTGCCCCGTTGAGAATTATCATGAAGTCCAAACTGCGCTGACGTAATCTTGCTGAGCGGCCTTGAAGTGCCGCTAGGAAAGGAAGCGCCATGGACAGCAAACAGCCGGATGTCGTGGAATGCGGGGATGAGGTAGTGGCGCGCCCACTGCCCGCCATGCCGGAATTGATCGCTTCCTTGCCGCCGAAAGGCGCATGTTGGTATTGCGACAAGCCGCTAGACGCCGTGCGCCGTTTCTGTTGCAAGAGTTGTGGCGTGGCGTATGCGGAAGAGGCGCAATACCACCCTTGAGCGTGGAGACTAGCGCCGCCGCAGCAGCGCCGCCAGCGCGCCGTCAAAGTCGAACTCATGCGCAGCGGCCGCCACTTCCTGGTAGACGTGCACACCCAGGCTGGCGGCCAGCAGGCTGGCCGAGTTTTCCAGGATGTCGATGGCCGCGCCATCGCCTTCGCGCAGATGGCTGGCCAGGCGCGCCAGCAGCAGCTGGATGGCCGGCGCGGCCGGGTCGGGCGCCACGTCTTGCGCCGCCGTGTGGGTGGTCTCCGGCGTGCCCAGCATGCTGCTGACTGCGCCGAGCAATTGATCCTGCGCCAGTTCCAGCTGCAGCATCTGTTGGGCCAGGTCGGGCGCCTGCGCACGCAGTGCCGACTCCAGGGTGGTCGCCAGGCCGTGCACGTGGCGTGCCCCGATCATGCCGGCGGCGCCTTTCAGGGTATGCGCCTTCAGGCGCGCGGAAGCATAGTTGCCGGTATCGAATTCGGCGCGGATCTGGCACGGCGTGGTGCCGTGGTCATGCAGGAAGCGGCGCAGGATCTTCAGGTACAGGATGCGGTCGCCCATGATGCGGCCCAGTCCGTTCTCGACGTCGAGAATACGGACCATGTCGGATGCCGCCAGGGCGGCATCATCATCGCAAGTGGCGTGTGGTTTCAGCATGCTGTGCAGAGAGCCCCAAAACTTGTCGCTGTCGTAAAGCAGGAAGCACCATTTTACATCCTGTCGTGCTCAACACTGCGCCCGCTTGCCACGCTAGCGCGTGCTGAATGACCAGCTGCGCGTGATGTCCGCGCCATTGACTTTGCCGATGAAAGTCACGTCATAGCCGGTGTTCGCGCTCAGGGGCGCCAGCGGAATGATGGATGCGGCCGAGGCCGGCGTATGCGCATCGTTGCCGCTGGTGAGCAGGCGCACCGCCAGGTCCGCGCCGGCGCCGCGCTGGCGCACGCTGAACGCCGTCACGCTGACTGGCGTGCCGTAGTTGGCATGCACGCTGATCGGGTAGCCGACCACATCCTGGTTCGGCACGGGATCGGGCGTTTCGTTATCGCTGGAAAAACTGGCGGCTACCTTCTGCTGCCCGCTGGAGGGATAGGTGACGATCTGTCCCGCCGGCAGCCCGGGGCCATAGTTGCGGTTGCCTGCCAGGTCGGTGGTGAAATACGCGTAGCCGGCGCCACTGACCGCCGCGCCCGCGCCACCTTCCTTGAAGAGCGGCTCGAAAATGACGAAGCGGTGATAGATGGCCGTGACCAGTTCTTCGGCCAGGTAAAAGCCGGACGTGTTGCCGGCGCCGGCGATGACTTCGCCCTGCAGCGACGTGACGACGTAGCCGGCCTTGGCCAGCCGATCGCCCAGTGTGACGCCGGTAAAGCCGGGCTTGCCCTGCACCTGTTCGTGCGCCACCGTATTGTTGAGGTTCAGATAGCTGGAATGGCCCAGGGCAGCGCTGTCGATCAAGCCGTTGCGCGCCAGTGGCGACAGGCCGATCTGGCTGCGCCGGTAGTTGAACCAGTTGAAACCATCGGTGGCAATATTGTTGCTGAGGGCGGGAGCGCCTGGTTCCTGTGCCAGTTGCCCGGCCGGGGTCGAGGTGCTTTGCGCAGCATTGCTGCTGTCGCTGCTGCCTCCGCCACAGGCGCTCAACAGGGCTGCACTCAGCAGGGCGGATATCCAGCGTTTCCAACGCAGTGACGAGACAATCAAGTTGACTCCTGTATAGGTGGGCGGACAGCGGTGGGGGCCGGCGTGTTGCCCGGTAGAACGATTCTAAGGCATTTTGATCTGCCGTAGAGCATCCATGAAAAGATATGTCGCGCGCTCGTGCGCGGACGCTCCCGCCGCTGCGCAGGGTAGAATGAGCGCAGCGCGGCGTTTGCCGCTGCATTGCCTCATTCCCGCTACTTTGATTGCCCATAATTTGAACACCTTGCCCAAGTCGCGCCTGCAGCGCGCCAAATACGCCTTGCCCAGCATGGTGACTTTGCTGTCGATAGCCTGCGGCTTTGCCAGCATCGTCATTTCCGTCGATAACGCCCCGGTGGGCGATGCGGATGCCTACCGCCTGGCGGCAGCGCTGCTGGTGCTGGCCGGCGTGTTCGATGCGCTCGACGGCTATGTGGCGCGCCTGACGAACACCAGTTCCCAGTTCGGCGTGCAGCTCGATTCCATCGCCGACGTGATGAATTTCGGCTGTGCCCCCGCCGTCTTGTTGTACTGCTATGGTTTTGTGCAGATGGGCGTGCACGATCCGCTGCTGCTGCGTTTTGGCGGCATGGCCAGCTTCTTCTTTGTTGCCTGCGGCGCCATGCGTCTGGCGCGCTTCAATGTGAATGTCGGGCGCACCGACCCGCTGTATTTCGTCGGCATGCCGATCACGGCCGGTGCCGCCTGCGTGGCGGCCGTGGTGGTGGCCTGGCCGGCGCCCATCGATTCCATGCTGCACAGCTATCTGCTGATGCTGCTGCTCGTCGGTGTGGGCAGCCTGATGGTGTCGACCTTGCGTTTCCCCAGCTCCAAGCAAAAGAAAAGCCTGGCCGCGCTGCTGGTGCTGATCCTTGCCATCGCCCTGCTGGTGTGGCTGAAGACCAGTTTCTTTGCGCTGTTCTTCGCCGTCTACATCGCCGCCACCCTGCTGCTCAACCTGGCGTGGTATCTGGGCTGGCGCGGTATTGCATTACCTCAAGTATTCAACGATCCGGACGAGATCGATTAAATGCTATGCCACCTCGTGCCCGCGCGCGGCGCGCAGGATGGCGAACCAGTCGCTGCGGCTGAGCGAAAATTGCGTGCCTTCCACGGCCACGCCCACCGCTTCGATGCGGCCCGTGCCCGTCAGCGGCAGGGGGCGGCATGGCAATTGCATGATCCACGCAAACACCACGCTGGCAAACGGGCGCTGCAGCTGGTCGGCGATCTGCTTGATGACATTGCGTAAATTTTCCACATTCGCATCGCCACCCTGGAACAGGCGTCCGCCCGCCAGCGGCGACCAGATCATCGGCGCCACCCCCATGTCCTGCAAGCCGTCGAAGGTTTCGTCGAACAGGGGCGCCACGTGCAGCGGCGAGCATTCCACCTGGTTCGTGACCAGCGGGAAACGCCGGTGCAGGCACTCGAACTGGTGGCGGCTGAAATTCGACACGCCAAAGTGCAGCACCTTGCCATCTTGCTTCAATTGGCTGAAGGCGCCGGCGATCTCGTCGAAATCCATCAGCGGGTCGGGACGGTGGATCAGCAGCAAGTCCAGGCGGTCCGTGTGCAGCTGGCGCAAGGTCTGTTCCACGGAGCTGGTGATGTGCGCCGCGCTCGTGTCGTAATGCTGGATGGCATGACCGGGGCGGTGCGGCGAGAGCAGCTTGATGCCGCATTTGCTGACCAGCTCCATCTTGTCGCGCAAGCCCGGCTGCAGGGCCAGGGCTTCGCCAAATAGCCCTTCGGCACTGTAATCGCCATAGATATCGGCGTGGTCGAAACTCGATACGCCCAGCGCCAGGCATTGCTCGATGAAGGCCAGGCGCTGCTGCGCCGACATATTCCACTCGCCGATGCGCCACATGCCGGCGACGATGCGCGACAGTTCGGGGCCGTTGGCACTCAAACGGCTGCGCGGTGCTTGCAGGCTGGCGGGAAATACATGGCTCATGGGCTGGCTTTCTGATGGTGGCGTGAAGGGATACGCCACGATTATAGCCAGCTACGCTGCAGCATGCTGTGGAGAAAGCGGCGGCGAGACAGACGAAAAAAATGCCCGCAACATCTGCGGGCATTTTTCATGGAATACAAGAAGTAATTACTTCATCCACAGACGCATCGAATCCCAGGCGCGGCCGAAGATCGTGGCCTGGTTGATGGTTTCCAATGCCACGACAGGCAGTTCCAGCAGGACCTTGTCGTCGACCATCATTTTCAGTTTGCCCACAGGCGCATTTTCAGCCAGTGGCGCGACCAGCGGGTCCTTGCGTTCCAGCACCGGTTTCATCTTGGCAGCCGTGCCTTTTGGCACGGTGACGAGCACATCGCGGGCGAAGCCGATTTTCACGGTGCTTTTCGAGCCCTTCCACACTTCCGGCGTGGCCACGGCCTGGCCCTTCGAGTACAGCTTGACCGTATCGAAGTTCTGGAAGCCCCAGTTCAGCAGCTTCTGGCTTTCCTGCGTACGCGCCTGGTCGGAGGTGGTGCCCAGCACCACGGAAATCAGGCGGCGCTCGCCGGTGCCGCCCGGACGGCGGGCCGAGGCGATCATGCAATAGCCGGCCGCTTCCGTGTGGCCCGTCTTCATGCCATCGACGGTCGGGTCCAGCCACAGCAGGCGGTTGCGGTTAGGCTGTGTGATCTTGTTGTACGTAAAGCTTTTCACGGAATCGATTTTGTAGAATTCCGGGTAATCGGCGATCACGCGCTTGGCCAGCACGGACAAGTCTTGTGCGGTGGAATAGTTATCGGGGCTAGGCAAACCATGCGGATTGGCAAAACGCGTGTTTTTCAGGCCCATGCGCTGGGCTTCGCGGTTCATCAGCACGACGAAGGTGCCTTCATCGCCGGCAACGGCTTCAGCCAGCGCCACGGCGGCGTCGTTACCCGATTGAATCATCAGTCCATGCAGCAAGTCGTCGATCGACACGGGCGTGGCCGGGTCGATGAACATCTTCGAGCTGCTCGAATCGACTTTCCAGGCGCGCACGGAGACATTCACTTTTTGGTCCAGCGCCAGTTTCTTTTCGCGGATGGCGGCAAACGTCAGGTAGGCCGTCATGATCTTGGTCAACGATGCCGGTTCGATGCGCGCATCCGGATCTTGCGAAGCAATGATCTGGCCACTGGTAGCATCAAGCAACAGCCAGGACTTGGCGGCGATGGTCGGGGCTGGAACGCTCTGGGCGAAGGCGGCGGATAGGAAAAGTACACTGGAGGCCAGTGCCGCTAAGAGTTTTTTCATGGAGGCTGGTCTGCGAAAAAGATGAAGGCTGAGGGCCATGCCGTTGCTACTTGCATGGCCGCGTGGAAAAAACGGATCAATTATAGCCGTGGAGGCGGTAGTAAGCCCACACTTCAATGATCATCTGCTGCTATTGCGGGTTTGTCACCATGCCACAGCGCAATCACGAGGTTCTTGATATGGTTGAGCTTGCGGTGGAAAAAGTGGTCGGCGCCGGGGATCACGATCACGGGAATGTCTTGTGGACGGGCCCAGTCGAAGACGGCGGACAGGGGAATCGTGTCGTCCAGTTCGCCGTGGATCAAGATGCTGTCGGCGGGAATGTCGGCCATGGCCCACTTGCCAGCCGCGCTGCCGATCAGCGCCAGGCGCTCGACCGGCGTGCCGGCGGCGGCCAGGCGTTCCTGCAGTTTCGACTGCACGAAGGTGCCGAACGAGAAGCCGGACAAGGCCACGGGCAAGCCCGGATACAGGCCGACCATGTGTTCATACAGCAATTGCATGTCGTCCGTCTCGCCCACGCCATGGTCGTGCACGCCTTCCGAGGCGCCCACGCCGCGAAAGTTGATGCGCGCCACCACGTAGCCGAGGGCGACAAACGCGCGCGCCAGGGTTTGCGTGACCTTGTTGTCCATCGTGCCGCCGTACAGTGGGTGCGGATGGGCAACGAGGGCGATGCCGCGCGGGGTGTCTGCCGGGAAATCGAGCAAGCCTTCCATGCTGCCTGCATGGCCGGCGAGGGTAAATTTTTCCGAATTTCTGTTCATGATGCTCATACTGGTGGCATTCTCTTAAATTGGCATTAAATCTTGAGGCGTTCGACGATCTTGCCGCCCACCAGGTGCGTATCGATGATTTCATCGATATCGCTGGTGTCGACATAGGTGTACCAGGTCGCTTCCGGGTAGATGACTAGCAACGGGCCTTCTTCGCAGCGGTCCATGCAGCCGGCCTGGTTGATGCGGATCTTGCCCGCGCCATTCATGTCGAGTTCCTTGATGCGGCGCTTGCAATGCTTTTGCGCCGCTTCCGCGCCATGGTCGCCGCAACTGTTGCGGCCGTCTTCACGTTTGTTCATGCAGAAAAAAACGTGGCGTTCAAAATACGGTGCGTCGCTCATACTATGCTCCTGCTGATTCATCAATGCGCCATGATAGCGCTTATGGGTGGTCTTCGCGACGCTGGCGCTGCACGTCCTCCTGCCGGTTCAGGCGGTGCGAGGGCAGGCACAGGAACCACAGGGCCATGAACGGCCACAGCAAGGCGAGGAATTGCGCCGCGCCATTGAAGTTGAGGAACTTGCCTTGCACCCAGCCTTGCAAGGTCGACATGAAATACGGGTTGATCGGCGTCGTATTCACCATCACCAGGCTCAGCAGCAAGGTGGCGGCCGCGATGCGGCGCTGCGCCACATGCGGCGCGAACGCCAGGCCACCGAGCATGATCAGGCCGATCAGGAAACCGCCCTGGGCGCCCGGCGTGATCCAGACGAAGGCGTTCTCCGGCGAAAACAGCAGCGCGCTGGCCATCGAACGCACGGTCAGGGCGGCGGCGATCAGCGTCAGCATCAGGATGGTGCGCGGCGCTGCGCGGCGCAGCAGGCACAGCAAGGTGAGCACGGCGCCCGTCATGCCGCACGCCGTGATGATGGTTTCTGATAGCCAGTATTGCTCGACCGTCAATATCACATCGGGACGCAGGTAGGTGGCCAGGTCGATCTCCATGCCCACCAGGCGCGACAGCCAGTCCGACAGGATCGGCAGCAGCTGGCCCAGGCCGAACAGATAGCCTTGCGGATAGATCTGCGCCAGCGGCCACAGGGCCACCAGCACCAGGCCCTGGCTGGCGTGCTGGGCAAACCAGCGCTGGCGCACGCGGTACAGATGGCTGTGGTCGAGCAGCTTGCGCGCCGTCAGGGCGCCGATGATGGAACCGATCAGGCAGCCGGCCGAGTTCGTATAAAAGTCGAGATTCGACGACACGCGGCTGGGCAGATAGGTTTGCACGGCCTCCATGCTGCCGGAAATCAACATGCCGCACAGGCTGGCGACGATGACGGCAAAGAAACCCGTGATCCTTGGAAACAGCGAATACACGATCAAGGCGCCCAGCGGGATGTAGCCGACGACATTGATGCCCACGTCAAAGCCCGTCCAGTAACGGGGCATGCGCGTGTTTTCCAGGAACGTCAGCGGCGACAGGCCATTGCTGTGCCAACCCGTGAACGGGAACCAGCTGGCGTACACGATCAGGAAGACGTAGGCGAGCAGGGTCGCGCGCGACACGGGCGACGAGCGGACAGGCGGCAGTGGCGCGGGCGGGCTGGCGGGAGCTGCGGGGTCGGTCATTGTGCTGCGGTCACTCTTTCGACAGGTTCAGCGTGCCCAGCCAGGCCAGCAGGTCGGCGGCGATGGCGTCCGAGGCTGCCGCCAGCGCTTGCGCGCCCCCTTGCGCGTCGGCGCTGCCGGCCGGGCCGCTGCGGCTGAAGGTTTTCTGGTCGATCAGGCGGTGGCCGCGGAACAGCGAGGCGCGCAGCGACACATGGCCGCTGCTGTGCGTCTGCGTGTCAAACGCCTGCGAAAAATCATCGACGTCGATGCGCAGCAGGGGCATGCCGGCGGCCGCGTCCGTGGTCGACAGCACTTTCACGCCGCTCTGCGCCACGCGCGTTTTCAGGCGCTGGCTCAACAGTTGCAGCGGCGGCGTGTTCCAGCGGTTGTAGGCGTACGGCCGCGATTGCTGCGCATCGGCGTACAGCAGCCGGTAATACATGCGCTGGCTGTCGAGCCAGGAAGGGCCGTTGGCGTCGGCGATCACCAGCACGGGCACGGCGGGCGCCGCCGCTGGCGCTGCCGCCTGCGGCGCGGCCGGGCCGAAATCATAGAACGTGGGCACGGGGCCGCGGCTGGCGCAGCCGCCGAGCAGGAAGGCGGCGGCCAGGATCAGTGCGCCGAGATTGCGTGGGATAGGCATGCGGTGTTCTCCTTATTTGCCCGGTGCCGAAAAACCGGGCTCGCCCGGGCCGGGCGGGATGTCTGGGGCGCCGAACAAGATGCTCTGCGGCTGTTCATTGAGCGTGCTCATGGTGGTTTTCAGGGCGCGCATCGAGGAACGCGCCTCGCCGCTCAGCTCGATGACCTGCGGCAAGACTTCCAGCGATACGCCATTGGCCACCGTTTCCACCGAATTGCCGACCCGCTCGACCGTGCCATTGACCTTGTCGAGCACGCCGCCGGGCGCCTGGATATCGTTGCCCAGTTTTTTCCACGTGGCCGTCAGGTCCGACACGTTCTTGCTGGCCGTGCTGACGGCCGTCAGGGTTTGGCGTGTCTGTTCCGTCAGTTGCGGCAATTGCGTCAGGGTCGGTTCGAGCTGCTGCGGGATGGCGCCGAAAGCCTTGGCGGCCTTGCCCACTTCATTGAAAGCACCGAGCATGGCGGCCTGGTTGTCGGGGCTGAGCAAATTATTCACCTTGTTGGTGATCTGTTCGGCCTGGTCGAGGATGCGCTTGCCGCGCTTTTCCAGCTGGTCGAGCAAGCCGGCGCGCAGGGGGATCAGCGAAGGCTTGTCCTTGCTGGTGCCCAGCAGCTTGGAACCCACCTGCTCGTCGTCGAGCTGGATGTAGGCGATGCCTGTCACGCCCTGGTAACCGAGGCTGGCAAAGGTCGTGTTGGTGACGGGCGTATCGGGCGCCACGCTGATATGCACGAGGATTTGTCCCGCCTTTTGCGTGTCGAAGTCGATGGCGTCGACCTTGCCCACTTCCAGGCCCCGGTAGCGCACGGTCGCCTGCGGGTTCAGGCCCGGCACGGACAGGGTGGTGGCGAGCAGGTACGGCACTCTTTCCACGCGGTCGCGATTGAACCAGACGCCGAACAGGATGGCGGCCACCAGCAGGGTGAGTGTAAAAAATCCCGTCATCAGGGCATGTGATCTGTTTTCCATTACGTTTCCGCTTTCTTGTCAGTGCCGGCGTCGCCGCCTGGCTGCGCGGCCGTGGCTGCCGCCTGTTTCTCGTCCAGGACGGCCAGTGCGCGCTTGCCGCGGTCGCCGAGGAAAAATTGCTTGATGAACGGGTGGTCGACTTCGATCACCTCGCGCGTGGGGCCGATGGCGATCACGTGTTTTTCCGCCAGCACGGCGATGCGCGAGGACAGGGCGAACAGGGTGTCGAGGTCATGCGTGACCATCACCACCGTCAAGCCCAGTTCGCGGTGCAGCGACTGGATCAGGGATACAAAGCTTTCCGACAGATCCGGGTCCAGGCCCGCCGTCGGTTCGTCGAGGAACAGCAGCTTCGGTTCCAGCGCCAGGGCGCGCGCCAGAGCCACGCGCTTGATCATGCCGCCCGACAAGTCCGACGGCATTTTCAGCGCATGTTCCGGGCCCAGGCCCACCATGTTCATCTTTAATAATACCGCGTCGTGCACCAGCGCTTCGGGCAGCACGTGCAATTCGCGCATCGGTTGCGCCACGTTGTCGAACACGGTCAGGGCCGAATACAGGGCGCCTTGCTGGAACAGCATGCCCCAGTGGTTGCGCAATTGCTGCAACTGGTCCGAACTTGCCTTGTTGATATCTTCGCCAAAGACTTTGACGCAGCCGCGCGCCGGATGTTCCAGGCCCAGCATCTGGCGCAGCAGCACCGTCTTGCCCGTGCCGGAACCGCCCACGATGGAGAGGATTTCGCCCCGTTCGATTTCCAGGTTCAAGTCCTGGTGCACGACAGTGCGGCCGAACTTGGTCCACAGATTGGTGATTTCCACCACGGGCGCGTCGCCATGCAGGTTGAACTGGCCTTCCTTGCCCGTGCCACAAGCGATATCGGTGTCGTCCGCCATCAGTAGCCCACTCCATTGAAGACGATGGCGAACACGGCGTCGGCCAGGATGACCACGGTGATGGCCGTGACGACGGCGGTGGTGGTGCCGTGCCCCAGACTTTCCGTATTGGCCTTGATGCGCAGGCCGAAGTGGCAGGAGACAAGGGCGATCAGCATGCCGAAAATCACGCCCTTGCCCAGGCCGATCATGTAATTGGCCAGCGGCACGGCGTCCGGCAGCTTCTGGATGAAGTAGCGCGCCGACAGATTCAATTCCACCTTGGCCGCCACCATGCCGCCGATCAGCGCGGCCGTATCCGTCCAGATGACGAGCAGGGGCATGGAAATGGCCAGGGCCAGCACTTTCGGCATGATCAGGCGGAAACCGTGTGAAATGCCCATCACCAGCATGGCATCGAGCTCTTCCGTGACGCGCATGACGCCCAACTGCGCCGTGATGGACGAACCCGAACGGCCAGCCACCAGGATGGCCGCCAATAACGGCCCCAGTTCGCGGATGACGCTCATGCCCAGCAGGTTGACCAGATAAATGTCGCCGCCAAAGGCGCGCAGCTGCTGCGCCGACAGATAGGACAGCACGACGCCGATCAGAAAGCCGACCAGGGCCGTGATGCCCAGCGCCTGGAAGCCCGCATGGAAGATATTGGCGGAAATTTCACGCCACGGCCCGCGCATCGGATGGCGCGCAAAGCGGCCGATATCCTGCGTTACCTGGCCCACGAGGGCAATAAACCCCTTCAAATGTTCGAAAAACAGCAGGATGGCCATGCCCAGCTTCATCACGGGCGTGAGGCGGTTGGCGCGCGAAGGCGGCGTCTCCAGTGGGCCCGTCTCTTCGATGCGCCGGAAAAACTCTTCCTGCGACGGCGCCAGGGTCAGCTGCGCGGGGCGCTGCTTGCCCCAGGCATTCCAGAACAGCTGGGCGCCGATATGGTCCATGCTGTCGATCGACGACAGGTCCCATTGCACGGTGGTGTCGCCCTGCAAGGGCTTGAGCTGGGCGTCGATGGCCTTGATGGCATTGTCATGCGCCAGCGCGTGCACCTGCCAGGTGCCGCTGGCAGTGACAAGGGCTCCCTGTTGGGAGCTGGTCTGGGAGAGGGTCAGTTTCGGCGATTGTACAGTCGGCATCATGCCAGTTTAAGGGAGAATGGCGCAGACCGCCACCGATGTTCAATCGTCACGCTTTCAGGAGGCCAGATGGCGCGCCTGCCGCTGCGGTATTGCCGCCTCCAGGTGCGCCTTCGGCTGGTCGCTGGTTTTGGCGTGGTTGGCCGCTTGCGCGCCGCCCGCATAGTCGCTGGCCACGAGGGCATTGGCCTCGACCGTGCTCATGCCGCGCGTCTGCAGCCATTGCGCCACCAGCTTGGCCAGGCGCTCCATGGCGATGCGGTGCGTGGCGTCCGTGTGGGCGTACAGCCAGTTCGAAAAGTCCATGAAGTTTTCAAATGGCGCATCGCCCAGCATCCATTGCACCGTATTGGCGAAGCGGCCCGAGTTGGCGACCAGGTCCCAGTAGCGGGCGAAGCGCACCAGGCGCTGCATGCTCATGAAATCGAGCTGTTTATTCGCCAGGATGGTGTACGGCGGGTGCGGGTCGAACACCATGCCGTAATTTTCCGTATGGCGGATGATGGGCGTGCCACGCAGGCGTTTCAGGATACCGAACTGGATTTCATGCGGTTTCAAGGCCACCAGCTTGTTGAAGCCGGCCGCAAAGCTCGCTTCATCCTCGCCCGGCAAGCCGGCGATCAAGTCCACGTGCAAGTGGGCGTTTGATTCTTCGCACAGCCAGCGGATGTTATCGGCCGCCTTTTGATTGTCCTGCTTGCGGCTGACCAGCGCTTGCACGTCCGGATTGAAGCTCTGGATGCCGATCTCGAACTGCAGTGCGCCGGGCGGGAACTTGCTGATGCCTTCTTTCAAGGCATCGGGCAGATGGTCGGGCACCAGCTCGAAGTGGGCATAGATCGGGTCGTCCGGATTGGCCTCGATCTTGTCCAGAAAGAACTGCATGATCTTCAAACTGGTCTTGATGTTCAGGTTGAAGGTGCGGTCGACGAACTTGAACAGGCGCGCGCCGCGCGCATGCAAGGATTCCATCTCGGCCAGGAAGTTCTCCAGCGCGAAGGGCCAGGCCGTCTTGTCCAGCGCCGACAGGCAAAATTCGCACTTGAACGGGCAGCCGCGCGACGCTTCCACGTAAATCGTGCGGTGGCGGATATCGTCGTCTGTATATAGAGCGTAGGGCAGCTGCAGTTCCGCCAGCGGGGCTTGCACGCCGGCATGGATCTTCATCAGCGGCTTGGGGCCGTTGAGGATCTCGCCGCACAGCTTGGGGAAGGTGACGTCGCCCCAGCCCGTGATCAGGTAGTCGGCCAGCTTGACGATCTCTTGCTCGCCCGCCTCGTGCGACACTTCCGGCCCGCCCAGCACGATGATGACCTCGGGCGCCACGCGCTTGAGCATGGCCACCAGCTTGGTGGTTTCCTCGACGTTCCATATATATACGCCAAAACCGATGATGCGCGGCTTGTTGAGGAGGATGCGCTCGACCAGTTCCGTGGTTTTCGTGCCGATGACGAATTCCTGCAACCGCGTCTGCGCTTGCAGCGGGCCCATATTGGCCAGCAGATAGCGCAATCCCAGCGAAGCGTGGGTGTAGCGGGCGTTCAAAGTGGAGAGCAGGATGGTCATGACAGGTGCGGATCGAGGAAAAACAGCCATTTTACGCTGCACGCGACGATTTCTCTGGATAAAGCTTGCTTCCTGGGCTGGAGTTGGCTATAGTTCGCCTCCCCAATGAGACGCAGTCAAATGCGGCAGTTGAGGATCACCGGAAACGGCGATGAGCAGGAAAAGAAGGAGTTGACGGATGTAGTGAAATGCTTCATACTCTTCCTTCTTCGCAGCTGACAAACACAACGCTTTGTCGATAGCGCGAAAGCAGTAACCGAATACCGTTCTTTAACAATTAACAGTCGATAAGTGTGGGCATTTGATGTAAGTGCAGCGTCAATCTTCGGATTGGCGTCTAACTTAAAATATCAAATGTTCACAAGAAATAATGA
>NZ_JAFCWK010000011.1:0-211518 GCF_049897525.1 Janthinobacterium sp. PSRC1-1
GATATCAACAACGCCGACTTCATGGCCGGCAAGTACCAATTTAGCGGCAATGGCACGGGTAAAGTCCTGAACCAGGGCTCGATCAGCGCGCCGGGCGGCTATGTGGCCTTGCTGGGCGCCAACGTGTCAAACGAGGGCACGATCCAGGCACGCCTGGGTTCGGTGGCGCTGGCGGCGGGCCGCGCCATCACGCTCGATGTGGCGGGCGACGGCTTGCTCAATGTCGCCGTCAACGCGGGCGCCGTGGGCGCTTTGGTCAACAATGGCGGCATGATCAAGGCTGACGGCGGCAGCGTGGTGCTGACGGCGCAGGCGGCCGGCGACCTCTTGAGAACCGTGGTCAACAACACGGGCGTGATCGAGGCGCAGACCATCGACACGCGCGGCGGCACGATCAAGTTGCTGGGCGACATGCAGACCGGCACGGTGAACGCGGGTGGCACGCTGGACGCCAGTGCGCCGGACGGTGGCAAGGGTGGCTTCATCGAAACCTCGGCCGCGCATGTGAAATTCGATGACGCGTTGAAGGTCACGACGGCATCCAGCCACGGCCTGACCGGCACCTGGCTGATCGACCCGACCGACTACACCATCGCGGCGACCGGCGGCGACCAGACCGGCGCGTTTTTTACGAATGCGCTCAAGAGCACCAGTGTGCAGATTCAGAGCATCTCGGGCGGCAGCGGCGTGCTGGGCGACATCAACGTCAACGACACGATTTCATGGTCGGCCAACCAGCTGAAGCTGACGGCGCAAAACAATATCAATATCAATCAGCCGCTGCGCGGCTCCGGCACGGCCAGCCTGGCGCTGGAATATGGCCAGGCTAACGTGGCGTCCGGCAACACCAGCAAGTACAACGTCAAGGCCGAGATCGACCTGCCGTCGGGGCTGAACTTCAGCACCAAGCTGGGCAGCGATACGGTGACGGCGACGACCTACACGGTGATCAACTCCCTGGGCGTGGCCACCAGCACCAGCGGCACCGATTTGCAGGGCCTGAAAAATGCGTTGTCCGGCAAGTTCGTGCTGGGCGCCAATATCGATGCCACCGTCACTTCGACCTGGAATGGGGGCCTGGGATTTACGTCCATCGGTACCACCAGCGTGCCATTCACCGGCCAGTTTGACGGCCTGGGCCATGTCATTACCGGCTTGAACAGTTCCACCACATCTGCGGCCGGCGCCGCAGGCCTGTTCGGCTCCAATACCGGCAGCATCCGCAATATCGGCCTGGTCGCGCCGGTCATTGCCGCCAATATCGCCAGTACACAAGGCAATGCCGCCGCACTGGTCGCCATCAACAGTGGCACCATCAGCAATGCGTATGTCAGCGGTGGTTCGGTGACAGTCACGACGGGCGCCATCGGCGCCGGCCTCGTCGGTCTCAACAGTGGCACGATCAGCGACAGCTACAACAGCAGCAAGGTCAGCGTCGTGGGGAACTATGACTTCTGGATGGGGGGGCTGGTGGGCAATACCACCAAAACCAGCACCATCATCAACAGCTATAACGCGGGTGAAGTGGTCGGCGCGTACACCGCGGGCGGCCTGGTTGGCAACAATCTGGGCGCTATCACCAATAGCTTCAATAGCGGCAATGTATCGGGAACTACCAATACAGGTGGGCTGACATCGCATAATCGCGGTACCGGGGTCATCACCAACAGTTTCAATACCGGCGCCGTGACGAGCAACAGCCTGACCGGCGGCCTGGTTGGCAGCAATGTGGCGTCCGGCCAGATCCTCAACAGTTACTCGACCGGCGCGGTGAGCAGCCGTAGCACCACCGCCACCGGCATTGGTGGCCTGGCTGGAGGAAACTCAGGCATTATCAGAAACAGTTACGCGACCGGCGCGGTGACGGGCGTTACTGCGGTGGGCGGCCTGATTGGCGCCAATACCAGCGCTGGCTTGACCGAGAATGCCTATTCGTCCGGCGCGGTGAGCCTGCTTTCCGGCGGCACCGGAACCTTGGGCGGCCTGATCGGCAGTATCGCTGCCGGCACGAATCCCTCGATCACCGGCGGGTATTACAACAACACCGTGAACTCCGGCATGCCAGGTGTCGGTACGAATGGCGGCGGCACCACGCCCGCGATCACTGGCCTGACATCGACGCAAATGCAAACTGCGTCGAATTTCAGCGCCTTTACTTTCACGACAGTGGGTGGCGCGACCGGTAACAACTGGGTCATGGTCGATACCGACGGCACGCTGAACAACTCGAGCGGCGCGCTGGGCGCCACCGGGCCGATGCTGGCGGCCGAGTACAGCACCAATATCTACTCGTCGCATCAGTTGCAATTGATGGCAATGAACCTGGCCGGCAACTACACGCTGCGGCAGGATGTCAACGTGGCGGCCACCGGCCTGCTGACCGACGTCTGGAATAGCAACAACTTCATTCCGGTCGGCACCAGCACGGCGACGCCGTTCACCGGCACCCTGGACGGCGCCGGCCATGTCGTGTCCGGCCTGGTCATCAACCGCCCCGGCACGAATTTCGCCGGCCTGATCGGCGCGACGTCCAGCACGGCCATCGTGCGCAATATCGGACTCGAAGGCGGCAGCATCACCGGCAAGAATGGCACCGGCGCGCTGATCGGCAGCAACCTGGGCACGGTCAGCGGCAGTTTCAGCACCGCCAGCGTGAGCGGCGCCACCCAGGTCGGCGGCCTGGTCGGCGCCAATGGCGTCGGCAGCACCATCACCAACAGCTACGCCAGCGGCGCCGTCACCGGCACCGGCACCATCGGCGGCCTGGTCGGCTTGAATACGGGCTCGCTGATCAACAACTATGCCAGCGGCGCCATCACCGGCGGCAGCGTCTCGGGCGGCCTGGCCGGCTCCAATAGCGGCACCGGCACCACCACCGGCAACTTCTGGGACACCACCACCAGCGGCCAGGCCACCAGCGCCACCGGCACGGGTTTGAGCTCCGCGCAAATGAAATTGCTGTCCACCTACAGCGGCGCAGCGTGGGACCTGGCCGGCGCGTGGATCGTCTACGACACTTATACCTATCCCTTGCTGCGCGCCTTCATGACGCCGCTGCAGGTGACGTTTGCCTCGAACACCAGCAAGACCTATGACGGCACCGCCACTTGGGCGGCGCCAGTCTACACGTATTCAAACCCGAACGTCTCGCTGGCCGGCTCGCTGAACTATGGCGCGGCGGGCACCGCCGTCAACGCCGGCAGCTACGCCATCACGACCGGCGGCCTGTATTCGGGCCAGCATGGCTATGCCATCAGCGCCAATGACGCGACCCTGACGATCAACAAGCGGGCCGCGACGCTGACCGGCGCGTTGGTCCAGGATCGCACATATGACGGCACCACCTCGGCCAACATCCTTGGCGGCATACTGAGCGGCATCTTGACGGTGGATAAAGGCAAGGTCACGGCCAACGTGGGCAGCTTTGACACCAGTAACGCCGGCACCGGCAAGACCGTGACGGTGATCGGCGGCGGCACCGCCGGCGGCAATTACGCGATCACGGGCGGCGGAGCAGGCCTGACCGGCACGATCACGCCGAAAGCGCTGACCCTGTCCGGCCTGGCCGCTACCACCCGGCAATATAACGGCAGTACCGCCGCCACGCTGACCGGCGGCTCCTTGACCGGCCTGATTGGCAGCGAAACGCTGAACCTGGGCGCCACGAGCGGCGTATTCGACGGCAAGAATGCCGGCACCCAAGCGGTGACGGTAACGCTGGGCGCGCTGTCCAATGGCAGCGGCCTGGCCAGCAACTACACGCTCGATGCGCCGACCAGCGTTACCGGCACCATCACGGCCAAGACGCTGACCTGGAATAACCTGGCGGTGGATAACAAAGAGTACGATGGCAACACGACGGCCGCCATCAACAAGGGCAGCATCACCGGCTTGGTTAGCGGCGAAACGCTGACAGCAGGCCCGACGGCCGCGTTTGCCGACAAGAACGCCGGCAATGGCAAGACGGTCACCGTCAGCACCCTGCTGGGCAATGGCGGCGGTGGCGGCCTGGCGTCCAACTACACGCTGGCCGATACTTCAGTGATGGCCAACATCACGCAAAAAGCCTTGACGGTATCGGGCATGACGGCCGGCACGCGCGCCTATGACGGCACCACGGCCGCGACCCTGGCCGGCGGCAGTTTGACGGGCCTGGTAACGGGCGAGACGCTAGTGGTCTCGGGCGGCAGCGGCGCGTTCGGCGACAAGAACGCCGGCAACGGCAAGGCGGTGACGGTGTCTGGCGTCAGCCTGGCCGACGGTACCGGCCTGGCCAGCAATTACACGGTCAGCAATCCGACCGATGTGACGGGTTCCATCACGCAAAAAGCGTTGAGCGTCACCGGCGCGCTGGCGGCCGACAAAACCTACGATGGCGCGCTCGATGCGACCATCACGGGCGGCAGCCTGAGCGGCTTTGTCGGTTCGGAAACAGTCGGCCTGGCGAGCCTGGCCGGCGCGTTTGCGGACAAGAACGCCGGCAGCGGCAAGGCCGTCAGCATCACCGGCGGCACCTTGTCCAACGGCAGCAACGGCGGCCTGGCCAGCAATTACTCGGTCGACCCTGTCAGCGGTCTTACGGCCGGCATCGCGCAAAAGGCCTTGAGCGTCACCGGCGTGGCGGCCGCCAACAAGGTATATGACGGCACGACCAAGGCAAGCGTGACCGGCGGCAGCTTGAGCGGCCTGGTCGGTGGCGAAACCCTGGGCCTGTACGGCCTGTCGGGCGCCTTTGGCGACAAGAACGCCGGCACCGGCAAGGCGATCACTGTCAGCGGCGCGACGCTGGCCGACGGCACCGGGCTGGCCAGCAACTACACGATCAGCAACCCGACCGGCGTGACGGCCAATGTCACCCAGGCAACCATCAGCTCGGTGACCAATGTGGTGGCCGACAGCAAGGTCTATGACGGCGGTACTGCCGTCACCTTCCTTGCTGCCACGGCCACTTTCAATGGCATGGTGAGCGGCGACAGCCTGGCCATCGGCGCCACCAAGGCGGCGTTCAGCGACAAGAACGCCGGCGCCGGCAAGGGCGTGACGATCTCCTTCCTGACCCTGGGCGGGCTTGACGCGGCCAACTACACGCTGGCGAGCAGCGCCGCGACTGGCACCGGCACGATCACGCCGAAGGCGCTGACGATTGCCGGCATGTCGGCCGTCAACAAGGCGTATGACGGCAGCACCAAGGCGACCTTGTCGGGCGGCTCGATCAGCGGCCTGGTCGGCTTGGAAACCCTGGGCGTGACGGGCTTGAGCGCCACCTTCGATACCAGGGACGCTGGCACCGGCAAGACGGTGACGGCGACCGGTTCGACCCTGGCCAACGGCGGCAATGGCGGCCTGGCGGCCAACTACACGATCAGCAACCCGACCGGCCTGATCGCCAACATCACGCCGAAAGCCTTGACGGTATCGGGCATGACGGCCGGTACGCGCGACTATGACGGCACCACGGCCGCTACCCTGGCCGGCGGCAGCTTGACGGGCCTGGTACCGGGCGAGACGCTGGTGGTCTCGGGCGGCAGCGGCGCGTTCGGCGACAAGAACGCCGGCAACGGCAAGGCGGTGACGGTGTCTGGCGTCAGCCTGGCCGACGGTACTGGCCTGGCCAGCAATTACACGGTCAGCAATCCGACCGATGTGACGGGTTCCATCACGCAAAAAGCGTTGAGCGTCACCGGCGCGCTGGCGGCCGACAAAACCTATGATGGCGCGGAGGGCGCCACCATCACGGGCGGCAGCCTGAGCGGCTTTGTCGGTTCGGAAACAGTCGGCCTGGCGAGCCTGGCCGGCGCGTTTGCGGACAAGAACGCCGGCAGCGGCAAGGCCGTCAGCATCACCGGCGGCACCTTGTCCAACGGCAGCAATGGCGGCCTGGCCAGCAATTACTCGGTCGGCCCTGTCAGCGGCCTGTCGGCCAGCATCGCGCAAAAGGCCTTGAGCGTCACCGGCGTGGCGGCCGCCAACAAGGGGTATGACGGCACGACCAAGGCAAGCGTGACCGGCGGCAGCTTGAGCGGACTGGTCGGTAACGAAACCCTGGGCCTGTCCGGCCTGTCGGGCGCCTTTGGCGACAAGAACGCCGGCACCGGCAAGGCGATCACCGTCAGTGGCGCGACGCTGGCCGACGGCACCGGACTGGCCAGCAACTATACGGTCAGCAACCCGACGGACGTGACGGCCACTATCAGCAAAGCCAATATCGGCGGGGTCAGTAACATCGTCGCTGGCAGCAAGGTATATGACGCCACGGATACGGCCACCGTCAGCAATGCCGGCGCCACGTTTGCCGGCATGGTCAATGGCGACAGCTTGAACGTCAGCGCGACCTCGGCCAACTTCATCGACAAGAACGCCGGCAGCGGCAAGGTTGTCAATGCCAGCGGCATGACCCTGGGCGGGACCGATGCGGGCAACTACAATCTGACGGCCATCACCGGCACGGGCGCAGGTTCCATCACGCAGGCGCTGATCACCGGCGTGACCGGTATCGCGGCCGCCGGCAAGACGTATGACGGCACGGATACGGCCACCGTCAGCAACGCTGGCGCCACGTTTGCCGGCATGTTCAATGGCGACAGCTTGAACGTCAGCGCGACCTCGGCCAACTTCATCGACAAGAACGCCGGCAGCGGCAAGGTTGTCAATGCCAGTGGCCTGACCCTGGGCGGCACGGATGCTGGCAACTACAATCTGACGGCCATCACCGGCACGGGCACGGGTACCATCACCCAGGCGCAAATTGCCAGCGTGAGCGGCATCACGGCCGCCGGCAAGACGTATGACGGCACGGATGCTGCCATCTTGAACGCCGGCGCCACCTACAACGGCATGTTCGGCGGCGACAGCCTGACGTTCACCGCCACCAAGGCCGCGTTCAGCGACAAGAACGCCGGCACAGGTAAAACGGTCAACGTCAGCGGCATCGCACTCGGTGGCGCCGATGCGGGCAACTACACCCTGGCCAGTAACACGGCCAGCGGCACGGGCAATATCGCCAAGGCGGCCATCACGGGCGTGAGCGGCTTTGCGGCGGGCACCAGGGTGTACGACGCGACCACCACGGCCACCGTCAGCAACGCCGGCGCCACGTTCGCCGGCATGGTCAATGGCGACAGCCTGAACATCAGCGCGACCTCGGCCACCTTCATCGACAAGAACGCCGGCAGCGGCAAGGTTGTCAATGCCAGCGGCATGACCCTGGGCGGCACGGACGCGGGCAACTACAATCTGACGGCCATCACCGGCAAGGGCACGGGCAGCATCAGCCAGGCGCAAATTGCCAGCGTCAGCGGCATCACGGCCGCCGGCAAGACGTATGACGGCACGGACGCGGCCATCTTGAACGCCGGCGCCACCTATAACGGCATGTTCGGCGGCGACAGCCTGACGTTCACCGCCACCAAGGCCGCGTTCAGCGACAAGAACGCCGGCACCGGTAAAACGGTCAACGTCAGCGGCATCGCGCTCGGTGGCGCCGATGCGGGCAACTACACCCTGGCCAGCAATACGGCCAGCGGCACGGGCGATATCGCCAAGGCGACCATCACGGGCGTGAGCGGCTTTGCGGCGGGCACCAGGGTGTACGACGCGACCACCACGGCCACCGTCAGCAACGCCGGCGCCACGTTTGCCGGCATGCTCAATGGCGACAGCCTGAACATCAGCGCGACCTCGGCCACCTTCATCGACAAGAACGCCGGCAGCGGCAAGGTTGTCAATGCCAGCGGCATGACCCTGGGCGGCACGGACGCCGGCAACTACAATCTGACGGCCATCACCGGCACGGGCACGGGTACCATCACCCAGGCGCAAATTGCCAGCGTGACGGGCATCACGGCCGCCGGCAAGACGTATGACGGCACGGACGCGGCCATCTTGAACGCCGGCGCCACCTACAACGGCATGTTCGGCGGCGACAGCCTGACGTTTACCGTCACCAAGGCCGCGTTCAGCGACAAGAACGCCGGCAACGGTAAAACGGTCAACGTCAGCGGCATCGCACTCGGTGGCGCCGATGCGGGCAACTACACCCTGGCCAGCAATACGGCCAGCGGCACGGGCGATATCGCCAAGGCGGCCATCACGGGCGTGAGCGGCTTTGCGGCGGGCACCAGGGTGTACGACGCGACCACCACGGCCACCGTCAGCAACGCCGGCGCCACGTTTGCCGGCATGCTCAATGGCGACAGCCTGAACATCAGCGCGACCTCGGCCACCTTCATCGACAAGAACGCCGGCAGCGGCAAGGTTGTCAATGCCAGCGGCATGACCCTGGGCGGCACGGACGCGGGCAACTACAATCTGACGGCCATCACCGGCACGGGCACGGGTACCATCACCCAGGCGCTGATCACCGGCGTGAGCGGCATCACGGCCGCCGGCAAGACGTATGACGGCACGGATGCTGCCATCTTGAACGCCGGCGCCACCTATAACGGCATGTTCGGCGGCGACAGCCTGACGTTCACCGCCACCAAGGCCGCGTTCAGCGACAAGAACGCCGGCAACGGTAAAACGGTCAACGTCAGCGGCATCGCGCTCGATGGCGCGGATGCGGGCAACTACATCCTGGCCAGCAATACGGCCAGCGGCACGGGTGCCATCACGCCGAAAGCACTGACGGTGACGGGTGTTACTGCCGGCAACAAGGTCTATGACGGCACGCTTGCGGCGGGCTTGACGGGCGGCGCCTTGAATGGCCTGGTCAGCGGTGAAACCTTGTCGCTGTCCGGTTTGACGGGCACATTTGCCACTCAAAATGCGGCCAGCAACATTGCCGTGACGGCCCGCGGCGCGCAATTGGCCGATGGCACTGGCCTGGCCAGCAACTACACGGTCAGCAATCCGACCGGCGTGACGGCCAATATCACGCCGAAGGCACTGACCATCGGTGGCATTGCTGCGGGCAACAAGGTCTACGACGGTACGCTGGCGGCCAGCCTGACCGGCGGCGCCTTGCAGGGCTTGGTGGGTGATGAAACCCTGGTATTGTCAGGCACCACGGGCGTGTTTGGCGACAAGAACGCGGGCAGCAACAAAACGGTCACCGTCAGCGGCGCCAGCCTGGCTGATGGTACCGGCCGGGCCAGCAATTACACGGTCAGCAATCCGACCGGCTTGACAGCCAGCATCACGGCCAAGGCCTTGACGGTGGCGGGCCAGCTGGCCGGCAATAAAGTCTACGACGGCAATACAGTCGCCAGCCTGTCCGGTGGCGCCCTGAGTGGCCTGGTGGCGGGCGAAACCCTGGGCTTTGGCGGCCAGAGCGCCGTGTTCAGCGACAAGAACGCGGCCAATGGCAAAGCCGTGACGGTAACGGGCACGAGCCTGGTCGACACCATCACCGGCCTGGCCAGCAACTATACGGTCAGCAACCCGACAGGCTTGACGGCCAGTATTATGGCCAAGGCCTTGACGGTAAGCGGTCAATTGGCCGGCAATAAAGTCTACGATGGCAATGCACAAGCGAGCCTGTCCGGCGGCGCCTTGAGCGGCCTGGTGGCGGGCGAAAGCCTGGGCTTTGGCGGCCAGAGCGCCGCATTCAGCGACAAGAACGCGGCCAATGGCAAAGCCGTGACGGTGACGGGCACGAGTCTGGTCGACACCATCACCGGCCAGGCCAGCAACTACACGGTCAGCAACCCGACCGGCTTGACGGCCAGCATCACACCGAAAGCCTTGACGGTGGCGGGCCAGTTGGCTGGCAACAAGGTCTACGACGGCAATACGGCGGTGCAATTATCCGGCGGCGCCTTGAGCGGCCTGGTGGCGGGCGAAAGCCTGGGCTTGGCTGGCCAGACGGCGACGTTTGCCGACAAGAATGCGGGCACGGCCAAAGCCGTGACGGTCAGCGGCACAACCCTGCTCGACACGGCCAGCGGTCTGGCCAGCAACTACACGGTCAGCAATCCGACCGGCTTGACGGCCAGCATCACGGCCAAGGCCTTGACGGTAAGCGGTCAACTGGCTGGCAACAAGGTCTACGACGGCAATGCAGAAGCCAGCCTGTCCGGTGGTGTGTTGCGCGGCCTGGTGGCCGGTGAAACCCTGGTGATCGGCGGCCAGAGCGCGACGTTTGCCGACAAGAACGCGGCCAATGGCAAAGCCGTGACGGTGACGGGCACGAGTCTGGTCGACACGGCCAGCGGCCTGGCCAGCAACTATACGGTCAGCAACCCGACCGGCTTGACGGCCAGCATCACACCGAAAGCCTTGACGGTGGCGGGCCAGTTGGCTGGCAACAAGGTCTACGACGGCAATACGGCGGCGCAATTGTCCGGTGGCGTGCTGGCGGGCCTGGTGGCGGGCGAAACCCTGGGCTTGGCTGGCCAGACGGCGACGTTTGCCGACAAGAACGCGGCCAATGGCAAAGCCGTGACGGTAACGGGCACGAGCCTGGTCGACACCATCACCGGCCTGGCCAGCAACTATACGGTCAGCAACCCGACCGGCTTGACGGCCAGCATCACGCCGGCCAGCCTGCTGGTGCGCGCCACGGGCGCCGCGTCGCGCGTGTATGACACCACCACCAACGCCAGCGTGACCCTGGCGGACAACCGTATCGCCGGCGACGTGCTGACCATCAGTAACAGCGGCGCCAGCTTTGCCGACAAGAACGCCGGCACCAACAAAACGGTGACGCTGAACGGCATTGCACTCAGCGGTACGGACGCCGGCAATTACACGGTCAACGCCACGGCGACCACCACGGCCAGCATCACGCAGGCGGCCCTGGGGGTGAAGGTGGACAATGCCGAGAAAGACCAGGGGCTTGCCAATCCGGCCTTCACGGCCAGCTACACGGGCTTGCTGGGCAACGACACGCTGGCGAACGAGGTCGGCGGCAATCTGGCGTTCAGCACGTCGGCCACCATCGCAACGCCATCGGGCAGCTATCTGGTGTCGGCGGCCGGCCAGACGTCGACCAACTATGCGTTGACGTACACGCCGGGCGTGCTGACCGTCAAGCCGACCGAAGCGCGGCAAAGCGCGGTGGCCAGCGTGATCGCGGCGGTCAATGTGGCGCCGTCGCAGGGCAATATGGTGCAGGCCGAAGTGGTGGCGAAAGGCGAAACCGTGACCAGCAAGGAAGACGTGGTGCAGGTGGTGGCGGAGCGCGGCCAGCCGCGGCAGGGCAGCACGCCGGTGGTGCTGACGACGGCATCGGTGAACAGCAATGTCTTGCCGGGCTTGCGCCTGAGTGTGGTCGATACGGGCCTGCGACTGCCTGTGGCGGCTGGCAACACCAGCATCGAAAGCCAGTAAGCATGTGCTAACCGGGTTTGCCAGTGGACGTGCCGCTTCGCGATGTAGGCGAAGCGGCATTTTTTTGCCGCCATGCCATCTGCTGGCAACCTCTCATCAGCCTGCCGCTTTCGACGCCAGTCGTGGCCGATGACGGCTACGTGCTGGAAAGCGGCAGCATTGCCGTGCGCGGCCCGGCCGAGCGTCTGAAACTGTCGGCGGCCAATTTGCTGCGCCAGCAACAGCTGCAAGGGCAATCGTATGTCGAGGATGCGGGCCGCAGCGACAGCGTGACCCGCCTGGACGGCAGCGCTGCGCTGCGCCTGCTGTTCGAGCGCAGTCTTTAGTGTTGCGTCGGCTTTTCCTGCTGCACCAGGATGAACGGGCTGACGACGACGGCCCACAGGGCCGCATCGGCCGCTTGCCAGTCCAGCGCCTGCTGGTCCGACACCTTGGCCACTTTGCCATCGACCATCCATTGCGTGATGGTGGACTTGTCGTCGTGCGAAATGCGCACGGCCACTTCGACCAGGTCCAGCTCATTGGCGACCCAGACGACGCTGCCCTGGGCGAAGTGTTTTTCCAGTTCGCTCCAGGCCAGGCGGGCCGTTTCGCTGTTCACTTTGAGGCGCAGTTCGGTGTCTTTTTCAGGATTGGTTTGCATGCGAGTATCAATGTTCGGTGAGTCGGGTGCCGTTGCGCGCGCTTGGCTAGCCTTACACGGCTTCCACGCGCGGCGTCGGCGTACCCTGCCATGTTAACCGATAGGCGGCACCTTTGCGAACATTGCCCACCAGGGCGGGGCGGAAGCAGGCCAGGTTGGTGCCGCTGGCGTGCCGGACGCTGGGGAAGATCACGCCCATGGAACCGGCTTCGAGCAGGATGGCGGCCAGGTCTTGCGAGGCGATGTAGCTGGCCGGATCGAGGCAAGCCTGGTAGCGCTCCTGGCCGCGCAGGTCGTGGAAGCTGGCGGAAAAATCGGCCAGCAGCGACTGGTAGCTGACGCTGTCGTCGAAATGGTCGATTTCCTGGTATTCCACGGTTTTATGGAAAATGATCTCGGCCAGCGCCGTCTGCATGTCGAAGGCGCAATACCAGGCGCCCCGCTCGCCATCGTTGAAACGCGCCCCTTCCGGGCGGGCATAGGTGTAGGCGGCGTTGATGATGCGGAAGTGCGGTACGCCAAAAACCAGCTCGTCCACGCCAATTCCTGGCGCGCCGCCATACTCGGCCACCAGGCGCGCGTTGGTCGCGTTATCGAGCTCGAACAGCTCGCGCAGGTGCTCGTCGTCCTCGGCCAGGGGCGCCAGCACGGAGTCTTCCATGTCGGCGAAACGCGAGGGAATCAGGCGGCAAGTGTCGATCTGGCGCAAGGCGGCCAGCGGCGGCAGGTGGTCATGGGCGGTGGCGGGCAAGATTACAGCCCTCCGCGGCGCGCGTCGAGCAGCTTGCGCACGGTCTGCATGGCCAGCAAGCCGCCGGCCAGCATCTGCGACAGCGGTGTGCGGCCAGCGAAGATGGGATTCTTGTTGGGCAAACTCACCCATTCGTCGGCCAGCTTGTCGCCGTACAGGATGTGCAAGGCCTTGTAGATGCCCAACAAATAGGAAATGCGCGTGATGCGGTCCACTTCCAGCACGCGGTCCGGGTGCTTTTTCCACTCGTACCAGGCGCTGCTGGACAAGCCGCCCAGCAGTTCGCGCGCATCGTCGTCGCGCAGTTTCCAGGCGGCGGTCAGCTTGAAAAACCCTTTCAGTGCGGCCTGCGACAATCGCTCGCGCTCGGCTTTGGCATTCAGGTCGACGAGCACGGCAGGCTCGAAGCGGCTCTTGGGGTAGGCGTAGGCGAGATTCATGGCGCTCCTTCAACAAAACTCTGTTTATGGATTATTTATACTCCTTTTCGGGACTCGTTGCAAGGTCGGCGCGCATGAAAAAGGGGCGCAGCAGGACAGGTGTCCCACTGCGCCCCATTGGCAAGCCGTGCTGGCTTATTTTGCCGTGACAGTGAGCGGCACGTTCAGTTGCGCCGTCAAGCCGTTATTGTCCAGCGCCACGACCTTCAGCGTATAGCTGCCGGCCACCGCTTGCGGCCAGGTGGCCGTGATGGTCAGGCCGCTCATGGAAAACTGCATGCCCAGCGGCGCGCCGTCGATCGAGATCCGCAGCGAGGTCGCCCCTGGCGCCGTCAGCACGATGCTGCCGCTCATGGCCTTGCCGGCCACGCCCGTCATGGCGGCGGCCGTGATGGTGGGACCGGCGGCGGCGATTTTCACCGTCGTCACGGCCTGGCCCGACAGGCCGGTCTTGCTGTCTTTGGCGATGATGGTCACGCCATACGTGCCAAGCACGGGGCTGGTCCAGCTGACGACGCCGGCCGCACTGATGCTCATGCCGGCTGGCGCGCCCGACAGGCCGTAGGTGACGGGGTTGGGCGCCACCACCGTGCTGGCGAACGACAGCGCCACGCCGGGCTTGCCAGTGACGCTGGCCGCCGTGACCACGGGCGGCAGCGGGGCGGCGATGGCCACCGTGTAGATGCCTTTGCCGCTCAAACCGGTCTTGCTGTCCTTGGCTATGACGGTGACGGCATAGGTGCCCGCCAGCGGCACCGCCCAGCTCACCAGGCCCGCGCTGCTGATGCTCATGCCGGCTGGCGCGCCAGCGAGCGTATAGCTGACGGGGTTCGGTGCGGTGACGCTGACAGTGAAGGCCAGCGCCGTGCCGACCTTGCCCGCGACGGCGCCGGCGGCGACGACAGGCGCCGGTTGCGGCGCGATGACGATGTTGTACACGGCCTGGCCGGTCAGACCGCTGACGGTATTGCGCGCCACCATGGTCACGGCATAGCTGCCGGCGATGGGCGCGGCCCAGCTGACGACGCCCGTGGCGGCGATGCTCATGCCGGCCGGCGCGCCCAGCATGGTATAGCTGAGGGGATTGGCCGCGCTGGCCGATACCGTGAACGAGAGCGGCGTGCCGACCATGCCGCTGATGCTGGCCCCCGTTACCACGGGCGCGACCGGGGCGGCTGGCATGCCCGACAGGCTGGCCAGCAGGCTTTTCACGTTGGGCGTGCCCAGCCCCGCCAGCGGGTCATAGCCGACCCTGGCCGTGCACACGCTGCAGGTGCCGTTGCTGCCGCGCGTGATGTCGGCAAAGCTGCTGGCAAAGGTGCCGGGCACGGTGGCGATCTGACCGTACAGCGTCGTATGCGCCAAGCCCAGCGCCGTCTTCGCTTGCAGCGCGCGGCTGGCGTTGGCGATGGCGATCAGGCCCGCCCACTGTGGCGTGGACAGGCTGGTGCCGCCGATGCTGAGCCAGCTGGCGGTGCTGCTGCCCTGTGCCATCACGGCCGTGTACTGGCCTGTGGCGGGATCGGCATTGAAGGCCACGTCGGCCACATTGCGGCGCAGCAAGCCCGTCATGCCCGGTACGTTGCTGGCGCTCTGGTAGGAGGGCAGTGCCGTATAGGCGCTGATGCCGCCGCCCGTGCCCGACCAGGCAGCTTCGCTGCGCGTGCCGCTACCGCTGTAGCTGAGCGTGGTGCCGCCCACGGCCAGCACGTTCGGTGACACGGACGGCCAGGACACGCTGCTGCCCGAGTCGCCCGTGGCGGCCAGATACGTCATGTTCTTGCCCGTGAAGGCGCTGTCGACGGACGCTGTCCAGTTGCCTTCGACGGCGCCAAAACTCATCGACACGACGCCAGGCCCCATCAGGTTGGCCAGGCGCACGGCGCCCAGCAGGCTGTTGATGGAAGCGTCGGGCGCCTCGATCAGCACGATGCGCGCCAGCGGCGCCGTGGCATGCGCCCACTGCACGTCGAGCGCGATTTCCATGGCCCAGCCCGAGTTATAGGCGGGCGCGGTGGCCGTCATGGTGCTCGATGGCGTGTTGTAGACAACAGAAAACTCACAGCCGCTGGCCGGCGCGGGTGGCAAGGGCAGGGTGGCATTCGTGGCGATGGCCTTGGTGGTGCAGGCGGGCAAGCCGAATTTCTGGTTGAAGAGGGCCAGTTCGGCCGCCGCGTTCGGGTTGTGCATGGCGTCGACGATATAGATCGTCTGCCCCGCGCCCAGCTGGGCCGCCTGGGCTGGTGTCAGCGCTGTGCCCGCCGCCGGCAGGGCGGGCAGGTCGTAGGCGGCGCGGATTTGCGCGGGGGAATAGGTCGCCACCACGCTGCTGCCGGCCATGGGCGTGGCGCTGTCGCCGTCCAGCAGCGGCGCGATGTTTTGCGCCGCCTGTTGCGCGGCGGCGATCTTTTGCGCCGTCAGGCGGCGCGTGGTCATTTCCCGCATGGCGCCGGGCACATGCTGCAAGTGCGGACGCCAGTGGGCCGAGCCGCTGCTGTTGGCGCTGTCGCGCCCGTCAGGTGCATCGAGCAGGGCGGGGGCGGCATGGAACATCGGCTGCGCCACCAGCGCACCGACGGCGGCGGGGATGACGGGCACTTCGACACTGAACTGTGTCGCCGCCGTGGCAATGGCGGCGGGCGGCGCCGATGTCTCCTGGCCCGGGCCGCAAGCGCCCAGCAGGATGGCGGCAGTGGCGCCCAGCAGCAAACGCCCTTGACGGGGATGCAGGGGGGTGAATTTTTTCATGGCGAAACTCTCCGGGTTGGCGAGGGCCACATCTCGACAATGCATCCTGGCATGGCGCCGCGCGCTGGCGGTCCCGGCCCTGCATTGGCAGCCCCGCTGCCGTGGCGCTTGCGCGCGGTAGGCCGGTGGCTTTGCGTCCCCGACTTTCGGCGGGTTTGCCCTCAGAATTGATCATGCATCGTGACAAGCTTCCTGATGCGTTATCAATTCTAGCGAATTTACCAAATAAGTGTTAACTATTTTCAATGAACATGTTCATTTTTATAATGATATGTGGTGAATTTGCCTATTCTCGGAGGTAATCTTGCCAGCTTGATTAAGCCTTACAGACAAGGTTATCAGAGGGCTATCGACGTGTGGCAGTGTTTTTTCACAGCAACGGCGCTTGTTTTTCCGCTAATTTAATGAATTTAATGAATTTATCGAATATGCTGTTTCAAGCATCCGCCTCGAACACCATGCCTGGATACGGCGCTGCGCGGCAGGCCGCCAGCCGCTGCGCCAGGTTGCCCTCATGGGCTTCCAGCTGGTGGCCGTCCGGATCGAGAAAATACAGGGAATCGCCGGAGCTGCGATTTTGCTGCCATTCGGGCACGCCAGCGGCGCGCAGGCGGGCGGCAAAGGCGGCGAAGTCTTCCGGGGAAATGGAAAACGCATAGTGCGTGTAGGCGGGGCTGGCCAGCGCGGCTGCGTCCTGTCCATCCAGCGACAGGCACAGCCACAAATCCCCGGCCGACAGATACGCGCCCCTGTCCCAGCGCGCATGCAGGCGCAGGCCCAGCGTATCGCGGTAAAAGACGGCGCTGCGATCAAGGTCGCGCACGGACAGGGTGAGGTGGTTCAGGCCGGTTAACATGTTGCTGGATAACTTTCAGGTGGGGGTGATGGCCAGTGGCGGCGTTTGCGGTGCTTTGGCTGAAAGCTTGACGACGACAGTGCCGGCCATGAAGTCTTGCAGGGCGCGGCGCTGTTTATTCAGCATCAGGGCGATGAACTCGCTAAGCATCCAGATCCATACTATATTAACGAACCATTCCTCCCAGGCGCTCGCGTAGCCGAAGGCCGAGGCTCCCTGAGTCAATGTGGCAGGAAGGAACAGTAGTAAGAGCTCCCAAAGTCTTGGAATATCGGCCAATAGACTGAGGTCGGCTACGACAGAGTAGCGTAGCCAAGTGGCGCGGCAGGTAACTGCAGATCCATCCTGCATGCGTAGTTTTAATTTGAATAGCCACATGCCTGGAGTCGAACCGTGGCGAGCAACTAGAAAGACGTTGTATACCAGCATGATAGGCAGAAGAAGAAGAGAAAGCTCTTCAATAATATGCGTAGGCACAACGGTACGTAGAGCAATGAATATTGCCGCGGCAATGACGCCTCCAATTACGGCAAGGCTTAATATCATCGTTATTTGATCAAATAAAAACGCGCCCAGCCGGCGCCAGAATCCCCCGTATTCCATCCGATATCCTCCCAGTCAAGGCAACCGGCGGCTGCCTGCATGACTAGATACGCTATTGCTTAGGGGGAATGTTGGCTATCTGGCGCATGCTTGAGGTGGGGCAACAGTCACGCCATTAAGCAGGCTCCGCGTGTTCGACCATGAGCTGCACCTTGGTCGTGCCATTGTATTCATTCGCATCGAGCCGGAAGGCGACCCTTGTGCGTTCGCCCAGCGCGTCCGTGTGGCCGAACCAGATGGCGTCGAAGCGCACGCCGTTCTTTTCCAGCAGCAGCTTCAAATGGCGCTCTTTTAATATGCGCTGGCTGACGACGCGGAATTCATCGCAGAAGACGGGCGGGGCGAAGCCCTGGCCCCACACCTGGCCATCCATCAGCTCGATGAAGGCCGTCGTGTAGTAGGCGTCTTCCAGCGGGCCGTCCGTTTCCACGACCCGCTCCAGCTGTTGGGCGCTGAGCCAGGCCTGGCCCACGGCTTCGAAGGCCTGGGAAAACGCCTCGAAGGCGTCGGCGCGGATGGTCAGGCCCGCCGCCATGGCGTGGCCGCCGAACTTGTCGATCAGGCTAGGCGCCCGTTTCGACACGAGGTCGAGCGCGTCGCGCAAGTGGAAGCCGGGAATCGAGCGGCCCGAGCCCTTGATCCAGCCGTCCGCGCCGGGCGCGAACGTGATGGTCGGGCGATAAAACTTTTCCTTCAGGCGCGAGGCGACGATGCCGATCACGCCCTGGTGCCAGGATTCATCGAAGACGCTGATGGTGCTGCTGTTGGCCGGCTCGAAAGCATCGAGGTGCAGCAGGGCCGTATCCTGCATGTCCGCCTCGATTTCGCGGCGCTTCAGGTTGATGTCGTTGAGTTGCTGGGCCAGTGCCCAGGCGCGGCCTTCGTCGTCCGTGATCAGGCATTCGATGCCCAGCGACATGTCCTGCAGGCGCCCGGCCGCATTCAGGCGCGGGCCCAGGGCAAAGCCCAGGTCGAACGGCGTGGCGCTGCGCGCTTCGCGGCCCGCCACGCGGAACAGGGCGGCCACGCCCGCGTGCATATTGCCCTTGCGCATGCGTTTGAGACCTTGGGCGACGAGGATGCGGTTGTTGCTATCGAGGCGCACCACGTCGGCCACCGTGCCCAGCGCCACCAGATCGAGCAGGTTGTCGAGCTTGGGCTGCGTCTGTGCATCGAATACACCGCGCCGGCGCAGTTCGGCCCGCAGGGCCAGCAGCACGTAAAACACCACGCCCACGCCGGCCAGGTTCTTGCTGGGAAAACCGCAGGCGGGCTGGTTCGGATTGACGATCACGGCCGCGTCGGGCAGGGTGTCGGCCGGCAAATGGTGGTCGGTGACGACCACCTCGATGCCGCGCCGGTTCGCTTCGGCCACGCCGTCGATGCTGGCGATGCCGTTGTCGACGGTGATGATGATGTCGGGCGACTTTTCGCGCGCCGTCAGTTCGACGATTTCCGGCGTCAGGCCGTAGCCGTATTCAAAACGGTTGGGCACGATGAAATCGACGTCGGCGCCCATGGCGCGCAAGCCGCGGATGGCCACGGCGCAGGCGGTGGCGCCGTCGCAATCGTAGTCGGCCACGATGACCATGCGCTTCTTGGCGGCAATGGCGTCGGCCAGGAAGACGCCGGCCGCGCCGATGTGCAGCAAGCCGGACGGCGGCATCAGGGCTGCCAGTTCGCTCGACAGTTCTGCCGCGTCCGTCAAGCCGCGCGAAGCGTACAGGCGGGCCAGCACGGGGTGGATGCCGCCCTGGCGCAGCAATTCGGATTCGCGGTAAGGGCAGGGACGGGTGGCGATGCGGGTACGGGTCATGATGCTTTCAACTTGTTCAGGGTAATCGCGCGCCAGAATTTGCGCTGCGCATGCTTGCTGGTGGTGCAGCTTAGCCAGGCGTCGCGGTGACTCAGCATCAGGCGCAGCTGCCGCACGCGGCCATCCTTGACGGCCGCCAGCAGGGGGGCGAACCAGTCCGCTTCCAGCGCTTGCAGCTGTTGCAGCCACATGCCCCATTCCTGGGCCTGCGCCGCTTCGATCAGGCCGCCCAGCACGACGATCGCATCCTGTTGGCTTGCCAGCACACTGTTTGGACTGGCATCGCGCTGCGCCGGTTCCGCCAGTGCGGCCAGCCAGCCCGGTGCTTCCCTGGTATGCAGGCTGGCGGCGCAGCGCGCAGCGTCCACTGTTGCCACGCTCCCGCCCCAGATCCAGAAGGAATTGATGGCTTTCAATCCCCGCTCCTCGCGCGCCGCGTTGACAGGGTGTTCATGCCACAGCATCTGAACTTCATTTTGCAGGCGGCGCGCGGCGCGCGCGTGCTCGCCTTCCGGCATCCAGACGGACAGGTCTTGCGTGGTGGCGGCGTCCGGCGAGGCGCACTGCAAGTCGCTCCAGCCATCGGCGCGCATGAACCAGGTGCCCGCGTCGCCATACGCCAGTGGCTGGCCGATCTCGTCGAAATACGGGGACGCAATGTCGAACAGGGCGCGGCCATCGGCCTCGCTCAGCTTGAGCTGGCGCAAGTCTTCCAGGCTGATATGGCTGCGGGCAATGGCCAGGTGGGCCGGGTGCAGCAGGAAATAGCGCCCGCCCGGTTCCGGCACGAGGCCGTAGCCGCGCATGGCGCGTGCGGCAAAGGCCGCCTGCGCCGCCTCGCCGTTGGGCGCGGGCGACAGTTCCAAGGCGTGCGCCAGCCACGCTTCGTGCGGTAGCAGGCGCTTGGCGTTGTCAAAAGTTTCCAAATCGCAAGTGGAGGTGCGCGACAGCAGTGCCGCCAGCGCGGGCGCTTGCAAGACCTTGAGCAGGTCGGCAGCCAGTTCGGCATTGGGCAAGGCGAAGGGCAGGACGAGGGTAAGTTGATTCATCCCGAGATTGTAGGCGATTGTAGTCATGCCAGAGTAGGGGCAGATAATCTTCTGTAGGTACTTTAAGTATCAAAAAAACATCAAGGTTATATAAATTTAATTCTTTTTGAGGGAAAACAATTTTCTTTTGAAAATATAGGCGATATAATTGCGTCAACTTAAATATCAGAAAGATAACCACACCCCAGCTGTGTGGTTGCGTCGTCTGGCTCCTGTATCCCTCGAAACCGAATACAAGATGCTGCCGGCTTCATTTTTTAAACAAGTTTCTTTCTTGGAAGCCCACCCATGTATACATTCGCCGCTTTGCGCAGCCAGGCTGATCGCGCCCTGGCCTCTCACGTTGCCACTCCTGCCGCCACCGCTGCGCATCGCCAGGAGGCCGCATGACTACCTACAATTTGTCGACCACGGTGCACGTGTGTGAAGACATCAACAAGAACTTTGATATCCGCGACCTGCTGATACAGGCCGGCTATACGGCGCAAGGCGAGCTGAACATCAAGAATTTTACCGTCCTGTTACCGGATGATACGGAATCGACCAGCAACACGCCCCTGTTCGGCATGCTCGACGCGGACACCGTGTATGTGCGTCCCGGCGACTGGGCAGCCAACTACCACGGCAATTTCTCGACCATCCAGGTGACGATCGACAAGGGCAATGGCGATATCGTCCAGCTGGAACTGCAAGTGATCATCGATCCCGTCAACGACGCGCCCGATGCGGCCGACAAGACCTTCAACCTGGTCGATGGCGCCAGCGTCGTGCTCAGCGAGAGCGATTTCGGCTTCCACGACGACGTCGAGCACGACGGCTTCAAGTCCATCGTCATCACCAATACCACCACGGCAGGGCAAGTCTTGCTCAACGGCGTGGCCGTCGCGGTCGGCACGGAAGTCTCCATCGACGACATCCGCGCCGGCCACCTGGTCTTCGTGCCGAGCCAGAGCGTGGCCGGCAATTTCGATCTGGGCTTCAAGGTGCGCGATGACGGCGGCGTTGCCGGCTGCAACGCGCAAGACCTGAGCCTGGTGCCGCATCACCTGACCTTCAACGTGCCGATGGCCCACCTGGGCGACTTCGTCTGGGAAGACACAAATGCCAACGGCGTGCAGGATGCGGGCGAAGCGGGCATCGCCAATGTCGTGGTGCAATTGAAAGACGGCGCCGGCACTGTGGTGGCATCGACCACCACCGACGCGAATGGCGGTTACCACTTCGATGTCAATCCCGGCACGTATTCCGTCACCGTCGTGACGCCGAATGGCTACACGGCGACAGCGGCCAACCAGGGTGGCGACGCGGCCAAGGATAGCAATATCGATGCGGCCGGCAACATGGCACCCGTCACCCTGGCGCCAGGCGAGACCAATTCGAGCCTGGACGCGGGCCTGTACCGCGCCGCCGAGCTGGGCGACCGCGTGTGGTTCGATGCGAACAAGAACGGCGTGCAAGATGCGGGTGAAGCGGGCGTGGCCGGCGTGAAAGTGACCTTGCTCGATGCGTCGGGCAACGCCGTCGGCAGTCCGCTCGTCACGGACGCGAATGGCAACTACCTGTTCACGAATCTGAAGCCGGGCGCCTACAGCGTCCAGTTCGACAAGACCAGCCTGCCTGCCGGCTATGCCTTTACGGGCCAGGACCAGGGCGGCGATGAGCAGCGCGATTCCGACGCCATCGCCATCGACGGCAAGACGGCGCAAGTGCTGCTCGCTTCCGGCGACAGCAACCATAGCCTGGATGCGGGCATCGTGGCCTTGCCGGCCTCGCTGGGCGACCGCGTCTGGCATGACGCCAACTTGAACGGCGTGCAGGATGCGGGCGAAGCGGGCATCAGCGGCGTCACGGTGCAGCTGAAAAATGCGGCCGGCGGCGTGATCGGCTCGACCGTCACGGATGCCACCGGCTACTACAATTTCAGCGTCGATGCCGGTACCTATTCCGTCGCCGTCGTCGCGCCGCCAGGCTATTTGAGCACGGCCAAGGATGCGGGCGGCAACGATGCGCTCGACAGCGATATCAACGCGGCGGGTCAGAGCGCCCTGGTGACCGTTGCCGCCGGCCAGAACTACAAGGACCTCGATGCCGGCCTGTATAAAACCGCCAGCATTGGCGACCGCGTGTGGTTTGACGCCAACGGCAACGGCACGCAGGACGCGGGCGAAGCGGGTATGGGTGGCGTGAAAGTCAATCTGTACAACGCTTCGGGCGCCGTGGTGGCCAGCGCCACCACGGATGCCAGCGGTCATTACCTGTTCAGCAACCTGGTACCAGGCAATTACTACCTGGGTTTCGTACCGCCGGCCGGCTACAATTTCACCAAGGCCGACGTGGGCGGCTATGCCACCGATTCGGATGTCAATCCGGCTACCGGCCTCACCACCACCATGATTGCGCTGAAATCGGGTGACGTCCAGCTCGATTGGGATGCGGGCCTGGTCAAATGTGCGCCGGTTACCGGCAGCATCGGCAATCGCGTGTGGGAAGACAATAATTACAATGGCGTGCAGGAGGCGGGCGAACTGGGCGTGGCGGGGGTGAAAGTCAACCTGCTCAATGCCAGCAACCAGATCATTGCCACGACAACGACGAATGCCAGCGGTAATTACCTGTTCGACAACCTCGTCGCCGGCAGCTACAAGGTGGCAGTCGTGCGTCCATCGGGTTTCTATTACACCAAGGCGAATGTCGGTAATGACGCCAGCGATTCCGACGTCGATGCGAGCACGGGCCGTTCCGGCCTGATCAACCTGGCCGCCGGCCAGAACGACATGAGCTGGGATGCGGGCATCTACCGCAAAGCCAGCCTGGGCGACAAGGTGTGGCGCGACGCCGACCATGACGGCGTGCAGGATAGCAATGAGGCGGGCATCGCCTATATCAAGGTGCAACTGTTTTCGGGCAGTGGCGCATTGCTCGCTACCACTTACACCAACTCGAATGGCAACTACAAGTTTGCCGACCTCGATCCGGGCAGCTACTCGCTCAAGTTCGACAAATCGGGCGTGTATCACGCCGGCTACGCCATGGATAGCTGGAAGTGGGGCGTGAAGAACGTGGGCACGAACGACAACGTCGATTCGGACGTCAACAGCAATGGCTCGTATGCCAACGTGGTCTACACGGATATCCTGAAACTGGCCTCGGGCCAGAACGACATGAGCTGGGATGCCGCCATCACGCCTATCGTGATCGACCTGAATGGCGACGGCGTGCATACCATCGCCCGCGCCGATTTCCATGGCAGCTTCGACTTGCTGGGCACGGGCAGCGCCATCCAGTCGGGCTGGGTCTCGGCCCATGACGGCTTGCTGGCCATCGACAGCAACGGCAATGGCAAGATCGACAATATTTCCGAACTGTTTGGCGGCAACGAGAAGGGCACGGGCTTTGCCAAGCTGTCCAGCTATGACTCGAACGGCGACGGCGTGGTCGACGCGAAAGATGACAAGTTTGCCGAACTGCGCATCTGGCGCGACGCCAACAGCAATGGCGCGACGGACGACGGCGAACTGATGTCGCTGCACGACGCGGGCGTCGCCAGCCTGACGGTGTCCTACACGGAACTGCCTTTCCTCGACGCCAACGACAACCTGCACCTGGAGCGCAGCAGCGCCACCCTGGCCAACGGCAAGACGGTCGATATGACGGACGTGTATTTCAACGTCGATGCCAAGGATGCGGCCAAGGCCGGCGTATCGCTGCCAAGCATGGCCGACCTGCTGCGCGATGACCATGCGCTGGACACGGCGCTGGGGCAGGACGCGAGCGTCGCCACGGTGGCTGCAGCCCCCGCTGCTCCCGCTGTCGAAGCCCAGGCCCAGTGCGAGATGGCGGAAGTGTTGCGCCGCGCCATGGCGCACACCACTGCACAGCCCCAGGAAATGGCTGCCTGATGTCTCTTGCCGGGCCGTCATCCTGCCCGGCGCTCACCACATTGAATAAATCATAGGAAATACACCATGAAACAATCCATGCACCTGATCGTCCGCGCCGCCATCACAGCCGCTGTTGTCACCCTCGCCAGCGGCAGCGCCCTGGCCGCGTCCAATCTGCAAGTCGTCGACTCGCATAGCGTCAGTGTGTTTACGGCCAGCGGCGGCGCCTTCGGCGCCGGCAACGCCATCTCGCCGACCTTGTGGCAAGTCAAGTACGACAGCAATACCTTCCTGGCGTTTTGCCTCGATCCCCATGTCGGGCTGAACAACGATTCGAACAGCTACAGCAGTGGCGTCTTTGCCGCCAGCGACGCCGTCAAGCGTCTGTACGAGGGCTATTACGCCTCGTCCATCGCGAATGTGTCGGCCAACGCCACCAGTGCCGCCGCCTTCCAGGTGGCCTTGTGGGAATTGAACAATGACAACAGCAATGTGTTGACGGGTGAGCTGCGCTTCAGGAGTCTGAACAATGCAGTCGTCAGCGAAGCGAACGCCATGCTGGGCGTGGCGACAGGCGCTGGCAGCATCAAGAATCTGTACAACTACACCAGCCTGAGCAGCGTCAACCCCGCTTCGCAAACCCTGCTGAGCGTGTCGCCGGTGCCGGAAGCGCAAACCTGGGCCATGCTGGTAGCCGGCCTGGGCTTGCTGGGCTTCATGGCGCGCCGCCGCAAGGGCGCCGCCGCGCTGAATTAACCATCGCTCATCGCGCAAGCGATAGCGTTCCCGCTGCGGCGCGCCCGACCGGCGCGCCGCAGCGTTTTATTGTGAACCCATCATGACCCCAGCCCCCGACACTTCCACCGCTTCCGCCGGCAGGTCCACCGATGCCATCGCCGATGCCATCGTCTTCCTGGCGCGCTTTTTCGGCGTTGCCGTGCAGGCCGAACGCCTGCGCGCCAGCGTGCTCGCGCATGGCGACCCGGCCGCCGCCGACTTCCTCGACCAGGCGCTGGCCCATGGCAGCCTGGCCGGCACGCCGCTGCCGGTGGGTAAGCCGCGCCGCCCCACGGAAATGCCGGCCCTGCTGTTGAATGGCGCGGGACAGGCGCTGGTGGTGCTGGCGATCGCCGACGGCAAGTATGAATGCCATGTGCCCGGCATCGAAGGCAGTTCCTGGCTGGATGCGGCCATGCTGGCGCAGGAAGTGCCCGCCGGGCGCTGGGTGGCCGTGCGTCCGGTGATGTTCTTCGATCAGCGCAGTCTGCTCTACAGCATGCCGGCGGCGGGGCGCTGGTTCTGGGATGTCTTCAACCGCAACCGCTGGGTCTTTCGCTGGGCCTTGCTGGGCACTCTGGTGCTCAATATCATCAGCGCGCTGGTGCCGTTTTACGCGATGGCCGTGTATGACCGCGTGATCCCGAACAATGCCACGGCCAGCCTGTGGGTGCTGACGATCGCCGTGGTGGGACTGACCGGTTTTGAACTGGCCATGCGCTTGCTGCGCGGCGAACTGGTGGAAACGGCGTCGCGGCGCATGGACGTGGCCCTCTCGTCGAGCATCTTCGCCCAGTGCCTGCGCCTGCGCGCGGCCAGCCGGCCCGCCTCGGGCGGCACGCTGGCCAATACCGTGCGCGATTTCGAATCGGTGCGCGAATTCTTCGCCTCGACCACCCTGACCACCCTGGGCGACTTGCCGTTTTTGCTGCTGTTCCTGCTGGTCATTGCCTTGGTCGGCGGCTGGCTGGTGCTCGTGCCGCTGGCCGCCATTCCGATCCTGCTGCTGGTCGCCTTTGCCTCGCGCGCGGCGCTGGCGCGCCATGTGGCCGCCTCGATGCAGGAAAGCGGGCAGCGCACGGCGCACCTGTTTGAAACCATGAATGGCCTCGACACCATCAAGGCGCTGGGCGCCGAGGCGTGGAGCCGCCGCAAATGGGAAAGCCTGACCGTGGCCATCGCCGCCAACAGCGTCGAGACGCGCGAAATCGTCAGCCGCGTCAATTACATCAACACGGCCGTGCTGGCCCTGTCCGGCACGGCCGTGGTGGCCGTCGGCGCCTTGCTGATGGGCGAGCGCCTGCTGACCTTGGGCCAGATCATCGCCGTGAGCATGCTGACGGGCCGCGCGCTGGCGCCCGTGAGCCAGATCGCGGGCCTGATCATGCGCTGGGAGCAGACCAAGCTGTCGTATCACGCACTCAATAAAATCATGGAAGCGCCCACCGACGACGATGCGGCCAGCCTGCAGGCGCCGCCCCTGTCCGGACGCATCGAATTTCGCGACGTGGGGTTTGCGTATCCGCACTCGCCGCCGCTGCTCGATAAACTCAACCTGCATATCCGCGCCGGCGAAAGAGTGGGCGTGATCGGCAAGCTCGGTTCCGGCAAGAGCACCTTGCTGCGCCTGCTGCTCAACCAGTACGGTCCGCAAAGCGGCAGCGTGCTGTTCGACGACCTGGCCAGCACCCAGCTCGAACCATTGAGCCTGCGCCGCCAGATCGGCTATGTGCCGCAGGACGTGACCCTGTTCCATGGCACGCTGCGCGAAAACATCGAATTGGGCCGCAGCGGGCCCGATGACGCCAAGCTGCTCGACGCCATCCGCCTGGCTTGCCTGGACGACATCATCACCCAGCTGCCCAACGGCGTGGCGACGGAAGTGGGCGAGCGGGGCGAGCGCCTGTCGGGCGGCCAGCGGCAAGCCGTGGCCATGGCGCGCGCGCTGCTGGTCAAGCCGCCCATCCTGCTGCTCGATGAACCGAGCAGCATGTTTGATCCGGCCACGGAACAGCGCCTGATCGCGCGCCTGCGCACCTTGCAAGACACCACCATCGTGCTCGTCACGCACCGCATGGCCATGCTGGCGCTGGTGGACCGGCTGATCGTCTTCGACCGTGGCCGCGTCGTGGCCGACGGCCCGCGCGACGAGGTGCTGCGCGTCTTGAACGGACAGGGCGCCAAGCCCGCCGCCGCCGTTGCAGCCAACACGGGAGCGCCGGCATGAGCGCCCTGCATGCGCGTCCCTTGCCGCAGGCGCACCCGGACCCGGAACGCGAGCCGCGGCGCCTCGTCATCCGCATGCTGGCGCTGATCGCCGTGCTGGTGGTGCTGACCTTGGCCTGGGCCACGTTCGCCCAGCTCGACGTGTCCGTGAATGGCCGCGGCGCCATCACGCCGCCATCGCATCTGCAGGAAGTGCAAAGCCTGGAAGGCGGCATCGTGCGCGAGATGCTGGTGCAGCCCGGCCAGCAGGTGCATCGCGGCGATTTGCTGCTGCGCCTGGACACGGCCCAGTACGAAGCCAACCTGGGCGCCAGCGTGCAGAACCGCCTGGCCGCGCTGGCGGGCAGGGCGCGCCTGGACGCGCTGCTGACGGGCGGCACGCCCCGCTTCGAGCCGGCATGGCAGCAAGAAGCGCCTGAACTGATCGCCAAGGAAACGCAGTTGTGGCGCGACGGCCAGCGCGAGTTCGCGTCTGCCACGGCGGCCGCGCGCGAAGGCGTGACGCGCCGGCGCGGCGAGCTGGCCGAGGCGCACGGCCGCATCGCCCAGCTCGAGACGGGCCTCAAGATCGGCATGGAAAGCCTGGCGATCGAGGAGCGCCTGTTCAAAGAGGGCGCCGGGTCGCGCGGTGACTACCTGAACGCGCAGCAGCGCGTGCAGCAGCAGCGCACGGAACTCGACGGCCTGCGCAGCTCCGTGCCGCGTTTGCTGGCCACCCTGGCCGAAGCGCAGGCGCAGGCCGGCGAAGTCGAAGCGCGCATGCGCGGCCAGTGGGGTGCGCAGCGCAGCGAATACGAAACCAAGGCGGCCGCGCTGGCCAGCACGGTCAAGGGCCAGCAGGATCAAGTGAGCCGGCGCGACATCACGGCGCCCGTCGACGGCGTCGTCAACCGCGTGCTGGTGGCCACCGTCGGCGGTGTGGCGCAGCCCGGCAAGCCCATTCTGGAAATCGTGCCGGCCGACTCCGAGGTGCTCATCTCCGTGCGCGTGAAACCGTCCGACATCGGCTTTATCCATGTGGGGCAGAGCGCCTCGGCCAATGTGCTGGCGTATGACGCCACCACCTACGGCCGCATGCAGGCGCAGGTGGTGCGCGTGGGCGCCGACGCCATCCCCGACGAACGCAACGAGCCGTATTTCGAGGTGCAGCTCAGCACCGACCGCCGCCAGTTGACGGCGCATGGCAAGGTGCTGCCGGTCACGCCCGGCATGCCGGTCGACGTTGGCATCCTGACGGGACGCCGCTCGGTGATGCAATATGTGTTCAAGCCCGTGCTGCGCGGCTTGCAGTCTTCCCTGCAGGAGCGTTGATGCGTGCCTTTTTATTCTGCATGGCATTCGCCTGCGCGAACGCGGCGGCGCAATCCGCGCCGCCGGCCACGTTCCAGGCGCAGTCCATGCGCGGCTTGCCGGCCTTGCTGGCGCGCGCCGTGCCGCGCGATCCGCAAGTGATCGCGGCGCAGGCGGCGCTGGCCACCACCGAGGCGCGCTACAAGCAGGCCCGTTCGCGCCTGTTTCCGAATGCGGCGCTGCAGGCCACGCGCGGGCGCAGCAACGATCTCGATGGGACGCTGGACGTGCAGCGGCGCACGCACCAGGTGGAGGCCAGCCTGCGCTGGAATGTGTACAACGGCGGCGCCGACGGCGCCGAAATGGATGCCGCCGGGCGCGAGGTGGCGGGTGCCGCCTTCGACGTGCAGCGGGCACGCGCGGACAGCGCGGAAAAGCTGGCCGAAGCCTATTTCGACATGCAGCGCCTGGAACGCAGCCTGCTGCAATCGCAGGAGCGGCTGCGCGACGTGACGCAGCTGGTGCAGCAGGTGATGCGCCAGGCGGAGCTGGGCAAGGCATCGGAAGTGGACCGCGAGCTGGCGCAAAGCTCGCAGCTCGATGCGGAACTGGTACACGACGGTTTGCTGACGGACCGTCTGGCCGCGCAGATCAAGCTTGAAGCGCTCGCTTTCGAGCCGGTGGCGCAGTTTGCCGACTTCACGTTTGCGCCGCTGCCGGCGCAGGCCCTGGAAAACGCCGACACGCAGCAGGCGCAATTGCGCGCCGCGCGCGAACGCGCCGCCGCCGCCCGGCTGCGCGTGCGCAGCGTGGCGGCCACCCTGGCGCCGAAAGTGGACCTCGATGTCAGCCATCTGTTGAATAACAAGACCACGCCGCCGCCATCGACCATCCAGCAGCGCGGCTGGTCGGTGGGCGTGAGCTGGGAGTTTCCGCTGGGCGGCGGCAGCCTGGCGCAGCGCGACGAGAGCATCAGCCGCGCCCAGGCGGCCGACGCGGACGTGGTCCGCGCCGAGCAGGGCACGCGCGCCGACCTGGCCAGCATGCTGCCCCGTATCGCCAATGCGCAGCGCACCCTGGCCTTGCTGGAAGAGCAGGAAAAGAAGATGGCCTTTGTCGTGCGCGGCGGGACCATCCAGTACGAGGCGGGCCGGCGCAACCTGCAGCAGATCATCCAGACGCGCGACAGCTACTTCACGATACAGCAGCGGCGCATCGACCAGCTGCACCGTTTGACCCTGGCGCAGATGCGTCAGTACGCTCTGTCCGGGCAGCTGTTGCAGGTGTTCGGCCTGGCGCAATAGGAACATTGCTGCGGGCGTGCGGCGCTGCACACATAGTTTCATGCATAAAAAGCCCATTGTGTGGCACACTGCGCGCTCGCATATTATCGTTGTCGCGGGAGCGCATGAGCATCATCAAACAATTTCCCTTCGAGTGGCAGGTCGGCGTGCGCTATACGCGCGCCGGGAAGCGCAGTGGCCGCAACAGCTTCATTTCCTTCATTTCCCTCATTTCCGTGGCCGGCATCGGCCTGGGCGTGGCCGCCCTGATCGTCGTCCTCTCCGTCATGAACGGCTTCCAGAAGGAAGTCACCGACCGTTTGATGTCGGTGCTGGCCCACGTCGAGGTGTTCGACACCAGCGGTTCCATGCCGAACTGGCAGGCGCAGGAGCGCGCCGCCTACGCCAACCCGCAAGTCAAGGCAGTGTCGCCGTTCGTGGAAACGCAGGGCATGCTGCTCAACGACGAAACCATGCGTCCGTCCATCGTGCGCGGCGTGCTGCCGCAGCAGGAAACGACCGTCTCCAGCGTGGCGAGTCAGATGAAGCAGGGCAGTTTCAAGGATCTCACGCCAGGCTCGTACAACATCGTGCTGGGCATCGACCTGGCCAAGGCGCTCGATGTGAAAGTGGGGCAGAACGTCACCCTGATGCTGGAACGCGAGCCAAGGGCGGGCGATCCGGCCACGGGCATCGTCATGCCGCGCATGCGCGCGCTGAAAGTCGCCGGCATCTTCGAGGCCGGTCACAACGAGCTCGATGGCAGCCTGGCCTTCGTCAACATGCAGGATGCGCAGCAGCTGCTGCAGCTCGACGGCCCGTCCGGCCTGCGTCTGCGTCTGCACGACATGAACCAGGCGCCGCAGGTGGCGCGCGAACTCAAGGCGTCGATGCCGGGCCAGCTGTGGATGCGCGACTGGTCGCGCGCCAGTGCCAGCTGGTATGCGCTGGTGCAAAGCCAGAAGAACATGATGTTCATCATCCTGAGCATGATCATCGCCGTGGCCGCGTTCAACCTCGTCTCGACCCTGGTGATGTCGGTCACCGACAAGCAGGCCGACATCGCGATTTTGCGCACGCTGGGCGCCTCGCCGTTTTCCATCATGAAGATTTTCATGATCCAGGGCGCGCTGGTGGGCTTGCTGGGCAGTGCGCTGGGCGTGATCGGCGGCGTCGTGCTGGCGCTGAACGTGGGCGTCATCGTGCCCTTCATCGAAGGCATCTTTGGCCTGCACTTCATCTCCAAGGAGATCTACCAGATCAGCGCCGTGCCGTCCGACGTGCACTGGCTGGACGTGGCGCAGATCGGCCTGATCGCCTTTGGCCTGGCGCTGGTGGCGACGATTTACCCGAGCTGGCGCGCCGCCAGAGTCAAGCCGGCCGAGGCGCTGCGCTATGAGTAATTGGCTGATCAACAAACTGCTGGGGTCAGACCCGGCGGGTCGGACCCCAGAGAATTAACGAATCAATGAGCATGTTAAAAAATATTCCCTTCGAATGGCTGGTCGGCCTGCGCTACACGCGGGCCGGCAAGCGCAGTGGCCGCAACAGTTTTATCTCCTTCATCTCGCTCATTTCCATGGCCGGCATCGGCCTGGGCGTGGCGGCGCTGATCGTCGTGCTGTCGGTGATGAACGGCTTCCAGAAGGAAGTGACGGACCGCATGCTGTCCGTGCTGGCCCACGTGGAAGTGTTCGACAACAGCGGCAGCATGCCGGACTGGCGCGCCGAAGCGGCGCAGGCCTTTAAAAATCCGGCCGTGAAAGGCGCCGCGCCGTTCGTGGAAACGCAGGGCATGCTGCTGCGCGACGATGCGCTGCGCCCCGCCATCGTGCGCGGCGTGCTGCCCGAGGAAGAGCCGAACGTCTCCGACGTGGCCGGCCAGACGCGCATGGGCAGCTTCAAGGCGCTGCAGCCGGGCACCTTCAATATCGTGCTGGGCATCGAGCTGGCGCGCGCCTTGCGCGTCAACCTCGGTGAAAAAGTGACGTTGATGCTGGCGCAGGGCCAGGTCACGCCGGCCGGCGTGCTGCCGCGCATGCGCAGCTTTACCGTCAGCGGCATCTTCCAGGCGGGCCACAATGAATTCGACGCCGGGCTTGCCTTCATCAACATCGAAGACGGCCAGCGTTTGCTGCGCATCGACGGCCCGTCCGGCCTGCGTTTGCGCCTGGCCGACATGAACCAGGCGCCGCAAGTGGCGGCGGAATTGAAAAAATCCATGCCGGGCGACCTGTGGCTGCGCGACTGGTCCAAGCTGAACGCGAACTGGTTCGCCGCCGTGCAGACGGAAAAGCGCATGATGTTCATCATTTTGACCCTGATCATCGCCGTTGCCGCCTTCAACCTCGTGTCGACCCTGGTGATGACGGTGACGGACAAGCAGGCCGATATCGCGATTTTGCGCACGCTCGGCGCTTCGCCCCGCTCCATCATGAAGATTTTCATGATCCAGGGCGCGCTGGTGGGCATCCTGGGCACGATGTTGGGCGTGGGCGGCGGCGTGCTGGTGGCGATGAATATCGACGTCATCGTGCCCTTCATCGAGCATTTGCTGGGCGTGCAGTTCCTCTCCAAGGACATTTACTTCATCAGCACCGTGCCGTCCGACCTGCGCTGGCCCGACGTCACCAAGATCGGCGTGCTGGCCGTGATCCTCGCCTTTTTGGCGACCCTGTACCCAAGCTGGTGGGCTGCCCGCGTCAAACCTGCGGAAGCCCTGCGCTATGAATAAACCACTGACGACGACCATGACCGATCTGAACAAACCTGCTTCCAACGGCGCTTCCGCCGATTCCGCCGTCCTGTCCTGCCGTGGCCTGGGCAAGACTTTTACACAGGGCAGCTACAAGGTACAGGTGCTGGCCGGCATCGACATCGATGTCCACCGTGGCGAGCGGGTCGCCATCGTCGGCGCTTCCGGCTCCGGCAAGTCGACCCTGCTGCACCTGCTGGGCGGCCTCGATACGCCCACCAGCGGCAAGGTGACCCTGCTGGGCAAGGATTTCGCCACCCTCAGCGAAAAGGCGCGCGGCGACTTGCGCAACGCCTCGCTGGGCTTTGTCTACCAGTTCCACCACTTGCTGCCCGAGTTTTCCGCGCTCGACAACGTCGCCATGCCGCTGATGATACGGCGCATGAAGCGCGCGCCCGCTACCGAGCTGGCGCAGCAGATTCTCACGCGCGTGAACCTGGCCAAGCGCGTCACGCACACGCCGGGCGAGTTGTCGGGTGGCGAACGGCAGCGCGTGGCCCTGGCCCGTGCCCTCGTCACGCAGCCGGCCTGCGTGCTGGCCGATGAACCGACGGGCAACCTCGATCACGCCACGGCCGAACAGATTTTCGACCTGATGCTGGAACTGTCGCGCACCCTGGGCACGGCCTTCGTCATCGTCACGCACGATATCGAACTGGCCAAGCGCTGCGACCGCGTGCTGCGCCTGACGGACGAAGGGCTGCAGCCGTACCAATATTAAGGAGCCGCCATGCTGTGGATCGACACGCACTGCCACCTCGACGCGCATGAATTCGGCAGCGAATCGCTGCAGGTGGCGGCGCGCGCGCAGCAGCAGGGTGTGGGCATGATCGTCATTCCCGCCGTCGAACGGGCCAATTTCAGCATCGTGCGCGAGCTGGCGGCAGCGGCGCCCAACGCCTGCTATGCGCTCGGCATCCACCCGATCTACGTGCCGCACGCCACCGAGGACGATCTGATCGCTCTGCGCGAAGCCGTGCAAGCCGCCATGGCCGACCCGAATTTCGTCGCCATCGGCGAGATCGGCCTCGATTTCTTCCTCCCCATGCTGTGCGAACCGGCCATGCGCGCCAGGCAGGAGCATTTTTTGCGCGAGCAGCTGAGAATCGCCCGCGACTTCGACCTGCCCGTGCTGACCCACGTGCGCCGCTCGCAGGACATCGTCCTCAAGCACGCGCGCCAGATCCGCCCGAACGGCGGCATCGCGCATGCGTTCAATGGCAGCTTCCAGCAGGCGCAGGGCTATATCGACCTCGGTTTCAAGCTCGGTTTCGGCGGCGCCATGACGTTTACCCGCGCGCTGCAGATACGCCGCATGGCCACGGACCTGCCTTTGCAGGCCATCGTGCTGGAGACGGACGCGCCCGACATTTCCCCCAGCTGGGTCCATCCGGGCCGCAACAGTCCCGAAGAATTGCCACGCATCGGCGCCGTGCTGGCCCAATTGCGCGGCCTCGATATCGCGCAGGTGGCCGCTGCCACCAGCGCCAATGCGCGTGCCGTGCTGCCCCGATTACCCTTGATGGAAACACCCTCATGAACAAGAAGATCATCGCCGGCGCCCTGGCGGCCTGCCTGTCCACCGTGTTGGCGCCCGCCATGGCGGCGCCAAACGCCCAGTGCGACGGCATGCCGCGCCTCGATGTCGCCACGCCAGCCGGCTTTTGCGTGGCCGTGCTGGCCGACGGCCTGAAATTTCCCCGTGGCGTGCTGCCGCTGACGAATGGCGATATCCTCGTCACGGACATGGCGGGATGGGCGCCGAAGCAGGGTAAATTATGGCTGCTGCAGCGCAAGGGAGCTGGTGCCGGTTACGAGCGCAAGCTGTTGCTCGACAAGCTGGATCGCCCGAACGGCATCGTGCAGGGACCGGACGGCATGGTCTACGTGGGCGAGGTGGGACGCATCTTCCGCTTCGACCTGCGCGATCCCGCCCGCGCAACCACCGACATCATTGGCGGCAAGGCAAAGACGCCGCGCCTGCCAGGCCTCGGCTTGCACCTGCTGACGACCATGCGTTTCAGCCCCAAGGGCGACCTGTATGTGAACGTGGGCTCGAGCACCGACCATTGCGAGAACGATGGCAAGGCGCCCGATGCGGGCAAACCATGCGCCTCGGCGGAGGGACCGGAAGCGCTGGGCGCCATCCGCGAATACACGATGGCCTGGCCGGCCGGCACGGTGACGGGCTGGCGCACGCATGCGCGCGGCTTGCGTAACTCGATGGCGCTGGCTTTTCACCCGGTCACGGGCGAGCTGTGGCAGGCGGAGAATTCGCGCGACGCCATCCAGGCCGCCATGCCGCAGTTGAAAAGCGACGAGAACCTGCCGCACGAAGAACTGAACCTGATCAAGGCCGACCGGCATTACGGCTGGCCGTACTGCTACGACGACAACGTCGCCAGTCCCGAATATCCGAAGATGGCTTGCGCCGCCCGATACGCGGCGCCGCAGCGCCTGCTGCCCGGCCATGCCGCGCCGCTGGGCATGACGTTCTACACGGCCAGCCGTTTCCCCGAACTGTACAAGAACAGCCTGATCATCGGCTACCACGGCTACCGTGCCAACGGCCACCGCCTGGTGGCGCTGCTGCCCGACAAGGCCGGCGCGCCGCTGGGCAAGTCCGTCGAGTTGATCAGCAACTGGGAGCGCAAGGGCAAACAGGGCAGGGGTGCGCCCGTCGACGTGAAACAGGGGCAGGATGGCGATATCTACATGGCCGACGACCATAATGGGCTGGTGCTGAAACTGCATTATGCGGCGCCAAAGCCGTAACGCATATTGCTTGACGTTCTGGCCACTCCGTTGACCCCTATTTGAACTTCTTGCTGGCGCGTCCGCGCGAAGCGGCATTGTGCGCGCGCAGGATGGAGTCGACCCGTTCCGACGCGTCGCGCGACAGGTTTTGCGCCACGGCGATATCGGGGAAGAACTCGGGCAGGCGGTAGCTGAGCCACGCATACGCCGAGTAGTAGCGGCAAGTGTCTTCCACCTGCTGCAGATTCTGCGTGCCGCCGCCATAGGCATGCTGGCGCAAGGTGCTGGTTTTTCCCTGCGACAGATTCTTAGCCCAGTGTTCCCACGCCGTTTGCAAGGACGGCACTTTGCTCGATATCGGCACCAGCGACAGCGTGAACTTGTCGGCCACGGACAGGGGCAGGGTGTCGAGCCAGACGGCGCGCTCCTTCTGGTCTTCGGTGATGCGCGGGAAGAAGAAGCCGTCCGGTACGTCGATGTTGTGGATGAAGCGGCGCAGCAGCTTTGACAGCGACAGTTCGCCCGTCACCGACGAAATGCGGTGCAAATGCTCCAGCGAGGGCGCCACGGCAAAGCCGCTGGTGTTCAGCGGGTGCAGCTTTTCCTTGAGCAGGGCGCGCATCACTTCATGCGTCTCGTTGTCGTAGCCGGCCACCAGGCCCTCTTCATGCACGCCATAGCGGCCAGCGCGCCCGGCGATCTGGCGCGCCAGTGCGGCCGAAATCTCTTCCTCTTCGCGGCCATTGTATTTGACGCAGGTGGTCATCACGATGCGCGCGATCGGCATGTTCAGGCCCATCGCCAGCGCATCCGTGCCGACGACGATGTCGGCCGTGCCGTCGCGGAAGCGCTGCGCCTGCGCGCGCCGCACTTCGGGCGACAGATTGCCGTAGACGGTGGCCACGGACAGCCCCGTTTCCGTGATCATGTCGCGCCACATCAGCACTTCGCGGCGCGAAAAGGCGATGACGGCGTCGCCGCGGCGCAGGTTGCGCACCTTGCGCACGGCGCTCGCTTCCATCGACAGGGGCGCCATGCGTTTGAGTACATGCACTTCCAGCGGGCAGTCCAGGCGTTCGGCCAGCGCCTCGATGGCGCGCCGCGCTTCGGGCGCGCCCACCAGGTACACGGTGTGGGCCGGTGCGCCGCAGACGGCCGCCGTCCACGCGGCGCCCCGGTCCGGGTCGGCCAGCATCTGGATTTCATCGATGACGGCCACCTCGACGACGGTTTTCGTATCCAGCATTTCCACCGTGCTGGCCACGTGCGTGGCGCCGTCGACCACGCGGCGTTCCTCGCCCGTGATCAGGCTCACGGCCAAGGGTTTTCCGTGCGGTGCGGCTTCCTGCAGGCGTTCGTAGTTTTCCAGGGCCAGCAAGCGCAAGGGCGCCAGGTAGATGCCGCTCTTTGCTTTGACCAGCGCTTCCATCGCGCGGTGCGTCTTGCCGGAGTTGGTGGGCCCGAGCAGGGCGATGAAGCGGCGCGGCAGGCGGCGCGCCATCTCGAACGAGGCCGGATACTCGGCCAGGTTGATGCTCTGGCGCGTGCGCGCCGCGTGCTGCTCTTCCTGCTGGCGTTCGATGGCGTGATTAAAACGCTGGCGGATGCGGTCGAAGACCATGCCGGCCGGCTCCGACGTCTGCATGTCGGCCAAGGTGTGCAGGAAAACCATCGGGTCCGTGTCCACGTCTTCGCTCAGGCCCGCGATATCGGCGACGAAATCGATCACATGCTGACGCAGTTCCTCGAAGACGGCCGCGCTGGCCCGTTCGCGCACCAGGGCCAGCTTGGCCTCGCGGTCCATCTTGCGCCACTTGGCCGGCCGCGCCAGCACGCCCTGCGCTGGCACCAGCGCATACGGCACCACCAGATGGCCTGCCTTGACCGTGCCGGAAAAGCGCACGAAGACGCGGCCTTCCATCTTGACGAGGCGGATATGCTCGGCCAGCTCCCCCAGTTCCGCGACCAGGGTGGCGTCGTTATTGTCTTCGGTGCTGTCGGAAATGTCGCTGGAAGTGTCGGGAGGAAGTGCGGAGGAAGTCATGTCGTGCCTGGGTGTTGAAGTAAGCGAGGCCGATTATACCGCGTGGCAATTGCGCTGACTGTGGCGCCTTGCGGCCAAGCCGTGGCGTCGCACGGTCGGGTCGCAAGGAAGACATGGAGGACGATGAAAAAGTGGCGATCAAGGCGTGCCGCGTGGTTGGGCGGGAGGCGCGGCGCGCGGTGGAGTGTTCGCGCCCAGGGTGTTGAATGCCGAGTGCAACCTGGCGATGAGCTGTGGCACGGTGCCCCGGAAGTAAATGAAGGTGCCATTGCCGGGGTGTGTCACGCCCAGGAGCATGGCGCCGTCGTCGTCCACGACATGCTCCAGGTGCTGGTACATGCAGGCGATATACTCTTCGAACTTTTTCCGCGGCAGGCCGATGCCGTCGCCGTAGTAGTCAGGGTGCATCTGGCTGGGGGTATCGTCTTGCGCATTCAGTAAATCGTAGAAAGCATCGAAGGAGATGGGGCTGCGGGAATAATCCAGCGCATGCCAGGTCCTGTCCTGGAGCAGGATGCCGTCGACGATGTCCTTGCGTGACTGCCGGGGCGCGACGGCATGCGCGTAAGGTTCAAATGCCAGCACGGCATCTTCAGGATAGGCGGCGAAATGGCCCACGTTGGCCATTTGCTGACAGCTGCTGTCATTGCGCAGATGCTGATACAGCGCGTGCCGGTGCGGTTTGCCGGTCACGCTTGCTTCCTGCGCGATGCCGGCGCGCTCGAGCTTGAATTCCACCAGAAAGTAGCGAAGCCCGACCTTTCCCGCTAGATCACCGAGTTTGGCATCGAAGTCATTCTGGCTATTGCCCAGCAACACAGTGTCCGGACGGAGGCCATCGGCCCCTTCCCTGGCACCCCACAGACGGAAAAAGTGATGCGTATAGTGGCTTTCGTACATGGTGATTTTCCTTGTAAATGGTAAGGGACGGCATCGATCATCGTACGCGGAAGACTCCTGCATGCAATAAAATTGAGGCTGATTGTCAGAGTAAATCGCTTGAGATTGATGGATATCAAACAAGTGAGTTTCTGTTCCTGGGCAATGGGTGGAAAGTCTATTCTTTCACAGGCAGCGCCCACTTCTTCCTGTCAGTATTTGAACGCAAGGCCGCATCATGCGCATGGGCATCCTTGGTTTTGCAATCGGTGCGGTCCTGCTGCAAATGCAGGCGGAACTACCCGCCGCTGCAGGTAGGGTACTGTTGTGCATGTTGGTTGTCGCGCTGGCGTATGCGTTGTTGATGTACCTGCAGCGGTGGGCCTTGGGTGGCGTCGCCGGCTTGTGCTATGGCGCCGCCTTGGGCTTCTTCTGGGCCGCCTGGCTGGCCCAGGCCGCCATGGCGCCGCAACTGGCGCTGGCCGATGAAGGCCAGGACATTACCGTCACGGGCACGGTGGCCAGCCTGCCGTACCGTTTCGAGCAGGGCGTGCGCTTCAATTTTGCCGTGGAGAAGGCGGTGGGCGCCAAGGTGCCGCCTTTGATCGCCCTGTCCTGGTACGCGGGTTTCCGTGATGCCGTGACGAACGAGGTGGGCGACGTGCAGCCGGGCGAGCGCTGGCGTTTGACGGTGCGGCTGCAGCGTCCACATGGCAACGCGAATCCCATGGGCTTTGACTACGAGGCATGGCTGCTGGAGCAGGGCGTGCGCGCCACGGGCTATGTGCGGCCGCAGCCGCGCGCCGATACGCCGAACGTGCGCCAGGCCGCCTTCGTGCCCGGCTTCGGCAATGTGGTCGAAGCGAGCCGCGCGGCGTTGCGCGCGCGCATCCTGCGCAGTCTGGAAGGCAAGCAGTATGCGGGCGTGATCGTGGCGCTGGTGGTGGGCGACCAGCGCGCCATTCCCCAGTCGGACTGGCAAGTGTTCAACCGCACGGGCGTCAGTCACCTGATTTCGATTTCTGGCTTGCACATTACGATGATCGCGGGCCTGTTCGCCTTGGGCGCAGGTGCGCTGTGGCGGCGCTCGTTTTTCACGGAGCGGCAACTGCCGTTGCTGCTGCCGGCGCAAAAAGTGGCGGCCCTGGCCGGCGCGCTGGCGGCATTTGTGTATGTGCTGCTGGCCGGTTTTGGCGTGCCCGCGCAGCGCACTTTATATATGTTGCTGGTGGTGGCGCTGGCCCTGTGGCTGGGGCGCATCACCAGCATCGGCCATATCCTGTGTCTGGCGCTGGGCGTGGTCGTGCTGCTCGATCCTTGGGCCGTGCTGTGGCCTGGTTTCTGGCTGTCGTTCGGCGCCGTCGCCACCATGCTGTACGCGACGGCGGGCCGCACCACGGCGTCCTTGCCGCAGAGCGCCGGCCGCTGGCGCCGCTTGCGCGCGGCCGTGGCGCTGGGCGCGCATACGCAGTATGTGGTGACGGTGGGGCTGGTACCGTTGACGATGCTGCTGTTTTCGCAAGTGTCATTGGTCAGCCCCGTGGCCAATGCGCTGGCCATTCCCGTCATCAGCCTGCTCGTCACGCCCTTGTCGCTGGCCGGCAGCCTGCTGCCGGCGCCTTTGTGCGACTGGCTATTGCTGCTGGCACACGCCATCGTGCAGATGCTGGCGCAGGTACTGGACTGGCTGGGTGCGCGCCGTTTTGCCGTGTGGACGGCGCCCGCGCCGCCAATCTGGAGTTTTTGCTGGGCATTGTTTGGCACGGCATGGCTGCTGGCGCCACGCGGCTGGCCGCATCGCTGGGCGGGCATGCTGGGCTGGCTGCCGCTGCTGACGGCCTTGCCGTCCAGCCCGCCACCTGGCCAGATGTGGGTCACTGCCTTTGACGTGGGACAAGGCATGGCCGTGCTGGTGGAAACCCATGGACACCGCTTGCTGTACGACACGGGACCCGCCTACAGCCTCGACTCCGATGGCGCCAGCCGGGTCATCGTGCCTTACTTGCGCGCGCGCGGCATCGCCAAACTCGACGGCGTGATCATTTCCCACAGCGACCTCGATCACGCGGGTGGCGCCGTATCCCTGCTGGAAAACGTGCAGGTGGGCTGGCTGGCTTCGTCGCTGTTCGATGGCCACCCGGCCGTCGAGGCGCGGCGGCAAGCCCGGCGTCCGTATCTGCATTGCGTTGCCGGTCAACGCTGGACCTGGGAAGGCGTGCACTTCGCCATGCTGCACCCGCTGCCCGCCAGCCACGCGGACATCAGCCTGACGCCGAACGCCCGCAGCTGCACCGTGAAAATCACGGCGGGCAAGCATGCGATCTTGCTGGCCGGCGACATCGAAGCGGCACAGGAAGCGCAACTGCTGGCGCGCTCGGTGGACGGTGACTTGGCGGCCGACGTGCTGCTGGCGCCGCACCACGGCAGCGGCACGTCATCGACGCCGGCGTTTTTGAACGCCGTCCATCCGGCCCTGGCGATTTTCCAGGTCGGACACAGGAATCGCTATAAACATCCGAAGGCGCAGGTGTATGCGCGCTATGGCGAGATGGGTATTGCGCGGCTGCGCACGGATGTGGAAGGGGCGGTGGTGATGGAGTTTGGGGGCAATATTGATGTGATGCAGTATCGGGCTAGCCGGCCGCGTTATTGGCATGGGCGATAAGGTAATGCGCCTCACCGGATGCCGAACAGGAGATTTACTATGTGCGATGAATGCAATCCCTTCGAGCGCTTGCTGGCGAAAGCCGACGCTGGTTATCGGCGCCTGCGTTCGATTCGGTGGGATCAATGGTTGCGTCATGTGGACGAGGTTTCGCCAGCGTTGGCGCAGGCGATGCGGCATACGGGTATTGGCATTGCGAGTGGCTTGTTTACTGGCTTGATCTTATTTGGATTGCAATTTACGAGTGATCAGCCTGTCAATGACATGGCCAAGTCGCTGCAGTGCAAATTTATCGTGCATTACCAGGATATCCCAGCGCCCTTGTTCAATCTGGTCCTATTTCTGGTGGCATGCACCATGTTGTTGACTGCCGAGTGGGGGCATTTTCTTAGGCAGAAAGTGCTGGTGCCTGTCATACATGGCATCTCGCATACAGTGTCAATTACCACCGGGATGTTATTGTCGCTCGTCTTTTCTGAAGTGTTGACGAAGAGGTTTCTACCGAATGTCAGGCAATGGTTAGGCAGCCTCCTTGTTATTTTGATAGTGTGGATACTCGCAGTGACGATGAACGCCGTTATTTATTTGTGTCGCTACGGCGCGGTGGGACTATGGCGAAAGAACAGCGGCGCTGGCGAAGACTATGCTGCGCCGCAAAAAAAATATGAGATCCTGCACTTTATTTTTCCACTGGTGGGCATTTTTCTTATCTTTTACCTGTGGGGAGATGTCAAGCGAAGTGCCGTGCAGGTGGCGGATGCCGCCAAGGCCAGCAAGGTGGCGGCTTGTGCAGTTGCACACTAGCTGTTTTCATATTCGCTTCAGCCAGCATCTCAACGGAAGAACCCAGTCGAGGAGCGTTGATTGTTACATCGAAGCACCCATTATCTGATCAGTCCGGCCCAAGCCGCCGACATTGACGCCATCACGGCTTTGCTGCAAGCCAATTCCCCCTCGCAGGGAGGCAGCCTGACGGGAGAGTTTTCGCGCGACAAGGTGGCCGCCATGGCGGCTGGACAATCGCCCGTCATCGTGTCGCGGCGCGCGGCGGACGGGCCTGTCGTTGGCGTGCTGTTCAGCGCGGCGACAGCCACCGTGCAGGCGCCCGTGGTATTGGCCATGCTGGCCGCGTATGCGGGAAGAGACAACGCCTATGTGTACGGTCCCGTCTGCATTGCGGACTCGGAACGGGGGCAGGGCTTGCTGGCGCTGCTGTACTCCGCCATGCGGGAGCGGCATGGCGGTGCGGAGGCCGTGCTGTTCATTCGGCGCGACAATATTGCTTCGCTTCGCGCGCATGAACGGCTGGGCATGCGCGAGGTGGCCGCCTTTCTCTTTGATGGCGCACAGTTTGCCGTGTATAGCGATGCCATCGCCGCCAAATAGACGCTAACATTCTCGTTCATCCGGTATCTCCAGCCCCCGCTGCCGGACATATTCCAGAAACAGCCGCGCCCCCTTGGCCATCCTCGACGTGCCATACACGGCATGGATGCTGGGATCGAGCTCCTTTGACGACGTCAGCCGGTACGCCGTGCAGACCCTGCGTAAATTGCCGGCGGCCACGGCCGGTTCGGCCAGCCAGCTGGCCAGGCGCACGATGCCGGCGCCTTCCAGGGCCGCCTGGAAAGTGGCGATGCCGGAAGTGAAGCGGAAGCGCGGTTGCACCTGGTAGCGCACGTTGCGTTCGGTGGAGACAAAATGCCAGTCGCGCAGGATGCGCGGGGCCGAGTGCATGATGATGTCGTGGCCGGCCAGCTCTTCCGGTTCATCGGGCGCGCCCATGCGTTCTATGTAGCCGGGCGAGGCGTACATGTAGCGGCGGTAATTCCACAGGGGATAGCCGATCAGCTCGCTAGACTGAGGGAAGGCGCCGCGGATGGCGAAATCGAGCTTTTCCTGGATGGGGTCGATCGATTTATCGGAGAAATGGATGTCCACCGACACATTCGGGTAGTCGCGCGAAAACTGCGCCACCACCTTCGGCAAGAAACCCAGCGACAGGATTTCCGGCGCCGAGAGGCGCACCCAGCCTTGCGGCGAGTTGCTCAACTCGGCCAATTGGTCTTCCGCCTCGGCCTGCGTTTCCAGCAAGTGCTTGGCCGACGCGTAATACGTCTCGCCGGCTGTCGTCAGGGTGAACTGCTTTTGCGTGCGCAGGATCAGTTCGGCGCCGATGGCGTCTTCGAGGAACTGGATGGCGCGCGTGACGGCCGACGGCGAGCGTCCCAGCATGCGCGCCGCGTGGATGAAGCTGCGCTTTTCGACCACGGTGCAGAAGGCGCGGATCTCCCACATCAGTTTCATCGACATCGCGTGGCTCCCGGCAAAAGAGGCCAGTAGACCGCATGGGGCGAATTCCGTCAAGCGTTACGCCTGATTGCGTTTTCCGCAATTTGAAGTTGCATCCGGAAAAATCCACGGCGCCTATACTGCCGCTGTCGCCCATTCCTCATTGCCTATCATGCTGACCATCTCACTGCTGTGTTTATTTGCCTTCTTTGCCGGCCTGATCGATGCCGCCGTGGGCGGGGGCGGGCTGATACAGCTGCCGGCCCTGTTCAACCTGATGCCGAACATGGCCTCGACCTCCTTGCTGGGCACGAATAAACTGGCATCGGCCTGCGGCACCACGTTTGCCGCCCGCTCGTTCGTCGGCAAGGTCAACATTCCCTGGCTGCTGGTGCTGCCCGCCGTGGCCAGCGCCTTTGTCATGTCCTTCCTCGGCGCGGCCGCCGTATCGTATGTGCCGCAGCAGGTGGTGCGCCCGATGGTGCTGGTGTTGATCATTATCATGGCCATCTACACCTTCATCAAGAAGGATTTCGGCACGACGCGCGAAGCGCGCCCGATCGGCCCGCGTGAACGCATCCTGGCCATCGTCATCGGCGGCGCCATCGGCTTTTATGACGGCCTGTTCGGGCCGGGCACGGGCAGCTTTTTGATTTTCCTGTTCATCCGCGTCTTCGGCTTCGATTTCATCCTCGCCTCGGCCTGCTCGAAACTGGTGAATATCGGCACCAACGTGGCCGCGCTGGCCTTTTTCATTCCCGCCGGCCACGTGGTGTACGCGGTGGCCGCACCGATGGCCGTGTGCAATATCCTGGGTGCGCTGACGGGTACCTGGATCGCGGTGCGCCGCGGCGCCGCCTTCGTGCGCATCCTCTTCCTCGTGCTGCTGGTGCTGCTGATCGTGAAATTGTCGTACGACATCTTCTTCAAGTAAGTTTTGAGCCTAGCCTAGTCATGAAAACCATCCAGGGTGTGCTATGGGACAACGATGGCGTGCTGGTTAACACCGAGCAGCTATTTTACGAAAGCAACCGCGATTTGCTCTTGCCCTACGGCATAGACCTGACGCCCAAGCAATTCTTTGACTGGTTCCTGGACAATAACTACGGCGCCTGGCATGTGCTGCTGGGGCAGGGCCACGCGATCGAGCTGGTCGAGCGCCTGCGCGCCGAGCGCACCGTGCTGTTTGCGCAACGCTTGCGCCAGGCGCGCCAGCTGGCCATGCCCGGCATCGCGCAAGTACTGGCGGCGCTGCGCCCGCACGTGGCCATGGGCGTGGTCACCAGCGCCTACGCACAGCATTTCCAGATCAGCCATGCGGCCACGGGCATGTTGCGCCACTTCGATTTCGTGCTGACGCGTGAAATGTATGGCGAAAGCAAGCCGGCCCCCGATGGCTACCAGATGGGCTTGCAGCGCCTGGGCCTGGCTGCGGCCCAATGCGTGGCGGTGGAAGATTCGCCGCGCGGCTTGCGCGCCGCCAGGGCAGCCGGGCTGGAATGCATCATTGTGCGCAATCACATGAACCGCGAGCATGCGTTTGACGATGCTTTTTGCGTAGTGGAATCGAGCGCCGAGCTGGGCGCGGTGCTGGCCTCGTTCGTGCCCGGCATGGCGCCGGCGCCCCCGCTGCTGCCTCAGAAATTAGAGGTCTTCCTCTGATACGTCTTGCCGGCATGCCATTACAATTGCCTATCGCATTCACCGGCACCATCCCACGATGACACTCCCGCAACTGCACTTTGCCCACGCCAACAGCTATCCCGCCGGCACCTACCGCAAGCTGTTCGGCCTGCTGGGCCAGCACTACAGCGTGCAGGCGCTCGACATGCATGCGCACGACCCGGCATATCCCGTCAGCACGGGCTGGCCCGAGCTGGTGCGCGAGTATATCGATGACCTGGAGCGCCGCTACAGCGCGCCCGTGATCCTCGTCGGCCATTCGCTGGGCGGCATGCTCAGCGTGATGGTGGCCAAGCAGCGGCCCGACCTGGTGCGCTGCGTGGTCTTGCTCGATTCGCCCGTGGTGGCGGGCTGGCGCGCCTTGCTGGTGCGCCTGGCGCGCAACACGGCGCTGGGCGAGCGGTTTTCGCCGTCGCGCTTTTCCGCCCGGCGGCGCAAGCAGTGGCCCGATGCGCAAGCCGCGTATGCCCACTTTGCCGCCAAGGACATGTTCGCCATCTGGGCGCCGCAGGTGTTGCGCGACTACATCGACAGCGGCCTGGTTCCCCATCCGGACGGGGTGCAGCTGCGCTTTACGCGCGAAGTGGAAACGGATGTCTACCGCAGCCTGCCGCACCATATCGGCGGCCTCGTCAAGGATGGTTTACAGGTGCCCATCGGCTTTATCGGCGGCACGGAATCGGTGGAATGCCGCCAGGCGGGCTTGAAGGCCACGCGCAAGCTGGTCGGCAAGTTTTTCCGCCAGGTGCCGGGCGGCCATCTGTTTCCCATGGAAAACCCTGAACTGACGGCGCAAGTCGTGCGCGAGATGATCACTTCCTTGCTGGCGAAACAGTAGCCTGAGACCAACGATTTTCATCTTGCAAGGGCCAACAGTGGCGGATTTTCGCGTAAAATCCTGCCATTCGGGCCGTGCCTGCAGCAGGCGTGCGGCCCCCGCCATTCCGATATTCTAGAAAGATACCCCTGCGATGACGATTAAAAGCGATAAATGGATACGCCGCATGGCCGAATCAACGGGCATGATCGAGCCGTTCGAACCGGGCCAGGTCAAGGAACGCGACGGCAACCGCATCGTTTCCTATGGCACCTCCAGCTATGGCTATGACATCCGCTGCGCCGACGAGTTCAAGCTGTTTACCAACATCAACACCACCATCGTCGACCCGAAGGATTTTGATGCGAACAACTTCGTCGATGTGTCGGGCAAGGGCTATTGCATCATCCCGCCGAACTCGTTCGCGCTGGCCCGTACGGTCGAGTATTTCCGCATTCCCCGCAACGTATTGACGATTTGCCTGGGCAAGAGCACCTACGCGCGCTGCGGCATCATCGTCAACGTCACCCCGTTCGAACCGGAATGGGAAGGTTTCGTGACCCTGGAATTTTCGAATACGACACCGTTGCCGGCGAAAATCTACGCCAACGAAGGCGTGGCGCAAGTGCTGTTCTTCGAGTCCGATGAAGTGTGCGAAACCTCGTACAAGGACCGCGGCGGCAAGTACCAGGGCCAGGTTGGCGTGACCTTGCCGAAGACCTGATGGATTGCCGGGGCGAGGCGCCGCCCCTGGCCTTGTTTTAAATCTGGCTCAGCAGCCAGGCTTTCAGCGCGGCGGAAGCCTGGTATAGCGGCACATGGCCGCGCAGCAGGATTTGCGCGCTGCGCCGGTACGCCGCACCGTGGATGGCGATGTGTCCCACCGGATCTTGACGCGCCACGATGGTGGTGTCCAGGATGCCGGCCGGGTTTTCGATGCCGACCTCGATATCCCTGTCTGCCAGCCCGACGGGCGGCAAGCCATGCGCCAGGCCATGCGCCACCGTTCCTTCTATCAAGCATGCCGCCGCCAGGCAGCAGCCGCCCGAGACGGCCAGCGAGGCGTGGCCCGCTTGCGGCGTGAAGTAGCGTACCGCAATATGTCCCTCTCGCGCCGCCGCGCCCACGATGCAGAACTTGGGGATGGTTTCGCTGCGTTCCAGTTCTTCCAGTGTCATCAATGCGCCATCGCGCCGCCGCAAGCCCATCAACAGTCCCGCCGCGCTCCACACCTGGCGGATGGCCTGCATGAAAGCCGTGTCCGCCTCCAGTTCCCGTACCGGTTCCTGCGCCGTCTTGCCGAACTGGCTCGCCAGCGCGATGACCATGGGCACGGCCACGTCCACGCACGAGACGTCATAGCCGTGCACCTGGTCTTGTACATTTCCTGTTGGTAGTAATTTGCCTGTCTTGGCGCCTGCTGGCTGCTGCAGGAACAGGTCGACGCGGGGGAAGCTGCCGGGTACGCCGGGAATGCTGCTCGCCGTAAAGCTGCCATCGAGTTCGCGCGCCATGCGCGAGGTGGTGATGACGCCCGTGTTGGTGTTGCGGATATCGATATCGTGCGCGCCGATCGCCAGGGCCTCGATCACGCCGCTGTCCAGGCCCCACAGTTGCAAGGCCGACGACATATTGCCGCAGTTCACGCTCCAGTCGATATGCGCATGCTCGCCAGCCAGCTGCGCCAGGGTGCTGACCAGGCGCGGCTGGCCCGCATGCCGTTCCACCTCGGCGAGGAAGACTTTGTTGCTGGTGGGTGCGCCGCGTCCCAGGCCCGTGATCTGCCGGTTGCCTGGCAACGGGCGGGACTGGGGCGTGCCCATCAGGTGGCGCAGCAATTCCTCGCGCAGTGCCAGGTCCGCCGGCACGCTGGCCGCATGCAGAACCAGGCCCGTCGACGTGCCGCCACGCATGTGGTGGACGGGAAACTCGATCACGCCGCAGCGCTGGCGGAGCACGAGGTCGGGCAGGGCGGGCAGCAAGGGCATGGCGATCCGATCAAGGTACGTCTGGGGAGCTGCCAGTGTGCCAGTTTTTTGTGCCGAGGAGCAAGAGTGCGTGCCGGCGGCCGTCTTTACCTGCCTTTACACCCGCGGCCCTACATCCGCGCCCCTGCCTGCCGTTAACCTTGGTATTGACACATCGAGGAGGCAGTATGGTAGCGGCAATCGGTTCAGGCAGCGCAGTCGGCGCGGCCGGTAGCGCCAGTTCGGGCAGCAGTTCGCAGATCGCGGCGCTGCAAAAGCAGATCACGGCGGCGCAAAAAGAATTGACGGAATCGCAAAAGGGCGAGCAGACGGAGGCGTCGCAAAAGCTGCAACAGCAGCTGGCACAGCAAATCCAGGCCTTGCAGGCGCAAATTGCCCAGTTACAGGCGGCAGCGGCGCAGGCGCAGCAAGCTTCTCAGACGGCCAGCAGCGCCGATACGGCGACGAGTCCGGCCAAGTCAAGCTCGTCGACCCTGGGCAGCATCATCGATACGCAGGCGTAGCAGCACATCCGCGCGTCAATACGCCAGGCTCGCCGACAGGTCAGCCTGGCGTTTTGACGGGCAACAGCATTTCCACGCACAGCCCGCCACCACTGCGCAAGCTGGCCGCTATGCGGCCGCCATGGGCGCTGATGACGTGCTGGGCGATGGCCAGGCCCAGGCCATGGCCGTCCGTGCTGTGCTGGGTATGGCTGGCGCGGAAGAACGGTTCAAAAATGCGGGCCAGGTCGGCGCTGGCCACGCCGGGGCCGCGGTCCAGCACGGCAATGCGCAGCAGATCCTGCTTGCCGTCATGCCGGCGCGACAAATTCACTTCCACCGTGCCGCCGTCGGGGCTGTGCTTGATGGCATTGCGCACCACGTTTTCCACGGCGCGCGCCAGCAGTTCCGGCCGGCCCGTGACAGCGGCGTCGGCAATGGCCGCGTCGCCCGCCAGGGTGATGCCGACCTGGCGCGCCTTCGCCTCGTAGCGGGCATCTTCCATCATGTCGTGCAACAGGTCGGCGATGCCGACGTCTTCGCTGAGGGGCGAGCCGGCGCCCGCTTCCAGCCGCGACAGGGTCAGCAGCTCGCCGATCAGCTTATCCATGCGTTCGCTTTCGCGTTCGATGCGCTGCAGCGAGGCGTCCATCTTGTCCGGCTGCTGGTGCGCCAGACCGATGGCCGCTTGCAAGCGCGCCAGCGGCGAGCGCAGTTCGTGCGACACATCGTGCAGCAAGCGCGTCTGGCTCTCCATGAGGCTGCGCAAACGGCCCGTCATGCGGTCGAAATCGCGGCCCAGGTCCGTCAATTCATCGCCGCGCTTGCCGCTGGCGTGAAAACGCGGCGCCAGGTCGCCATGCGAGGCAGCCTCGAATGCTTGCCGCAGGTCGCGGATGGGACGCGCAAAATACCAGGCCAGCAAGAAGGAGAACAGCAGGCTGGCGGCGATGGCGGCGGCCAGCGGAATGAAGGTGCGGTAGGGGCTGTCCATGCGCGGGCCCGGTGGCATGCCGCGGCCGAAGTCGCCGCGTGGCGGCGGGGCGCCCGCTGCGTTGGGCCGTGGACCGGCTGCCATGCCGCGCGGGCCGCTCATGGTGACAGCGTTGAGCGTGTCGCGCGCCGCGCCCGCTTCGGCATTGCGGAAACGTTCGGACGAGGGCAGGAACAGCAGGTAGCGCACGCCGTCGCGGCCGATGACCTCGCGCACCACGGCATGGGGCGAGCCTTGCGCCAGCAGCGCGCGCGCCTTGGCCAGCATGGCGGGATGCACCGTGCGGCCCATCAGTTCTTTCCCTTGGGCATCGACGGCGAATACGCGCATGCGTTCGAGCTTGCCCAGGAATTGCCGCAAGGCCTGGCTGCCGCCCGCTTCCACGGTGGCGCTGGCCGCCTCGATGATCATTTGCGCCGGCGGACTGGTATCGATGCCGAGGGCCCGCTCCTGCTGCGCCGCCCGGTTTTTCAGCCAGAAGGTACCGCCGATGCCGATGGTGGCCGTCACTTGCGCCAGCATGATGCACAGAAAAAACTTCCAGAACAGACGGCCCACGCTTACTCCTTGATCAGCTGGTAGCCGAGACGGTAGACGGTCTGCAGGCAGGAACGGCCGTCGGCCAGGCTGCCCAGCTTGCGGCGCAGGCTGCTCAAGTGCACGTCGATATTGCGGTCGAAGCGGGCCATGGGCCGGCCCAGGCCCAGTTCCGACAATTGATTCTTGCTCACGGGCTTGCCCGCATGGCGCACCAGCACTTCCAGCAGATTGAATTCCGTGCTCGTCAGCTCCAGGTGCGCGCCGGCCCAGGCAACGCGGCGCTGTTCCGGCCACATCGTCAGTTGTCCAACAGCCAGCGGTGCCAGGCCCGAGCTGTCGTGCGGCGCCGCTTGCGAACGGCGCAGGATGGCGCGGATGCGCGCCGTCAGTTCGCGCGGCGTGCACGGCTTGGTCACGTAATCGTCGGCGCCCAGCTCCAGGCCGACGATGCGGTCCGTATCGTCGCCGCGCGCCGTCAGCATCAGGATGGGCAGGTTGCTGCCGGCGCGGATGCGGCGCAGGGTTTCCAGGCCATTCATGCGCGGCATCATGACGTCGAGGACGGCGATGGCGTACAGGCCCGTCAGTGCCTCGGCCGCGCCGCTTTCGCCGTCATGCACGGCGCGGGCGTCAAAACCTTCCTGCGTCAGGTATTCCTGGAACATGCCGACCAGTTCCACGTCGTCATCGATTAACAAAACCTTGCTCATGCCTGTGCTTTTTTCGGGTGAATATCGCCCGATGATAGCAGTCAGCAGGGGTGGTTCAGGGCCCTTTTACCCGCTTTTACATGCGTCTGCTTACATTTGCGCAGCTTCTTTTACATGCTTTTACGCGGCCCTAACGTTGCTTTACATGCCAGACGCCGACAATCAGGGCTGATCGCCACGAAAGGAAAACCCGATGAAACACCTGAGTATCGCCGTCTCCCTGTTGCTGCTGTCCGCCTGCAGCATGCCGCTGCTGGCGCTGGCCCAGCAAGCATCCGCACCGGACGGCCCGCTAGCGCGTGCCATGGAAGGGCCGCCGCCCGGCGTCGTCCATGGTCCCGGCGGCCCTGGCGCGCCAGGCTTGCCGCCGTTCCTGCACGGTATCGAGTTGAGCGAGGCGCAGCAGGACAAGGTTTTCGCCGCCACCTACGCCCAGGCGCCCTTGCTGCGGGAACAGGAAAAGATCGCCTTCAAGGCCCATGCGCAGCTGCGCGAGCTGGCTGCATCGAGCGCCTACGACGATGCGAAGGCCGGTGCGCTGGCCAACACGGCGGCGCACGCCATGGCGACAATCAGCTTGCTGCAGGCGCGGCTGGAGCAGCAATTGCTGGCCGTGCTGACGCCGGAACAGCGCAAGCAAGCGCAGCTGCGGCGCGACAGCCGCCAGGGCTTGCACGCTTCCCAGCGCCCGCGGTAAGCGGCAGGCGCGAGCACAGGGAGAGTCTGCATGCGCATCCAAGCCCCGCGTCCGGACCGCAGCTTGCCGGCGTTTTCGCGCCAGGCGACCCAGGCGCTGTACTTGTGCGCCAGTCTGAGTCCCGCCTTGGCGGGCTTGCCCCATTTGTTGGAGTATGTATGGAATTACATGATCACGGTCTGGTATCCGACCTCGAAATGATGCGGCAGGCGGCCGAGCGGCGGCAAGTCCTGCGCTGGCTGCTGGCCGGCGCCGCCACCTTGCCTTTGATGAGCTGCGGCGGCGGTTCGGCGGCAGGCGGCGCTGCCAGCACGGGCACGTCCGGCAGCGCCGTCACGCTACCGGTCGCGGGCGCCTGCCCGGTGATGCCCGAGGAAACGGGCGGGCCGTATCCGGCCGATGGCACGAACACGCATGGCGGCAGCATCATCAACGTGCTGAAGCAGTCGGGCGTGGTGCGCAGCGATATCCGCGCCAGTTTTAACGGCGCCACGGGTGTGGCGGAGGGCGTGCCATTGAGCATCAAGTTGCAGTTGCTTAACGCCAGCGCCAGCTGCGCCAGCCTGGCCGGCTATGCCGTGTATGTATGGCATTGCGACCGCGACGGCTTGTATTCGCTGTATTCGAGCGGCGTGACGGCGCAAAATTACCTGCGCGGCGTGCAGGAAACGGATGCGTCCGGCAATCTCGGTTTTACGACGATCTTTCCCGGCTGCTATGCGGGGCGCATGCCGCACGTGCATGTCGAGGTGTATCCCAGCCTGGACAAGGCGGCTAGCGGCGCGAACCGCCTCAAGACGTCGCAGTTCACCTTCCCGATGGCAACCTTGAACGAGGCCTACACGGCCAGCGGCTACACGGCCAGCGTGCGCAACCTGGCGCAGATCAGCTATGCCACCGACAACGTTTTCAGCGACGGCAGCAGCTTGCAGATGGCCACGGTGACGGGCAATGCCACGCAGGGCTATGTCGTCACCCTGAGCATCGCCGTGAACGGTTAAGTGACTGTCATGAAACCCAGATCGCGCTGGCTGAAGTTGCCGATATTCGGGAACACCTCGGCCAGCTGGCTGTCGGCCACGCCGAACCACTTGGCCAGGGTGGCGCCGTACTGGTCGACGGAGGTGGTCGGCAGCAGGGCGCCGGAACCCACGTCCAGCGCATGGCCCAGGCCCGTGGCGGGGACGGTGCCGTAGATGTCGCCCCCTTTCACGGCACCGCCCACGATAAAGTGGTGCGCGCCCCAGCCGTGGTCCGTGCCGTCGCCGTTGCTGCTGAAGGTGCGGCCGAAGTCCGAGGCCGTGAAGGTCGTCACCTGGCGCCGTACATCGGTGCCCTGCAGGGCCGCCAGGGTGGCGTCGAAATACGCCAGCGCGTGTGCCAGGCGCGCCATCAGGTCGCCATGCAATTCCTTCTGGCGGTCATGCGTGTCGAAACTGCCCAAGGTCACATAAAACACTTGCCGTTTCGCCGCCAGGGCGCCGCGCCCGCCGATGATGCGCGCCACCGTCTGCAATTGCACGGCCAGCTGGTTGACGCCGGACGCGCCCGTGTTCGGGTTGACATAGGGCGGCGGATTGGGCACGCCACCCGCGCCGGCCGCCAGCATGGCGCCGCTCAGCACGCCCTGGCTGGAAATGGCGCGCTGCACCGTCGCCACGTGTTCCTGCTCCATCAGGTCGTCGCCCGCCGTGCTGATGATGTCGCGCAAGGCGGTCTCGCCCTGGGTGCTGCCGAACAGATAGCCGCTGCCGATATTGCGGATGGGTACGGCGCCCGCCTTGCCCACCTGGAACTGGCGCACCTGGCGCCCGCTGAGGAACAGCGCGTTCGACGCGGCCGAGATGGCCGTAAACGTGGCATTGCCGTTGCCCGTGCCGAGCAGGTCGCCCAGGCGTCCGCCCCAGCCCACGCTGGCGCCTTCCGGCAAGCCCGATTGCCAGGTCGATTGCTGGTCGTTATGCGAAAACAGTTTCGGCGGCAGCGCCACATTGCCCGCCTTGTATTGCGCCAGGGTGACAGGCTGGATCAGGGTGCCCACATTGGCAAGGATGGCGGCGCGGCCGCCGTCGAACAGGTCTTTCACGGGGGCGAGGGCGGGATGCAGGGCAAAGCTGCGGCCTGCCTGCGCCGTGGCGGGCACGATCGGCAGCACGCCGCCCGTTTCGCCCACGCCGGGCAGGTGGATCGAATCGTTGCCGCCCGTGTTGCGTAACCGTAAGTATTCACTCCAGGATGGCGTGTCGGTGGCCAGCACCGTGTTGAAGGTATCGTTGCCGCCGGCCATGAACAGGCACACGAGAGCCTTGTAGTCGTCGGCCGACTGGGCCGCTGCCTGGCCCATGGCGGCTAGGTTGAGGGCGAATGGCGCAGCCGTGCTGCCGGCCAGGCCCAGCATGGAGCCGAGGAAGCGCCGGCGCGAGAAGTGGGAGGTGATAGTCATGCAGCTTCCTTATTTTTGAACCAGGTATTCAGGCGAGGCCATGGCCAGGAAAATGGCCAGGTGCACGCGGTTGGTTTTCGCCGTCGTCACTTGCGCGGCATTGCTGCCGCTGGCGGCGGGAATCGCGATGCTGGTGATGGCCGAGAGGATTTTGCTGCGCAGCCGGGACGACATATGGCCCGACATCAGCAGCAAGTTGACCCGCTCCAGCAAGGCGGCAGGCTGCTCGGCCAGGGCCAGTTCGGCCGAGTAGTCGGCCCGCACGGCACGGCTTTCCGCCACGCCGCCGCTGATGGCATCCTGCATGAAGTTCAGGTAGCCGGTGACGGACGGCTCAGACGTGATCTGCATTTCCGGCGCCACCAGGCCCGCCGTCGCCAGCGCGGAATTGGGCGGCACGTAGGAGGGACGGAAGTAGTTGAAGACGGACGGCGCGTTCATGGGGTTCTGGCCCAGTCCCGACAGCGGATCGCTGAGGTAATAGATGCGGTACTGCAAAGCAGCATCCTTGGCGTTAAACGCGCGCATCCAGTTGCCCAAGCGCAGCAGCGGTTCGCGCAGTTTGCCCGTGCGCAGGGTGCTGCCGGCTGGCGCCAGCGCTTCGGGGTCCAGCAGCACGGCGCGGATCACGGCCTGCATGTCGCCGCGCACGCCCGCACCATTGTTGGCAAAGGCGGCCGCGACCCGGCCCACATAGGCCGGGCTGGGATTGCTGGTGACCAGGCGCTGGATCAGCTGGCGGCCAAAGAACGGGCCAACGTTCGGATGCTTGAACAGGGTGTCGAGGGCCAGTGCCATGTCCGCTTCGCCGCTGCCGGCGCCGGCCGCACTCACGCCGAGAAAGTGTTTTTCGCTGGTGGAGTGAAACGCCGCATAGTTCTGCATCGGTTTCCAGTCGCGGTCCGGATCGGCCAGGCTGCCAAAAAAACGCTTCGTGCCCTGGTCGGGGCCGGCCCAGCTCCAGCCCGTAAACACTTTCGCCAGGCCGCTCACATCGTCGCGCGTGTAGGTGTCGATGGGTTTGCCGCCGGACATTTTCAATGAGCCATCCGCGTTCAGCTGGTACAGGCCGATGGTAAATAACTGCATGACTTCGCGCGCGAAATTTTCGTCGGGTGTGCGTGTGGCTGATTCCTTCTGGTTGCGTAGGTGCGACAGGTACAGCCCCATCATCGGGTGGGTGGCCACACCCTGCAGCAGGGTGCGGAAGTTGCCGAACGCCTGTTGTCCCAGCATATCGTAGTAACTGGCGAGGCCCCGCGTTTGCGGCCCTACGGCCGCGTTTTGCGTGGAGACGACGAAGATTTCAGACAGGGCAAAGGCCACGCGCTGGCGCAACTGGTCGTCGCCGCGCACGGCTTGCTGCCAGAACGACTCATAAAAGTCGTTTGACACGGCCTGGGTGGCCGCTGCGCCTGCAGCCGGATACTTGGCGTCAATATATTTGCGGTGCAAGGTTTGCGGCTTGGAAAACTGGGCCTCGAACCAGGCGTCGCTGTCGCTGGCCGCCAGCGCATCGATGGCCGCCATGTTGGGGCCGAACGTGGCCCGGCCCAGGAAGCGCGACGCTTCCTGGCGCGTGAAGGTGGTCGTCTGTTTGGCCGGCGGCGTGCTCAGGGGCGGGGGTGGAATGGCGTCGCCCGGCGTCGTGCCGGGGGCGGTGGTCGCCGGCGGCACGACCGAAACGTCCGGGTTCTGGGGCGCGCCGGTCTTGCTGTCGCCGCCACCGCCACCGCCGCAGGCGGATAGCAGACTGAGCAATGTGATGACCAGTAAGCGGCGCAAAGTAGGGGGAGTCATTTAGTTTCTTTCGGGCAATTAAAATATGGCCCGTTAATTGTAGGGCTTGCTTACCAGAATCTTCTTTCCAATTAACTATTTGCGTGTTGGCTACGTTTATTGTTAATCGGTGTTGGCGTGTCATTGAGGGTTTTTTTGTCGACATAGCGCGAAGTTTGTTTTTTGAAAATGAAAAATATTTTTTGCTGATGACGCGCACTGTGGCGGATAGGCGACGTAATCATTCCTGCCAATTAAGCTTGTTGGAAAGCTTATCTTGACAACGAAACTCGCTTCGCCGGAAACGATGGTTTTTACGCCATCGGCGAAACATCGTTCGCCGTGCCATGCCGTTCTTCCCCCACGTCCTTTCCCCGCATATGGCTGGCATGGCCCTTGCGTCAGGGAGGCATGGGCGATTCGCCCATCTTTCACCGGAGCCTGCCATGACCAGCCGCCTGCTCGCCTATCGTCCCGAAATGGAATTGCCTGATGCGCCGGCCATGCCGCCCCTGCAGCAGGAAGATGAGCTGGCCCTGGCGGCGCACTTGCTGGAATTGCAGGGGCCGGCCCAGTTCGATGCTTTCCTGACACGCCAGCTGGGCGCCACCGTGGCGGGCCGGCAAGTGCGCGGCACGCCGCTGGAAGGGCCGCTGCGCCAGCTGCTGGGCAAGGTGGTGGCGCCCCTGCTGCCCCTGCATGGCGGTTCGCCGCAGGCGCTCAAGCGGCGCGCCGCCGGCATCTTCGGCATGGAACTGGAAGGATTGAGCCCGGAAGACAAGGAATTCGAACTGGCGCGCCAGGTTGTGCATCTGATCGATGCCGTCAATACGGAACTGGCGCAGGACGGCGGCATGGACGCGCGCGCGCCCGGCGCGCGGGTGGAGACTGCCCTGCTGCAGGTGGCGCGTAGCGTGGCGCCAGGCTTGCTCAGGCAGGCGGCGCAAACGCCGGGACGGGACGCTGGCCGCTGGCGCCGCGAGGGCGGGCACATCGTCGTGCTCGATTGTTAGCCGGATGGCCAGGCTGTCCGGCAAGGTAATCCGAACTGAGGTGTCAACCGAGGTGTTAACTTTGAGGAGCTCATCATGCATGACATAGATCGTACGACCCTGGAATACGGGCAGGAGATGTCCGGCTTTGAAGCGGAGCAGTTCGAGTTCGGCCAGGGCGAGTGGAGCGGCGAGGGCGGCGCGAACGCCATGTTTTCCGAGGCCGAGGAGATGGAGCTGGCCAATGAACTGCTGTCGGTCAGCAATGAAGCCGAACTGGAACAGTTTCTCGGCAACTTCCTGCGCAAGGCCGCGTCGGTGGCGGGCGGCATCATCAAGTCACCCGTGGGACAAGCCATCGGCGGCGTGCTCAAGGGCGTGGCGAAGAAGGCGATTCCCCTGGCCGGCGGCGCCATCGGCGGCTATTTCGGCGGTCCGCTGGGGGCCAAGATCGGCAGCGGCCTGGCGTCGGCTGCCGGCAGCGCGCTGGGGCTGGAAGGGGAAGCGTCATCGAATGAAGACCGCGAATTCGAGGGCGCCAAGCAATTCGTGCGCCTTGCCGCCGACACCGTCAACCGCGCCGCACAAGCGCGCGGCAATGGCGACCCGCGCGCCATCGCCCAGGCGGCGGCCAGTGCGGCGGCGCGCCAGTTCGCACCGGGCCTGCTGGGACGCGCGGCCAGTCAGGTCGCCACGCAGAACGGCAGCGGCGCGGGCGCCATGGCGCCGGCCGGCGCGCGTCCGGCATCGGGCATGCGCCCGTCCAGCGGGCGCTGGGCGCGCCAGGGCCATAAAATCGTCCTGTACGGCGTCTGACATCATGGCCATCGGCGCTTACGCTGCCTGGATGCTGGCGCAGGAGGCGCGCTCGCTGCTGACGCGGCTGGCGCGGCTGGAACCGTTCGCGCTGATCGAGCCGACGGTGCTGGCGGCCGCCCTGATGCCCAGCGCCCAGTCGGCCATCGAAAGCCAGCTGGTGCAGGGCCGGCGCGAGTTGCGGCGCATGGTGGCCCAGTTCCAGTGGTGGCTGCGGCGCGAACACGCCGACGGCGCCAGCATGGCTACCGCCGCCGAGGCGCAGCGCCGCTTCACTTTCCTGCGCCTGAAATTCAACGCCGCGCTGACCCAGTTCGACCTGTTCAACGAAGTCATCACGCAGCGCAGCGAGCACAAGACGGGCGTGTGGCTGGCCGGCCTGGACATCGTTGCCGCCGACGCGCTGGCGCTGCCCGGCAATGTGTACCAGGCGCCGCCCGTGATCTGCTACCTGGACCGGGGGCCGGGCGCGGCCATCCGCCGCGCCCGCACGCGCCTGCCGGGCGGCGGCGACAATCCCGTGGCCATCATCCGCCTGCCGCGCGAACGCATGATCGGCAGCAGCATCGCCTCGTCGCTGGTGCACGAGGTGGGGCACCAAGGCGCGGCCCTGCTGGACCTGGTGGCGTCCTTGCGGCCCGTGCTGCAAGCGATGCAGCACGGCGGCAGCGGCCTGGTGCACGTATGGCAGCTGTGGGAACGGTGGATCTCCGAGATCGTGGCCGATTTCTGGTCGCTGGCGCGCGTCGGCGTGGCCGCCACCCTGGGTCTGATCGGCGTGGTCAGCCTGCCGCGCGTGTTTGTCTTCCGTCTCAATATCGACGATCCCCACCCGGTGCCATGGCTGCGGGTGCGCCTGAGCTGCGCCATGGGACGGGCCCTGTATCCGCATCCGCAGTGGGACCGGCTGGAACAGCTGTGGCTGTCGTACTACCCGCTGGCCGGTCTGCCGCCGGCCCGGCAGCGGCTGCTGGAACAGTTGCAGGCCAGCATGGCGGCCCTGGTGGGCTTGCTGGTGCAGCACCGGCCGCCCGCCTTGCGCGGCGGCTCGCTGGTCGAAGCCATGGCCGTGCACACGCGCCAGCCGGCCATGCTGGCGCGGCTGTTTCGCAGCTGGAGCCTGGCGCCGGCGCAGATGTACCAGGCCACGCCGACCCTGGTGTTCGCCGTACTGGGCCAGGCGCGCGCCAGTGGCAGCCTGAGTCCCGAAGACGAAAGCGAGTTGCTGGGACGTTTGCTGACCCATTGGGCCCTGCGCAGCACCCTGGACACATCGGAGCTGTGCGCCGACGTCGTACGGCATGGCCGCCAGCCCGGCAGGGCGCTCGCGCCCCTGGCATCGCGTTTGATTATCCATTGAGGAGAATGACATGAGCAGCAAGATGAGCAGCAACAGGAGTGGCAAAAGCGGGGTGGCGGGCCAGGCGGGCCCGAAACAACACGGTGGCAGCATCGCCGTTACCGTGCACGAGCAGAATAGCGGAGTCATGGTCGTCAATGCGGCCGTCAGCCTGTACCGGGGGCTTGATGCGGATTGCCATAATTTCAATCCCGCCACCTGGGTGGCCGATCCCGCCATGCTGGTGGGTGTGCGCTGGACCGATGGCAACGGCTGCACCGTGTTTTCCGACCTGACGACGGGCAGTTACGTGGGGGTGTATGGCAATTTTCCCGCCACCGCGCCCCAGTGTGTGACGGTGCAGACCGGCTGCAGCGCCGTGCTGTGCTTCAAGCCACAGCTCAACCCGCAGGTGGCGCTGGCGTTTGAAACACCGGACTGCCATCCCAGCGATTGTCAGTTCGGCAGGGTGGGCGACCGCGCCGTGGCCAGCGTCTCGTTTGACGGCGATCAAAGCGCCGACGGGCGCGACCTGGTGCAGGTGCTGGCCGCCGCGCCGTGGGTGCCCCTGCGCGGTACGCCGAACGCGTTTTCCACACCAGTGCGGCGCACCGGCATGCACCGTTTCGCGGCGCAGATGATGCTGTCGCAGCGGCCCGAACTGCGCAATGCCTTGCCCGTGCCGGAGGGCCTCAGCCCGAATGCCATGCTGGCCGTGGATGCGGACTACGAGACGGAAGAGCGCCAGCCGCAGCCCATCTCCGGCAATGTGGGCGTGTCGCTGACGCGCACGGAGACGGAGCCGACGGAAGACTTGCCGCTGTGGACCTTGATACGCAACAGCACCGAAGCGATGTCGTTTACGAATTACCTGCATTTCATGGACAGCCTGTTTTGCGGCGACCTGGCCAATGTGCGCGGCTTCGAGCAGGAACGCTTCGTGAAGAAGGCCGACATGTTCCAGCAGCTCAAGCAGCGCCGCGCGCTGCCGTTCTCGGATTCAGATTCCTACCGCGTGCTGAAAGTGGCGACGGAAGCGTTCGTGATGGTCAATTGCGGCGTGCTGAACCAGCCGCTGGCCTTCAATCCGGCCGAGGACAACGCCTACCTGGACCGGCGCGACATTCCCCAGGGACGCGACCTGGAAACCGTGCTGCGCAACGATTACCTGGAAAACATCGATGGCTTCCAGACCTTGCCGTATCTGGCCGTGATCCGCCGCAAGCTGCCCGACATCCCCATCAGTATCCCGCGCGGCCAGGAAGGCGAGGTGGACCTGTGCTTTGGCATCATCCAGGAAAAGCTGGCCAACCCTTGCCTGCTGGAACTGATCTGGTCGTACTGGCACGAAGAGGGCATGCTGGTGCAGACCATGAATGCCATCACGCAGCGCTTCCAGAACTTGCGCGCGCCGGGCAGCGGCCTCGATCCCCTGTCGAACACGGAAATCGACATGCTGCGCCCGCTGAACAACTTGCTGTGGGGATACACGCAAGATGAGCAGCACCGGCTGACCGTGGTGCGCCGCAATTACGAGTACGACCACCACTACGGCGTGCGTCTCGATGGCAAGGCGGTACAGCACTTCCGGCCAGCCGACAGCCGCTCGAAATTCCTCGAAGCGTTCCATCATTTGCTGCGCCTGCTCACCTCGTTCTACAAGCAGGACGACGACACCACGGTAAAAGCGGACGCCTTCCCCGTGCTGAACGCCTTGAAGGAAATCCATCTGATCCTCTCGCAGGGCGCGCACAACCAGTTCGGCGACTTGCCGTCGACGGCGCGCATCGAGATGCTGATGCAGCAATGGATGCTGGCGCGGCCGGAATTCCGCGAATTTTTGCCCACGCGCGTGATGGTGGCGTATCCGGAACCGTGGATGGACCGGGTCGATGCCATGAAGAAACTGCAGGGCTGGACGGATACGAGCGTGATGCATTTCCGTAACCTGGCCATCTTTGGCGAGCAATTGCTGCTCTCCGTGCGCTACGGCAACTGGAGCGATATCTATGAGCCGACCCAGGCGTTCAACTGGGCGCGCTTCTGGCGCCCGCAAGTGCAAGGCTATATCCACGGCTACCGCGCCGCCACCGGGGTCGATTTGTCCGTCGACAGCAGCGACCCGGTGGTCGAGGCGACCATGCCCTCGGTGCTGCTGCGCCAGCGCCTGAGCCAGCAGCTGCGCAGCGTCTAGGGCGGGAGCGAGGCGCGTGCATGCTCGACTTTACCAGTGCCCTGTACCTGGGCATGCGCCATCCGGCGGCCTCGCTGGCGCCGTGGAGCAGCCTGACCCTGGGTCAACCGGCCGCGCTGCAGGAGCCACCCGGCGCGCTGGCGCTGGCAGCGGACCTGGCGGCGCTGCAAGGTTGCGAAGCGGCTTGCGTGCTGCCATCGACCCTGCATTTGTTCTGGGACCTGTTCGGCATGCTCGCTGCCGAGCGGCTGGTGATCCTCGTCGATGGTGGCAGCTACGCCATCGCGCGCTGGGGCGCCGAGCGGGCGCAGGCGCTGGGCTTGCCGCAGCAAGTGTTTCCCAGCGGCGAGATGGCGTTGCTGCGGCGCCTGGTGGCGGCCTGGGGCGGGCAGGGGCGGCGCCCGTTGATCCTGGCCGATGGCTATGTGCCAGGCAGCGAACAGGCTTTGCCGCTGGCCGGCTATGCGGCCCTGGCGCGCCAGGGCGGCGGTTATCTGCTGCTGGACGACACGCAGGTGCTGGGCGTGGCCGGTGCGCAAGGCGGCGGCTCGGCGCGGCGGCATGGCTTGCAAGGCGGCTGCGACAAGGCGGGCGGCCACCTGATCATCGGCGCCTCGCTGGCCAAGGGCTTTGGCGTGCCGCTGGCCGTGCTGGCCGGCAGCGACGGCCTGCTGCGGCGCTTCGCGGCGCACAGCCAGACGCGCGTGCATGCCAGTCCGCCATCGGCCGCCGTGCTGGCGGCGGCGCGGCGCGCGCTGGCGCTCAATGCGCAGCATGGCGACGCCCTGCGCGCCAGGCTGGCGGACAGGGTGGCGCAGTGGCGCAGCGGGATGGCGGCGGCCGGCATCGCTTGCCGCGGCGGCAGCTTTCCCGTGCAGCGCCTGCCCGGCTGCGCCCATTTGCAGCCGGCCTTGCACGCAGCGGGCGTGCTGGCGCTGGCGCAAGCGGGCGAAGGCCCCGGTGCGCTGACATTTCTGCTGCGGGCCGACCAGACGCCCCGGCAACTGGAGCAGGCGATGGACTTGCTTGAACATCACATCAGGAGGCGATATGCACGAAGCATTTGAAATGCTGCCCTTTGCGGGGCAGCCCGGCGCGGCCGGCGAGCAGGAATGGCTGGGGGAATGGTCACAGGAATGGTCACAGGAGTGGCAAGGGGAGGACGAGGCCGAATGGGAGGGCGAGCGCCCGCGTCCCGGTAGCGCTCGCGGCGGCATGCGCGGTGGCGGACTGCGCGCGCGCCCGCCCTTGCGCGGACAGCGGCGTCCCGCGCCGCCGCGCTACCAGGGGCAGGGGCGCCGGCCGCCCCGCCATGCTGCCCAGCCCTTGCCCTACCTGCCGCCGCGCTACCGGGGCTGGGGCGGCTACCCGGCCATCTACCCCACGCTGTATCCGGCGCCCTATCCCGTGGCGGAACCGGCTTTTGGCGACCAGCAGGAGCCGGATGCGGACCAGGGCCAGGACCAGGGCGCCGACCAGGTGCAGGACGATGACCAGCAGCAGGGCGAAATCCCACCGACCCTGGCCGGCACCATGGGCCGGGTGCCGGAAGCGGCAGCCTTGACCTACCAGGCGCTGGGCACGCTCGCCAATGCCTTGCGCGACCCGAACGGCCGTGGGGCGGGCCTGTATGTGATCGAGTTCGATGCGGGCGGACGGCGCCGGGCCTACAGCGGCCAGACGGACGACCTGCACCGGCGCCTGCTGCAGCACCGCCTGTGCGGCCAGATGATGGGCGTCGACGTGAGCGGGCATCAGGTGTACGTGGCGCACCTGTCCTCGGCGGCGCAGCGGCGCCGCATCGAGCAGCGCATCCACGACGACATGTTCGCCAACCAGCGCGGCGTGCTGACCAACCAGCGGCGCGAGCTGGAACTGGCCGTGCTGGGGGAAATGTGGACCTGAATGTGGACCTGACAGCCAGGCATCGACCATCAAGGAGAACATCATGCACCAACTCGAATGCGCATGCGCGCAATGCCGGCAGCGGGCCGGCGCCGCGTTTGAAGTGCTGGAATTCGGCCAGGACTGGCCCGGCAAGGGCCGTACACCGGCCGTCTTCGGCGAAGAGGAGGAACTGCAGCTGGCCATGGAATTGCTGGAAGTGGCCAGCGAGGAAGAACTCGAGCAATTTCTCGGCAATGTCTTCAAGAGCGTGTGGAAGGGCGTCAAGAAGGTGGGCTCGACGATTGCCAAGGTGGCCAAGCCCCTGGGTGGCGCCTTGAAGGCGATGGCCAAGACGGCCTTGCCCTTTGTCGGCGGCGCGCTCGGCTCGATGATCCCGATACCGGGCGTGGGCACGGCGCTCGGCTCGGCCCTGGGACGCGCGGCCAGCAATGCGCTGGAGCTGGAAATGGCAGCCGAGGCGCCGGCCGACCGCGAGCTGGAGCTGGCGCGCCGCTTCGTGCGCATCGCGGGGCAGGCGGCGCGCCTGGCGGCCGACGGCGATGGCAGCGCGCGCGCCGTGGAAAGCGCGCTGACGCGGGCCCTGCACCAGCAATTGCCGCACTTCCGCTCGCCTGCGCCGCAGCAGGAAGAAGAAAGCGGGCGCTGGCGCCGGCGCGGCAACCGCATCGTCGTCATGGGCGACTGGGCCTGAGCGGGCGGCGGCCATGTCTGCGGTCATCGATTGCCATTGCCATGCGGGACCGGGCGACGGCTTGAGCGGACCGTGGGACAGCGATGCGCCGCTGGATGCTTACTTGCGCCGCGCGCAGGCGGCTGGCATCGCCCGCAGCGTGTTGTTCGCCACCTTTCACTCCGATTACGCGATCGCCAACCATGGCGTGGCGCGCCTGGTCGCTGCCGATCCGCGGCGTTTTTACGGTTTTGCCTTCGTGCATGCACGGCGCGACCGGGGCCGCATCATGGACCTGGTGCGCACGGCCGTCGAACGCTATGGTTTTGTCGGCATCAAGGCGCACCGGCTCGATGCGCGCATCAGCGGCGAAGTGTGCGACGCGGCGCGCTTCTTCGGCTTGCCCGTGCTGTACGACCCGGCCGGCGAGGTGGCCGTGGCCGAACTGCTGGCGCAGCAGTATCCCGACGTCGACTTCATCCTGCCCCACCTGGGCAGCTTCGGCGACGACTGGGCGGCGCAGCTGGCGTTGATCGATCACCTTGTTCGTCACGCGAACATTTACACGGACAGTTCCGGCGTGCGCCGTTTCGACTTGCTGCAGCAGGCCGTGCGCCGCGCGGGGCCGCACAAGGTCTTGTTCGGCTCGGATGGTCCCTGGCTGCATCCGGGGCTGGAATTGCACAAGATTGAGCTGCTGGGCTTGCCGCCGCTGGATGTGGCGCTGATCACGGGAGGTAATTTTTTGCGGCTGGCTGGGCTGGCATGAGGTGGATCACCGAGCGGCTGGCGTAGCCGGTGTCGTAGCTGCCGCAGCTTGCGCCGCGCAGGTGGCGGCCTTGCGGCGTATCTGCAGGGCGCGGTCGGTCACGCCCAGCCGGGCGGCGGCGCGCTGGTTGTTGCCGTGTTCCTCGGCCAGCATCAGGCGGATGGCCGTGTCGGTGGCGCAGCGCGTGATGTGCGACAGCTTGCAGCCCTGTGCCAGGGCCCGCCGCACGGCCGCTTCGAAATGCGGGTCGGGCCAGTGCGGCGCCTGCAGCCGTTCATCGGGGGGCAGGGCGCCGATGGTGATGGGGCCGGGGCCGCAATGGCGGTGCCAGATGCGCGTGACGGTCTGGCGCAGCTCGCGCACATTGCCCGGATAGTCGCGCAGCAGCAGGTATTCGCGCACGGCGGCGTCCAGCGGGGGCGGCGGCTGCTGGGCCAGTTCGGCGAGGAAATGCCGGGCCAGTGGCAGGATATCGTCCTGGCGTTCGCGCAGGGGCGGCGTCTGGCAACGCCAGCCGGCGATACGGTAATACAGGTCGGCGCGAAAGGCGCCGCGCGCCACTTCGTCTTCCAGTTCGCGGTTGGTGGCGCACACGAGTCTGAATTGTGTGGGTTGCCAGGTATTGCCGCCCACGCGCTTGTATTTGCGTTCCTGGATGGCGCGCAGCAGCTGCGCCTGCAGTGTCAGCGGCAGTTCGCCCACTTCGTCGAGAAACAGCACGCCGCCGTCGGCCAGGGCGAAAGCGCCGTCGCGCGCCCCGGCGGCGCCCGTAAACGCGCCCCGTTCATGGCCGAACAGTTCGCTGCCGGCCAGTTCCGGTGACAGGGTGGTGCAGTCGAGGATGGTGAAGTCGCCGCCGCAGTTGCCGAGGCGGTGGACCAGTTGCGCCAATAAGTCCTTGCCCGTGCCCGTCTCGCCCGTGATCAGCATTGACGCCTGGCTGAAGGCGGCCATTTCCACCACCTGGTGCAGCAAGGCGGTCCAGGCCGCGCTGTCGCCCACCAGGTGCTGGCGCACGGCGCTGGACGCCAGCAGCTGCGCCACGGCTTGCCAGCGCTGCAGGCGCGCCAGCACCTGGCCCGCATCGATGGCGCCATCTGGCCACAGCAGCACATCGAGCGCGCCAGCGGCCATCAGGGCGCGCTGTTGTGCGCAACTGGGGACGCGGCCGCAAGCTGCAATGGCCAGCACGGAGGCGTGCCGGCACAGGGCCGGCAGCGCTTGCAGCAGTGCGGCATCGGCCTCGGCAAACAGCACGATGCCCGCTCCCTCCTCGCCTTCGTGCCGCCGGGCCACAGTTACCTGAGCCTGCTTCAAGGCCGTCATCAGCAAGGCGCCACTGCCAGCCGCCGCCTGCTGCACGATTTCCAGCCACACCTTGAGCGTCATATGCCAGCCATCACGAGGGCACGAGTCGCCCATCTTAGAAGCCCGATACCCCAGCCGTTTGATCTGGCGCAAGCGTGCGCGGTAGCCTGAAATGAAAAACGCCGCCTGATCTGCATCAGGCGGCGCTAAGTAGCATCAACTGTTTTTAACGAACGTCACGACGGTTCATCCAATCGTAGCGAGCGGCAGTGATTTGTGGCCGAGAAGCGCAACCGTACTCTAGTACGGTGAGCATCGCCGGCCGCAAAGCGCGCCGCGCAGTAGATTGGATGAGCCGTCACTAATCGTCCAATTTGACGCAATCCACAAAATAGCCGCGCTTGCCATCGACTTCGCGTTTCACCAGGCCATGCACATCCGTCTCGAAGCCGGGGAAGCGCTCGTTGAAGTCGCGCGCGAAGCGCAGGTAGTCGACGATGGTCTTGTTGAAGCGCTCGCCCGGGATCAACAGCGGGATGCCCGGTGGATACGGCGTCAGCAGGATGGACGTGATGCGGCCTTCCAGTTCGTCGATGGCCACGCGCTCGATTTCGCGGTGCGCCATCTTGGCGAACGCGTCCGACGGTTTCATGGCGGGGATCATGTCCGACAGATACATTTCCGTCGTCAGACGCGCCACATCGTAGGCCTTGTAGAAATCATGGATTTGCTGGCACAGGTCGCGCAAGCCCATTTTTTCGTAGCGCGGGTTGGCCGCCGCAAATTCCGGCAGGATGCGCCACATCGGCTGGTTCTTGTCGTAGTCGTCCTTGAACTGCTGCAAGGCCGTCAGCAGGGTGTTCCAGCGGCCCTTGGTGATGCCGATGGTAAACATGATGAAGAACGAGTACAGGCCGCATTTTTCAATGATGACGCCGTGCTCGGCCAGGTATTTGGTGACGATGGACGCGGGGATGCCCGTCTCGCCGAACTGGCCATCGAGCGACAGGCCCGGGTTGACGATGGTCGCCTTGATCGGGTCGAGCATGTTGAAGCCGGGAGCGAGGTCGCCGAAGCCGTGCCAGTCATCCTCGGCGCGTATCATCCAGTCTTCCTGCTGGCCCATGCCTTCGTCGTTGAAGCTGTCCGGCCCCCACACCTGGAACCACCAGTCCTGGCCCCATTCCTGGTCGATCTTTTTCATGGCGCGGCGGAAATCGAGCGCTTCCATGATCGATTCTTCCACCAGGGCCGTGCCGCCCGGCGCTTCCATCATGGCCGCAGCCACGTCGCACGAGGCGATGATGGAATACTGCGGCGAGGTCGAGGTGTGCATCAGGTAAGCCTCGTTGAAGGCGTCCTGGTCCAGCTTGACCGTATCCGATTCGCGCACGAGGATTTGCGAGGCCTGCGACAGGCCGGCGAGCAATTTGTGCGTGGACTGGGTCGAGAAGATCATCGATTCCTTGGCGCGTGGACGGTCCTTGCCGATGGCGTGCATATTCTTGTAGAAATCGTGGAAGGTGGCATGCGGCAGCCATGCTTCATCGAAGTGCAGGGTGTCGATCTTGCCGTCCAGCATTTCGCGCAGGGTTTCCACGTTGTAGATCACGCCGTCGTAGGTCGATTGCGTGATGGTCAGGATGCGCGGCTTCTTGTTCTTCGCTTCACGCGCGAACGGATTCGCCTCGATCTTGCGGGCAATGCTTTCCGGCGTGAATTCATGCAGCGGGATGGGGCCGATGATGCCCAGGTGATTGCGCGTCGGCATCAGGAACACGGGAATGGCGCCGCACATGATGATCGAATGCAAGATCGACTTGTGGCAATTGCGGTCGACGACGACGATGTCGCCCGGCGCCACGGTCGAGTGCCACACCATCTTGTTCGAGGTGGACGTACCATTGGTAACGAAATAGCAATGATCGGCATTAAAGATGCGCGCCGCATTGCGTTCCGAGGCGGCGACAGGGCCCGTATGGTCGAGCAGCTGGCCCAGTTCTTCGACGGCGTTGCAGACGTCGGCGCGCAGCATGTTTTCACCGAAGAACTGGTGGAACATCTGGCCGATCGGCGACTTCAGGAAGGCCACGCCACCCGAGTGGCCGGGGCAGTGCCACGAGTAGGAACCGTCGTTGGCGTAGTGCACCAGGGCGCGGAAGAACGGCGGCGACAGGCCGTCGAGGTAGGATTTCGCTTCGCGGATGATGTGGCGCGCGACGAATTCCGGCGTATCTTCGAACATGTGGATGAAACCATGCAGTTCGCGTAGGATATCGTTGGGAATGTGGCGCGAGGTGCGCGTTTCACCGTACAGATAAATCGGGATGTCGGCGTTCTTGTAGCGGATTTCTTCGACGAAGGCGCGCAGGGACTTGAGCGCATGGTCGGTTTCCTCGATGGAGCCGGCGCCGAACTCTTCATCGTCGATCGACAGCACGAAGGCCGATGCGCGCGATTGTTGCTGGGCAAATTGCGACAGATCGCCGTAGCTGGTCACGCCCAGCACTTCCATGCCTTCTTTTTCCATTGCGGCGGCAAGGGCGCGAATGCCCAGGCCGGACGTATTTTCAGAACGGAAATCCTCGTCAATGATGACGATGGGGAAACGAAATTTCATGCATGTCTCCAAAAAAGCAAGCCGCCCCTGACAGATGTGGAGGGGCGGACTAGGGCGCGACGGTCAGGCGGTCGTACAACCCGGCAGCCGCAGAAAAAAAATAAGAACGGGATTCTCGCAGAAATGCGGCATCTGCGGGAAAAAAATATCGTAGCCTAGCGTCACCAGCATGCGCTAGCGTGACGCAACGGTGTGACAGGGGTATTACAGCAACCTTCTGGCTATGTTTCTGGCTATCTATATCACCTTATCAGGCTTTGCGTTCCAGCGTGACAAAGGCGTACGGCAGGCCGGATTTCTCCGAGACCTGCGCCTCGCGCGCGGTTTCTTGCCATACGGCATGGTCCACGGCGGGGAAAAAGGCGTCGCAGTCAAACGTCCGGCCGATTTCCGTGATGATCAAACGCTGCGCCAGGGCCAGTGACTGCCGGTAGATGTCGGCGCCGCCGATGACATAGCCTTCGGCGCCATCGAGCAGGGCGATGGCCGCTTCCAGCGACGAGACCGCTTCCACGCCCTCGTGGCGCCAGTCCGGATTGCGCGTGATGACGATGTTGCGGCGGTTCGGCAGCGGACGGCCGATGGAATCGAAGGTCTTGCGGCCCATGAGGATGGGGTGGCCCGTCGTCAGGCGCTTGAAATGCGCGAGGTCTTCCGGCAATTTCCACGGCAGGGTGTTGTCGATGCCGATGCCACCTTGCTGGTCGGTGGCGACGATGATGGTCAAATGGCTCATGGATTCTATGAAGTAAGTGGGCGCGGTGCGCTATGCCCGTCATTATCGTTGAAATTGCCGGACGCCTCCAGATGCGCACGCATGGCGTCGGCCAGCGCGCCCGGCGCTTCCAGCGGAATCATGTGGCCGGTGTTGTCTTTGAGTAAGTGCAAGGTCGCCTGCGGCAGGCGGGCGGCCATGGCGCGCAGGTCGTCCGGATCGACGAGCTTGTCGTCTTCGGCTCCCACGATCAGCACGGGACAATCGAGTTCCGGCAAGCGCGCCATCAGGTCGGGGCGGTCTATCGTGGTGAGAAATTGCGCCAGCAGCACGTCCTTGCCCAGGTCCAGTCCCATCTGCTGGATCAGGCCCGTGATGGCGGCATCGTCCAGATGCGAGGGATGCAGCAGTTCGCGCAGGCGCTGGCGTGTGATGCCCGCATAGGCATTGCGCTCAAGCATGGCGACGATGCGCTGGCGCGCGCTAATTTCCGCCGGCAGCAAACCTTGGGCCGAATTGGCGATCAAAGTCAAAGACTGCACGCGCCGCGGGTGCGCCAGTGCATGTTCGAGCGCCAGGTAGGCGCCCAGTGAAAAGCCCACCAGGTGGGATTGCGGAGCGCTGTTGCTGGCGATCATCTGCTGCATCTGCGCGCGCGTGCGCGCCTGATGCAGGGGCACGTGCTGCAAGTGAAAGGCGTCGCCCAGGGCAGGGGCCAGGCGCGACCACAGGCGCTCGTCGCACAAGGTGCCGGGGATGCAGTCGAGTCGTATCGTTGTATTGTTCAAGGACAAGCCTGGTACAGGATGGTGAAAATTTTTGTCGAGCGGCATTATCCGTCATTTTGCGCATCCGGATCGCAGCACGGTATTTTCCGTATGGCATTATTTTCAATAGTGCGCGGCTGGCAAGCAGGAACTTTATGGTAGGCTCATGACTCATCAAGCCGGCATGCCGGCGACGTGACCTGAAACACCGAATGCAACCCCCACATTAAAGAGGAAACACCATGGCGATCAGTTTGCAAAAAGGCGGCAATGTCAACCTGAGCAAGGAAGCTCCCGGCTTGACGAAAATCGTGATTGGCCTGGGCTGGGACCCGCGCGCCACTGATGGCGCCGCTTTCGACCTGGACGGCAGCGCCTTCCTGCTGAAAACGGATGGCAAGGCCCGTTCCGATGCCGATTTTATTTTTTACAACAACCTGAAGTCGGTTGACGGCTCCATCGTCCATGCGGGCGACAACACCACCGGTGGCGGCGATGGCGACGACGAGAAAATCTCCGTCGACCTGGCCAACGTGCCGGCCGACATCGACAAGATCGCCGTGGCCGTCACCATCCACGACGCGGAAGCCCGCAAGCAAAACTTCGGCATGGTCGGCAAGGCCTATATCCGTTGCCTGAATGGCGACAACGGCGCGGAAATCGCCCGCTATGACCTGTCGGAAGACGGCTCGACGGAAGCGGCCATGATCTTCGGCGAAATCTACCGCGCCGGCAGCGAATGGAAATTCAAGGCGATTGGTCAAGGCTTCAAAGGCGGCCTGGGCCCACTGGCACGCTCGTTCGGCATTAATGCATAAAAAGCAGTTGTTTGCGTAAATGTACCGGGTGGCGCCGCTGCCCGGTTCTGTCTTTCTTCTCTCTCTCCCTGACTCCATGGAAAACCTGATCAAGGGGCAGCGTCTGGCGCTGTCCGGCCTCGTCACGGGCAATGTCGTGCAACTGGGGCTCGCCAGCGCGGGCGTGGCGCTCGATTTTGCCTGTTTCGGCCTCGATGCCGCCGGTAAATTGTCCGACGACCGCTACATGACCTTCTTCAATCAGCCGCGCACGCCGTGCGGCGGCGTGGAAACCTCGGCGCCGTCCGGCGATGCGGCCGGTTTCAGTTACCAGCTTGAACGCTTGCCCGCCTCCATCGAACGCCTGGTTGTCACGGCCGCCATCGATGGCGCGGCCAGCATGGCGCAGCTGGCCAGCGGCCACCTGCGGCTGCTCGACGGCGGGCGCGAACTGGCCCGTTACGCGTATGCGGGTGCCGATTTTGCGCAAGAAAAAGCCGTCATGCTGGGCGAGTTTTACCGCAAGGACGGCGGCTGGCGCTTCATGGCCGTGGGCCAGGGTTTTAACGGCGGCCTGGATGCGCTGGTCGCCCATTTCGGCGGTGTAGTGGCGCAAGCAGCTCGCGAACCTGCGGCGCCGAAGATTTCCCTGTCGAAAATTTCGCTGACCAAGGCGGGCCAGACGCACAAGGTCTCGCTGGAAAAGGGTGCCGGCGCACCGGCCAGGCTGACCGTCAAGGCCACCTGGGTCGATAACGGCGATGGCGACGACGATAACGACGATCTCGACCTGCGCGTGGGCATCCTCTTGCCGAACGGCCAGATGCGCTTCATCCAGGCGCCGGACACGGCGGGCAGCTTTGACGTCATGCCGTATGTGCGCCACCTCGGCGACGTGGCCGGTGCGGCGGGCAAGGAGCCGGCCACGGAAACGGTCGAAGTCAACCCTGCGCTGGCGCAACATTACGGCGGCACGGTGGGCCTCGTCTTCAGCGTGTATTCGGCGGTGGCCAACGGCGCCGTGTCGGTGGCCTCCATGCGGCCGAAGATGGTCATGCAATACGGCCAGCAGATCGTCGAGTGCGACTTCGATTTTCGCCTGTCGAAGGCAGCCGGGGACGACACGGTCTACACCTATGTGATCGGCATGGCGCGCATCACGCCCGACAGCATCATCCTGGAGCCGTCCGGCAAGACCTCGGAGCCCGGCAGCGAAGCGACGCCGTGGCTGAGCTGGCAGGGCGAGAACCTGCAACTGGCCTTCAACGGTCCCGTCGTCTTCAAGGGCGAGGACAAGGAAGATGAAGATGATTGCAATGCGGACAATCCGCGCCGCTACATTCCATAGGAGATACAGATGGAAACCTTGGCCAAGGGTCAGCGCTTGCCGCTGGCCAATCTCGTTCCCGATGGCGTGCTGCAGATCGGCGTCGCCGCACAGGGCCTGGCGCTCGACGTGGCCTGTTTTGGCCTCGATGCGGCCGGCAAGCTGTCCGACGAGCGCTACATGACCTTTTTCAACCAGCCGCGCACGCCGTGCGGCGGCGTGGAAGCGCGCGCGGGCAGTGGCGGCGACATGGCTGAATTTGCCTTGCAGTTGGCGCGCTTGCCGGCCGGCATAGACCGGCTCGTCGTGACGGCCTCCATCGATGGCGGCGGCGTGATGTCGCAACTGCAAGCTGGCCATGTGCGCCTGCAGGCGGGTGGGCGCGAACTGGCCCGCTTCGCCTTTGCCGGTAGTGATTTCCCACAGGAAAAAGCCGTCATGCTGGCGGAAATCTACCGCAAGGATGGCGGCTGGCGCTGCATGGCCGTGGGCCAGGGTTTCAATGGCGGCCTCGATGCGCTGGTGCAGCATTTCGGCGGCGAAGTCGACCAGGCCGCTTCTGCCGCCTCTGCCGCGGCTTCGGCCGTCCTGCAGGCGAAGATCAACCTGGAAAAGCGGGTCGAACGCGAGGCGCCGCAACTGGTGAGCCTGGTCAAGCAGGCGGGCGTGTCGCTGCAAAAAGTGGGCCTATCCGAGCACCGGGCCAAGGTGTGTTTATGCCTGGATATTTCCGGTTCCATGGGACGGCTATATAAAGAAGGGCTGGTGCAGCGCTTTGCCGAGCGCATCCTGGCCCTGGGCTGCAAGTTCGACGACGATGGCGAGATCGATGTTTTCCTGTTCGGCAAGAACGTCCACCATCCGGCGCCCATGGCCTTGAGTAACTGCAATAGCTACGTGGGGCAGGCCATACAGCGCCATCCGCTGGAAGGCGACACGCGCTATGGCGCCGCCATGCAGGCCATCCGCGCGTTCTATTTCCCCGACGCGGCCGGCGGCGAGCGCACGCGGCCCGTCGCGGCCGAGTTGCCCGTGTACGTGATGTTCGTCACCGATGGCGGCACCAGCGACCAGGCGACAACGGAGAAGCAATTGCGCTGGGCCAGCAATGAACCGATCTTCTGGCAATTCATGGGCATCGGCAAGGGGCGCAAGTCGAAAAGCAAGTTTCTTGCCGCCTTTGCCGATTCCGACTTCCCCTTCCTGGAAAAACTCGACGAACTGCAGGGACGCCTGGTCGATAACGCCAATTACTTTTCCGTCAGCTCGCCCGACGAGCACAGCGATGCGGAGCTGTACGACTTATTGATGACGGAATATCCGGGCTGGCTGACACTGGCGCGCGGCAAGGGCTTGCTGAGCTAGGGTAAAGGCAGAGCAAAGTTCATCGGATGAGGCTATACGGCCACAAGTGGAAGAGATTTGTAAATTGAAGTAAATAACAATGGTTCGCATTTGCTTTGCTCAATGCGGTCGTGGCATGCTTGGCATGTGCTCTCACGCTGCGGCGTAGTGCCTCATCCGTAGCGTCTCGATTATTGTTAGCCATATGCATAAACTTCTTTTCCATTGCCTGGCGGGCGGCAGCCTGCTCGTTTCCGGCGCCGCTGTCCAGGCGCAAACTGGTACCGGCGATACCGTCGTCAAGCCCGCACCAGCAACCGTACCGGCCAAGGCGCCAGCCGTTGACGCGCCCGCGACCGTCAGCGTGACGGCCGAACGTCCCACGGGCCGCATCGACCGGCAAGTCTACGACGTCAAGTCCGATGTGGGCAGCAGCAACGGCACGGCGGCCGACGCGCTCAACAATGTGCCATCCGTGGCCGTCGACCCCGACGGTTCCGTGTCCTTGCGCGGCAGCAGCAATGTGCAGATATTGATCGATGGCAAGCCGTCGGCCATGCTGCAGGGCGATGCGCGCGGCGCCACCCTGAACGCCATGGCGGCCGACGATATCGAATCGGTGGAAGTGATCAACAATCCCGGCGCCCAGTTCGGTAACGAAGCCGGTGGCGGCCCGATTTTGAACCTGGTGATGCGGCGCAACCGCAAGCCGGGCGGCTTTGCCACCGTCAACGCGAATGCGGGCATCGCCGGGCGCTACAATAGCGCCGTCTCCGGCAGCTACAATGAAGGGCCGTGGGGCTACCAGGGCGGCATCAATGTGCGCCATGACGGCCGCAATTCCGTGGGCGAGGTCAGCCGCGAGCGCCTGGAGCGTGGCACGGGCGCGTTCGCCCCCAGCAGCCAAAGCTCCGCCAGCAATGGCTTGAACGACTCGCTGGGCTTGCACGGCACCGTCAACTACAACCTGAACGCGAACGACACCCTGGCCGCCAGCGTGTCATATAACGGGCGCAGCAATGACCAGCGTTCGCTCGACCGCTACATCAATGGCGACAGCACGGGCAGCACCATAGCCGACTATGTGCGCAGCACCGTGCGCAACGGCGACAGCCGTAACTACAGCTGGGGCGGGCGCTACGACCACAAGGGAGCGTTGCCGGGCGAAACCCTGAAGATCGACCTGCGCGTGTCTTCCTCGACCAATGAGAGCGACAGCGATTACGCGAATACTTATGCGGTCGCGCCCGTCAATGCCTTCGACAGCCGCGCGCGCCAGCACAGCGAGACGGGCAACCGCATCGTCGACTTCAGCGGCGACTACGAGCGTCCGCTGGCGGGCGGCACAGCCAAACTGGGCTACAAGGTGGCCGACAACCAGAGCAGTTTCGACACCTTATATGCGGACATCAACCCGGCCAGCCTGGCGGCAACCGTCAACCCCATGCGCAGCAACCGTTTCGAGCTCGACGAGCGCACCATCGCGCTGTACGGCTCCTACCAGATGCGCCTGAGCGAGCGCTGGGGCGCGCTGGCCGGCTTGCGTGCCGAGTACACGGACTTGAACGTGCGCCAGATCACCAGCGGCGTCGAGGCCGGCAACAATTACGTCAATTACATCCCCAGCCTGTTCGCCACGTATAAGGTCAGCGACGAGAGCAATCTGCGCTTCAGCTATGCGCACCGCCTGCGCCGTCCGAGCGCGGGCGACCTGAACCCGTACGTGGTGTACCGCGACGAGTTCAATGTGTCGGCCGGCAACCCGAAGCTGAAACCCACGCAGACCGATTCGTTCGAGATCGGCTATGAAACGAAGATCGCCGGCCTGGAAAGCAGCTTGCGCGCCTACCACCGCCGCGACACGGACGCCATCGTCGATTACCGCTACTTTATCAGCGACAATGTGCTGCTGACCACGCGCGAAAACGGCGCAGGCAGCCATGCGAGCGGCCTGGAGTTCAGCGTCAGCGGCAAGCTGACCCCATCCTTGACCCTGAATACGAGCGGCAACCTGGCGCGCAGCCAGCAGACGAGTTCGGACGACCTGGGCAACCGCAGCACGCGCACGGCGAATGCCCTGAGCGGCCGCGCGCGCCTGAACTACCAGTTCGATGCGGCGAACCAGCTGCAGCTGGCCCTGCAAATGCAAGGCAAGATGCTGTCGGGGCAGGGCTACCGCTCGCCGAACAATACCTTGAATATGAGCTGGCGCCACACGCTGACGCCGCAGCTGAGCCTGGTCATGAACGTGACCGATGTGTTCAGCAGCAACAAGATGGAAACCGTCATCAACAGTGCTTCGCTGCGCGAGACGAGCACGCGCCGGTTTGATGGACGCATGATTTATGTGGGGCTGTCGTATCGCCTCGGCGGCGCCACCTCGGCGGCGAAAGAAGGCGAACGCGAACCGCGCTTCGGGCCGCCGGGCGGACGGGGGCCGGGCGGCCCTGGCGGTCCCGGCCCGGGCGCAGCGGGAGGCGAAGCAGGCTAGGCGGCCAGCGCGATCTCGTGCAGGAAGTCGATGAAATCGTCCGTATGGCGCTCGAAGCGCCATTCTCCCGCGCCATGTTGGGCGCGGTACACGGGCAAGTCGCCGTCGATGCTTCTTTCTTCCAGGTGCACGCAGTATGGGTCGCCGCCCGCATCGGCAATCACCACCAGCTTCGACTGCCAGCGCGCGATGGTGTGATGCTGCACGGCATCGACGGCGTAGCCGTGCTGGGCCTTCACCAGCTCGGCCGCGCCGTACAGGTGCAGGCCCTGGGGAAAGCGCTTGCCGTCGACATGCACGCGCAGCGGCGAATACCATGCCAGGAAGCGTCGGTAGATCTCTGGCAAGACCCAGTGCGCGTCGATCTCGGCCATGTCCGCGGCGCTGGCGACCGTCAGCCAGTTCGACGGTTGCGCCAGGTCCTGTTCGCGCTGGCGCCGCAGCGCCAGTTTGCGCTCGAGGAAGGTGGCTGCCACTTCCAGGCGCGACAGCGGCCGGGTCAGCGTCTCATGCGTGGCGGGCGCCTTGTAGCCGGCACCATCCGGGTAGCCGTCCGCTTGCCAGGCCAGCACGGCGCAAAGTCGCAGCTGCTCTGCCTTCCAGTGGCCGGGATCGGGTGGCAAGCCCTGGTCAAACGGCTGGCGGCTGAACATGGCCAGGCTCTTGATCGCCTTGGCGCGCACGTCCAGGCTGGTGGCGCCGGACGCCGCCAGCGCCACCAGCGGCGCATACGCCTCCACGCCTATGCTTTTCAGCAAGCCATCGACGCCCCAGTACGCCAGTGCCGGCTGCTCCAGTGCCCAGGCGAAAAAGGCCGCATGTTGACTGCCTTCCACCAGGTGCACGATATCCGTCATCAAAAAGCTGCGCCAGTGCAGCAGTTGCCCATCGCGCGCATACGCCGTCAAAATGTCGAGCACGGCCAGCCGGTCGTCGGGCGCATGCTTTTTCAGCAGCCGCTCTTTCAGCCTGGCAAACTTGCTGCCGTCCGTTTCGTCAAACAGCTTGCGGTGCAGGGCCGCCAGCGGTGCGACCGCCATCAGACGGCCATCGCCGCCTTGATGGGCGCATGGTGCTCATAGCCTTCCAGCGAGAAATCCGACGGTTCGATCTTTTCCAGCCATTCCGGCTCGTACTTGCCCGTTTTCGCATAGTCGGGCACGCGCTCGGAAATGACGAAACGCGGCGCCGGGAACGGTGTGCGCTTCAATTGTTCTTCCACCATCTCGAGGTGGTTTTCATAGATGTGCGCGTCGCCGATGAAGTAGGTGAACCAGCGCGGCGTGTAACCGGTCAGGCGCGCCACCAGGTGCAGCAAGGCCGCGCCTTCGGCGATGTTGAACGGCGTGCCCAGGCCGATATCGTTGCTGCGCACATACAAACACAGCGAGATTTCGCGCGTGCTGGCGTTCGGGATGAACTGGTACAGCAAATGGCAGGCGGGCAGGGCGACGGCGTCCAGCACGGCCGGGTTCCAGCCGTGGAACAGGATGCGCCGGCTGCCCGGGTTTGTCATGATGGTATCGAGGCACTCGCGCAACTGGTCGACGGCCTTGTACAGCAATACTTTTTGCACGCCGTCTTCGACGATGGGGGCGACCAAGGTAAAGCCGTTCGCTTGTGCGTCGGCAATTTGCGCGGGCTGGTCGGCGTCCAGCAATTTGTACGCGGGCCATTGTCGCCATTGCACGCCATACACGGGGCCGAGGTCATCCTCGCCTTCGCGGTAGGGGTTGGCCAGCCATTGCGCGTTTTCGTTGGCGTTCTGGTCCCACACCTTGCAGCCCAGCGCGCGGAATTCGGCCGCGTTGCGCGAAGCGCGCAGGAAGGCGCATAATTCGCCGATCACGGATTTGAAAGCCAGCTTCTTGGTCGTCACGGCAGGGAAATTGCCGTTGGCCAAGTCGAAACGCATCATGGCGCCCGGCACGCTCAGGGTGCGGATGCCCGTGCGGTTGTCTTGCCAGCTGCCCGTTTCGAGCACGGTCTTGATCAAATCTTGATATTGCTGCATGTATTTCTCCAACGGTAAGGATGGTGATTGTAACGCAGGCACGACAGACGGGCCGCGGCCCGCACACATAATTACGTCGCCGGCTCACCTGCAAACATGACTCTGTGGTAACTTGTGTGTCCTTAAAGAAATATATAGAAATGGCAGATGCTGCACCATGTTCTTGCGACAATTTGTAAATAATAATAACGCTGCCGTGGTGGAAATGAGCAGGGCCGATTTTCTCAAGGCTAACCTGCGCCTGATCCTGGCCTGGCCCTTGCTTGGGTTGGTCCTGTGCGCGGTACTGTGGACGGCCACTTTGCTGCAGCTGGAGGCGGAAAAGAAGGTGGCGCAGCAGCAGGCGCTCGACAGCGTGTCTTCCTTGTCGAAAGCGTATGGCCAGTATCTGCTGCGCACGCTGGAACAGATGGACCAGCTGACCTTGCAGCTCAAGTATGAGTGGGAAAACTCGCGCGGCCAGTTGCGCCTCGATCAATTGAAGATGCAGGGCATGTATGCCTTGCCGCAATTTGCCATCGTCGCCATCCTCGACCGCAAGGGCCACCCGGTGACGGCCACGGCGCCGCTGCAGCGCCTGCGGGTCAACGAGCGCAGCGATTTCCTGCTGCGCCACTGGCGCAGCAATTCCAGCGCGCTGCGCATCGCGCTGGGGCGGGCCAATGCGGCCAGCGAGGCCACGCTGCCCGGCGCCGACGAGAGCCTCGTGCATTTCACGCGCCGGCTGGAAGACGAAGATGGCAATTTTGACGGCGTGCTGCTGATCTCCATCCATTCCAGCTATTTTTCCGAATTTTACAACAGCGTCAGTTTCGGCAAGTTCGGCATCTCCGCCATGGTGGGCGAAGAGGGTGAGCTGTTCAGCACGCGCCTCGGCTCGCGCGTGCTGCCGACCCCGAGCGGCGAGGGCACGCCGTTTCTCGACACCAGTTTCCTGGAAACGGACAGCGGCGCCATGCATTCGGGCGGCAGGATCGCTTTTTCCGACAAGCAAAGCCGCTATGTCGGCTGGCAGGCGCTGAAAGCCTATCCGTTTACGGCTGTGGTTGGCCTGTCGGACGGCGAAATGCTGCACCCGTACGAAGAAACGCGCACCATTTACATCGGCATCGCGCTGGCCGTCACCGCGCTGCTTCTGGCCTTTGCCGCCGTCGCCACCGTGCTGTCGCTGCGCCTGGCGTGGCGCCATCACCAGTCCGAAGGCGTGCGCAACGCTTACCGCATGGCCACCGAAGGCACGAGCGACGGCTTTTACATCATTTCCGCCCTGCGCGGCACGGATGGCAGCATCCTCGACTTCGAGATCGTCGACTGCAACGAGCCGGGCGCCGGCTACTTCGGCGTGCGCCGCGAACAATTGCTGGGCATGCGCCTGCAGTCGCGCGCCCACGAACCGTATTTCCGCGACCTGATCCATAACTACCGGGCCGCCATGCAGTCCGGCTTTTCCGAGGAAGAGATCGAGTTGCCGGATGGAAACCCTTTCAAGCTGCGCTGGATACGCCGGCGCCTGGTGCGCAGCGGCGACCGCCTGGCCGTCACCCTGCAAGACATCAGCACGGCCAAGGAGCATGAACGCGACTTGCGCCGGCTGGCCAACGAGGACGGCTTGACGGGCTTGCCCAACCGCTACTGGCTGCAGCAATTCCTGCCTGGCGCCCTGGGCCGCGCCGCCATCGCGCGGCAGATGCTGGCGCTGCTGTTCATCGACCTCGATGGTTTCAAGGATATCAACGACACGCAGGGCCACGCCGAGGGCGACAAAGTGCTGCGCGCCGCCTCCTTGCGCCTGAAGGGCGTGCTGCGGCCGGGCGACCACGTGGTGCGTCTGGGCGGTGATGAATTCGTCGTCGTGCTCGACCCGGTGGAGGACGACAGCCGTGCCGAACAGGTGGCGCAGCGCATCGCCATCGCCTTCGACGAGCCGTTCTATCTGGGCAGCGAACGCCACAAGATGGGTGCCTCGATCGGCATCAGTCTGTATCCGCGCGATGGGGTCGAGACGGAAGTGCTGCTGAAGAACGCCGATATCGCCATGTACGCCGTGAAAGTGGCGGGCAAGGGCCATCACCGCTTCTTCCAGCCGGAATTGTTCGAAACCATCCGCAACCGCCGCGAACTGGAGCAAAGCCTGGTGGCGGCGCTGGAGCAGGACCAGTTTCTCGTCGTCTACCAGCCGCGCGTCGACGCCATGAGCGGCCAACTGTGCAGCATGGAGGCGCTGGTGCGCTGGCACCATCCGCTGCACGGCATGGTGCCGCCGCTGGAATTCATTCCCGTGGCCGAGAGCAGCGGCCTGATTTCGCAGCTGGGCGAAGTCGTCATCGAAAAGGTGTGCCTGCAAATGGCGCGCTGGCAGACCAGCGGGCTGGAGCTGGTGCCCGTCTCCATCAACGTCTCGGCGCGCCAGTTCGGCCGTGGCGACGTGCACCAGGTACTGGCGTCCGCGCTGACGCGCCACCGCATCGATGCGCGGCTGATCGAGGTGGAAATCACCGAATCGGCCATGATGGATGAGCAGAACCGTGCCGTGGAGCAGCTGTCGGCCATCCGCGCGCTGGGCGTGCGCCTGCTGGTCGACGATTTCGGCACCGGCTATTCGTCGCTGTCGCAGCTGCAGAAGTTCGCCATGGATGGCTTGAAGATCGACCGCGCCTTCACCATGGAGCTGGGCCGCTCGGAGCAGGGCGAGGTCTTCGTGCGCGCCATCCTGTCGATGGCGCATGCGCTGGGCATGAGCGTGGTGGCCGAAGGCGTGGAGACGCGCGAGCAGCTCGACATCCTGCGCGCGCTGCAATGCAACGAAGTGCAGGGCTATTTCATTTCGCGCCCCGTGCCGGCCGAACAGATGCTGGCGCTGATGCAGCAGCGCTTTCTGATACCGCTTCCAGCGCCTGCGCCGGCATCGCAAGACGTCATGATGGGCGAGGAAAACAACGCTGTTTCTTAAAAAGAGCGAACGTTCGCTTTTTTTTAAAAAATATTATATGCTTCGCTCATGCCGTCAGTGAGGAAGTTCACGGCGGCAAGAACAGTGCAAGACGGGGCAGCTTGAGCTACCCGAGACAATGTGACGAAGACACTTCATATAATAAAGAGAGACTAACTTGAAACATAAATATCTGCCCCTTCTGATCGCCGTCGCATGCGCCGGCTTCGCTTCCACCGCCCAGGCATCGGGCTACCGTTTTGGCTCGCAAAGCGTGTCCGCCCAAGGCACGGCTGATGCCAGCGGCGCCGAAGCGGCTGACGCGTCGACCATTTTCTACAACCCGGCCGGCCTGTCGCGCCTGGAAGGCACGCAGTTCGTGGGCGGCGGCACCCTCGTCGTGCCGCATTCGACCTACCAGGATACGGGTTCGCAGCAGTTCTGGAAGGGTAATCGCACGCCATTCACGGCCACCAAGGATTACGCGCCGGACGCGGTAGTCGCGCCTGCCTTGTATGCGAGCAAAAAGATCAATGACCAGTGGACTGTGGGTGCAGGCCTGTTCGTGCCGTATGGCGCCAAGCTCGATTACGGCAATGACTGGACCGGCCGTTATGCGATCACCAATATCAAGCTCGAAGCCATCGCCTTGAATCCATCGGTGGCGTTCAAGCTGGATCAGCATCACTCGTTCGGTTTCGGCGTGACGGCCGAATACATGAAGGCGGAACTGGGCCAGGGCGTTGACGTGCCGGGTTCGGTTGCCTTCCTGGGCGAAAAAGCGCCAACCGCATCGCAGGCATTCATCAACAACATTCTCAAGACGCAAGGCGTGAGTGCCGCAATGGCAGCCGGCGCCGCGCTGCAAGGCCAGATCAAGGATGGCCATGCTTCGATGGACGGCCACGATTGGGGCTTTGGCTTCAACCTCGGCTACCTGTACCAGCTGAACGAAGGCACGCGCTTCGGTATTGCTTACCGCTCGTCGATTTCGCACAAGCTCAAGGGCAGCACCATCTGGGACTTCTCTCAAGTGACGAGCAATCCTGCCGTGAACGCCTTCATCGCCAAAGCCTCGAACAAGGTCAATTCCGAGGCGCTGGTCGAACTGCGCACGCCGGAAACCCTGTCGGTCAACGCCTTCCACCAGATGGATGATCGTTGGGCCTTGATGGGCGACGTCACCTGGACCCGCACTTCGCGCCTGGAGAACCTGGATATCCAGTTCCCGCCAACGGCCGAAGGCGCCGAGCGCATTCGCCAGAACTGGAAAGACACTTACCGCGTCTCGCTGGGCACCAACTACAAGTACAGCGAGAGCCTGATGCTGCGCGCCGGTATCGCGCACGACCAGGCACCGGTACGCAGCGCCGAACTGCGCCACCCGGCCTTGCCAGACAGCGATCGCATGCAGTATTCGATCGGCGCGAACTGGAAGCTGAACGCCAATTCCTCGCTCGACCTGGCCTACAGCTACATCGACTTCAAGGATGCTGACGTCAACTACAAGAATCTCTGCTCGCCGGTGATGACTGGCTGCACCGGCAACGGTGAAACCACCAAGGGCCTGTTCAAGACCCGCATGCAGTTGATCGGTCTCGCTTATAACTACAAGTTCTAAGCAGGTAGTGGCGGCCGACCCGGCCGCCATGAAAGGAAAAAAGCGCCTTCGGGCGCTTTTTTTTGGGTGTCACGATCGTCGATTACTCCCTGGCGCGCATGCCCTGATCCAGCAGGCTCAAGGCATGCTGCACGCTATCGTCCGGCAGTTCCAGCAACTGATCCCCCACATACCATTCCACCACGCTGTACCCAGGCAGGGCGGCGTGGCTGGCGCGGCCGAACAGCCAGATGCCGTGTTCTTCGGCCACCTGGTTGCGGATGGCGATGGCCCGCTCGCGCGAGACGGGCAAGTGCAGGTGCAGCATGTTGGCCTGCGGCTGCGCAGGGTTGACGGCGATGCTCGGAAAGTCGCGTAGCAGCGCGTACAGCCACTGCGTGCGTGCGAAATAGCGGGGCATGGCGGCGAGGCGCGCGTCGAACTGCATGGCGGCGGCTACCACGTAGGGCGTGCGGTGCACGATGTTGCCGCCCTGGCGGTGAAACCACGCGCGCGCCCGTTCGACAAAGGGGCGGCTGCCGGCCAGCATGGCGCCACCGAGGCCGCCGATGCCCTTGTACAGCGACACGTAGACGGAGTCAAAACCATCGCAGATGGCGGGCAGGGGCTGGCCAAAACCGGCTTGCGCTTCCCACAGGCGCGCGCCATCCATGTGCAGGTGAATATTGTTGTCGCGGCAGTGCCGCTTGATGTCGTTCAAGTTATCCCACGACGGGCACTGGCCGCCGATTTCGCGCATCGGCAGTTCGAGCTGTACCGCGCCCAGCGCATCGGGCACGGCGCGCAGCTCATCCACCGTCCACGGACGGTGCGGGTCGCCGATCATCAAACCCTTGAAGTGCTCCAGCAACGCATGGTTGCCACGCTCGTGGCGCAGGATGTGCGACGTCGGATGCAGCGCCACCAGCGAGGAACCCCGGTCCTGGCAGGCCAGGCGCAGGGCCGTCACCTGCGTCATGGTGCCCGTGATGCAGAACACGGCCGCTTCGAAACCGAGCAGGCTGGCGACCTTGTTCTCGAACTGTTCGATCAGCGCGCCTTCGCCATACGTGTCATGCACGATGTCGTTGGCCTCGCACCAGGCGGCCATGGCGGCGAAGGTGGCCGCGGGTGTGGGCTGGCGGTGGCCCGGCAGGATGGTATGGCAGCGCTGGCGCAGCTCAAGCTCGTTCACGGTAGTCCCTTACAGGGTGGCCGTGGCCAGTTTCGCGCCGAAGCCGATGAACATGGCGCCCACGCCGCCGCCCATGCCGGCCGACAGGCGGCGACGGCGGCGGAAGGTCTCGGCCAGGCGCGCGCCGACAAAGATGATGGCCGTCAGGTAGCTGAAGCTGATCACCTGGCAGATCAGGCCCAGGCCGATGAAGGACAGCACGGGCTTTGAAAAGGCCGGATCGACGAACTGGATGAAAAACGAGATGAAGAACAGGATCGCCTTCGGATTCATCAGGCTGATGATCAGGGCCTTGCGGAACGGGTCGCTTTCCTTGACGGGGGCAGGGACAGCCGCCGCCTCACCTTCGGCGGCGCTGGGCGCGCGCAGCTTGCGCCAGCAGCCGATCAGCATCTGCAGGCCGATCCAGCCCAGGTAGGCCGCGCCGATGTATTTCACGACATAGAACAGGGCCGGGCTGGCTTTCAGCAGGGAAGCGACGCCGCAGGCCGACAGCACCATCAAAATCAGGTCGCCGGCGAAGATGCCGAAGGCGCCCTGGTAGGCGGGCCGCACGCCGCGCTGGGCGGCCACCGACAGCACGTACATGGAGTTGGGGCCGGGCAGGATAACGATGAAGATGGTCCCCAGTAAAAAGGTCCAGAAATCGGTGATGCCCAGGTTGGCGTGAAAAAGTGCGTTCATGATTATTCTGCTGGATTGAGCTGTACGTGATGGAATTGCAGTGCGGCCAGGTTCGCATAGATGCCCCCGAGCGCAACCAACGACGCATGTGTGCCCGTCTCGACGATCTTGCCGTCTTCCATGACGATGATGCGGTCGGCCCGCTGCACGGTGGCCAGGCGGTGCGCGATGATGACCGTGGTGCGGCCCACCATGGCCGCTTCCAGCGCCTTTTGCACCAGGCGTTCCGATTCCGCGTCCAGCGCGCTGGTCGCTTCGTCGAGCAGCAGCAGCGGCGGGTTTTTCAGCAGGGCGCGGGCGATGGCGATGCGCTGGCGCTGGCCGCCGGACAGGCGCACGCCGCGTTCGCCGAGGAAGGATTTATAGCCGTTCGGCAGGCGTTCGATGAATTCGTGGGCAGCCGCCATTTTTGCGGCCGCGATGACCTCTTCGTCGCTGGCGCCGGCGCGGCCATAGCGGATGTTTTCCATGGCGTCGGCCGAGAAGATCACGGTATCTTGCGGCACGATGCCGATGGCATCGCGCAGGGTGTGCAGGTCGAGCTGCTTGATATCCACGCCATCGAGGCGGATGCTGCCGCTTTGCGGATCATAGAAGCGCAGGAACAGCTGGAACAGCGTGGTCTTGCCGGCGCCCGACGGACCGACGACGGCCACCGTTTCGCCGGCGCGGATATCGAGGCTGACGTGGTCCAGCGCGTGGGTGTCCGGGCGCGATGGATACGAGAACATGACGTCGTCCAGCGACAGCGAAGCGCCGTTCGCCGCGCGCGCGGGCAGCGGCAGTGGCTTGACAGGCGACTCGATTTCCGATTTGACGGCCATCAGTTCCAGCAGGCGCTCGGTGGCGCCGGCGGCGCGCTGCGCTTCGCCCATCACTTCAGACAGCGCGCCGATGGCGCCGGCGACGATGGACGCGTACAGGATGAACTGGCCCAGATCTCCGCCCGTCATCGAGCCTTCCAGCACGGCGCGCGCGCCCAGCCACAGCACGAAGACGATGGTGCCGAAGACCAGCAGGATGGCGATCATGGTCAGCAGGGCACGCGCGCGGATGCGGCGCATGGCCGTCATGAACGCGCCTTCGACGGAGTCGCCAAAACGTTTTGATTCGATTTTTTCGTGCGTAAACGCCTGCACGGTGGGCATGGCGTTGAGGATTTCGCCGGCCATGGCCGAAGCGTCGGCGATGCGGTCTTGCGAATCGCGCGACAGCTTGCGCACGCGGCGGCCAAACACGATGATGGGCACGACGACGAGGATCAGCAAGCCGATGATGATGCCGGCCAGCTTGGCACTGGTGACGAACAGCATCACCAGGCCGCCCAGGAACAGCAGCACATTGCGCAGCGCCATCGAGATGCTGGTGCCAACCACGGCCTGGATCAGCGTTGTGTCGGTGGTGATGCGCGACAGCACTTCGCCCGTCTGCGTGGTTTCAAAGAATGCCGGGCTTTGCGTGACGACGTGGCGGTACACGGCGCTGCGGATGTCGGCCGTGACGCGCTCGCCCAGCCACGACACGGTGTAAAAACGCGCGGCAGTCGCCAGCGCCAGGATGGACGCCACGCCGAACAGGGCGAGGAAGACCAGGTCGACATGCTGAATGCTGCTGGAACCGGCCGCGCCGCCGAAGCCCAGGTCGATCATCTGCTTGAACGCGGCGGGAATGGCCAGGGTGGAGGCGGCAGCCACCACCAGCGCGATCCCGGCCAGGAAGAACTGCTTGCGGTACGGCGTCAAAAAGGGCATCAAGCCCTTGAAGGCGGCCAGGCTGCCTTTCTTCAGTTCGCGGCTGGTGCCGGTGTCGGGGGACGGTGTGGTTGCGGTGGTGCTCGTGCTGCTTGTTTCTGTGCTGGTTGTCATTGTTTTTCGCTTAGGATTTACTGTATTTTGTACTATTTACAACTTCATCGGCTGCACATAGCCCGTCATTTCCAGGTAGGCGCGGCCCACCGGCTGGCCGTCGCGCTCCACCGTCACGGCGCCTTCCCAGTACACGGCGCCCGTCGAGCGGCGCGAATCGAGTTCCTGGTCGGGTTGCAATGGCTTGATGTGCCAGCGCGTGGGGCCAGTGCGGATCTCGGTGGCGACCGGGTATTGGGCCTGCGTGCGGGGCGAGCGCCACAGCTGCGTGGGCGTGAAATCGACGTCGCCGGGAGCGAACTGCGTCATCTTGCCGGACGCATCGCGCCATGTCGCGTGCGCCCATAGTTTAGCACCTGTCTTGCTGCGGATCTGGAAGGCCATCAGGGCGCCGCCGTCATCGAGGTTGGCGCCTATCCAGTTCCAGCCGCTGGCATCCGCATCGAGCACCTGGCTCGACCACTCGTGATCGAGCCAGGTGGTGCCCGTCACCGCTTCCGGCTTGCCGCCCGCGCGCGCGATGGTACCCGTCGTGCGCAGCTGCGGCTCGCTGTAATAGTAACTGCTTTGCGCGGGCCGCGCGCCCTTGCGCGAGTAGCCGCCGTCACCCTGCAGCAGCACGGGCTGCGTGGGGGCCAGGGTCAGCTGCAGTGTAAAGTCGCGCGCGGCCAGGCTGACCTGGTAGCTGCCGTCCGCTTGCCGCCGCATGCGCCAGTCGTCGAGTTTCACATCCGTGTCGCCCACCTTGGCGTAGGCCAGGCCGAACCCCTCGCGCGCGCTTTTTTCGTCGTGCAGCAGCTTGCCGACCTTCGGGTCGGACAGGGCCGCATGGCCGATGATCAGCTGCTTCGGCGCGAAGGCGCTGGGGTTGCCCGTATCGGTGGCCGTGGCGCTGCGAAAGAAGGTCACCTGGTAACCCAGCTGCTCGCCGCCGGCGGTCTTGACCCAGCCCGTGGCGTACCACCATTCCGTCTTGTACGCGGGATGGGCACCGAAATCGTGCGGCAGGCGCAGGCTTTGGCCGGCCGGCAGCGGCGTGACGGGGGCGAAGGCAGGCGGCGCGGCGATGGCGGCGGTGCTGCAGAACAACAGCAAAAGAGTCAAACGGCGCATTACCAGTCCTCCCTGACGGCGCGGATGGGGCCAGCGGACAGCGCTTGCCGGCCCGCGATGAGGGCAGTCAGGGCGGCCGCCGTCAGCAGGGCGGCGGCCACGCTGGCGATCAAGGACCACGGCAGGTGCAGTTGCATGGTCCAGTGGAACGATTGCGGATTGACGATGAAGACCAGCACAAAGCTGATCAACAGGCCCAGAACAAAACCGGTGGCGATGCCCAGCGCCGTCAGCGCGCCGCCTTCCAGCGCGAGGATGGACAAAATCTGCCCGCGCGTCACGCCCACGTGGCGCAGCATGCCAAATTCGCGCGCGCGCGCCAGGGTTTGCGCGGAAAACGTGGCGGCCACGCCGAACAGGCCGATGACGATGGCGATCGCTTCCAATAAATACGTGACGGCGAAGCTGCGGTCGAAGATCTGCAGGCTCAGGGCACGGATGGCCGACGGATTCGATACTTCCAGGCTGGCGCCGAAGGGCAGCGTTTTCAGGCGCTGCTGCAGCTGCTCGCCCGTGGCGTCCTTGGCCAGCCACAGGGCCGCATCGCTCACGTCATGGTCGCCGGTCAGCGCGCGGTAGTCGTCCAGTGGCATCTGGATGGCGCCGGACGAACGCGCATAGTCGCGCCAGATGCCGGCGACAAAGAACTTGTGCAGGCCGCCCGCCAGCGGCAGGGCGATCTGCTGGCCAGGTTTGACGTTGTACAGGTCGGCCGCCGCTTCGGATAGCCACACGGGTTTCGCGCCATCTGGCACGGGCACGGTGTCACCCACCAGCACCATGCTTTTTCCCGGATCGGCCAGGTTGACGGGGCGCGCCAGCAGCATCACGTTGGGGCGGTCTGGCGCCAGCGACAACGAGCGCAGGCGCTGGAAATCCACCCTGGCCACGCCGGGCAGGGCGCTGATGGCGGCTTGTTCGCGCGGGTTCAGGCCCGCCGTGCCGCCGCTGGCGGTGGTGCGCGTATACACGTCGGCCGGCAAGATCTGCAACAGCCAGTCGTCGACGGAGACGCGGAAACTCGACACCATGATGGCCATCGCCACCATCAGGCTGAAACTCGACAGTACGCCGCCGAGCGCGATGCCGGCCTGGCCCGAGGCGTTCGCCAGGCGGGACAGGGTCAGGCTGCGCACGGGGGCGTGGCTGCTCGCGTCCGTGCGCAGCCAGGCGCGCTGCAGGACGCGGAAGACGACGGCCGCCAGTTGCGGCATCAGGGCGATGGCGCCGATCAGCAGCAGGGCGATGGACAGATAGCCGAACAGGGGCAGTTCGAACACGGGTGGCAAGAACGTCAGGGCGCCGGCCAGCAGCAAACAAGCCAGCGCGGGCCAGGTTTTCGCCAGGCGCGTCGTCACGACTTCTTCGCTGCCCGATTTCAACGCGATGGCGGGGGCGGCGCGTGCCGCTTCCAGCGCGGGCGCCGCGCAGCCCAGCAAGGCGACACCGAGGCCAAGGGCAAAATACACGCAGGCGGCGACGGGCGTGAATTGCACCTGCGGCTGCACGCCCGCGAAATAGCCGGCGCCCAGGTCGCCGCCGAAGAAGCGCAGGGCCACGGCCGCCATGGCATAACCGCCGGCGATGCCCAGGCCAGCGCCGACCACGCCCAGGCTGGCGCCTTCGAGCAGCACCTGGCGCAGCAATTGTCCCCGCTCCATGCCCAGCACGCGCAGCAGCGCGAACTGGCCGCGGCGGCGGATAACGGACAGCGCCTGCGTGGAAAACACCAAAAAGGCGCCCGTAAACAGGGCGACGAGGGCCAGCACCGTCAGGTTGACCCGGTAGGCGCGGCTGAGGTTATTGTTGCGGCTATTCTGGTTCTCGTCATTCGGCTGGCCCACCTGGAAACGCCCCGGGTAGCGCGCTTCCAGCGCGCGCGCGAGATCGGCCTGGAAGGCGTCGCGGTTGACGCCCTGGCGCAGTTTCAGATCGATGCGCGACAGCTTGCCCAGCTTGTTGAAGCGCCACTGCGCCGCGCCGATATCCATCACGGCGATGCGCTGGCCGGCGCGCGCGCGCTGCAGCGACCCGGCCACGCGCAACGGCACCGTGCCCGTGCCCGATTGCAGGGCGACCTGTCCGCCTTCGGCCACAGCTAGCCAGCGCAAGGCGGCCGGCGATAAAAAGATGGCGTCGTCGGCCAGGGTGTCGAAAGGCTGGCCCTCGGCCGGCGCGCCGATCAAATCGGGCGAGACGAAGCCGGCGCGGAACACGTCGAGCGCCAGGATGTGCAGCGGGCCGCCGTCTTTCTTACCTGCCACGCCGGCTTGCAGTTCCAGCACGGGCGACGCCACGGCCACGCCGTCGCGCTGCGCCAGCCATGGATAGATGCTTTCGTCGAACAGCGCTTCGCGCCCGGCTACCTGCACGTCGGCCTGGCCGGACAGGCTTTTGACGGCCGTGGAAAATTCGTTGAAGGCGGCCGCGTTGATCAGGTGGATGGCAAAGCCCAAGGATACGCCGATGGCGATGGCGAGTATGGCGACGAGGGCGCGCACGGGATGCGCGCGCCATTCGCCCAGCAGCAGCCAGCGCGACAGCAGGCGCGTCGTCGCCGGGCTGGCCAGCGGCGCACTCAATTCAGACATTCGACGGCCAGGCGTTCGCCGGCGCGCCGCGCTTTCAGTTGCGCCGCGTCGCGGTTCTTGTCGCCGGCGCCGACGGCGTCCTGCGCCGCCCATTTCTGCTCCAGGCGCAGCTTGGCGCAATGCTTGTCATGCGTTTCCTTCTGTTTGGCGGCCCGTTCGCGTGCCTGGTCTGCCAGATTTTCCTGCTTCTTGCGCGCCGCCTCCAGCTGGCTGGCCACCCGTTGCTGGCGCGTCGCCGCGCCCTTGTCGACGGCAGGCGGGGGCGAGGGGATTTCCAGAATCTGCAACTGGCCGCCCGTGCAGGGCGCAGCGCTGTAGCTGGTCTGGCCATCCTGCACGCATTTGTAGACGTCTTGCGCGCCAGCATGGCCGGCCAGGCCCGCGCAGATGGCGAACAGGAAGAATGGTATTCTCACAGGATCTTCCCCGGATTCATGATGTTCTGCGGGTCCAGCGCCTGCTTCACGGCGCGCATCAGCTGCAGTTCCAGCGGCGACTTGTAGTGTGCCAGGTCGTCCTTTTTGAGGGCGCCGATGCCGTGTTCGGCCGAGATGGAACCACCAAAAGCGTGCACCTGGTCGTGCACGATGCGGTTGATGGCATCCTGGTTGGCCAGGAAGTCGCGATCCGTCATGCCGGCTGGCGGCGCCACGTTGTAATGCAGGTTGCCGTCGCCCAGGTGACCGAAGCACACCAGCTGGCAGCCGGGGAAGGCCGTTGCCAATGCCACGTCCGTGACGGCGATGAAATCGGCGATGCGGGAAATCGGCAGCGAGATATCGTGCTTGATGTTCTTGCCCGCCTGCGCCTGTGCCAGTGGAATGTGCTCGCGCAACTGCCACAGGCCTTCGGACTGCGCCACGGAACTGGCGACGACGGCGTCTTCAATCAACTCGTCTTCCAGCGCCGCGCCGATGCTCGCTTCGAGCAATTCGACGGCGTGCGCCTCGGACTGGCTGCTGGATAATTCGAGCAGCACGTACTGGCCATGGACTTCGGCAAATGGCCGTGGCAACTGGGGGAACTGTTCCGCCACCAGTTGCAGACAATATTGCGACATCAGTTCAAAACCCGTCAGGCTGGCGCCGCAATGGTCTTGCATCAGGCTTAACAAACGCAGGGCGTGGGCGGGTGAGGGCATGGCGGCCAGCGCCGTGATGCAGGCTTTCGGCTGCGGGTACAGTTTCATCACCGCACCCGTGATCACGCCCAAGGTACCCTCGGCGCCGATGTACAGGTCGCGCAAGTCGTAGCCGGTATTGTCCTTGCGCAGGCCGCGCAAGCCGCTCCAGATCTCGCCCTGCGGCGTGACCACTTCCAGGCCCAGGCACAGTTCGCGCGTATTGCCGTAGCGCAGCACGGCCGTGCCGCCCGCGTTCGTGGCCAAATTCCCCCCGATGGTGCAACTGCCCTCGGCCGCCAGCGACAGGGGGAACAGGCAGCCGGCGGCGGCGGCCGCTTCCTGGATGGTTTGCAAAATGCAGCCCGCATCGACCGTGATGGTGCGGTTGACGGGGTCGAGCGCGCGGATGCTGTTCAGGCGCGCCAGCGACAGCACGATGGCCGTGCCGGCAGCGTCCGGGATGCTGCCCAGCACCAGGCCCGTATTGCCGCCTTGCGGCACGACGGGGACTTGCCATTGCGCGCAGGCGCGCAGCACGCCTGCCACTTGTTCCACCGTGGCGGGGCGCAGCACGGCCAGGGCCTTGCCGGTAAACCGGTCGCGCCAGTCGGTGAGGAAGGGCGCCATGTCGGCGTCCAGGGTGAGGACATAGGCGTCGCCCAGCAGGTCGCGGCAGGCGGCGAGGAAGTCGGCCTGGTTACTCATAGTCTGTTCGATCATTTTTTGATGCTCACTTTATTCACTTTTTCCAGCAGTTCCCTGGCCATGCGCTTGGCAGCCTTTTTATACGGGCGCAGATACAGCACGGCGCAGAAGAAGTAGATGCAGACGATGGCCGCCTCGCCCCAGGCCATCATGGCGGAGACGGGATTCGTGTCGCTGTAGCCGCGCACCACGCCCTCTGTAAAATACAGCAGGATCACCATCGATGACCATTGCAGGGTGTAGACGTCGCGCTTGATGACGCCGTACAGGGGAATGAACAGGGGCGCGGCTTTCAGCACGACCCAGGAGCCGCCCGGCTGCAGCGGCGCGACGACGGTTTCCCACAGCAGGCACCAGACGATCAGGGTGACGAGGCTGGCGATGGCGCCCCAGTGAAAATACTTGTGCAGTGTGCCGTGCATCATGCGCCTGCCAGTTTTGCGGCGTTTTCCGCCAGGCGCCGGCCCAGGGCGACGGCCAGGCGTTTTTCATCGTCGCTCAGCGCCTTGTCGCCAGCGATGCCTGACCAGTGCGTGGCGCCATACGGCGAGCCGCCCGTGGAAGTCGTCATCAGTTCGGGATGCGTGTAGGGCAGGCCCATGACCAGCATGCCGTGGTGGAAAAGGGGAATCATCATCGACAGCAGGGTCGATTCCTGGCCGCCGTGCAGGCTGCCCGTGGACGTGAACACGCAGGCGGGCTTGCCGGACAGGCTGCCAGCCAGCCAGTCGCTGGCCGTGCCATCCCAGAAGTACTTCATGGCGGCGGCCATGTTGCCGAAGCGCGTGGGCGACCCCAGGGCCAGGCCCGCGCATTCCTGCAAGTCTTCCAGTTCCACATAAGGAGCGCCATCAGGCGGCACTTCCGGCGCCGTCGCTTCCGTCACCGTGGAGACGGCGGGCACGGTGCGCAGGCGCGCGTCGCAGCCAGGCACGCTTTCCACTCCCTGGGCTATCAGCTCGGCCAGCTGGCGCGTGGCGCCATGGCGTGAATAAAACAATACGAGAATAATCAGATTGGTTGGCTTCATCATTGGTATTATAGGGCGCTTTACAGCCTGATACGACTGCTGTCATGGCGCCGTTCTGATTTTGCACATGTTTTCAAAATATATACTCCCCATCTTTCACTACCTGTGGCGCGCCCTGAGCATGGGGCTGACCGTCGTGCGCGGCCTGACGTGGTCCGAAACGCGCGACCTGCTGCAGTTCGCGCGCCGCCGCGTGCGCGAGGAAAGCCTGCCGCAGGTGGCCGGCAGCCTGACCTTCGCCACCGTGTTCGCGCTGGTGCCGCTGTTCACGCTGGCCCTGGCGATCTTCACCACTTTCCCCCTGTTTAATACCTTCCGCCACGCGCTGGAAGACTATTTCGTGCAAAGCGTGATGCCCAAGGGCATTTCGAACACCATCCTCGATTATTTGACCACGTTTGCCTCGAAAGCCACGCGCCTGTCGGCCATCGGCGCGGGCGCCCTGATCGTCACCTCGGTGGGCATGATGGGCTTGATCGAACGCGTCTTCAACCGCATCTGGCGCGTGCGCCAGGAGCGCCGCTGGACCAAGCGTTTGCTCGTCTACTGGGCCATCGTCACCCTGGGGCCGCTGCTGGTGGGTGTCTCGCTGACGGTGACCTCGCGCCTCTTCATGGCCACCAGCGGCGTGGTGGGCGCCGTGCCTTTCCTTGGCGCCGTGTTTTATACGCTGGTGTCGATCGGCCTGACCATGCTGGCGTTCACCCTGCTCTACATCGCCGTGCCGAACCGCGACGTGGACTGGCGCGACGCGGCCTGGGGCGGCTTGCTGGCGGCGCTGGCGTTCGAGGTGGCCAAGCGCGGCTTCGGTGAATTCATCCAGGAATTCCCCACGTACTCGCGCATCTATGGCGCGCTGGCCGCCTTGCCGCTGTTCCTCGTGTGGATATACCTGAGCTGGATGATCACCCTGGTGGGCGCCTTGCTGGTGGCCGCCTTGCCGGTCGTGAAATACGAGCGCTGGTGGTACGAGGCGGCGCCGGGCAGCGAATTCGTCGACGCCGTCGCCATCCTGAAGGTGCTGCACCAGGCCTGTCACTGCGCCGATTCGGCCCTGGTGGGCGCGGCCGAGATCCGCCGCAGCACGCGCCTGGGCTTCGAAGAGATGGAAACCCTGCTCGACAAAATGGTGCAGCAGGGCTGGGTGGGACGCGTCAACGTGGAGGGCGCCGTGCGCGTACAGTGGGGCAAGCGCGTGGCCGACAGTTCCGACCACTGGGTCTTGCTGGGCAATGTCAACCGCATCAGCCTGGCCGACGTCTACCGCTTGTTCGTCTTCGGCGGCATGCGCGTGAACTCCGGCTATCCGGCCGGTTCCACCAACGAGCGCGATATCCAGGCGGCCATCGATGCGGCAGCGCTGGCGGCGCAGGTGGAAAACGCCGTGGAGCAGGGACTGGGCCTGACTTTGGCACAGCATTTCGGGGCCGTCAAATGCAACTGAGCGGCCCTTACTCTTAGTGCACTACGGGCCTTAACGCCGCCTGCAGCGCCACCTTGCTGAACGCGGCCGCATCGGACGCGCGCACCACGCCCAGATAATACGTATCCTCGCCACCGTGCAGATTGACCAGGCGTAGCTGATGCGGCGCCAGGTGGGCGGCGATGGCGGCCAGACCTTCGGCCATGGCGTCGCCATCTTCGCGCTGCGCCCACGAAAAATCGCGCAGCGCGGACAGGCCGATATGCCGGGCGATGCGCGGCACTTCATCGACGGCTTTCCAGTCCAGCGTGGTGCCGTGGCCCAGCGCATCGGCGGCGGTGGACCAGAGCAGGAAGAAGCACGCCGCCTCGGGCGTATCGCCTTCATATTCCTCTTCCGGGTCGTCCTGCGCCAGCTCTTCGAGCGTGATGTCCACGCAGCGCGCGGCCAGTGCCGCATCGCCTTGCAAGAGCAGGGCGGCCATGGCCTGCAGCTGTTCGCGGTCGGCTTGCGCCAGGATCTGCGCTGGCGTAAAGCTGCGGCGGGGCGCCGGTTTCTTCTTCGTCAAGCCGAGGGATTCGCTCAACTGGGCCGTGATGGCCGCCTTGAAGTTGTCCACGGTGTCGAACTGTTCCAGCAACTGGCCCGTAAAATCCATGCTCCAGGCCATGCCCTCCTTGACGACATATAAAAAGTCGCTTTGCACGGCCACGCCGCGCAAATGGTGGGCGGGTGGATACAGGGGCGTAAACGCCTGTTTTCCATCCAGGGTCAGCATGCAGGCCAGTCCCTGCGCATCGATGGCGAAGATCAGGTTCTTGCGCACTTTGGGCGGCGACGAGGTGGTGGCGCTATCGATGGCTTCGTACTGGCAGGGCGCCAGCGGCTCGCCCTTGCTATTGATCAGGCCAAACAGGAAGCGGCCATCGATGCGCTGGCTGACGATGGCGATTTTTTTCTTCGTGCCGAAATCCTGCACGGAACTGTAGACCGGCGGCACCACGACCTTGCCTGTCTTGTCGAGCACGCCGCAGACATTGCGTTCGTCGTCATTGTCTGTCTGGCGTTCGATGTCGATATAGCCATCTTCGCGCTCGCACAGGTTGTCGACCCTGTCGATGAGCAGTGCGCCATCGGGCAGGCGCAGCAAGCGGCTGGCGCCGTCTGCATCGATCTGCTGCAGCAAGTGGGGGCTGATCACATACAGCGCGCCGGGGGTGGGCGGTAGCACCACCGTACCGTTGAGGTCCAGCACGCCGTGCGCATCGGGGGCGTCCGCCGTGGCAAAGGTGATCCAGCCATCGTCCGCGTAGTCAACGCCCAGCTCGACATAGCGCCGCGACAGCGGCACGATCCAGCGGCCATACGGCGTGACCAGGCCGGTGACCTCCGGTTCGCCAGCGGCGCTCACTGCATAGCACAGCGCATCTTCCTCCCATCCCACTACTTCCAGGCCTTGCAGGAAAGGCAGTTCGTCCGCGCCGAGTTCCTCGACATCGGCCAATTGCGCGTCGGCCGTGGCCGACCAGTAGCCGGTGGCCGGCGATGTGGCGCCGGCGGCCGGCAGGGGCGCCAGCGCTTCCCGGTCGCCGCGCAGCAGGGCAAAATGCAAGGCTTGCGCCTCGGCGCGCAGGGCGTCGAGCGCGGCGGCGTATTCCGGCGTGCCGATATCGTGCGGGACCAGCTGCACGCAATCGAGGATCAGCCACGCCTGGCCTCCGGCCAGCAGGGTGCTGATGCCGGCGCGCGCGACGATGGCGGCCGCGTCGCGCGGCTTGTCCATCAGCGCGGACAAGGCTTGCCAGCTGGCCTGCGCCTGCGCCATCGGCGCGGCCAGCACGCAGGGGCAGTCTTCGCCATCGCCGTAGATGGGCCAGGCGACGGCTTGCGCGCCAGCGCCGATGAGCAGCTTGAACAGCGCAGGTACGTCCAGTCGCCATTCGGCCAGGCCGGCAATCGTCTCGGTATCGAAGCCGGCCTGGCCGGGCAGGAAGGCGGTGCTGAACAGGGCTGCGGTATTGATCATGGATATGTATCTGAAAGTGAACGGGGGAGTCAGGGGGCTGGCGGCATGACCCAGTGCGCCAGCGCGCTGCGCTCCAGGCCCAGGTGTTTGGCCACGGCGGCCGCCTCGAAGGCCCACAGGCCGTAGTAGCCGCCCAGGCCGTGTGCGCGCAAATGGCCGTTGAACCAGTCTTCGCGCACCAGCGCGCCATGCCAGTTGGCCAGGTAGTGCCGCAGGTGTTCCAGCTGCTGCGCGCGATCGTCCGCCTCCAGGCACGCGAACAGGGCCGAGTAGGGCTCGGCGAAATACCACTCGTCGACGGCGGGACGCTGGGGATCGATGGCCGCCAGCAGCGCTTCGTATACGCCATCTTCGCCATCGAAGGCCGTTTGCAGGGCGGCCAGGCGGGCAGCCAGGTCGTGGCGGCCGAACAGCAGGGCGGCGCCCAGCAGCTGCAGGGTGCGTGCGTAATCGGTCAATTGTTCGAAATCAAAGGCAGGCAAGGCATCGTCATCGTAGGCCGCGGCCAGGGCCGCGCGCGCCGTTTCGCAGGCGGCAATCGCCGTTTCCAGCGCCGTTTCCACGTCAGGCATGGGCAAGCCTGCCGTGTAGCGCAGCGAGAAGACCTGATACGCCGTGCTGGCGGCCGCGCACGCCCAGTAGGCGTCATCGCCGCCATCGACTTGCGCCTGCTTTTGTGCGCGGGTATAGGCGGCCAGCAGGGTGTCGAGGTAAGCGAGGTTGCGGGAAAAATCAAATGGCGCGGGCGGCGTCTGGCGCGGCGCATGGGTCCAGGGTGCGGATGCCGGCGGACAGGGATCGGCGCATTCGCGCTGGATGGCCCAGTCGGCGAAGATTTGCTGCAAATATGCCGCCGTCTCGTCGTCGTGGGCGATGGCGCCCGCGCCCACCATGGTCGTGCCGAGCAGGGTGTAGCCAGGGAAGCGGCTGCTCTCGTAGGCGATGGTGGTCACGCTCTGGATGGCCTTGCCGTCGCTCAGGTCGCGCACGCGGAAATACACGTCGTCCCAGCCGGCCAGCGGTGGCGCAGGCGCTGCATTCGGCAAGGTCGCCCAGCTGCCGTCCGCCTGCTCTTCATAGGCGTCGAGCAGCTCGTCGAGGCCGCCGGGGCGGTCGATGCGGTTGTTGGCGTCGTATTGCAGGCCCAGTTCGGCCGCGAAGGCTGCCGCGTGGCGGCCCTCGAAGACCAGGTACAGGGCGCTGGTGGTGCCGACCAGCAGATCCGTGTGCTGGCCCGCCACGACCAGCGCCTGCGGCAGCCGGCACCATTGGTAGTACGGAATGCCGGCCATGGGGCCGCCTTCGTCCGCCAGCGGGTTAGTGAAGCGCAGCTGTTCCAGCCATGTATAGCGTGCGTGCCGCTCCGCTTCCGTGCCGCTGCCCCGGCCAGTCAATTCGTCAAACAGGGTATTCAACCACATCATCCATCTATCCTAAAAAAACATGCGCTCACGCTGCCTGTGCGAACGCAAACAGCGCGTCGAGCACGGCGTCCGGTTGCTCGGCCATCAATTCATGTCCGCTGTCGACCTGTACCACGGTGCCATGCGCGATGGCAGACGTGAGCAGCTTGGTCGATTTGGGCGGCGTCATCATGTCGCGCGCGCCGAAAATGAATACAGTGGGGCAGTGTACCGAAGCGGCGGCGATTTCACCGTTCGCGTAGGTGTTGCACGCATAAAAATCCGTGTGAAACACGTGAGCCGGGTTGAGGGCGGCGATGCGCTGTTTCAAGCGCCGCGCACCGCCCATGGCATAAAAACCCGGGCCGGGAAACGACGGCTTTTGCGCGATCGACGAATGCGACCAGATATTGACCATGTCGATGGCCGCCTGTTCGTCGTGCAGCGCCGTTTCCAGCAGCGCCGGCGAGACTTTCATCGGGTAGGTGGAACCGAGCATGGCCAGGTGGCTGACGCGATCCGGTGCCAGGTACGCCGCTTCCAGCGCGATCAATGAACCCATGCTGTGGCCGATCAGCATGGCCTTGTCTGCACCAGCGGCGTCCAGCACGGCCAGTATCCAGCGCGCCAGATCCTCGACGCTGGCTTTCGCCGCGCCGCCGCTGCGGCCATGGCCCGGCAAGTCGACGGCCAGCACGTTCCAGCCGTGGTGGGCGAAATAGCGCGTTTGCAGGGCCCACACGGAATGGTCGTTCTGCGCACCGTGGATGAAGACGGCCGTGGGCTGGCTCGGGTTGTATGGTTTGCCGCCCGTGTAGCAGTAGGCCGTGGTGTTTTCGATGGTGAACAGCATCTCAGGTGCCTTTCTGCGACAGTTTCAGGCTGCGGGCCAGGTCTTCGATCAAATCGTCCGCGTCTTCCAGTCCCACCGACAGGCGCATGGTGCCTTGCGTGATGCCGGCCTGCGCCAGCTGATCGTCGGGCACGCGGAAATGCGTGGTGGAGGCGGGGTGGATGACGAGCGACTTGGCGTCGCCCACGTTGGCCAGGTGCGAGAAGATCTTCAGGCTGTCGACAAAGCGCTGGCCCGCCGCGCGGTCGCCGCGCAGGCGGAAGGTGAAGACGCCGCCCGCGCCTTTCGGCAGCAGGGTCTTTGCCAGTGCGTAATCGGGGTGCGATGGCAGCTCGGGGTAGGACACGCCATCGACGGCCGGATTGGCCAGCAAAAAGTCGATGATCTTGCGCGTATTGGCCACGTGGCGGTCCATGCGCAGGCCCAGGGTTTCGATGCCTTGCAGGATGGCGAAGGCATTGTGCGGGCTCATGACGGCGCCGAAATCGCGCAAGCCTTCGCGCCGCGCGCGCAGGGCGAACGGCGCCACCGTCGACTCTTCGGCGAAGACCATGCCGTGAAAGCCGTCATACGGTTCGCACAGTTCGGCAAAACGCCCCGTCTTGTCGTAGGCGGCTTGCCAGTCGAAGGTGCCGCCATCGACCAGCAAGCCGCCGATGGCCGTGCCGTGCCCGCACAGGAACTTGGTCGCCGAGTGGAACACCAGATCGGCGCCATGCTCGAACGGCCGCAGCAAATACGGCGTGGTAAAGGTCGAGTCGAGCATCAGCGGCAAGTGGTGCTCGTGCGCCAGGGCGGCAATCGTCGGGATGTCGAGCACGTCGAGGCCAGGGTTGCCCAGCGTTTCGCCGAACAGCACTTTCGTATTCGGACGGATGGCGGCGCGCCAGGCATCCACGTCGCGCGGGTCGACGAATGTCGTCTCGATACCGAAGCGTTTCAATGTATAGGCCAGCAGGTTGTGCGAGCCGCCGTACAGGGCGCGCGAGGCAACGATGTGCGAGCCGGCGCCGGCGATGGTACATAAACCAAGGTGCATGGCGGCCTGGCCGCTGGCCGTGGCGAGGCCGGCCACGCCGCCTTCGAGCGCGGCGATGCGCTCTTCCAGCACGGCGTTGGTGGGATTCGAAATGCGCGAGTACACGTGGCCGGCCCGCTCCATGTTGAACAGCGAGGCCGCATGCTCCGAACTCTTGAAGGCAAACGAGGACGTGAAATGGATGGGCGTGGCGCGCGCGCCCGTGGCCGGGTCGGGTGCCGCGCCCGCATGCAGGGATAAAGTATCGAAACCGGGGTATTTCGGGCCGCTCATGGTGTCTCCGCCAAGTTTTATAGTGGCAAGATCGTAACCTGATTTAGCGCTGAGTAAAAGGGCTCGCGTGCAGGGCGCATGATGCCGTGCTGGCGGGGCGCGCGTGTCACTTGAAGTCAAAAAAAGTGACCGGCTCCGCGTGGCGGTGGTAGCATGCCGGATCAGCGATATTCGGGTTGTTCGACCATTGCGCGTGCGCCGCACCGCGGGGAAGCAGCTGCAGCGAACGACATCCTGGGCTTCAGGCGCACTCTCATGTATGTCCACCAGGAAAGATTTTATGCCCGCAATATCGTTCGACGGCGCCCTTGCCGTGCCCGGACCGTCTATCGTTGACGGCCTGTGCCGCGCAGCCTGGCTCCTGCAAGAGCAATTCATTTCCCCTGAACTCAGCCGCCAGCTGGCCGCCGAATGCGTGCAATCCATGCTAAGCGGCAAGATGAAGGGCGCCGGCGTGGGCAGCGGCCATGCACCGCTGCTGCAGCCGGACATCCGCGGCGACCATATCGCATGGCTGGAAGCGGGCCGCTCAAGCGCCTGCGATAGCTATCTGAAGCAGATGGAAGCGTTGCGCCAGACCCTCAATCGCGAGCTGTTCCTGGGGCTGGAAGAGTACGAAAGCCATTTCGCCCTGTATGCGCCGGGCGCCTTTTACCGGGCTCATCTGGACCGTTTCCGCGACGATGACAAACGCACCGTGTCCGTCGTGCTGTACCTGAACGACGACTGGCTGCCCGAACACGGCGGCGCGCTGCGTTTGCACCCCGATGGCGGCCCCAGCGTGGATATCGCGCCCGAAGCAGGGCGCATGGCCATGTTTCTGTCGGGCGAGATGCTGCACGAGGTGCTGCCGACGGCGCGCCAGCGTCTTTCTATCGCCGGCTGGTTTCGCCGCAGAGCGTAATGGAAAGTTGCGCGCAATCCCCCTCGATTTGATTGCGCGCAAGGCTGGATTTTTCCGCAGGCATAGGCTACAGTCGCAGTAAGGGCTAGAATAACTAAAATACCAATCACGCGGACAGGACGGCCAATATGAAAGTATCTGAAATTCTCCAAGTCAAGGGCAACATCCTCTACACGGTCACGCCTGACCAGCCCCTGCTTGACGCGGCCAATACCATGGCGGAAAAAGACATCGGTTCGCTGGTGGTCATGGAATTTGGCGACCTGGTCGGCATGCTGACCTTCCGCGAAGTGTTGAACGCCTTGCATGAAAACGCGGGCCAGATCGGCGGCGGCACCGTGCGCAAGCACATGGATGACCATCCGATCACCGTCACCCCGGATACGGAAGTGAATGAAGTGCGCCGCATCATGCTGGAAAAACATGCGCGCTACCTGCCCGTCATGAATGCCAAGACCTTGCTGGGCGTCATCTCCTTCTACGACGTGGCACGCGCCGTGCTCGAAGCGCAAAGCTTTGAAAACCAGATGCTGAAAGCGTATATCCGCGACTGGCCGGCTGAAACCACCGATTAAGCGATCGCAATGCAGTAAAGACAACGCCGGCACTGCCGGCGTTTTGCATGGTCAATGCAGGCTGGCGCCTACGCCGCGCCCTGCAGCGCCTCGTTGTTCAGCCAGGTGCCCAGCGCCGTGGCCGTCATGGGGCGGGCGAACAGGAAGCCTTGCGCCATCGGGCAGCCCAGCGCTTGCAAAATTTGTGCTTGCCGCTCGTCTTCCACGCCTTCGGCGATCACGGCCAGGCCCAGGTTGCGGCCCAGCTGGATGACCATTTCGGCGATGCTGCTGCCACGCGCGGAACCCGTGATTTCCGTCACAAACGCGCGGTCGATTTTCAGGCGGTCGACTTGCAGCCGCTGCAGGTACGACAGCGACGAAAAACCCGTGCCGAAGTCGTCGATGGCGATGCTCACGCCCGTCTGCTTGATCTGCCACAACATCTTGATCAGCAGGTCCGGCTCTTCCATGGCCATCGATTCCGTGATTTCCAGTTCGATGAACTCGGGCGGCGCCTGCGTCTCTTCCAGCGCCGCGCGCAGCATCTCCAGGAACAGCGGGTGGCGGAACTGCACTTGCGACACGTTGACGGACATGACGAAGTTGCGGTGGCCCTGCTCGCGCAGCAGCACCAGTTCGCGGCAAGCCGTGCGCAGCACCCATTCACCGAGCTCGATGATGATGCCCGAATACTCGGCAATCGGGATGAAACGGTCGGGCGAGATGAACTTGCCGTCCGGCGTCTGCCAGCGCAGCAGCGCTTCGGCGCCCACGGGGCGGCGCGTGGAGAGGTCGATCTGCGGTTGATACACGACAAACAGCTGGCCCTGGCTGAAGGCCGTGCGCAGCGCATGCATCATGCGGACTCTTTCGCGGATTTCGATGCCCATGCTGCGTGAAAAATAGAAGTGCCCGGCGCGCTGCTGGCTTTTTGCCCGTTTCAGGGCGATATCGGCATCCTTCAGCGCATCGGCGCCCGTGCCCGCATGTTCGCCCAGCCGCACCAGGCCCAGGGTGGCCGACAGCTGCACATCCTGGCCATCGATGCAGAACGGCGCCTGGAACAGGGCCAGGATCTTGGCCGGGTTGACTTGCGACGAGTCGCCCAGCACGCAAAAGATGTCGCCGCCCAGGCGCGCCACCGTCAGCTGGGAACCGAGCTGGGTTTGCAATCGGCCCGCCACGGCAATCAGCAGGGTGTCGCCGAACTGATGTCCCAGCGCATCGTTGGTCTCGGCAAAATGGTCGAGGTCGACCAGCGCCAGGGTGGCGTCGTCGCGCGCAGGCCCGGCCAGGGTGGCGTCGAGGATTTCCACCAGGCGCGTGCGGTTCGGCAGCTTCGACAACTGGTCGTAGAAGGCGGCGTTGTGCAGGTGCGATACCAGTTCGACATTGTCCAGGCCCACGGCGACGTTGCTGCAAAACACTTCCAGCAGGCTTTCATCGATGGCCGAGAGGGGCCGCGGCAGGACCAGGTAGGCGGCCGCATCGCGGCCGGCCTTGCCCGAGAAATACAGGGTCGCGTAGTCGTGCGCGTAGACATTGCGCCGCTGCGCCAGTGTGTGCTCGATGGCCGCCATCACGCGGGGGTTTTGCAGGCCGCACAGGGCGCTGTGCGGCAGGCTGGAAAAGCTGCCCGTGCAGGCTGACACGAGCAGCTCCTTGCCGCCATTTTCCAGCATTTCTTGCACGCACAGCAGGCCATCGGCGCCGATGCCCAGCAGGTCGGCGATCTGCGCCAGCACGCCGGCCGAGAAATTCTGCACGCCGTGCAGCGCCATCAGCTGCGTGCTGGCGTGGACGATACGGTCCAGGCCGCGCCGGCTGTTGCTGATCGAGCGTATCTGTTCGTACGAGCGGATGGCGGCCGTCACGGTGGTAAACAGCTTGATGCGCGTCAGTTCGGACTTGGTCTTGTAGTCGTTGATGTCATAGTCGCGGATGGCGTCGATTTCCGGCGCATAGCCGGGCTGGCCTGTGCGCAGGATGATGCGCACGTCCTTCATTTTGAGGGTTTCGCGGATGTAGCGCACCAGGTGCAGGCCCGCGTCATCCTGTTCCATCACCACGTCGAGCAGGATGACGGCGATGTCGTCTTCATGCTTGAGCAGTTCGCGCGCCTGGCCGGCCGAATACGCATGCACGAATTCCAGCGGGCGGTGCTGCATTTCCAGGTTGCCCAGGGCGAAAGTGGTGGTGGAGTGGACGTCTTCATCGTCGTCGATGATCATCACCCGCCAGACGCTGCGCGGTGCGACGGCCAGCGGCTGCGCTGGTTGCTCATCGAGGAATACCAGGTCGTCGTGATCGTCCTTGTTGGCGTCAAGGGGGATGATCGGTGCGGGCATGTATAGCTTCTCCAGGATGACTCGGAACGAGATGTGAGCACATCAGAAATGTCCATGGCGTTGTTGCAGCGCCTCGCCGTACTTGCGTACTGTCTTCGGCGCCGCGCCTAGCCCTGGCCATTTCTGATGCACTCAGGGCGCATCGAAAATGTAGCACTCCGGTGCTGCCGAGGCTCGCACATTTTCTGATGGTCCATCATTCAAGTATATAGCTATTTAATAAGCAAAATGTTTTTTTAAGCCTATTCCGTAGAGCAATATTTCCTGTATTGCATGATTGCAACTCATATCTGGTGTTTTTTGTATGAAAAAAAACACGGGATTTAAAAATGGTGATGACGGGCGGGAATATCGGGCCTTGCCGCGGCATTAGCGGCATGGCATGCCCCGCAGGCTGGTAGAATTGAGTTTTCCAGTCCTCACACTTCCTACTATGTCCGGCAATTCTTTTGGCAAGCTGTTTACTGTTACCACTTTCGGCGAATCGCATGGCCCGGCCATCGGCTGCGTGATCGATGGCTGTCCGCCAGGATTGATCCTGTCGGAAGCCGATATCCAGCCCGAGCTGGACCGCCGCAAGCCGGGCACCTCGCGCCACGTGACGCAGCGCCAGGAATCCGATACGGTGGAAATTCTCTCCGGCGTGTACCAGGGCGTGACGACGGGCACGCCCATCGCGCTGCTGATCCGCAATGAAGACCAGCGCAGCAAGGACTACGGCAATATCGCGGAAAGCTTTCGCCCCGGCCATGCCGACTACACCTACTGGCATAAATACGGCGTGCGCGACCCGCGCGGCGGCGGGCGTTCCTCGGCGCGCCTGACGGCGCCCGTGGTGGGCGCGGCGGCGATCGCCAAGAAGTGGCTGCTGCAGCAGTACGGCACCACCTTCAAGGGCTGCATGAGCCAGCTGGGCGACATCGCCGTGCCGTTCCAGTCCTGGGGACACGTGCATGCGAACCCCTTCTTTGCCGCCAGCGGCGACGCGGACCTGATCGCGCGCATGGAAGCGGCCATGGATCAGTTGCGCCGCGACGGCGATTCCATCGGTGCGCGCATCGACGTGATCGCGCAAAACGTGCCGGTCGGACTGGGCCAGCCGATCTACGACAAGCTCGACGCCGACATCGCCTACGCCATGATGGGCATCAATGCCGTCAAGGGCGTGGAAATCGGCGCCGGTTTCGATTCGGTGGCGCAAAAGGGTTCCGAGCACGGCGACGAACTGACGCCGGAAGGCTTCATTGGCAATAACGCCGGCGGCGTACTCGGCGGCATCTCGACGGGACAGGATATCAGCGTTTCGATTGCCATCAAGCCGACGTCGTCGATCCGCACGCCGCGTCGCTCGATCGATAAAGAGGGCAATCCCGTGATGGTGGAAACCTTCGGCCGCCACGACCCCTGCGTGGGCATCCGTGCCACGCCGATCGCCGAAGCCATGCTGGCGCTGGTCTTGATCGACCACGCCCTGATGCACCGCGCGCAATGCGGCGATGTCAGCGTGAATACGCCGAAGTTGAAGTAAGTTGAATGTTGTCGGATGACGGGCCTGCGGCCCTAATCCGACCTACGACCCACGCCATGTGTAGGTCGGATTAGCGGGGCATCGCCCCGCGTAATCCGACAACATCGTTGGCGTTTCTATCAAGCCACCTTGTTCGCCACCAGCTCCAGTTGATGGCGCATCTCCACCGACTGCACCAGTAACGCCCGGATATCGTTGATCAGGTTGAATTCCGTCTGGTTCAATTGAATCGGCGGGAAGCTGTCGTCCCAGTCGCCGTACAGGAAGCCCGTGGGGTGGCCGTTGGCCGACAGGGGCAGCACGACGAAGCTGCGCGCTTCCGACAGGGTGGCTTTCCACCATTGCGGCAGCTTGGCGGCAAATTTCGGGTCGCGCGCATTGTCGATGAAGATCACGCGGTCGCTATTGAGGGCCGCGTGGAAGACGTTCGGCTCATACGCGTCGCCAAATACCATCAGCTCCTGCAGGTCGGCCATGCCTTCGCCCATGCTGATGCGCGCCGAGTATAAATGATCGCGGTGGTTGCGCACGAATGCCACCGAGCGCGAAAAATCAAAGCCCTGGTGCAGCGTTTCGAGCGCCATCGAGACCATCTGGCCCGGGCTGGCGCTGCCGATGGCGCTGCGCAGGTCGGCCAGGCCGCCGATCAGGATGCGGTTGCCTTCGGCGCGCATGCGCGTCGAGGCCAGCTGGCGCGCGCGCCGTTCGGCCGGTTTCGACAGGGGCGCGATCGACAGGTCGGCCGCCGCCATGGCTTTCGCCTTGTCCACCGCCACCACCAGGTCCGTGGCAGCGATGCCCAGCGTGCCGGCATAGTCGTCGATCAGCGCATGCACCTGCGCCGCGCCGGCCGCATCGTCATGCCACAGCGAGTCGGCGCAACGCGCCGCCATGGTCGACAGTCCTGCCATCCAGTCGGCGCCGCTGACGGGCGAGTTGTCGGGCGACGGCTCCATCGGACGCATGCCGTTGATCAGGTGCTGCGGCAAGCCCCAGTGGGTGGCCGTGGCATAGCCCACTTCCGGCAGCGACAGGCCGAGGATTTCGCGCGCGGCGGCCGCCTCGTTGCCGGGACCCGCATGCGCCTGCATGCGCGCCCAGAAGTCCGTCATGTAGAACGTCACCATCATGCGGCCCAGGGTGTGCAGCATGGAGCAGACGACGGCTTGCTCCGCCTGCAGGCTGCCGGCGCTGGTGGCCACTTGTTGCGCCACCATCCCGGCCAGCACGGCCTTTTCCATTTCGACGTGCGCACTGACGGAGTCGGGCGAGGCCTGCGACAGCTCCTCGATCAGCTTCAGTCCCAGCGCCAGGTGGCCGATGGCGTCGATGCCCAGCACCAGCACGGCCTTCGAGACCGTGTTGACCCGCTGGCCGAAGGCCGAATACATGCCGCTGTTGGCCAGGCGCAGCACCTTGTGCGTGAGGACAGGGTCGGACAGCACCGTTTGCGTGATGTCGAATTCGTGGTCATCCTCGCCGCGCATGGCGCCCAGGATGGCGCTGATGGCTTTCGCGAAGCCGGGCATGTCGCCCTGCTGGCGCGTGCGCGCCCACAGCAGGTCCAGGGTGTTTTTGCCGAGCTGTGTCGGTACCGCGAAATGACCTGGATTCATTGCACCCCTCCGCGCTGTTCATTGGCAGGCGGCGTGGGCACCAGCGCCGCATAGGTTTTTTCGCTCAAGGCCGATAGCGCGGCATGGGCCGGCATCGGTTTGCCCGTCAAATAGCCTTGCACATACTGGCAGCCGCGCGACTCCATGAAGTGCATCTGCTCCTCCGTTTCCACGCCTTCGGCCACCACGGACAAATTCAAATGCTTGGCCAGGTCGAGAATGGTGTTGCAGATGGCCGCGTCCTTGCTCGATTCGGGCAAGTCCTTGATGAAGGTGCGGTCGATCTTCAGTACGGAAATGGGGAAGCGCTTCAGATACGCGAGCGAAGAGTAGCCGGTGCCGAAATCGTCGATGGCGATGCGCGCGCGGCGCTCCGTCATCTTGACGAGGATGGTTTCCGCATGCACGGGGTCGATCATCAGGGTGCCTTCGGTAATTTCCAGCACCAGGTGTTCGCCCGAGAGTCCCGAAAAGGCGATGGCATCATCGAGCACGTCGAGGAATTTGTCGTTGCGGAACTGGCGCGGGCTGATGTTGACCGAGATGTACAGCGGCCGCTTGGCCACTTCCTGGAACTGCTTGAGTTGCACGCAGGCCGCCTTCAGCGCCCAGGCGCCCAGCAGATTGATCAGGCCATTGGCTTCGGCAATCGGGATGAAACGCACCGGCGGCACCAGGCCCAGGGTCGGGTGCTTCCAGCGCATCAGGGTTTCGAAGCCCTGGATCTGCCGCGTGTGCGCATTGACGATGGGCTGGTAAAACAGCAGAAACTCGCCTTCGCGCACGGCGTGGAACATGGCCGCTTCCAGTGAGATATCGTGTTCCGACGGGCCATTCAGGCGCGGGCTGTAGACCAGACAGCGGGCCTTGCCCGTTTCCTTGGCGCGCGACATGGCCGCATCGGCCAGCGCCACCAGGCGCACTTCATCTTCCGCGTGCAGCGGATAGATCGATACGCCCACGGACGCCCCCACGTAAATCGTGTGGCCATCGACTTCGAACGGCGCCTGCAGGGTGGCCAGCAGGCGGCCCGTCACCAGCTTGATTTGCGCATCGGTGGCGCTGCCCGGCAGCACGGCGACGAATTCATCGCCGCCCACGCGCGCCAGGGTGTCGCTGTCGCGCAGGGTCTTGCGCAGGCGCGCGGCGGCCAGGCGCAGCACGGCGTCGCCGACGGGGTGGCCCAGGCCATCGTTGACCTTTTTAAAACCATCGAGGCCGATGGTGGCGACCGAAAAACCCTGGCCCGAACGGGCCGCCTGGGCGATGACCATGCGGATGCGGTCCGACAGCAGCAGGCGGTTCGGCAGCCCGGTCAGCGCATCGTGCGTGGCCATGTGGCGCAAGCGCTCCTCCGTGTTGTGCTGGGCCGAGGTGTCGCGCCCGACGACCAGCAATTCGGCCACGCCCGCTGCATTCATATAAGAAGACAGGCGCAGCTCGAACCAGAGTTCCTGGTCCGGCGTTTGCAGGCGCACTTCCAGGCGGCCCGGTTCTTCCAGGGAATCTTCCAGCGCTGCCTGCAGCGCCGCGCGCGATGCTTCGGTGGCCAGCGGCAGCAGCAAGTGGCCGGACAGGCCTGAGGGCGCACCGAACAGGGTGGCCGCGCGCTTGCTGGCGAACAGGATCAGGCCGTCCGTATCGAGCCGGAACACGACGTCGCCTGCCTCTTCCATGAGGTTGTCCAACTCGTGGCGTGCCTCGCGGTGGGCGGCGGATGGGGTACTGGAAAACATCGTGCTGGCTTTTACCTTTTTATTATCAGTGCCGGCGCACGCTGCAGGGCAGGGCGCCAACGGAAAGAGTGCATCGTGCGTGACGCGTGCCATAGAGCCGGAAGGGCGGCTATCGGAATGCGATCCACACGAAATGTATCATTGAAAAGCATTCGATTACATGAAATAGAGCAACATTGCTTCAGGTTTTGTAAATATTCCTGCCTTCCATGAAAAAAATCATGCTGCGCGACACGCGCAGGCATTTTCGTTCCCCATGGAACATTTATCTGCGCTTGCTTGCACTGGCGCGCTTGCCCCGCCCTGCGCTTTACGCTAGTCTGGCTGACAGACGGTGTTGACGGTGCGCCAGCGACAGCCAGGGCGCCATGATAACAAATCGCGGGAGACCCCCCATGAATGCTTTTGACACGCATGAAGTTTTCAACCAGGCCACGCCGTTCGAAAACGTCAATCTGTTCGCCTGCGACCCGGCGCTGATCGAAGCGCTGCTGCGCGAGGGCGGCGGCGCGGCGCGGCAGGAGCTCGACGCGCTGGGCGAGAAACTGGGCCGCGCCGAGACGTATGCGCTGGCGCGCCTGGCCAATATCCACACGCCCGAGCTGCAGCAGTTTGACCGGGCCGGGCGCCGCATCGACGAGGTGCTGTTCCATCCGGCCTGGCATGAGCTGATGGCCATCCTCGTGGGCGCCGGCGCGCACGCTGCGCCCTGGGCGTCACCGGGCCCCGGTGCCCAGGTGGCGCGTGCGGCCGCCTATATATTAGTGGGGCAGGTGGAAAACGGCACGCAGTGTCCCGTGACGATGACGTATGCCTCGGTGCCGGCCTTGCGCCAGGCGCTGGATCTGCCGCACATCGCGCAGCGCTGGCTGCCGAAAATCCTCTCGCGCGAATACGATCCCCGCTCCCTGCCCGTGGAACAGAAACGCGGCGCCCTGGTCGGCATGGGCATGACGGAAAAGCAGGGCGGCTCGGACGTGCGCAGCAACACCACGCGCGCCGTGCCCGTGCCGCCGGCCGAGGCGCGGGCCCTGTTCGGCGACGAGGCTGGCGGCGCCTGGCGCATCGTCGGCCACAAATGGTTTTTTTCGGCGCCGCAGTGCGACGCCCATCTGATCCTGGCGCAGGCGGAAGAGGGGGGATTGTCCTGTTTCTTTTTGCCCCGCTACCTGCCCGACGGCAGCCGCAATGCCATCCGCGTGCAGCGCCTGAAGGATAAGCTGGGCAACCGCTCGAATGCCTCATCGGAAGTGGAATTTACCAATGCCTGCGGCTGGCTCGTGGGGCAGCCGGGGCGGGGCATTCCCACCATCCTGGAAATGGCCAGCCATACGCGCCTCGATTGCGTGCTGGGCAGCACCGGCATCATGCGCGCCGCCCTGACGCAGGCGCTGCACCATGCGCGCCAGCGGGCCGTGTTCGGCAAGCCGCTGGCCGGGCAGCCATTGATGCAAAACGTGCTGGCCGACCTGGCGCTCGAATCGGAAGCCGCCACGGCCTTTGCCCTGCGCCTGGCCCGCTGTTTCGATGAAAAGGACGATGCAGGCCAAGCGATGCTGGCGCGCGTGCTCACGCCGGCCGGCAAGTACTGGATTTGCAAGCGCGGTCCCGGCTTCGGCGCGGAAGCCATGGAAGTGCTGGGCGGCACCGGCTATGTGGAAGACGCGCCGCTGGCGCGCCTGTACCGCGAGCTGCCCGTCAACTCGATCTGGGAAGGTTCGGGCAACGTCATGTGCCTCGACGTCTTGCGCGCCTTCGGCAAGTCGCCGGCCGCGCGCGACGCCCTGGCGGCCGAGCTGGCGCTGGCCGGCGATGCCGACGCTGCCTTTGCAGAGTACCGGACGCGCCTGCTGGCCGACCTGGACGGGCCGCAAACGGATGAATTTGGCGCCAGGCAATTATCTGAGCGCATCGTGCTGGCCGTGCAGGCCGCCTTGTTGCTGCGCCATGCGCCGCCCTTCATCGCGCAGGCCTTCCTGCAGTCGCGGCTGGTGCAAGCGCCGGGCGGCGCGTATGGCCGCTTGCCGGCGGGCACCGATTGCGCGGCCATCCTGGCGCGCGCGCTGCGCGAGTATTGACCCCGATAAATCCGATTATTTCGAAAATTCCAGCCACAGGCGGGCTGTGGGCTGGGATAATGCGGCAATCCATCATTTTATCGACACACAGCGCGCCTGCGGCCATGCTTGCCGCCGCGCCAGAGAGCAAAGAAAGAACAACAATATGAAACAAGATCCACGCTTCCCGAATTTGTTCATTACCGATCACCCTTTGATCCAGCACAAACTGAGCCACATGCGCGAGCACGACACGTCCACGCGCACCTTCCGCGAATTGCTCAAGGAAATCACTTTGCTGATGGGCTATGAAATCACGCGCGACCTGCCGCTGACCACGCGCGAAATCAAGACCCCGCTGGTGACCATCGACGCGCCCGTCATTGCAGGCAAGAAACTGGCCATCGTGCCCATCCTGCGCGCCGGCATCGGCATGAGCGATGGCTTGCTGAACCTGGTGCCATCGGCCCGCGTGGGCCACATCGGCGTGTACCGCGATCCCACCACCCACATGCCTGTGGAATACCTGGTGCGCCTGCCCGATCTGAGCGAGCGCACCTTCATCCTGTGCGACCCGATGGTGGCGACCGGCAATTCGGCCGTGTACGCGGTCGACGTGCTGAAGAAGCGGGGCGTGACGGACGAGCAGATCATCTTCCTGGCGCTGGTAGCGGCGCCGGAAGGCGTGACCGTGTTCCAGAACGCGCATCCGAAGGTCAAGATGTACTGCGCCTCGCTCGATTCGCACCTCGATGACCACGCTTACATCGTGCCGGGCCTGGGCGACGCCGGCGACCGCATCTTTGGCACCAAGTAAGCCAATCCGCGAATATTGCGATGGCAACCTTGACCGACCCGGATTTTCGCGCGCGTTTGCGCGCCCTGAACGAAAAATATGCGGCTGGCGTACCGGCCATGATGCAAGCGATCACGCAGGCCAGCGGCCGCTGCGACAGTGAAGGCCCCCGTCTGGAGCCGTTGACGCAGTTGCACCGCGCGCTGCACGCGGTCGCCGGCTCGGCCGCCACCTTCGGTTTCGCTGCGCTGGGCCAGGAATGCCGGCGCATCGAACAGCAGGTGCGCGCCATGCTCAACACGCCTGCGCAGGCGGTGGAGGAATGGCCCGCCGTGCGGGGGCAAGTGGAGGCGCTGCTGGACTGGGCCGCGCGCGATGCGGGCGCCACCCATTTCAGCGTGTAAGTGACAGCGCCTTAGAGATGTGGTTGCAATGATTCATTTGATGCAACGCAAAGCACCGGCGTCGCAGATTAGGATATAGTGTCTCCATGCCGCTGGTACAGGGCGCCGCAAGACGGGGATTTGGCTATTAAAGTAGTGTTCGCAAGTTTATTTTGCGAAAGAATGGTTTTTCTCAGTTTTGTTGGTATAATTGGGCATCGTTGGATTCGAGGTAGTAGTGCAGTTTGTCTGTCATTTCTTTCTTGCTTCAAACGATATAACGGGCGCAAGCCCAACTTAACTGAAATAGGAAATTGTAATGGCAACTGGCATCGTAAAATGGTTCAATGATTCGAAGGGCTTCGGCTTTATTACCCCTGACGAAGGCGGCGAAGATCTGTTCGCTCACTTCTCGGCTATCCAGTCGAACGGCTTCAAGTCCCTGCAAGAGAACCAACGCGTTTCTTTTGAAGTGACCGCTGGCCCTAAAGGCAAGCAAGCTTCGAACATTCAGCCAATCTAATACGCTGGATCAAACGAAATAAAGAAATCCTCGGTCTCCGAGGATTTTTTTTCGCCTGAATTTTCGTGAGGCAGGGGTTTTGCGAGTGTTTTATGGCTTACGCGGCTCTTTTTAGCGTGCTTTGCATCACCGCGTAGGTCGGCTTGGCGCTTGCGCGTAAGCCGACAATGGTGGTGTTGGCAAGAGGTATGGGGTGGTGTCGGATTACGCTACGCCAAGCCGACCTACGCTTAGCTGCGTTCTTCCAGTTCGGCCCGCATTGACTAGATTGCTCTTTCACGCCAGTAGTCGGGCTGGGAATATGAGTGCCTTAAAAAATCCACAAACGCCCGTATGCGCAGCGGCAAGTGGCGGCGCTGGGCGAACACGGCATAAATATCGTTGCCCGGCGCGGCGAACTGGTCGAGCACCGTCACCAGCTGGCCCGAGGCGATTTCGGCACCAACCTCCCACATCGAGCGCCACGCCAGACCCTTGCCGGCCAAGGCCCAGTCGTGCAGCACTTCGCCATCGTTGCACACCATATTGCCGGCCACCTTCAAAATGACATTCTTGCCGTTTTCGCGGAAGGTCCAGCCGCGCTGGCTGCCTTCGCTGCTGATCGCCAGGCAATTATGTTTCGCCAGGTCAGCCGGGATGCGTGGCGTGCCGGCCCGTTTCAGATAGGCGGGCGAACCGACCAGCACGCGCTGGTTGTCGGCCAGTTTCGTACTCACCAGAGACGAATCGGACAGGCTGGCGATGCGGATGGCCACGTCGATGCCTTCGCCGATCAGGTCGACGAGGCGGTCGTTCAGATTCAGCGACACCGTCACGTCGCGGTGCTCGGCGACGAACGAGGGGATCAATGGCGCCACATGCTGGCGCCCGAAGCCGGCCGGCGCGGAAATGAGCAAATGGCCGCTGGCCTTCACGCTGCGCTCGGCCACGGCCGCTTCCGCCTCTTCCAGTTCTCCCAGGATGCGCTGGCAATCTTCCAGGAAGGCCGCGCCTTCATTCGTCAAGGCCAGCTTGCGCGTCGTGCGCTGCAGTAATTTGACGCCCAGGCGCTGCTCCAGCGCATCGAGGCGCCGGCCTATCATGGCCGGGGCGATGCCTTCCGCGCGCGCGGCCGCCGACAGGCTGCCCCTGGCCACCACTTCCACGAAGGTTGATATTTGTCTGAACTGGCCCATATGCTGTGCTCGCTATCTCGTCACTTGTGATAAAAACGCATAGATGAAGTGATTTTTAATCTCGTTTCCATGCCTTATAGTGCAATACTATAGGACAAACGCACCGCCCGGCAGAGTGTTTTACGCCTTTGTCCCGCTTGTCCGCGCAGTCATTCAGCTTATACTTGGATCACCAGATACCCTTTGCTTATATTTATTAAAAACCGGAGAACTTCATGACGCAGAACACGATCACACTTCCCGAAGGCATGCAAATCACGGGTGAAATCCAGCCCGGCTACGAACAGATTTTGACGCCGGCAGCGCTGGCGCTGGTGGCCAAGCTGACGCGCGCATTCGAGCCGCGCCGCCAGGAGTTGCTGGCCGTGCGCGTGGAACGCGCCAAGCGCCTCGACGCGGGTGAGCGTCCTGATTTTCTGCCAGAAACCGCGCATATCCGCGATGGCGACTGGAAGATCGCGCCGATTCCGAAGGCGCTCGAATGCCGCCGCGTGGAAATCACCGGTCCCGTCGAGCGCAAGATGGTCATCAACGCCTTCAATTCCGGCGCGGACAGCTATATGACGGACTTCGAAGATTCGAACACGCCGAACTGGGATAACCAGCTGACGGGCCAGATCAATATGTTCGACGCCGTGCGCAAGACGATTTCGCTGGAGCAAAATGGCAAGTCGTACAAGCTGAACGACAAGATCGCCACCCTCGTCGTGCGTCCGCGTGGCTGGCACCTCGATGAAAAGCACGTGCTGGTCGACGGCAAGCGCATTTCCGGCGGCATTTTTGATTTCGCCCTGTTCATGTTCCATAACGCCAAGGAACAGCTGGCGCGCGGCGCCGGCCCGTATTTCTACCTGCCGAAGATGGAATCGCACCTGGAAGCGCGCCTGTGGAACGACATCTTCGTCATGACGCAAAGCGAACTGGGCTTGCCACAAGGCACGATCAAGGCGACTGTCCTGATCGAAACCATTTTGGCTGCGTTTGAAATGGATGAAATCCTGTACGAACTGAAAGAGCACAGCTCTGGCTTGAACGCGGGGCGCTGGGATTACATCTTCTCGTGCATCAAGAAATTCAAGCTGGACAAGGATTTCTGCCTGGCCGACCGCGCGAAAGTCACCATGACGGCGCCGTTCATGCGCGCCTACGCCTTGCTGCTGCTGAAAACCTGCCACAAGCGCGGTGCGCCCGCCATTGGCGGCATGGCAGCCTTGATCCCGATCAAGAACGATCCCGAAAAGAACGACATCGCCATGGGCGGTGTGCGCAACGACAAGGCGCGCGACGCCACCGACGGCTACGACGGCGGCTGGGTTGCCCATCCGGGTCTGGTGGAACTGGCCATGGGCGAGTTCACGAAAGTGCTCGGTGACAAGCCGAACCAGATCGAGAAACAGCGTCCCGACATCGAGGTGAAAGCGTCGGATCTGCTGAACTTCCAGCCGGAAGCGCCGATCACGGAAGCGGGCTTGCGTTACAACATCAACGTGGGTATCCACTATCTGGGCAGCTGGCTGGCTGGCAACGGTTGCGTGCCTATCCATAACCTGATGGAAGATGCGGCCACGGCCGAGATCAGCCGCTCGCAAGTGTGGCAATGGATTCGTTCCAGCAAAGGCGTGCTGGAAGACGGCCGCAAGGTCACGGCCGACATGGTACGTGCCATGATTCCGGAAGAACTGGCCAAGGTGCAGCGCGATGCGCCGGGCGGCAACGGTCCGACCTATGTGCGCGCGGGCCAGATTTTCGAGGAAATGTCGACGTCGGAATCGTTCGCCGAGTTCCTGACCTTGCCGCTGTATGAAGAAATCTGATCCCGATCAAATAGATCGATAAAAAAATCCCGGCGATGCCTGATGGTGTCGCCGGGATTTTTCTTTGTAGAGACAGAAGCTTAAAAGTTGTTTTTCCACATACGCAGCGCCGCAAATGCTTCCACGGGCGAAGCGTCGTTGGCCAGCTTGCCTTCCACCTTCAGGCTGGTCAAGATGGCCGGTTCGCGGTAGCGCAGGAAGGGATTCGTGGCTTTTTCCATGGCAATGGTCGACGGCACGGTGGATAAACCCTGCTGGCGCTTTTCCGTGTCGATGGCGATGCGTTCCTGCAGGGCACGGTTGCCCGGTTCGACGGCGTTGGCGAAGCGCAGATTGGACAAGGTGTACTCATGCGCGCAAAATACCTCGGTATCATCGGGCAGGGCGGCCAGCTTGCCCAGCGAGTCGGCCATCTGGCCCGGCGTGCCTTCGAACAGGCGGCCGCAGCCGCCGGCAAACAGGGTGTCGCCGGAAAACAGCCATGGCGCATCGCCTTGCTCCGAGCGCTGGCGCACATAGGCGATATGCCCCTTGGTATGGCCGGGCACGTCGATGACGGTCATCTGCAAACCGAGCTCCGGCACATAGGCGACATCGCCTTCACCAAGCGCTTGCGTGATGGTTGTGATAGCCTCATTGCGCGGGCCGAAGACGGGCACGGCGAAATGCTGCAACAATTCAGGTACGCCACCCGTGTGGTCGGCGTGGTGGTGCGTGAGTAAAATGGCGCACAAGGTCAACTGATGTGCTTGCAGCGCATCGAGGATGGCCATGGCATCGCCAGGGTCGACCACGGCGGCGTGGCGGCCGTCATGGATCAGCCACAGGTAATTGTCGGCAAAGGCGGGCACGGCAAGTACCGATAAAGCGTGTTCAGGGGAATGTGTCATGAGCAAAAGAGAAAACTGAATGGACAGTGTGGCATCCGAAAAATCCATTATAGCGCTTGATGGCTGGCTGCAGACCCCAGCCGGTCTGTACGTGCGCGCCTGGGAGCAGCAATGCCTCGACAGTTTGACCGTCGACATCTTCGGGTTTAACGCCGTGCAGATCGGCTTGCCCCAGCTCGATGCGCTGGCGGCCAGCCGCATGCCGAACAAATGGCTGCTCGATGCGCGCCTGCCGTCGCGCCCGCCGCAAGAGCGCCGTTTGACCCTGGTGTCGGCCTTCGACGAGTTGCCGTTCGACTCGCAAAGCCTGGACCTGGTGGTCTTGCCGCACGTACTTGAATTTGCCGCCGAGCCGCATCAGGTCTTGCGCGAAGTCGAGCGCGTGCTGATCCCCGAGGGGCGCGTGATCGTCTGCGGCTTCAATCCGGCCAGCCTGTGGGGCATGCGCCAGGGCCTCGGAAGAGTCACGGGACGCCATTACCTGCCGCAGGCGGGCGAGCTGATCTCTATGCCGCGCATGAAAGACTGGTTAAAATTGCTGAACATGGGCGTCAGCCAAAGCCACTTCGGTTGCTACGCACCTGCCTGCAGGACAGAAAAATGGCTGCGCCGCAACGCCTTCATGGACAAGGCCGGTGCGCGCTGGTGGCCATATCTGGGCGCAGTGTATATAGTGCAGGCGATCAAGCGTGTCAAAGGGATGCGTTTGATCGGTCCGGCGTGGACCAAGAAACCGGCGACGGCGCCCGCAGGCGCACCGGTCACGAATAAAAGGCGGGAACAGCAAGATGGATAAGGTAGAAATTTATGCCGATGGCGCATGCAAGGGCAATCCGGGCACAGGCGGCTGGGGCGCGCTGATGGTGGCCGATGGCGCCAAGAAAGAAATTTACGGCGGGGAACTCAATACGACGAATAACCGCATGGAATTGAAGGCCGTGATCGAAGCCTTGACGGCGCTCAAACGTCCCTGCCAGGTAGTGATGTATACCGATAGCCAGTACGTGCAGAAGGGCATCAGCGAATGGATCCACGGCTGGAAGGCGCGCGGCTGGAAAACGGCGGCCAAGGCACCGGTGAAGAACGTCGACTTGTGGCAGGCGCTCGACACGGCCCAGGCCGTTCATGAAGTGGAATGGCGCTGGGTACGCGGTCACAATGGCCATCCGGGCAACGAACGGGCCGATGAGCTGGCCAACCTGGGCGTGGAAACCGTGCGCGCGTAAGAATGTCCAAGGTCGCCGGTTGTCATCGCAGGGCACAGGTTTGCTATACTGTGCCCTTCGCTTTTTGCTTTTACGACTGAATCCGCCATGCGTCAAATTGTTCTCGATACTGAAACCACCGGCCTGAACCCGCGCACGGGCGACCGCATCCTGGAGATCGGGGCGGTCGAACTGAACAACCGCATGTTGACGGGGAATAATTTTCACCATTACATCAATCCCGAGCGCGATTCGGAAGAGGGCGCGCTGGCCGTCCACGGCTTGACGACGGAATTCCTTAGCGACAAGCCGAAATTCGCAGAAATCGCCGACGAATTCCGCGCCTATATCGCCGGCGCCGAATTGATCATCCACAACGCCCCATTTGATATCGGCTTCCTCAACGCGGAATTCAAGCGCCTGAATCTGCCGCCCGTGCATGAGCAAGTGCATGGCGTGATCGACACCCTGGTGCAGGCAAAGGAAATGCATCCCGGCAAGCGCAACTCGCTTGACGCCCTGTGTGACCGCTACGGCGTCTCGAACGCCCACCGCAAGCTGCACGGCGCGCTGCTCGACTCGGAATTGCTGGCCGACGTCTACCTGGCCATGACGCGCGGGCAAAACAGTCTGAGCATGGAAGAAGAAGTGGAAGTGGCTGCCGACGGCGCCGCCCTGGAAATCGTGCCGCTCGCCGAAGTCATCTTCCAGAGTGCCACGGCCGACGAGCTCGCCGCCCACGAAGCCACCATCGCCGGCCTCGACAAGGCTGCCAAAGGCCAGTGCATCTGGAGCGCCGTCACCGCGCCACCAGCGGCCGCCTGAGAAAAAAAGCGGGGCATGCTAAATTTCCTGTCGCCAGCCCTTGCAGATGCCGCAACACCTATGCGATAATTCGCCTCGCTTCGGGAGGTTAGCTCAGGGGTAGAGCACTGCATTCACACTGCAGGGGTCGCAAGTTCGAAACTTGCACTTCCCACCAAGAATTCGTTTGATATCAAAGGCTTACACTGATTTAGTGTAGGCCTTTTTTGTTTGGTATGAAAAAAGTATGAAAAATCCGCTTCGGACGCGCCTGGACGAGGCCGGACAGCGGACAATGCGACGATTGCATAAGTCCGGAGAGGAAGACTTTTCATTCAGCATTGCAAAGTCTCGGATAAGTTGATCGCATCTTTCCTTCTTCGCTTCGCACATAGCAAACATTTCGACCGAGACATTGCCAGTCTTGGCCGAGGTCGGTCATGTTGGCGTGCAGTGCTGCTTGCCCTTGCTTTCAAGGTGCCGCAGGCTTGCGGAGTCTACAAAGATTGCTAACGCGAAGACTACGGGAGACCTTCCCATTGTTCAGTTATAGAGCCGGGCATCCGAGTCGATCCAGTACGCGTGGCGCCACCGGTAACGGCGCTCGCTTCATATCTCCTGCGCCAATCGCAAGAAGCCGAACGTCAGGCCGGGCGTCGGCACGGTGCGTCTGGCACCTGACAGCGGCTCTACGGGGAGTCGTAAGGGAAGACGCAGGCCTTCAACAATCGAGTCGCACCCCATGTATCGCCTCGCTGCCCTCTTGCGCGACCTGTCTCAGAAAACATGTGGAGGTGCCTTCGCGCCCGAGATCCGATGACGTACAGGAGTTTCTTTGCACTGTCGTCTCCGGCGGCGTCGTTGAAGTGCGGTACCATCCCCTCGAGCAAGGTGTGAGCGATGACGACATCGAACTCGGCGCCTTTGACGCCGTGAATGGTGGATACCAATATCCCGGAGCGCGCCTGGAACGCTTTTTTGAAGAAGGAGACGTCGCTGGCAGCGGCGACTCCATCAGTTTGCAGTCGTTGCAATCGCGCCTCGGAACTGGCGAAGAACGCCTCGTGGTGTTCCCTCAGGCTCACGAACCCAAGGTAGGGCACTTGAAGGCGAACGAACAGGGAATCGAAGAACGTGCGCAGATAAAGGAGGCCGTCCGTCTCATCGATCACAACTGCGTTGCATTCCGCGAGAAGGTGCTTGCGGTTGAAGGCGGAAACGTCGACGCCTGCGCTGCTTAGATCCTGGATCACCTCGCCTGCCCATCGCAAGCGACGCAGATAGCCGCCAGGGGAAGGCTCGGTCAAGGCAAGCCGCGCCACTTTGTACCAAAAGTTCTCCGGGTCTCGGGCGAATGGCACGATGCCTGGGCCGTCAAACCGATATTCCGGCAACCGCACCACAAGCGCGCGCGTCATGGCCGTCAGATAAGGCCACTGGGGAGCGACGACGCAGATCTCATTGGGCGGCACACCCAGCACCTCGATGTTGTACTGAATCAAACGCGCGATTTCGTCGGCGAGATCGTCCTTATGGATGGTCGCGTCGTAGGTGATCAGGCTGGCAAAGTCTCGGTTTCGCCCCGAAGCCTCGATCACCGTCCCATACAGATTAAAGTTCCCGAAGTAATCAATGAGACGCTGGGAAGATCGATAGTTTCGCGACAACGCCCTCGGTTCGATCTCTAAACCCGTTAAAGCGCGCAGGCCGGCGAGGTCGATAGGGACGCCACCCAGCGAGCCAAAAATCGCCTGGTTGGGATCTCCCACCATCAGCAACTTGGTGGTACCACCGCCAGCTGACAGTATCCTTCCCAGAATCTCATATTGAATCTCTTTGGTGTCTTGATACTCGTCAACCAAGACAAATGAGAAAATTTTGGAAAGATTTCCACTGATCGCAGGATGGGCTGTCACGAGTCTATGCGCGTAGAAAAGGATCAGCTCGAAATCAATCTGCCGCCTGCACTTTAGCGTCGCAAAGAACTCGTCCAGGACATTTTCGATGACCGCATGCTTGTGCGTGTCGCGACACCCCAATACACGGTCGCGAGGCGTGAAGTAGTAGTCGCAATCCCAAATGGTGACGCGCTGAGCTCGGTATGGATAGCACAGCTGCTCCAGCATCTTTTCGCGCTCGTGCAAATCGATGATTCGGAATCCGTGAGCCAGATCGGGATGATAGAGACCGTAGGGCTTCAAAATCCATTCAAGGCAAAAAGCATGAATGGTGCCGATCCACAGTTGCTCAGTGTTGACTCCCAAATTCTCGATGCGCTCGCGGATCTCGTCGGCAGCACGATTGGTGTAGGTGATTGCAATGACAAACTTGCGGTCGGAGGGCAGTCGCGACAGTTCATAGGCGATCTTGTACGTCAGCGTTCGTGTCTTGCCGCTGCCCGGACAGGCAATGAGGAACTGACTGCCAGCGAAAAGCACCGCAGCCTCTTGTTCCGGGTTCAGCTCATGTCGGGACCAAGCGAACATAGACGCCCCCTTAATCCACATTCGCCAGCAATCGATGGATCTGATCGTTCGGCAGCATCTCCAGCAGCATAGCTTTGAGGTCGGCAAGAGGTAGGGTGCCGGAATGGTACTGCGCAATCCACTCATGCAATGCTTCGGCACCTGCTGCGGCTAGGACACCACTTTGCACAGCCTTGCTAACTCTGTAGCGATAGATGTTCGAGAACAACTCCTTTGACAGGGTCGGCTTGGCAAAGAAAATTGCGTCTCGAATATATAGCGGTATGACAGTGTCAGAATCCAAGCACCTGCCCAGCAGGATGGCAAACCAACCTTTACCCTGGTTAGCCGCCATCGTGAGAACGCGCCGCCCGAACAGTGCCTTGTCCCCAGATGTCAGCTCGGCGTCGGCCGCCACGAGCGTTGCTGGGTCGACATAGATGCTCGGCACCAATGCTCTAACTTTCGATGCGTTTCCAGCTGCGATGAAATCTACTTCGAACGTGTGATCGGCGTAATGGGGGGACAGCCAAGGGTTGCCTTGGACAAAGAGATCGAGAGCAAGCTTGCGTGTAAGCCCCTTCACGTCCGATCCATAGCACTTTCTTTTGTAGCGAACATCGGCATCAGAGTCGCGCGGTAAAGGGGTTGTGTCGATAATGGCTGCGTCACGATCAGTGAGGATCGCACAGCGCTTGCGGATTCGAGATTGGTGAAAGAGTACTGCCACATTCTGGAAACCTGTACTACGAATGTTGATTAGGCTGACGCCGACCTCGTCAAGGCTGAGCCCCGTCACCTGCTTGAACATCAGCGGAATCAGGATTTCTTCCGCGTCACCCTCAACCAGGATCACACTCTTGGCGAACAAGAGGTTGGTTCGAACCGCGTCTAGGTACCGCTGCACCGTGTCGATCGCGGTTGGATCGAGACCCGTTGTAGGTTGATAGGCTTCGCACGCTGCACCACATCGCCCCAGCACATTGACGCTGGAGACCTTGCTGACTTCGGAAATCTGGGTCGAGTGCGTAGAGTAGATGATCTGCGTGTCGGCATAGGCAATACGATCGAACAACGTCTTCTGGATGTGGGTGTGGATGTGCGCCTCGGGCTCCTCGATAACTAGGAAGTTGGCGATCGACTGATGCGTTCGTTGATACTGAAATTCGAGCAATTTCAGCGTCAGGAAGATCAGGTTGGCCCCGCCAAGACTCAGCTCGTGAATGGCACCCTCATAGTTCTCGTCCGACTCGCCCACGAAGAGCTTCAGCGACTGGAAAAGCTTGTCAGCCTCTTCTGGCAGGTCCGAGCGAATCGACAGGGAGCTTGGCGAATAGGTCTCGCCCGCAGCCGCCTTGATTGTGCTTCGAATGTCAGATCGGACGACCTGCACATCGTTCAGTGCCACGATCGATTCGTTGAGCTCGCGGACTCTGGCGACGATCGGATCCATGTCAGTCGCGGAGATCGCGCCGCTCTTGCTTTTTAGCAGCGTGAGCAGTGGGTTTGTTCTGTTGCTGTGGAATTCGGCCACGACGTCCCGTAACGCTTGGATGTAGGTAAACGATACCTCGCTTGCGACCGAAAGAAGGGGAGAAACGCGGGCGCCAATACGTGGATCATCAGTCTCGTCGCTGATTATGCAGTTCTCGAAGTCGCCCACGATCTCGGTGTACGTCGCGAGGTTGCCAAAGTCGGCCGTGCTTCTGCCGGTGATGACCGTTTCGTAGTCAGAAATTTCAATGGACTCCCTGACTGCAGCCAATCCAGCGATGTCTCTGTCTGCAAGTTGGGCTAGCTTGAGGCGGACATCCTTTTTTGGTCGAAAGATCAGGTTGTAGGTGGCCCGGCCTATTGGCGCTGCTCCTGCTACCACCCCTGTTCCATGTAAGAAGAGCGCCTGGATGGCCTCGTCCGGACCGATCTCGTCGAACTCAAGGCTAATGATGATCCAGTGACCACGCCAGTTGTCGAGGCCGCGGTGAAAGTCGGACTCTTCTAAGCGAGATGCTGATCGTGACATCGAGTCGTCGAGCAGCAGGCGGATGGCCCGAAACAGATTCGTCTTCCCCGACCCGTTTTCTCCGATGATGGTGTTCACACCCTTCGTGAACGTCAGGGCTGCGCTTGCGAAGTTTCGGTAATTGACGAGCGTCAGTTTTGAGATATGCATCAGAGTCGAGTCCAGGCCCAATAGTTCTTTGTTGTTGGGATCACAGTCGCGGGCCAAGCTCACGCTGCATCGCGCTGTTACGACCAAACCTCCGAATAAGAAGTTCGCTTCTTGCCGATAGCGGCACCAGAGCATAGCGGAATGTCAAGCAGAAATTCTCACACATTGTCACTCTTCTCCAAATGGTCGCTTCTGGCCGGTTGGAGGCTGCTGCATCCGGCTGCTATTGGGCCGACCTTAAGTAGGCTGGCGTCTGGCGCGCCTGTTTAAACCAGTCGCACCCACCGTTTGCATCGGAGGAGCCTGTATTGCAACAGTGACAGGATGCCGTGCGGCGACGCACAACTGCATCCAGTGCCGGATTTCACTCTTGAGCCAGGCCGATGAGCGGCCTTTAAGTTTTACCGGGGCAGGGAAGGTGCCTTCCTTGATGCCTTCATAAATGCTGCTGCGGGATTTCCCGCAGATTGCGAGTACTTCAGCCAAGCGGATGAAACGCTCTTCATTGAGCGTCGGAGCTGCGGGTGGCTCTGGGGTGGAAGGAAATGCGACTTTGGTCATGGTACGCTCCTTTTGCTCCTCAGCGAGTGAGACAGGTTCGGTGCCAGCATGGCGGCAATGACTCAGATCGGATCGTTGAGGTCGTATAGCCAGTGGCGGTCTGTCGACATTGTATTCACAATCATTATTCCGAAAATACGTAGTCAGTATCGATGGCGGATACGGCTAATGCAACTGGAATAGGTCGGGTACATCGACTAGATCAAAGGTGTTTGCAGGTGGCAGCCACAAGGGCATCTGATGGTCTGTGCAGTTTTAGCTGCTAAAAATAGGTGTATGCAAGTGCACCGGTTTAATCTAGATCAAGATGGGAGCAGCTGGGTCGCGCAACTATATATGCTGTGCTCCAGCGCGGCGATGAGTCGCGCGCAACAGGTGAGGAGGTCAGCATGGCTGACATTATTCAGTTTCCAGCTGTTACCAAGAGCAAGGGCAAGGCATGCTCGCCTGCGCCTGGACAACGATCTGCGTCACAGCCATCGGCAAATAGCCCTAGCGTACGCCAGATAATATGGGTTCTGACCGTGCTGTGCTGGCCAATGCTGCGCTTCATCATGGTGTGCGACGTGCTGTTCCAGCTGTTGCGCGCGCTGGTGCTGTGGGATACGCCGGGCGCGCATGCCGGATGGACCTTCCTGCTGCACTATGCCTTCTTCTGCTACCTGACCTGGTTCGTGGCGTACGGTAATCCGGACCAGTCGCGATGAAGAGGGCGTCCGCGCCGCCAGGTGCCGCCAGCGGCCGTGCGCCGGAGGGCAGGCCGATGGCGCTTCCGCTTGAGCATATTGATGAAGACCCGCTGCAGCCGCGCTCGGCCGAGAATCCGGGCTTTACGGCGAACAGCCTGGCCGAACTCGCCGCCTCGATCCGCCTGCGCGGCATCAAGACGCCGATCTCCGTGCGCCATCATCCCGAACGGCCCGGCCGCTACATCATCAATCACGGCGCGCGCCGCTACCGCGCATCGCGGCTGGCACAGCTGGCGACTATCCCCGGCTTTATCGACGACGACCACAGCGAGACCGACCAGGTGGTGGAAAACCTGCAGCGCAACGAGTTGACGGCGCGCGAGATTGCCAATTACATCGGCCGCGAACTATCGAAGGGGCTAAAGCGGGGCCAGATCGCCAGCAACATCAGCAAGTCCGCCGCCTTCGTGACGCAGCATGCGGCCCTGCTGGACCTGCCGGAACCCATTGCCCTGGCGTTCAACGAGGGCAGGGTGCGCGACGTGACGACCGTGAATGAATTGGTGACGGCCTATAAATCGCATCCGGGCGAGGTGGTGGCCTGGCTGCGCGAGGGCGAACCGGAGATCACGCGCAGCGCAGTCAAGCTCCTGCGCGCATTCCTCGGTGCGAAGTTTGGCGAGGAAGAAACGATTACTCCCGGTAGCGGCGACGCCACAGCCGTGCCATCTGCCGCCGGTCCGCCGACTTCCGCGCAGGCCGCTCCTGCCGCGCAGACTGGCTCCAGCCGCTGGCGCTGCACCGGCCTCCTGGTGCGCCATGGCCAGGGCGAAGGCGTGCTGGTGCTAGGGCGAAGGCCTGGCGGGGAAGGGCTGGCCTGGCTACGACGCGCCGACGGTGTCGAAGTGGAGGTGGCGCTTGCCGGGCTTGTGCCGCTCAAGCTGCTCGGTGCCGGGGATTGACGCAACCATGCCCTATGGCGCGTGTCGCGCGGATCAGGGCTGGTGCTACACTTTGGCTCTTGCGCGTTCCTGCAGCTGCCGCCAGCGTGTCTCGAAGTGCAGACGGAACCGTCCAATTATTTGCCACATGGCCATGAATGACTTGTTGACCTACATCGGTGCCATTTTCAAGCTGCCTAGCCAGGCCGTGATCGAGCGGCGCGACGTCGCGCAATCCTCCTGGCAGGAGGACGGCTTCGAAGTACGGCAGGAAGTGGCGACCTATTATTTCAGCAATGGCGTGGTGGTGCGGCGCACGTCCGAGGAAGACAGCTTTCCATCGCAGGCGGCCTGCGCGGAGTGCTGGATCACGTACGAGGTGCCATCGAACGGGCAGGCGCCGGTCGAGGTGCAGCCTGCGATCAGGCGCTTTGACAGTCGCTGCCGGGAAGCATTCTGGTTGAAATTCCACTGCGCCAACTGAGTCGCTACCTGCTTGGTGGTGTCCGCCAGCCATTCACTGGAATGTCTGTAATACAGTCTATGGGCTGTAAAATAGAATTACAGCCTGTTTCTTGTAATTGCGTTTCACAGGTCCTATACTGTAGATACACATCCCAAGACACGCCATGGACTATCCGATCCGATCCTTGCAGCAGTTGCGGCCGATTCTCGTCGGCTTTCGCAAACAGGCCGGCCTGTCGCAGCAGGCGCTGGCGGAACAGTTGGGCATCACACAGCAAAGCTATGCGCAGATCGAAGCCAATCCCGCCTCGACCAGCGTCGAGCGCCTTTACACGGTGCTGCGCCTGCTGGGGGCAGAACTGTTGCTCTCGCCAGCCGGGCAGCCATCTCCGGATGCCGCCATCGCGCAGGAAGCAGTCGATGCGGGGCCGCCCGCCGCCCGTCTCGCGCGCCAGCGTGCGCCCGGTCCCGCGCGGCCGGAAGCGCCAGCAAGGCAGGAACCTCCACCATCGGCCAGGGAGCGCTGGTAAGCCATGGGCCGGCGAGCGCATGCGCAGCGCCTGAATCTGTGGCTGAACGGGACGCCGGTCGCCTACTGGGATGCGTCCGCTGGCACCTCTTCACTGACCTACTTTGACGCCTGGATCGAGGACGAGGCCGGGCGGCCGCTGTCGCTGTCGATGCCCTTCAAGCCGCAGGGAGGCTCCTATCGCGGCCCGCTGGTGCAGAATTATTTCGACAACCTTCTGCCAGACAGCGAACAGATCCGGCGCCGCATGGCCCAGCACTTCCAGACTGGCGGCATCGCGCCATACCAGCTGCTCGCTGCGGCCGGGCGCGACTGTGTCGGCGCCATCCAGCTATTGCCGCCCAGCGAGGTTCCTACGGATCTGTTTAGCATCACGGGCGAGGCGCTCGACGAAGCTGGCGTGGCGAGGATACTGCGCAACACGGTCGCGGAAGCCCCGTTCGGGCATGCCGGCACAGAGCCGGACCTGCGCTTGTCGATTGCCGGCGCCCAGGAAAAGACGGCCTTGCTATGGCATCGCGGCCAGTGGCATCGTCCCACCGGCAGCACGCCGACGACGCACATACTGAAGCTGCCCATGGGGCTGGTGGGGAATATGCGGGCGGACATGCGCACCTCGGTGGAAAACGAATGGCTGTGTTCGCAGATCATGCACGCGTTCGGACTGCCCACGGCGCCATGCCGCATCGCCACTTTCGAGGACCTGAAGACGCTGGTGGTGGAGCGCTTCGACCGCAGGCTGTCTGGCGACGGCAGTTGGATCGTCCGGCTGCCGCAGGAGGATTTTTGCCAGGCGACCGGTACGCCGCCCCTGCACAAGTATCAGGCCGATGGCGGGCCGGGCATCAGCCGCATCATGGATATCCTGCTCGGGTCTGCGCAGGCCGAGGCAGACCGCCGCCGCTTCTTCAAGACCCAACTGGTGTTCTGGCTGCTGGCGGCGACCGATGGCCACGCGAAGAACTTCAGCATTTTCCATTTGCCGCACAGCCGTTTCCAGTTGACGCCGCTCTACGACGTGCTGTCCGCCCATCCCATTATCGGCCCCGGCGCGCACCAGCTGCCGCGCCAGAATGCCCGGCTGGCGATGGCCGTGCGCGGCGCCAGCAACCATTACCATCTGGAACAGATCCAGCGGCGCCACTGGCTGAGCCAGGCCCGCCAGGCCAGTTTCGGCGCGGCCGCGGCACAGGAAGTGATGGACGAGGTGCTAGGGCATGCCGATGCGGTGGTGGCCGCCATGTATGGCTTGCTGCCACCCGGCTTTCCCGCTGATCTTGCCGATGCGATCCTCCAGGGCATATCGCGCCAGGCGCGGCGGCTCAGGGATATGCCGGATGGCGAAGCAGGCGCTGGGCCAGTTTGATGTGTACCACATCGCAGGCATTTAGCTGCCCAGCGGCAAGTATCGCGTCTTAAAATGGCCCATCGCCGAACGATTCGGCCGCTGTCACGTCCTACCGATAAACAGGAGCGTATTGATGAAGCAAAGAGTCTTGGTCATGAACGGCCAGCGCCTGCTGCAAAACGAGCAGGGCGGACAGTGGGCCACCAGCAAGGTGGACAAGGCAGGGGCGATCAAGCCCGGCATTTACGATATTTATCTTGCTGGTGACGCGGACAAGGCCAAGACGTATGCTGGCGTCATCGTGCACGCCGATGGCGCCAGCGTGTATCAGCAAGTTGGCAAGACATTGGTCAAGCACGCCGCCAGCGATTTCGCTAAAGTACCTGGGACGGGTATTGATACCAGTGTCAGCTACGAGGACGGCCAGGCGCACAGCAGCAGCGCTAGCGTCAAACAGGGACGCAAGCTGAGCCGGTAGCGCAGAGCCCGCTGATAGGGGAGGCGGATTATGAAACTATCGATGGAGCGGCCGCAGCAAGGCAGGACTGCCAGCGCAGGCGCGCGGGGCGGCGCCGAGATGCAGGCTGACGCGCAGCGCTACCAGGCAGCGGACGAGCAGCTGGAGCAGGCGGCAATGCTGGATGCCGCCCCGCTGGACACACAGTATGGCGCGGCATTGGCGGCGCAGGTCGAGGCCAAGCACGAGCAGGTCGAGCGCATCGAGGACAGGCTGGAAAACCTGATCGAATCGCAGGCATCGCGCCTGCAGCGCACGCAGATGCAGCAGCCGGGCTTGCTGGCATTTCCCGCCACGCGCGCGCAATGGCAGCAGCAAGTGCAGCAGCAACAGAAAACCATGCAGCGCCTGCTGGGTCGCCTGGAACTGGTGCGCGAGGTCCGCGACAGCATGGGCGTGCACGCGCCGCGCATCGAGGAACTGGCCGCGCGCAAGCTGCGTACCCGGCATCCCGGGCTGGCCAGCGAGTGGGATGCGCTGCAGCAGGCACAGCGCTTGGAAAAGCTGCTGCAGCGGCAGCAGACGCAGCAGGGGGTTGAACGCAGCCACCAGCTGCAGGCCGGACGAGGCTCTCGGTTGGGCCTATCGCAGCACGGCCCATGAGGCCACGGCCGCAGCCAGCATGGCCAGGCAGCCGGCGGCGACATTCAATACCGCGATGGCATGCGCGGCGCGCACGGGACGGGCGAGCTGCAGCAGGGCACCGTCGATTTCCTGGCGCGCGGCCCTTGCCGCCTGCTGGCCTCCTTCCTGCATGGCGGCAGCGATGGCTTCCCGGGCTGTGGCCAGCGCCGCATTGACGATGCGTTCGGCCTTTTCCCTGGCGTCCGTGCTCCAGCGCCGCGACACATCTTCCGTTTCTTCCTTGAACTAATCCGGTTGGATCTGCTGGGCTCAGGCGCTTTCCTGCATCATGCCGAAGTGGTACTACTTACTCTCTTGATTTGATACCCATCAGGCGGATTGAGAATCTATTGGATGTTTCAATGCAATTTCTATTGCCAAAATGCATTATTAATGACACCATGCCATATCTTTCATTTGTTTGCTTTTAGTACAGGAAAACCATGGCCAGCATTAATATTTTTTTGCGCGAGAACCTTACGGTAATATCTAAAAAAAATCTATCGGTGGCGCCAGACATCCCAGAGAAAAAATTGAACAATGCGGTGGTGGCATTTGCTTATGCTGGGAGCGTATCGAATGTTGTTGGTCTGTACGATAACACCATGTTCGGAAGTGGGAAAGATGGATTGTTATTCACAGGGGAGCAAGTAATTTATCGGGCGGCTTTTAGTGATCCCGTCAGCATTCCCTTTGCAGAAATGGAATCTGCTGAGTATGTCGAGTTGCTAACCGGAAAGAATAACGATAAGTCGGAACCATGCGTGCGGATCCGCCGTAAAGACGGTAGAGCCATTGAACTTAAATCATTGATGGATTGCGATTACGTTGCGCTGTCGAAAGTACTGAGCGGTGCCATTGGTGGTTTCAATGAATTTAGGGAAGAGAAGCAAATTATTCCGATCTCTGAGATGCACGACGAATTGAAGGTCGCCTACGTCAAAGTGATGGTGAACATGGCCTACGATAATGACGGCGTGATCGATGAAAAAGAAATGGCAGAGATATTGTTGTTGATGACGCGAATTGATCTGCAGGTCGATTCGAGGTTGAATTTGCGTGCTTATATGGCAGACAAGATGGAAATTGTTCCAATGTCTCAGCTAATCGGCATCATCGATAGCGAGTGTCCGGAAGGCCAGATTAAGTCGGTGCATATATCGTTGGTCAAAGACTTGATTAATATTTATCTGAGTACAGAAGGTGGCGATGTCAAAAATTTCGCCTTCTTTAATAAACATCGTGATCTGCTGAAGGTCATCGACGCTGAGATAGAGTTGGCGACTCAGGCTATCACGCTTGATCGGCAGTTTTTACAGGAAGAGATTAGTGACGATCAGATCGTCGCTACGCTCAAACTGCTTTCATCAAAGGCTGCTGCTATTGGTACGCCATTGGCGGCCGTGTATTTATCTGGTTCGGTGATTGGTCTGTCGGCTGCTGGCATGACGTCTGGCCTGGCTACATTGGGTATGGGGGGTATGCTTGGCATGTCCAGCATGGCGACAGGTATCGGTGTAGCTGTATTGATTGGGGTAGGGACCTACGCAGGTGTGCGCAAGTTAACTGGTGCAGATGAACTTACCCGGTTCAAGCGCCGGGAGTTGATGCTCCATGAGGTGCTAAAACTGACGCAGTCGACCATCGCAATGCTGATCGAAGATGTTAATTTTATTACTGTCAGCTTGAATGCTGCAATTGAAATGCACGGTGCACAGGACGAGAAAATTCGTAGGCTCGCCGGTGCGCTCAAGCAACTTACTGGCGCAGGTACCGTGCTGACGGGGCGCAGTGATTCTGTGCAGGCCAGTACTGCTAAGCTTAAATGCGCTGGTCAGTTAGATGAAACCAAGCTTAAAACACTCACCCGTGATGCCACCAAGGCCGATTTATTTCAATTTATCCGTGACTTCTATGAGGAGCGCGCATTTGAAATCGAGAAGGATGGGCAAAAGCAGCGTGTGTTCAAGCTTGGGCTTAAGCCAGGGCTTCCAAAAAACAAATTGGAGGAGCTCGCGAAAGCCTTTGAGATCATCGGCTACTTTAAGGTTGGTGATGTGCTGAAAGGAGCCGCCAGTGATGCCGCGGACAAGGCAAAAGAAAAATTTGTTGGTCTTTTCTCGTGAGTGGGGAAAACCAGTTGCACAGCGAAGCTCAATTTCTCGTGGTGCAGCAGCATCAATTGAATGCCGTAGGTGATCAGTTAGGCGCGATATCGCTGACGCTCGCTCAGTTGCAGAGTAGCCAAGAGCAGAATGACAAACTGTTGGACCAGTTGCTTGCGCAGGCCTGTACTGTAGCGACTTCCGACGATGTCGTGGTGATTTTTGATAATCATGATATCGATATCGATATCGATATCGAGCCTTATACAGCCACTACGCCTCCAGTGCCGATGATAAAGCCGTTAAGTCTGCTGGATTGCGTACAAGTGGATTCCAGCGCTTGCTGGAACGATTATCTAGCCGCTGCGGACGCCTATTCTGCGCGAAATAACGTCCAGTTATTGGCGGACCCCTTCCGTCTTCTCATGAGTGATACCCAGCGCATTGCACTGGAGAAACGTATTAAGGAAGAGTTCAGCCTTAAGAATGCAAACTGCGATAAGTATGACTACATGATCGCAGGAACGTGTGGACTGATAGGCGGCTTGGTAGATATTTTCTTTGTCGGTTTGCCTGGTCAAGGTGCGGTCGGAAAAATGGCCGATGAAACCACGAATAAACTCGTGGAAAATTTTGCCAGGATGAATGGATGGGACGGGCCGCGTAATCCGGATCATGCTACGGCGAGTGCGATCGGTTTTCTGGAGCGGAATTTTAAAGTGAACTATGATCATCGCCACACCGCTGATGTAGGTGGAGCGTTCAAGATGAGTACTGGAAATCATCACATTAAGAGCCTCGCCCACTCCCCTGATCTGACCGGTTTGTTTTTTTCACTACTTAATCAGTTTACAAGTACTGCAAGTTTTATTTCGGATGGTAAGCTAATTACCATTGACACGACGACCTTCGAGTTACGTGGCACTAATCTGGTATCCAAGGTCTTTGCAGGTTTTGCCAATTGGTTGGGGCATCTGTTTTCCGATATGGCTGGGTCCTCTGGTACCTTGTCGTCGGGTGGGCGTGGAACGGGTATTCCCATGCCGTTTTTCTCTCTGCTTCAATTGCTTGAAGTAGGAGAGTTTGGGCAACATAGACAAACCTTCGCTACTATTGCTGTGCGGGTATTCGAGCAAGGCTATGACTTGCGTCATGGCTTTGCCTTGTCCATTCCGGTGCTCATTACGGAAATTTTGACTCGCCTGATGTGGACCGTCAAGCAGCGCTTCTATCACGACCAGCCATGGCTACAATGTGTGCCGTCCGCTGCGAATCCTGAATTGCGCCGTATGCTAATGATTGCGCATGGTTCATTATGCTTGGTCGACGCTGTGGATGCTGGCGTACGTTCTGGCGGAGAAATTATCCAGTTTATGTTGCGTAGTAACATGGTTGCCTGGGCTCGTTTTGGTACCTTGGCTTTGACGGAGATAAAAGCATGGTATGGAGAGGGAAACTTAGATATTGCTGCAGTTGATGATTATCTTGAGCGTGAATATCGGCGCATGGTTGCTTGACTCGCAATGTATGACCGGAATGTAGCGCGAAGTGCGCGACAGCATGGGCGTGCACGCGCCGCGCATCGAGGAACTGGCTGAGCGCAAATTGCGTACCCGGCATCCTGGGCTGGCCAGCGAGTGGGATGCGCAGCAGCAGGCGCTGCGCCTGGAAAAGCTACTGCAGCGGCAGCAGACGCAGCAGGGGCCCGAGCGCAGCCATGTGCTGCAAGCCGGTCGCGGCTCGCGGCTGGGCCTATCGCAGCACGGCCCATGAGGCCACGGCCGCCGCCAGCATGGCCAGGCAGCCGGCGGCGACATTCAACACCGCGATGGCTTGCGCGGCGCGCACGGGACGGGCAAGCTGGAGCAGGGCGCCGTCGATTTCCTGGCGTGCGGCCCTTGCCGCCTGCTGGCCTCCTTCCTGCATGGCGGCAGCCATGGCTTCCCGGGCGGCGGCCAGTGCCGCATTGACGATGCGTTCGGCCTTTTCCCTGGCGTCCGTGCTCCAGCGCCGCGACAGCTCCTCCATTTCCTCCTTGAACCGATCCAGCTGGACTTGCTGGGCCCTGGCGCTGTCCTGCATCAGGCGACTGTTGATGGTCTGCAAAACCAGGATGGGGTCGTCGCGCGCGACGGCGATGCCATGTTTCGCGGCAATTTCCCGCAGCAGCTCCTCGGTCTGGTCGCCCATCACAGCACCATCGCGGCATCGAGTTCGCCGTAGATCAGGCGCCGGATGATGCTCAGGCGCTGGCGCGTCATGATGGGCAGTGCGGGCATGGCCAGCGCCTCGTCGAAGGTCAGGCGCTGCTGCAGCATGCCGGCCAGGTCGCGTCCGAAGGTTTCCTTTTTCAAGACGGGCAGCCGGACGATGGCAGACAGGCGCTCCCTGTTGGCCAGATAGGTTTTCATCTGCTCGAAGCCATTGCCTTCGTGCTCGACCGGCCCCCAGTAGGGATTGAGCCAGGCGATGAAGCGGGTTTCCGGTGGAAACTGGCTGGCCAGGTGGGCAAAGCCGCTGATGGTATCGAGCAGGGCCTGGCCGCCCGTGATCACCGTGTGCACCACAAGCAAATGATCGAGTTCCGCCAGCAGGGCCGGGATCTGGTTGCTGATCAGGTAGTGCGACAGCGGCACGAAGGAACTGGCGCCGTTGTCGATGATGGCGTCCCCCTGGGCTTGCGCCACCAGGTCGATCAGGGCGTCGAAGCCGCGTGGATTGATTTCCTCCTCTTCCATCAGGTCGATGCGCCGGACCTGCAGCGCCTGGTAGCCATGGAAGGTGGCATTCACGGGATCGGTGTCGATGCACAGCGGCGTGCGGGCCTTGCTGAGCATGTACTGGGCGAGTAGGGCGGCGATTAGCGACTTGCCGACTCCGCCTTTACCCTGCAGCATCATATGGATATGGGCCATTACAGTAGCTCCTTTTTGTCCGGGATCGGGTTGAAATGGAAGCCGGCCGGCGCTGGCGCCGGGCGGGGTGCCACGGCGTCCGGTTTCCCGGATGCCGCGCGGGCCTGGCGGGATGACGGCCGCTGCGGCGCCACGCCTTGTCCAGCCGTCTCCTCGGCCGGTGCGGTGGCTTTCAGCATGCGGTGCACGTGCTTCAGGAACGTGTCGTAGCCGAACGGTACGCGCCCCGAGGCATACATATGGCGCCAGATGGTATTCATGGGAAAGCCCGCCGCCAGTGCGGCGCGTACATCGTCGCTGACGGCAAGGAAGGCGACCAAGTACTGGTCGCGCTTGGCCGGCTTGCTGCATTTGATCCAGTCACTCAGTTGTTCGGCATAGGGTTTCTCCATGGTATTTACTCCCCTTCACGTTATGTGGAAGATGCACGGTTACACCACAAAACTGGCACGGTTGAACCACCAATCTGACACGGTTGAAGCCTGATATGCCACGGTTCGAGGCAAATAAGGCCTTTAAAGGCCTTTTCGGAATAGTGACCGATAAAATCCGCTCCGTTTTGTGCCAGAACAAGGGTTAAATCGAAAGCCTGTCCTACGATTAAATGGCTCGGTCGCCGTGCGGGCCGGGGCAGGATAGGTGAAGTTAGCTAACCGGCGGGCCGGTTATCTCTCTTCACGGGGCCTTATTCGCGCCTGCGGCGCTCAACGGACATCCTGCTCTGCGAGGCCTGCGCGTGCCGCGCCAACCGCGAGGACGCCATGCAAGAACCAGGACACGCCACCACCCGCAAGGCCCGGCAGCTGCGCGTGCCGGTACTGCCCGATGAAGAAGCGCAGATCAAGCGGCTGGCAGCTGCGGCCGGGCTGCCGGTGGCGGCCTACCTGCGCAGGGTCGGGCTGGGCTACCGGCTGCCGGGCATCCTCGATCACCGGCGCGTCGAGGAACTGGCGCGCATCAATGGCGACCTGGGCCGACTGGGCGGCCTGCTGAAGCTGTGGCTGACCAACGACGAGCGCACTGCCGCGTTCGGTGAGGCGACGATCCGCGCCGTGCTGGCCAAGATCGCCGATACCCAGGATGAAATGCATGCCGTCATGCGCGCCGTGGTCTTGCCGCAGCAGGGGCGCGGACTTTAGCCGCTAAAAAATTGGCCGTGCCGGTCCGGGACAGGCGGCGGCAGGACAGCAGGGGGAGAGCAGCATGATTGCCAAGCATGTTCCCATGAAGGTCGCGCGGAAAAGCGGCTTTGCCAGCCTGCTGGCCTACCTGGCCGATGCGCAGGCCAAGCGGGAACGCGTCGGCAGCGTGACGGTCACGAACTGCCAGTCGGACCAGCCCGCAGTGGCTGTCACCGAGATCCTCAACACGCAGGCGCAGAACCAGCGCGCGCGGTCGGACAAGACCTATCACCTGATCCTCAGTTTCCCTGCTGGAGAGGAACCGCCCCCGGCCGTGCTGCAGGCTGTGGAAGCGCGCATCTGCCACGGGCTGGGCTATGGGGCGCACCAGCGCATCAGTGTCGTGCACCACGATACGGACAACCTGCACGTGCATATCGCCATCAACAAGATCCATCCCAGCCGCTACACGATCCACCAGCCTTACCGCGACCATGCCACGCTGGGCCAGCTGTGCGCGGCGCTGGAGGACGAGTTCGGCTTGCAGCGCGACAACCACCAGGCGCGGCAAACGGGCGCCGCCAGCCGCGCCATGGACATGGAGCGCCACGCCGGCATCGAGAGCCTGCTGGGACTGGTACGCCGCGCATGCCATGCGCAGATGCGGGATGCGGCCTCGTGGCAGGAACTGCACGGCGTGCTGCTGGTGCACGGCTTGGCGCTGCGCGAACGGGGCAACGGCCTGGTGATCCTGGCCGATGACGGCACGGCCGTGAAGGCCAGCTCCGTGCACCTCGACTGTTCCAGGGCGCGCCTGGAAGCGCGGCTGGGGCCATTCACTCCCGGGCCGGCCGGGACAGGGGGCCATCCCAGCCAGGCGGGCCAAATTCGCCAGCCGCTGCGCCTGCGCGTGGCAACGGCCGCACTGTATGCGCTCTACCAGGAACAGCAGCAGGATGCCGTCCAAGTGCGCGTTGGTGCACTGGCGGGTGCGCGCGCACAGCACCAGCGCCTGATTGCCGAGGCGAAGCGCCGGGGCAGGCTCAAGCGGGCGGCCATCCGCATGCTTGCCTGCGGCCCGTTTGCCAAACGCATCCTGCATGCGGCGGCCGCGAAGACGCTCATGGCGGACATCGAACGCATCAATAGCGGCTACCTTGCCGAGCGCCGCGCCATCCGCAGCCAGCACGGCCGCCTTGCCTGGGCGGACTGGCTGCGCACCCGTGCCGGGGCTGGCGACGCGCAGGCGCTGGCTGCCTTGAGAGCACGCGGCGGCAAGCAGGGCCTGGCAGGCAACACGCTGGCTGGCAGCGAGCTGGCAAGTGAGGCAGGCGGGGCGCAGGCGCCGAATGGTTTGCGGCAGGACAGCGTCACCAAGCATGGCACGCTCATCTATTGCGCTGGCGCGACCACGATCCGCGACGACGGGCATAAGCTGAAAATCACGCGCGGCGCCACGCAGGCGGGCCTGCTGCTGGCGCTGGACATGGCGGTATCGCGCTATGGCCGCTGCCTGCATGTCGATGGCAGCGCCGCGTTCCAGGACCAGGTCATCCAGGCGGCGGCTGCCGCGCACCTGGCGGTCACGTTCGACGACGCCGTGCTGGAGCGGCGCCGCCAGGACCTGTTGCGTGCCGTGGGCACGAAGGAGAAGCAGGATGAACAGGCAACGCACCCGCGCCGGGGCGGACAGCCCGGTGAAGGCGCAGCGCGACGCGCTGCTGGAGCAGGCGCTGGAGTCGCTGGAGCGTGCGCCGCCACCACGTCCGGCGAGCCCCGCGCCGGACCCCGGCGCGGCTCCCACTCCCAGTCCGACCCTGGCGGCGTTGGAGGCCATCCGCCGCCCGCAGCCAGGAACCGTCTGCGAAAGCTGTCCCAACTCGGTATGGTTCGCATCGGCAGTGGAACTGAAGTGCTATTGCCGCGTGATGTACCTGGTCACATGGAGCAGCAAGGAGCCGCAGCAGATCAGCGCATGCGACGGCATGTTCCTGGGCGGGGAGGCGTAGCGGACAGGCGGGATACCGGCTCGGCGGCAGTGGATGCCTTCCTCCTTGAGCAGGAACAAACAAGGCCGCGATTGTCCGATATACCGAAATTTGAACGATATGATGGTGTCAAGGGGCCGGCTGTCTTTGCCGGGCTGCGCGAGGCGGGCGGCCAGGTGCTGGCGCTGCTGGAGCGGGGCGCGGCAACGATGGTCCTGCCGGTGAGCGGCGCAGCAGCAAGGCGCTTGCGCCAGCTGGCCCCCGGTGATGCCGTCACCGTGACGCTTGACGGCGTCATCAAGACGAAAGGACGGACCAGATGAAAGACAGGTTCAATAATGCCGTCGGTCCCCAAGTGCGTAGCGCGCGGCGGGGCGCCCGCAAGGCCATCCCCGCGCTGGCCGCGCTCACCCTCGTTGGCGGCTTCCAGGCGGCCACCCAGTTCTTTGCCCACACCTTCCACTACCAGAGCGCGCTGGGCTGGCATGCCAGCCAGGTCTATCCGCCATGGGCGATCGTCGGCTGGGCTGCCAGATGGCGCGGGCAGTATCCGGATGCGCTGATGCAGGCGGGCAGCGTGGGCATCAGCGTCGCGGGCGTCGGACTGATCGGGCTGCTGGTAGCCCGCATGATCTCGGTGAATTCGGCCCGCGCCAGCGAGTACCTGCACGGCTCGGCGCGCTGGGCGAACATCACGGACATCCGCGCCGCCGGCCTGCTGCCCGCGACGCGCTCGCTGTGGCAGCTGCTGGCCGGAAGGGCGCAGCCGGCCAGCGCCGGCGTGTACGTGGGTGCCTGGCTGGACCGGGCTGGCAGGCAGCACTACCTGCGCCACGACGGGCCGGAGCACGTGCTGACGTACGCGCCGACCCGCTCCGGCAAGGGTGTCGGCCTGGTGGTGCCGACCCTGCTCGCGTGGCCGCACAGCGCCGTCGTCACCGACCTGAAAAGCGAGCTGTGGGCGCTGACCTCGGGCTGGCGCCAGAAGCATGCAGGGAACAAGGTGCTGTACTTCGAGCCGGCCGCCGCCAAGGGCAGCGTGTGCTGGAATGCGCTCGACGAGATCCGCCTGGATACGGAGCACGAGGTGGGCGACGTGCAGAATCTCGCCACCCTGATCGTCGACCCGGACGGCAAGGGGCTGGAGACGCACTGGCAAAAGACCAGCCAGGCGCTGATCGTGGGCGTGATCCTGCATGCGCTGTACAAGGCGCGTGCCGAAGGCACCACGGCCACCTTGTCCGTGGTCGACGCCATGATGGCGGACCCGAACCGCGGCATCGGCGAACTGTGGATGGAAATGATCACCTACAGCCATGCTGACGGACGCAATCATCCGGTGGTGGGTTCGGCCGCGCGCGACATGCTCGACCGGCCCGAGGAGGAAGCCGGTTCCGTGCTGTCCACGGCCAAGTCCTATCTGTCGCTGTACCGCGACCCGATTGTCGCGCGTAACGTGAGCCGCTCGGAATTCCGCATCCGCGACCTGATGCACCACGACAGTGCCGTGAGCCTGTACATCGTCACGCAGCCGACGGACAAGGCGCGCCTGCGCCCGCTGGTGCGCGTGCTTGTCAACATGATCGTGCGCCAGCTGGCCGACCGCGTCAGCTTCGAGAACGGGCGCCCCGTGGCGCGCTACCGGCACCGCCTCTTGATGATGCTCGACGAGTTTCCCAGCCTGGGCAAGCTGGACATCATGCAGGAGTCCCTGGGTTTCCTGGCGGGCTACGGCATCAAGTGCTACCTGATCTGCCAGGACATCAACCAGCTCAAGAGCCGCGAAACGGGCTATGGTCCCGATGAAAGCATCACTTCGAGCTGCCATATCCAGAATGCCTATCCGCCGAACCGGCTGGAGACGGCCGAGCACCTGTCCAAGCTGACGGGCCAGACCACGGTGGCGAAGGAACAGGTCACGACGAGCGGACGCCGCACCAGCGCCTTGCTGGCCCAAGTGTCGCGCACCATCCAGGAGACGCAGCGCCCGCTGCTCACGCCGGACGAGTGCCTGCGCATGCCCGGCCCCGTCAAGTCGGCCAGCGGCGACATCGAGAAGGCCGGCGACATGGTCGTCTACGTGGCCGGCTATCCGGCGATCTACGGCCGCCAGCCGCTGTACTTCCAGGATGCGGTCTTCCAGGCGCGTGCCGCCATCCCCGCGCCCACGAAAAGCGACAAGCTGCATCACGCGCACCGGCCTGCGGACGGGGAGGGTATACGGCTATGAACCGGACATGCGTGAAACTCGGCGCCTGGAGCGCCTCGCTGGGCGCCGCGCTGCTGGTGCTGGGCGTGGCAGCCCACCTGGCTGGCGCGCGCATCAACAGCAGCCATAGTATTCCGCGCGGCTTGTACTGGACCAGTTCAGCCCCGGTGACGCCCGGGCGCTACGTGATGTTCTGTCCGCCCCAGCTGGGGGTGTTCGAAGAGGCGCGCCGGCGCGGCTACATTGGCGCGGGTTTCTGTCCCGGCGGCTATGGCTACATGATGAAGAAAGTGCTTGGCGCGGGCAATGACGCGGTCAGCGTGGCGCCGGACGGCGTGCGCGTCAATGGGCGCCTGCTTGCGCACAGTGCGCCGCTGGCCGCCGATGGCAATGGCCGTCCCATGGCGCGCTTCCAGGCCGACCGCTACATCCTCAGCGAATTCCAGCTGCTGCTGATGGCGGACGCCAATCCCCGGTCTTTCGACGCGCGCTACTTTGGCCCCGTCCAGCGTATACAGGTCCGCACGGTGATCGTCCCGGTGCTGACTTGGTAGCACGTCCGACTTTCAACCGCGTAGAAGAGGAGGAAAACGATGAAGAATGAGAATGCACGAGACAGGCAGACCGGTGGCGCGATGGCCGAAGAACAGGCCATGGCTGCCATCCTGCGCGAGAAGCTGGGCGACGCCGCCATACCTGGCAGCCGGGCCGAGTTTGCGCCGGATGAAGCCGAACAGGCCGGCTCCTTTGCCGAGGATGCCGTGGATGAACACGATGCGGCGGCAGGCGTCATTGACCTGGCCGATGCCAGCGCGCCGCTGCCCCTGACAGGGAGCACGAACCATGAACGACCTGCCCAAGTCACTGATTGAAACGATCGCCGAGAAGCTGGTGGCGCAGCTCAGGGAAGGGACGGCGCCCTGGCAAAAGCCATGGAAGCCGGGCGAGCCGGGAGTGTTCCTGCCATTCAATCCCACCACGGGCAAGCGCTACAAGGGCATCAACGCCCTGCACCTGATGAGCGAAGGCCATGAAGACCAGCGCTGGATGACCTACAAGCAGGCTGCTTCCGCCGGTGCGCAGGTGCGCCAGGGAGAGAAGGGCACGCCCATCCAGTACTGGAAATTCAGCGAGGAGCAGGGCCAGACGGATGCCGACGGCAAGCCGGTGCTGGGCAGCGACGGCCGCCAGGCGCGGCAGTCTGTCAGGCTGGAGCGGCCGCAGATGTTTTTTTCCACGGTGTTCAACGCGTCGCAGATCGACGGCCTGGCGCCGCTGGCGCCACGGCCTCCTGCTGCCTGGGCGCCGGCCGAGCGGGCGGAGCGGATACTGCAGGCATCGGGTGCCACCATCGAGCATGGTGGTCGCGAGGGCCGCGACAGCGCGTTCTACCGGCCGTCCACCGACACCATCCACCTGCCGGGCAAGGAGCAGTTCCCCACGGCGGACAATTACTATGCGACGGCGCTGCATGAACTCGGGCACTGGACCGGGCACGCCAGCCGGCTGGGCCGCGACCTTGGCCATCCCTTCGGCAGCGAGGAATATGCGCGGGAAGAGCTGCGGGCGGAAATCGCCAGCATGCTGCTGGGCGACGAGCTGGGCATCGGCCACGATCCCGGCCAGCACGCGGCCTATGTCGGATCATGGATACGCGCGCTGCAGTCCGATCCGCTGGAGATTTTCCGCGCCGCGTCCGGGGCCGAGAAGATCCAGGCCTATGTGCTGGGGCTGGAACAGGTGCAGGCGCTGGGGCAGGCTGCGTCGCCGCAGCAGGCGCCTGTTGCAGAGGATGCTGCCAGTTTCACTGTCAGGGAGCGGGTGGGCGGCAAGGACCTGTTTTCGCAGTCCTTCGCCACGCTGGACGAAGCGGCACGCTGCTACGTGACAAAGTCGCAGGCCGCCAACCGCAGCATGGAGGCGGCAGACGGGCGGCAACTCGCCGGCGTCGCGTGGGGGCCGGATGGCGATTTCGCATGCGAGCGCTTTGCATCGCCGGAAGTGTCGCAGGCCGTGGCAGAGGCCCAGGAACAGCACTGGAAGGGGTTCGACGCCGCCAAGGTGGAGAAGCGCACGGAAGTGGAGGAAGGGGAGGCCATCGTGAAGGTCGATATGGAAAATGCAGACGACAGCGACGTGGTTCTGGCGCGGCTGCAGGTAGTGCGCGGTAGTGGCAGCGAAGCCGGTGCCGTGCTGGACGCCGCCGCCATGCGGCACCTGGGCTTTACCTTGCCGCACGACTGGAACGGCCGCGTGATGGTGCAGGGCATGGCCACTGGCGAGGTGGATGGGGAGCAGCAGGAGGCATCGGCCGATCAGCTTGGCCTCAGGCCGGAATTCTGGAGCGTCTACGCGCAGCAGGCCGATGGCCGCCACCAGTGGCTGGTCGACCGTGGCACCCAGCGCGAAGCGGCGCAGCTGGCGGGCAGGCTGGCGCTGATCGACGCGCACTCCGAAACGGATGAGCGCGAGAAGGCCGTGAAACTGGCCCGCCTACATGAAGAGCGCGTGCGGCGGGATCCCGCCAGCGCCGCGGAAGACCTGGTTGCGGCACGCGAAGCGCGCAAGAGCGCGGAACTGGCTGCCGTCACCGGCAGCGCGGACCTGCAGCGCCGGGTGGCGCAGCTTGAACAGGGCAGCGGCCAGGCCGCACTTGGCGCCGGCGTGCTGCTTGCCGTGCCGTTCAGGGAAAAGGAAGAAGCCAAGGCCCTGGGTGCGCGCTGGGACAGGGCGGCGCAAGCGTGGATGGCACCGCCTGGGGCCGATTCCGCCGTGTTCGGGAAGTGGCACCGGCAACCCGCAGCCGAGGGGGCTGGCGGACAGGAGTCGCGAGACGGTACGCCAGCCGCCCCGCGCCAGCCGCGCCAGTACCTGGCCGTGCCCTACGGCGAACGCAAGCTGGCCAAGGCGGCCGGCGCGGCATGGGACAAGGTGGCGAAGTCCTGGTACGCGGGAGCGAAGGCGAACATGGCGCGGTTGGCACGCTGGATGCCCGGCAAGACAGGTCCCCAGCAAGGGCCCGCCATGACGGCGCGGGAAGAGTTTGCCGATGCGCTGCGCAGCATGCGCTGCGTGGTGAGCGGCGAGCACCCCCTGATGGATGGACAGAAGCACCGGATCACCGTGGAGGGCGAAAAGCACAGCGAGCATTCCGGCTCCGGCTTTTATGTCGCCCACCTGGATGGCCATCCGGCAGGCCATATCAAGAACAACAAGACGGGAGAGGCGATGGACTGGAAATACAAGGGCTATGCGCTGGACCCGGAACAGAAGGCCCGGCTGCAGGCCGAAGCGGCCACCAGGCTGCAGGAACGCCAGGCCGCCCAGGCGCAGCTGCAGGAGGAGGCGGCGAGCCGCGTCGTGCGGCAGATGGCCAGCCTGCTGCCGATGGCGGAACCGACGCCGTACCTGGTGTCGAAGGGGCTACTGCCTACCACGGGTATTTTTACCGACACGGCAGGCAAGACCAGCTACATTCCGGCCACCGACGCCGATGGCAAGCAATGGAGCATGCAGTACATCGGCGAGGATGGCAGCAAGCGCTTTGCGCGCGACAGCCGCAAGACCGGCTGCTTCCACGCCGTCGGCGGCCTGGAGGCGCTGGCCCGTGCGCCTGCGCTGGTCATTGCGGAAGGCTATGCGACCGCCGCCAGCATGTCCAAGTCACTCGGCTTTGCCACCGTCGCCGCCTTCGACTCGGGCAACCTGCCACTGGTGGCGAAGGCGTTGCACGGCCGGTTTCCGGGCAAGCCGGTGATCATCGCCGGGGACAACGACCAGCACTTGGAAGCGACCCAGGGCATCAATCCCGGCAAGGCCAAGGCGCAGGAAGCGGCCCGGCTGACTGGCGGCCGCGTGCTGCTGCCCGTCTTCGCTCCGGGCGAGCAGGCGGCCGATCCGAAGGGATACACCGACTTCAATGACTTGGCCAGCAAGAGCCGGCTGGGCATGGAAGGCCTGGACCGACAGGTGCGGCCAGCCGTGCAGTCTGAAATTGAAAGCCGGCAGGCCAATGCCAATCAGGATGCCTTGTCTCTTGCGCGGGAACCGCTGCAGCGCCGGTTGGCCAGGTCGGGACCGCAGTGACAGCATGCGGTTTGCAGCCCATGCTGACGGTAGCAGGAAACAGGAAACAGGAAACGATTGAACGGAGGTCCAAAATGAATGTCTTGCCGATCAAGGCCGCGCCGCTGGTTCTTCATGCAGGCGGCGCGCGCAGCCATCCGGATCTGCCATTTTTTGACGATGGAGATCTTCAGTCATGGGCCAATTGGCTGCGATCGCATCGCTTGGAGGTGATGCGTGTATGGATGGAGGACGATGCACGAGCTAGAGATAATTACGTGAGGTACCTGTCTGGTGACTACGCTGGAGCACTTGCAGCATGGCATCCTGTGTCACCTAATGATGATATAAACTGGTTTATTCTGGCTGTTTTCTATAGTGGGAATGGCCCTTGTACATACTTTGCAAGGGGTATCCCATAAGTGCATTCTAAAATGCAGGTTCTGCAGTGTATTTTCATATAACAGTGAATGTTGTTTTATTTTTGTTTAGTTATTTAAGTGAAATACACCTGTGCTTGATGTTAAAAGAATAAACTTTAAATTTTCTTCTCCATGTTGAACGTCCTATGAAATTGCTTATTCATCCAAGTTTTCCATCTAATTTCATGTATTTTGAAAATTCCACCGCGGCTTGGTCATCTACACATTGGACCACGATTGGTAGAAGTGACGCGACAGATGTGGAAGTTTTTGAGTACGCATCGTTTTACGAACTAGTAGTAATTTGTGCTGATATTGGATTGCGGAGAATAGTATTTTCATTGCCCGCGGGATGCGCACGCGTTCTTCAGATACGAGGAGTGGGGGTGGAGTTGGATTTCACTTCCTTGAGCAGGGATGTTATGGGGGCTCTTCTGCAGATGAAAGGCGAACTGGAGTTGGGGGCAGTGGTGACGTTGACGTTTAGCCAAGTCGGAAAAAGTCTTCGGGCACTACCGTTCGGTAGACGTGCTGAAATTTCGGAAACGACCGAAGGGTCTGTGTTTGTCAGTGATGGATTTCTACCTGAAAGCTTGATGCAGCGAGCGGAATGGCCTGAGGCAGTACGATCCCTGGGTAATCTTTGTATACGTATCAATCGACTGTCGTTAATGCGATTGGGTGATGTCAAAGTGGGTGCATTCGATGCACACGCTGCGTTGTGTCTTTTACTTTTTTCCCAAGCTACAACTGGCTTTGAAGCAGCATGCTTACTTGCAGGAACTGGGATGGAGGGGGAGGCAAGAGCGCAAGCGAGGAATTGTCTTGAAGCCGCGATCATATGTTATGCCCATGCTTTCAAGCCGGAACTTGATATTGTGAAGAAGCTCGACGCTGGGTACAGACGTCACTACGTTACTTGGTTGAAGGCACTTAAGGATAATATAGGGCTTTGCGAAGGTGAGCCGCTGGAAGAACAAATCAGCGAAATTATTGCAACTGCCGCCGATTCTGGTGGAGCTTCGATTAATTTGGAACAGCTCTGTATAGCGCCATTTTTGATTTGTGATGGGCGAAGATCGTCAGCTTCACCCCAGCGCGTTCAAGTCGCAAGAAAAATATGCGCGCCACCAAGTATATGAGTGCAATGGCGTTACGTCTACGGAGCCTACATGTCTACCGTTTGATATCGCGCAACCTTATTAGCATGCAGCTCGATTTTAGATGCTATTGCAGACTGTTCTTTTTCTCAAAAACTAGCTATAACGCATTTCCATTAGTCAATATTGGATATTGTCGTATATACTTTTATAGATAATTATGTTGATTGTTGGTCGCTTCGGCCAGTTACTCAGTACCCTGTCTTGCAATGGGAACATCCACTTACGTGTCGTCGGACTGTTCATTGTTTGTTTTCTGCGGACGCATGGGGCTTAAGAAGGGATGAACTTGAATAAGTCGAAGTTGGCAAAGTCTAAACACAATGCGCCAGGCCAGTACTTAGGATTTGCGCTTCAACCGCTCAGAATGTTTTATCACCTTTTGACCGCACCGAAGGATGCATGCGTGTCCATGGAGTTAGTTGACGACGTTGCCGTGCATTACGCAAATGGCGAGATGTTGGTGGAGCAGACAAAGAGCGCTCTATCCCACAATCCTTTATCGAACTGGGCGGTTGACCTTTGGAAAACGATCGCGAACTGGATTGATGATATCGATGCCGGTCGTCTAAATGTGGAGAGTACGGTATTCCAGCTTTATGTTACCCCCGCGCACGAGGGCCAATTTAGTTCCTCGATTTCCAAGGCGAGCACTCGCGAAGATGTGGCAGCGGTTGTCGCGTCGGTCTCTGCGAGCCTTGCCGCCGCCCCACCCGCAGATGACTGCCTGAAGCACGTACAAAAGTTTCTGAGCTTTGCCGAGGACATAAGGTGGAAGTTCGTGAGGCGGATTCAGATTGCGTCGACGGATCGAGATCCAGTTGAGGCGTTGTGCCGGCTGCTAATAGCGACGACAGATGAAAATTTGCACGAACTGCTTTGTGCAACTGGCATTGGACTCGCTAAGGAACGTGCTGATTCGCTGATAAGGCAGCGGAAGCCTGCGAAGATTGAATGTGGTGAGTTCCAACGGGAGTTCAGAGCGCTCGCCCGCAAGAGTAATACGCCTGCCTATATTCATTCCATGTCGCCAGTCCCTGATCCCACAGAGGTGAATGCACTCCTTCTCAGTAGGCCTGATTTTGTAGCCCAACTTGACTTTGTGGGCGCGCAAGAGTCTCAGAAACTACGGGCAGTTAGCGACTTCTTACGTACCAAATCCGACAAGGTAAAGTGGGCTGACGACGGATTGGTATTCAAGGGAAGCTTCGATGAGTTGGATGACGATCTGCTTAGGGAGCACGAATCAATCGAGTCGTTGGTCAGTGACGAGCACTCAGGCAAAGATGAAGCCACACGAGGAAGAATGGTTTATGTCCGTTGTACCTCATTGAAGCCACCCGTCGAAGGAAAACTTGTTCCCCAACATTTTACTCCTGGTAGCTTTAACGCGTTAGCCGACTCCCGACGCCTGGGATGGCATCCTCGATATACAGAATTATTTTTGAAAGACGAAGAGTGATGAACGAAGGATTTCTGGAGTATCCCAATGAGATTGAGATGGTACAAAATCCAGTTATTGGGGCATATGCGATATGGCGGTTTATCCAGGCTTATCAAAACCGCGAAGGTATCGCTCCGTCGTTCGCTCTGGCGTTCTTAATTCTTCCCATTGTGCTCCATAAGGCGACTCGCGATGTAGCTAATTCTACCCAAAAGGCATCAGGTTTAGCGTTGTTCGCTGGGAAGCTTGGAGAGGTGCGCGAAAATCTCTTCGCGATCCATAACAGGGCGTTGGAATACCGTGCACTTACTTTGGAGTCGATTGCACTAGGTGAACAAGCTGGATTGTTTTTGATTGACGCCAACGCTGCCACAATGGCCGCGCTCAATTCAGATGGACAAGCAAGCATCCCAAAGCTACCGGTCAAAATTAAATGGCTGTTGCCAGTCAGCGAGAAGCTTGGCGACTGGTTCTCTGCACTGACAGATGAGCAGGTCTTACGAACTCTTTGCGTGGAATTCTAAATGTATTTTCAGATAAAAAAAGTGATTCTTTGGCCTAAGAAAAATGGCGAAAAACCGCGCGTGCTCCCTTTCGAAACAGGTAAGGTTAATGTTATTAGCGGCCGCTCGAAAACTGGCAAGTCTGCGGTGATTCCAATCATCGACTATTGCTTGGCAGCCGATAAATGTGCGATACCTGTTGGCGTCATACGTGAGAAGTGTGCTTGGTTTGGTGTGGTAATCGATACGGTTGAGGGCGAGAAGCTTTTAGCACGACGTGAGCCGGGCAAGCAACAAAGCACGGGTGATATGTTCGTCCTAGAAGGAGCGCAGGTAACTATCCCGGATGAAATAGTGCAGAAAAACAGTAATGTTGACTATGTGAAGTCGACATTAAATCGCCTCTCCGGCCTGTCCAATCTAGAGTTTGAACCCGGTGGAACTGATAGCTTCAAGTCCCGCCCTAGCTTTCGAGATCTGGTCGCCTTTACTTTCCAACCACAGAACATTGTCGCCAATCCGGATGTGCTGTTTTTTAAGGCAGATACGAGCGAGCATCGAGAGAAGCTGAAAACAATCTTTCCGTATGTCTTAGGTGCAATTACTCCGCAGCTGCTGCAGGCGCGCCATGAGCTTGAACAGTTGCAACGAGGCCTTCGGCGTAAGGAGGGTGAGCTGCGTACGCGGCAAGCGGCAGGAGCTCAATGGCAACGTGACGGTCAAGGATGGCTTCGACAGGCGATTGAGTACGGTCTGTTACCTGCGGAAACGGCAATCCCCAAAGAGTGGCATCCCACTCTTGAGCTGTTACGAGCGGTTTTACGCGCCGAGCCTACGGCAGGTGAAGAAACAATTGGGGCGATGGATGTAGCCTTGGCGCGTCTGAAAGAACTACGTGTCCAAGAGACTGACCTTACCGCTGAACATAACATCAACAAGGAACGTAGAGTTGAACTGCAACAGTTAGAAGACAGCACTGCTGCATATGCCGATTCACTAAAAATCCAACGAGATCGGTTATCCCTTTCAAAGTGGATTCGCGGTCTGGTAGCTGATCGCGACAACACTATATTTGAGCAGAGCGAAGAAGGGCGTTCCCGTCTCAACAATTTGTGTACGGCCCTGGATGCAACGGAGATGCGGTTGCGGTCGCATCCGCGAGCGGTCGAGAGTCTTGGGCGTGAGACGTTAAGGCAGCGCGAGGCAACCAAAGAAATTTTGTCGAAGCTGAAGGCTGTCCAAAAGGAAATCGAGGCCATTGAGGAACGATCAAAAATTGGTAAGCAGATTGCATTGCGGCGGGAGCGTAATGCAAGGTTCTTGGGGAGGTTGGAGGAGTCGGTGCGTCTGTTCGAAACGCAAGAGCCGTCATCCGACCTCAGTAAAGAGATTGCTAGCGTCAGGGGCCGTGTAGAGCAGCTTCAACGTCTTGTCGAGGAAAGCTTGATTCGTGCTAAACAAGAGCGGGCATTGGAAAAAGTTGAGGGTTTTGCTGCCAAGCTTATTCCTCAGCTCGACGGCGAGTGGCCCGAGGCGCCAATTAAGCTTATTGTTAAGGACTTGACGATTAAAGTTACGCGAGATGGCCGTGATGATTTTTTGTGGGAGATTGGTAGCGGAGCGAACTGGCTTGCCTATCATGTGGCAGTAACGCTTGCCCTTCAAGGACTGTTCCTTAACGAGCGTAATCACCCCGTTCCAGGAATGCTTATCTACGACCAGCCTAGCCAAGTTTATTTCCCCACACGTCGGGCGTTACCGGCAAATGAGAAAGCCGAATCGGATCATAAGTTTAAAGATGAGGATTTGGAGGCAATCCGAAAAGTGTTCAGACTATTTAGTAAGGTAGTGAGTAAAAAACAGACGGACTTGCAGATTATTGTTCTAGACCATGCCGATGAGGATGTATGGGGCGAACTGCCGAACATCCACCTAGTAGAAGAGTGGCGCGGAAAGGCGTTAGTGCCACTTGATTGGGAGTGATGGCTTTTTTTTGCGCGGGATTAGCCTGGCAAGCCGATCATAGCAGCAGTCGCACCAGCAACATTGTTATCGTCGCCGAGTTGACTTGGCCCTCCTGGCGCAGCTGGACGTGGCCCACGCTGAGCACGATAACCCCGGTACGCCGCTGGTGACCGGTGCTCTTGCGGGCTGGGTTTCGAGCACTGTGACTGCCACTATTTGGCTTGGAGCATTGGGGCAGGTAAGCGCCTCGTCACGGAAACGATTGCGTCAATTGAACAACTGATTAGTGTTGATCTTGAGCTCACGGGCGATCTGCGAGACGGAGGTGCCATCGACCTGCCCACGTGGCACAGCGGCACGCTTGAATGTGACGGCGATACGGCTTGCGTTTCGCCCTGGTTGTAACTGCTTGAATTATTGTGTCCATAAATAAATTTGTGGACACAATCAGTTTGTGCCCCAAATTTAATCATGTCATCGTGTGGTGCTTGAGGATAGACGGCGGTGGGCAGACGCTTACGAATCACTGATCCGCTTGGATTCATGGCGATTCACTTGAGGATGGTAAGCGGCACGAAAGGGATGTTGCATTCTAGCCAATGTTCCCATTTATCTCCTTTTTTGATCAGATCTGTCCGATAGGGTAAATTGTATTGGATTGTGCGCGAATGGTAGTTCGCTGCTCTGGCCCACAAATTTCCTTTATCGTGCAGCAAATGCTGCCTCAGCCGCCATGCTGCTAGATCATAGGGATAGCAACCTTTCATCGCCACATGGGCTGGAACGATTCCATGCTTTCTGAGCTCACGGAGATAGGCGGAGTTGAATTGCATCGGACCGATGTCATAAGTACCGTTCTTGTTAGCGATGATCATGCCTGGCTTGCCACCTTCCTTCTCGGCGATTGCCAGCATAATATTGGCGGGCACCTGGTATTTGATTGCGGCCGTGATCGAGCACACGATGCGCTCCTGCTGCAGGGGAGGGAGGTCGAGCATGCTGTTTCTCCTTTGTTCCGTTGGGGCGTACAGAGCTATTCGGGCTTGCGGTCGCGGAATGCCGCCACCTCCGCTGTTGGATCTGCGGAAGTGCTCTCCCCGGCGGAGAGGCTGCCGTCTTCCATTGCTGATGCGCCGGTATCCTGCACTCCAGCCTGATCTCGAGACTTGATGGCGGCAGCAATCTGGCCGCCGATGGTTTTGCCTACGCGCCCACCGGCCGCAGCAAGACCTTGTTTGATCTTTGCCTTGCCGACATCCCAGCTTCCCTGCGCCAGATTGCCCGCCGTGCCTGCCGCAATCCTGCCCGTTTTCGCCGCCAGTGCGGCTGCGGCGGCCGGGCTACCCATGCCGGGCGCCGTTTTTGCTGCACGTTGGCCCGTTTTGCTTTCGCTGCCAGCGTTGGCTGGTCCGTTTGCACTTTGCTGATTGGCGGGTGAGGCGGGAGGCTGCGATTGCTGTGGTGCGCTGCCTGCTGGCTGTGTTTCTGCGCTACCACTTCCAGCGTCGGCACTGCTGCTTGCCGCCTGTGCAGTGTCGCCCATGGCTGCGGCGAGCGCGCCGGTGCCGGTGCCTGGATCGGCTCCTGTTCCACCGCCGCTTCCGGCCGAGGTCATGAAGTCGCGAGTACCGCTTCCTGCGCTTTCTGCAGCATTTGCCTTGGAGACGGCCGCCATCAGCGCCTGAACCCCTCCGGCAATGTTTGCCGTACCCGCGACAGCTGCGGCACCGGCGGTTGCTGCGGCCGTCGCGGCCATGGCGGCTGCACCCAGTGCCGTTCCTGCGCCGAAGCCGCTGCCAAGTGCGCCGGTGCCACCACCCATTGCCAGCCCACCTACCAGCGACGGGACTTTGTTGACCAGGGCGAGCAAAACGATGGCGACAACCATGATGACTGCCAGTTCATTCATCTTGTAGGCAGAACTCATATTGTTATAAAACTGGTCGATGAATGACTTCCCTATGCCGACGAGTAGTACCATCGTAAAGAGCTGTGCGCCAATGCTCAGCACGGTTTTGTAGTAGTTGATGGCCATGTCTGATGTCCAGCGCGAACCGCCAAAGCCTAGAAAGAAGATGCCTGCATAGGCCAGTATCCACCCGCTGATCAGGAGCAGCAGCATGTTCACGCCGATCAGGGCAAGTGAAATGAGCGTGATCAGGCTGATTGTTACGCCGACGGCGCTGCTTAACGGGGACCAGAGCGATGATTTTTCGAGGACATTGGCGAAGAGCCCGAATCCGATGTCAACGATACCTGATGGGGATAGGCCCGCACCGGTACCAGCGGCGCCGGCTCCTATCGCGCGCATCGAGTCGATGATGGACGTTGCAAAGCTTGGGCCATTGCGCAGCAGCCACCAGTAGAAACCTGTAAAAATGGTGAAGCGCACGAACTCGGCAAAGAACTCGCCGATATCGGATTTTCGCAAGGCCATCATGCCAAACGTCCAGACCATGCTGATGGTCGCCAGGGTCCAGAACAGGCGCGTGGCATGTGTTGTGATCGTCGCCGCCCATGTCGCTGCAATGGCAGAGTACCGAGCAAGGACGTTGTCCAGCACACCTGTGTTGTCGATCTCTGCCCTGGCCGTGCAGGACAGCAGTGCCAGGCACAGCAGGAGCGCGGCACAAAGTGCTACCTTAATGAATGGGCTGGCTGCCGGAGGATTGGCTTTCATCAGAATGCCTCACCATTCACGCTTGGGGCTTGGGCGGAAGGTATTGCGCCGCACGCAGAGGTCCGTGAACTGGCTGCGCGCCGTCCGGTCCTTGATCTTCGCGATCGCCTCCGGCTCGCAGTTCTCTGCCGTCACGGGCGGCAGGGAGTCCGCGGGATCGCCAGGGGTGCAGGCCGCCAGCTGGATTAATACGGCGAACAGTATGATTGACTGGCGCATGGCTGCCTCCCTACCAGCCGCGCGCGGGGCTGGGACGATAGGTGTTGCTGAGCACTACTTCGTCGGAGGCGCGCTGCATCGCCTCGCGGTCGGCCAGGCTCTGGTAGCGCGTGGCGATGACGTTTTGCTGGGAAATCAGCAGGCCGCGTATCTGCAGCAGTTGCGTGGCTTGCTGGCTGGCCAGCTGGTTGGCGTAGCCGATGGCCTGCATCTGGCCGCTGGCGCCTTGCGCCGCCGCCTGCAGTTTCATCAACTGGCGCGCGTCCGCCTCCATGGCGTCCTGCTGGCGGTCGAGTCCCCGGAAGAGGGCGTCGGTCGAACGTTTTTGGGCGTCCGAGCCAAGGCGCTGGGCGTCGCTCATCGCATTCCACTCGGCTTGCGTGCAGCCGCGCACCGAGAAGCAAGGCGATCCGCGGTAGTCGCTGGCGCTGCGGTACTTGCGCAGATAGGCGTCAATGCTGCCCAGGCTGCTCTTGTAGTAGCCGAGGGTATCGATTTCGCGCCGTAGCAGGTTCATGGTCTGGCTGGCCTGGTCCCAGATGAAGGCGGGCGGCGCGGCGGTATTTTGCAGCATGTTCTGGTACTGCTGCAGCTGCGTGCGGTACTGCTGGATCTGCTTGAGCGTATGCGCCACGTTTTCCAGGGCGCTCACGCTGTTCTGCGACAGGTTGCTGGCATCGATGACCGGCAGCCCCGCACGTGCCGGCTGCACGGCAATCGGAATGCAGAGCACCATGCCCGCCATGATTTTAGCCGCTAAAGATTTGTCCATGATTGCTGCTCCTTGCCGTCAGTAGTCGAATGCCTTGTAGGGGCGGGAAAAGGTCAGGTCCTTGGTGACGATCACGTTGAAGCGGTAGCCGGGCCGGATTTCCAGCGTAGGTGCGACGTTCATGTTCCGGGCGATCAGCTGGGCCGTCACCTGCCCAAGCTGCTGCCCCAGCGCCTCGCTCATGGCGCTGCTGGCGCTCTGGCGCGTGCCCAGGCTCAGTGTCTGCGGCTGGCTCATGGCGATGCCCGCCGTGATGCCTGACATCAGGAAGGCCGAGGAAAACAGGCGGAAGTAGTGGTTGTTGACCTGGTCGCGGAAGCCCGCATAGCCGGCGCTGTCCGCGCCGGGCATGCTGCCGATGTCCATGGCCTTGCCATCGGGGAAGACGATGCGCTGCCACGCGACCAGCACGCGCGACTGGCCATAGGCGATGTCGCTCGAGTACTGGCCCACCAGGCGCGAGCCCTGCGGGATCAGCCGCCATTTGCCCGTCGCGGTGTCGAACACGTCCTGGCTGACCTGGGCGACGATCTGGCCCGGCAGGTCGGAATTGACGCCGGAAATGAGGACGGCTGGGACGATGAAGCCGGCGCGCAGTTCGTACGGCGAGCGGGGCGCTTCCGCACGGGAGTCTAGACGCCAGCGGTCGCCCTGGCCCTGTACGTCGAACTGGCGGTAGTCCTTGCCGCCCGCCGCCGGTTCGGCTGGCGGCACTGGCCGGGACGCTGTGTCTCCCAGGCTTGCGGCCTGCAGCTGCTGCAGCCGGGCCAGGTAGGCAGCTGCAGGATTGTCGCGGCCCTGCGCATCGGCCTGCTGCTGCAGCGCCGCCATTTGCGTCAGGGCTTCCTCTCTGCTGAGCGGGACGCCGCCAGGCGCGGAACCCGCGCTGCGCGGAGCAGCGGCCTGCACCGTGGTGCGCGAGCGGACCGCTTCGTCGAGCTGGCGCAGTTTGTCCATGCGGCTGCGCTCGCGTTCCTCCATGCCGCGCTGCTCTTCCAGCGGCAGCGCACCGCCGGGCGGCCGCGGCGGTGCTTCGAGGTCATCGGGGCGCGCCACGATGATGGCGCCGGGCGGGGGGATCTCTGGCATTGGCGGGGCCGCGGCCTTTGCAGGCGCGACGAAGCCGTCCTTTTCGCTGCCCGCGATCTCGCTGGCGAACATGCTGGTGCTGCCTGCCTTGGCTTCCAGCTCGTCTGCCGGGCGGTTCTGCTGCGCCGAGCGGTCCCAGGCTACCAGGGCCATCACCAGCAGGAAGATACCCATGGCGCCGCCAACCACGTAGACGGGCAGGTTGTTGACCCTGCGCACGCCGGTTTTCCTGCGGACGCTGCCGGGCGAGGCATCCGGCGACATGTCCTCATCGCTGCTCATGGCGCAGCCTCTCTGCGTATCCACACGCTGGCCGGCCGCGCCGCGCCGCCTAGTAGCAGGTAGGCGCGCGTTAGTGATTCGCCGCCCGCATACAGGGTCAGGCGAATCAGATCTGGCTCGGCAGCCATGTCCAGCACGTAGCGCAGCGCGGTGGCGCCGGCTGCCGATGGCAGCGGCGGTGCGGCGTCCGGCGGCTGGTTGCTGAACTCCCCGATGGCGTAGCCCTGCGACCGCAGCCGCTCCAGCAGTTCCCTGCCGAAGCCGTCCTGCGCCGCGTGCTGCAGCGCAAAGCGCGTGCGGGCAGGCGGATAACTGGCGATGAGCCGCGTGGCAGCGTCGGCGGCGATGCCGTTTTCCTGCGCTGGCACCGGCGCGGCCAGCAGGTTGCCGTAGGCGGGCGCGTCAGCCATGCGGTTTGCGGCGCAGCCCGCAAGGCAGGCCAGCAGGAGGTGTGTAAAAATCAGGCGTCCAAGCATCAGGGCGTGCATGCTATTTCTCCCGCGTGATGGTGATCTTGTCCTGCGTGCGGCCGGCGCCGGCTATCAGGATGGCCTTGTCGAACACCGTGTCGACGATGTAGCGGTCGCCCTGCAGCCGGTAGTTCACCATGGCGGTTTCATCTTCGCTGAACAGGCCTCCGTCCCTGCGCACCACCAGCAGGGTGGGTGCTTCCGTCTGGGCCATCGCCTGCGGCATCTGTATGATGGTCTTGCTGCCGTTGTTGTACACGCGCACGGGTTTCCAGGGGGCCGACCCCGTCACGGCATAGGCGAAACTGAGGTCACCCAGATACTCGCCGGTCTGCGCGATGGTGCGTTCCTGCTTTTCCCTGGTATCGCGGGTCTTGATGGCGTCCCACTTGGCGGCTGCGTCTTCGGCATAGGTGAAGGCGATGCGCGGCATGAACTCGCTGCGGTGCGAGCGCAGGCGGAAGTGGTAGGTACGCCTGTTGGTGGTGACGATCAGGGAGGTTTCCAGCCCCACGTCGAGAGGCTTGATGATGAGGTGCTGGACTTCTGCGGGGCCGCTGCCCGTGATGGCCGGTTCTACAGTCCAGCGCGCCGTGTCGCCGAGGTGGATGGAATTGACCTGTTCACCCGCCTGCAGCTCGATATCGCATACCTGCAGCACGGCGCACACGATGCCGGGCTGCTGCGCACCAAACAGGAAGCGGATTGTGCCGTCTTCCCCCGGGACGGGCTGCATGCCGGTGCCGCTGCCGGTGCGCCAGCGCTGCGCGATGGCGATCGCATCTTTTTCCTGCCTGGTCAGTACCAGGTCCTTGCCCGAGAAATAGCTGTCGGCGACGCTCTTGCTGTCGGGCGCGGCCTGGGCCGCAGCCTGGACGGCGGCGAGTGCCAGCATCAGCAGAAAGGGGATGGGTTGCATGGCTGGCCTCCTCAGAGCTGTTTTGCCCAGGAAAAATCGCGGACATAGATGCCCAGCGGGTTGTTGCGCAGCTGTTCTTCCGTGGTCTGGGGCGTGGCGGCCACGGTGTACACGGTGAGCAGCGCGCGCATGCGGAATGGCGGCGCCTTCAATACGCCTTGGCGGTCGCGCACCGTTTCCGTCCAGTCCACCTGCCAGGTATCGGCCGTTTGCGGCAGGGCGGAAATGATCTCGGTGCTGACGGTTTCCCTGGCGGCCCGCTTGAGCGGGCTGCTTTCATCGGTGCCGTTCAACCATTCGTTGGCCTTGGCCGTCGCCGGGTCATTGGCCGCCAGCATCGAATACAGCCGGTAGACGGCCTTGCGCTGCAGCGCGATGTCCGGCGTGACCAGGCGCGCGTCGCCCACGAACGACGCGACGGCGGCGCGCACCACGCGCTGGTCTGCTGCCGCTGCCTGCTGCGCCGGTGCTACCGCCACCGGCTGACCCAGCTTGTCGACCTCGACCACATAGGGCACGAAGCGGGACTGGCTGGCGACATGGACCATGCCGCCGACGGCAGCGAGGGCGACCAGCAGCGACAGCACGGCCAGCAGCTGCCAGGCCTGGCGCGAGGACGCGGCCTGGGCTGCGTGGTCGTTCCAGGTGCGCCGCGCGGAAAGGTAGGGATTGTCGCTTTCGCCGCTGCGCCGCCCGCCGTCAAGGAATCCGTCCTGTGCAGGCGCCTTGCGGCTTCCGGCCGTGCGCAGCGATCTGAATATGCGGGCAAGGTTCATGCTGCGCCTCCATAGTCGTTGAGGTTCAGTCCCCGGCTGGCCAGCCATGCGCCGGTCCACGCAGCGCCGTGCCTGGCCTCCAGCGCCTTGACAGCCGCCACCGACTCCTTGTCCGTGGCACCGACGAAGGCCATGGCCAGCGGCCCGAGCGCCAGGTCGTACAGGCGGCGTCCGTGCTCGGAGACATAGTAGTACTGGCGCTTCGGGATGGCCGTGGCGAGGATGTCGATCTGGCGCGCGTTCAGGCCCATGCGGCGGTACAGCGCCGCCGTGTCTTCGTCGCGCGCATACACGTTGGGCAGGAAAATCTTGGTGGCCGTCGATTCCACCATGACGTCGAGGATGCCCGAGCTGGCCGCGTCGGACAGGCTTTGCGTGGCCATCAGCACCAGGCAGTTGGCCTTGGCCAGCACCTTTAGCCAGACCCGGATGCGGGAGCGGAACGCCGGGTGGCCCAGAGCGAGCCATGCCTCGTCGAGGATGATGGCGGCGGGCTGGCCCCGCAGGCTGCGCTCGATGCGGCGGAACAGGTACAGCAGGGTGGGGAGCGCATATTTTTCGCCCATGCCCATCAGTTCCTCGATTTCGAAGACGGTGAAGTCGGATAGCGACAGGCCATCGTCCTCGGCGTCGAGCAAGTGCCCCATGCTGCCATCGACCGTGTAGGGACGTATCGCCTGGCGCACGGCTTCATCCTGGATCGTCAGCGCGAATTCGGACATGGTCTTCGCGCCGCTGGCATGCATGCTCATGATGGCGTTGCCGATTTCGTTGCGCTGGGCGGGCGTCGTGTCGACATTGTTCAGGGCCAGGATGGTATCGATCCACTCCATGGCCCAGGCGCGGTCGCTGCGCGTAGCCAGGAACTGCAGTGGGCAGAAGGCGAGGCTGTCGCCGTCGCCCGCCACCGTAAAGTGGCTGCCGCCCATGGCTTTGGCCAGCGGATACATGGCCATGCCCTTGTCGAACACATACACCGACATGCCTTGGTAGCGGCGCAGCTGCGTGGCGATCAGGCCTAGGTGCGCCGATTTCCCGCTGCGCGTGGGACCGAACATCAGCGCGTGGCCCAGGTCGCGCACATGCAGGTTCAGGCGGAATGGCGTGTCGCCGTGCGTCACGCAGTGCATCAGGGCGGGCGCCAGCGGCGGATACAGGGGGCAGGGCGCCTTGTCCAGTCCTGTCCAGATGGTGCTCGTGGGGAGCAGGTCGGCCAGGTTCATGGTGTTGATCAGCGGGCGCCGCACGTTTTCCACGCCGTGCCCGGGCAGGCTGCCCAAGTAGGCATCCATGGTGTTGACCGATTCCACCCGCGCCGCGAAGCCGGTGCGGTTGATGGCTTTCTCGACCTGGCGCGCGGCGGCGTCGAGCCTGTCCCGGTCTTCGTCCATCAGGATCACGACGCTGGTGTAGTAGCCCTGCGCCACCAGGCCGCTGTTGACTTCCGCGATGGCCGCTTCCGCATCGGCCACCATCGACAGCGCATCCTGGTCGACGGGGCCGGTGCTGGTGTTGAATACCTGGTCGAAGAAGCCGCGTATCTTCTGCCGCCACTTCTTGCGGAACTTGTCCAGGTGCCTGACCGCTTCGTGGGCGTCCATGAAGATGAAGCGCGAAGACCAGCGGTACTCGCATGCCAGCTCGCCCAGCGCGGTGAGGATGCCGGGCGTGGACTCCAGCGGGAATCCCTCGATGGCGACGGCCTGGATGAACTTGCGGCCGATCCGGGGAACCACACCGCCGAACAGTTCCTGGCCACCGATGACGGCATCCAGGTACATGGGATTGCGGGGCAGGATGACCGGATGGTTGAGACCGGTGACGCAGAACTGCAGCCAGCGCAGCAGCGAGTCGTGCGTGGCGCTGCTGCCATCCTCGCCAACGACCTGCGTGCCGCGCAGGCGCTCCAGCGCCACGGCCGACGACAGGCGCGACTCGATGCTGGCGCATTCGCGGCTGAAGAAATCGATCAGGCCCTGCGTGCGCGCCCGCTGGCCGGGCACCGCCGCTTCATCGTCGAACATCAATTCGACAAACCTGCTCTGTGCCAGCAGCGGCGGAAGATAGGTGGCGCTGAGGACGAAGTAGCCTTCATACATGGTGCCCATGCTTTCGAACAGGCGGCGGCGCTCTTCATCGATGGCGGCGGAAACCGGGTCCGGGAAGTGGGACAGGCCCGCTGGCGCATAGCCGGGCGCGGGCCGCCGCACCGCGTCGACGTGGATCATCCAGCCGCTGCCCAGCCCCGACAGGGCCTGGTTGATGCGGAAGGAGACCAGTTCGCGCTGTTCTTCCGTGCTGCTGGCGTTGTCCCCGCCACGGTAGATCCAGGCCGCCATGAAGGCGCCGTTCTTGCCGACGATGATGCCATCGTCGACCATGGCGGCATAGTTCAGCAGGTCGGCCAGCCCTGCATCGCGCGAGCGGTGCTTTTTTAGGCGCATGCCGGCGCCAGCCGCGCGGATGCGCGCGTACAGGATGGACAGCATCAGGCAGCCGCACGCCGCCATGGCGATGGAAATCGTCTCGGTCATTTGTACTGCCTCCCCTGGCTGCCCGTATTGACGCGGAAGGGCGTGCTGCGCGCGGCATAGTAGCGCCGGTAGCGGCGGTGACGCAGATACACCTGGCGCAGCCGCGGATCGTGTGCCGCCATCAGCCGGCAGGCGAAGAGGGCGCCCGTCCACAGCAGCAGCCCCACCACCGATGCCCGCAGCTCCTGCGCGCCGAAAATGAGCGCGAAGGCCAGGAGGCCGGAAAACATGACGAGTTCCCGGTCTCCACCCATGAACAGGTTATGCCGGTTGCCTGCCCGGCGGATGGGGATGGCGCGCAGGGCCATGGCTATGCCATCCGCGTGCCGGTGCAAAGAATGGCATGGCGGATGCCGCCGCACAGCGCCTCGCCTGCCGCCGCGATTTCTGCGCCGCGCCCGAAGAAGGTGCTCATCACGTTTTGCGCACCCACCAGCAGCGCCATTACCAGCACGATGAAGATCAGGGTACGGAAGAAACCATTCAGGTCGCCGCCGAAAATGAGCACGCCGCCAGCGATGACGATGCCGATGATGGACAGCGCGAACGCCACGGGGCCGGTGACGGAGTTGCGCAGGTTTTCCAGCCAGCTCTCATAGGGCAGCGAGCCGCCGGTACCGGCAGCGGCGTAGGCCTGGTGCGGCAAGGACAGGAACAGCAGGACAATGACGGCAGCGCACAGCCAGAACTGCGCCTTGGCGTGCATGTGGCCCGGCGGGCCAGGCAGGAATGTAGGCATCGGGAGCTCCTCAGAGTAGGTGGGTGAGATAGCGGCCGTCCGCGTAGCCGGAAACCTCTAGGATTTCCTGCACGCGGCGGCCAGCGGGTGTACGGGCGATATGCACGACCATGTGGACCACCTCGCCGATCAGTGGCTCAATGTCGGCCGGGGCCGATGCGTTGCGGGTGATGAGGGACTTGAGGCGCACTGGGCCTGCCGCCGGATTGTTCGCATGCAGGGTGGCGGCGCCTCCCTCGTGGCCTGTATTCCAGGCGTCGAGCAGGTCCAGCGCCTCGGGGCCGCGCACCTCGCCGACCAGGATGCGGTCGGGACGCATGCGCAGGGCGGCTTTCAGCAGGGCCGTCATGGAGACGTCGAAGGAGGTGTGGTACTGCACGAAGTTCTCGGCGGCGCACTGGATTTCCCCCGTGTCTTCGATGATGAAGACGCGTTCGCCGGGATCGCAGGCCACCATTTCGTTGATGATGGCGTTGACCAGCGTGGTCTTGCCGGAGCCGGTGCCGCCCGTGACAAGGATGTTGCGGTGGCCGGCCACTGCCTGCCGCAGGATGCTGCAGTGGTGCGCTGTCATGGTGCCAGCAGCGGCATACTCGTCCAGCGTGTAGATCGCCACGGCCTTCTTGCGGATGGCAAAGGTGGGGGAGGGGACGACAGGCGGCAATTGGCCAGCGAAGCGAGAGCCATCAAGCGGCAGTTCGCCTTCCAGCAGGGGCTTGCCGCGCGTGACTTCCTTGCCATGGTAGCCCGCTACGGTCTTGACGATGGCCTCGGCCTGCGCCGCGCGCAGGGTGCCGATGCACTGCATCCGTTCGCCGAGCCGCTCCTGCCACAGCCTGCCATCGGCATTGAGCATGACCTCCACCGTGCGCGGATCGTTCAGCGCGGCCATCAGAAGGGGACCCATGTCGCGTTCCAGCTTGCGCCGGGCCCGGTCCTTCAGTGTGGAAAAGTCTTCGGTTTCAGCCATGATCGGTATACCCCTGTTGCATTTATGCCATGCCGCATATGCAAAGGATATATCGTAAAAAATCGGCTGAATTAGACCTAGCGCAAACCCTATCGGCAAATTTCTTGATGAGTTCGGTGTTTAATGCGCGTATTGCTTGACTATTTCACGCAGGATATGGATTTCCGGCGCATTTTGCGCCTTGGGCGCTACCTGGCGTCAGCCGTCTTCCGGTTTGGCGCCAGCAATATGCTTGCGGTTCGCATCATTCCACTGGCGCACCTGGAATGCCTGGTATTCCGTGAGCACGGCTGCCACGCGCACATAGCCGGGAGGCAGGCTGCTCGGCGCCTTGCCGCCGGCGAGCATGTTCAGCGATTCTTGATCGAGGTCGGTAATTTCCAGCAGGGCTGGAAGCGCGACGTCGAGGGCCCTGGCGATCGATTCCATGATCTTGAGCGAAGGATTGGCCTTGCCGTTGGTCAGGTCGGACAGGAACGACACCGACATGCCCGCACGGTCGGACAGTTCGTTCTTGGAGATGCCCATTTCGTCGAGCACGCGCAGGACGTTGGTGAAGAAGATTTGGTTGTACATGAGCGCAAAATGCACTAGTTTTTGATTCAGAACGCAACTTTACATCAGATTCAAGGTTTGTAATCTAGTTAATACCACTATTAGGGAACCACTGACTTATTCATTGGGGCGGTTCCCTGCTGCAACATGACCTGAGACAATAGCACTACGTTCACCGCCCGCGATCCATCATGCATAATAGCTTTTTCGACCTCGAATACGCCGCAAAGAAGAAACTCATGCGACGAGACCGCTTTCTAGCCGAGATCGACAGCGTGACGCTGTGGGACATTCTACTCCCTTGTGCAACTCAGCATTTACTGCGCTACGGGTTGGAGGCGTCTATTGCATTCCCTATATTTTGGTCTGAGGCACAAAGCATTTTTTTTTGACCGTGAGCGGCTACTGATAAATGAGGCTGTCAGTATAAATGGATTCTCTAAAATTGCACTTGCAAAAAACTGGACGCAGCTATTAAATAAGTCGAGGTGCGGAAGATGAGGGATTCAGGCACACTTTTGCCACGCCGTCGTTGAAGTGCTAGTCGCTTCATGCTGTTCACCGCTGCAGGAGATTGAGTTGTGTCAGTATATCTGTTCTGTTGTTTCACGTTAAATTGTCTGGATAAATATGCATCGCAATGATTTCACAGTACTACCTTCTAAGCGTAATGAGTCCGAGATTGCGACAGAGATCTTTAAAGCAGTTCGTGGTACTCCTCCAAATCGGCAGGGTAACTGGGACGAAGTATTTCGCCTGCTAGATCAACACAACCTCCATCCCGACACAGTTTTTCAGTCGGAGGGTTCAGCAACTTCCGACTGGTCACTTTTGCTCTTTGCTGCAACGGAGGCTAGTCCGGAGGGGTGCGAGGGTCTTCTGCGGCGAGGGGCGAATCCGCGTCTGGCTAGCACGGGATGCCGGCCTCCGATTGTTGAAATGGTGAGATTGCGGACCCAGCGGTGGGGGACTGCTCAGAATGCCGTGCTTAACTTGTTGAAAGGCACCGTCAACATTGGCGACAGCGCCGGGATGACAGCGTTGATGTTTGCATCAATAGGTGCAGGTGCATTTTCTTCAAAGAGGGGCAACACTCGCCTTATTGAACGACTTATGCAATTGGGCGCTGATCCGACAATTAAAGATAATAGGGGGCGAACAGCGCTGATGCATGCTGTTCGTGCTAATAAGCAATCGAAAACTCAGGCAAATGATAGTGTTGAGGTATTGCTGAAATCACGCATGTTCACTTTTTTAGCTGAACAGAAGTTTTCAGCTGACTATTTTCAGGATTTCTCGGATGATGGAACGCTGACAGTCACGAAAAAACCTGTACTATCAATGCGGCCAGTTGTGACGCCGGGGGTGACCGAAAAAACCAAGGAAAGAGCAATCCGGGCTGATGCAGGTGTGGGTACAGTCAGTAAAAGAATAGAAAAAACATTCGGCTTGCCTGCAAATTCTGTGGCTCTCGTTGATACAAGGGGGAGGGCGTTGCAAGAACACCGAACAATCGCTGATCTCCGCAGGGGGCGTCAGTAATAAGCGAAGTTGCGAAGGGGGAGGTGTTGCTGTATGCGGTCGTCAAGTAATTTCGGACACAACGATAAGTTCACGATCTGCCATTTTCTGTTCGTAGACAGAGGGTGGCAGATTGCCCAATGCTGAATTGATGCGCTTCCAGTTGTAGAAGCCGACGATGTGGTCGGTGATGTCGGCTTTTGCCTCGGTGTGGTTGGCGTATTGACGCTGCTAGACCCGCTCCATCTTGATGTTCAAGAAGAAGCGTTCAGCGACAGCGTTAACGCTCCTATGTCAAGAAGTGCCTTTTGCTGTCGCCAAGTCGTTCAAAATGAATGGATATAGCTCCCTGATAATGTAGCGCTTTAAATAGCGCTGAATTTCATTGCTGGACATGCCTTCCGTTGTTCGCTCCTCGACTTAAGCACGTGTTCGTGGCTCACTTCTTATCCTGACCATGGCAATCCTCCACAACGCGTTGTTGGCTTGCCGGTCACCCCCCCCTCGGTTTAATCGATGGCGTATCGTTTTTCCAGGCGATGCAGGAAGTGGATTCACTCCGCATAGCGCCGCAAGCGCTGCCTCGCTGCGCAGGCATTCAGGGTTGTCACCGGCGACAGTGATCAAGATTGCTGCGGTCTGAGGTCCGACACCAAATTGTTCCCATAGGTGGGGCGCAAACTGATTCGTCAGTTTTTCGAGTGCGGCATCTAGCTCTGTGACTTCGGCCGACAGCATCAACCAGCGTTTCGCCAACAGGCGCAATGTGTTCGTTAGTGCCTGCAGGAGCGTGCTTGCCCCAAGTTGCCGAAGATGGCCACTCAAATTTACTCTAACCTTAAATCAGTAAGAATTTCTTGGACTATCTCTGCGATCATCTTGCCTAATCTTGGAGGAACCGCGTTGCCGACTTGGTGGTACTGTTCTGTACGATTACCTTCAAAGAAGTAATTGTCAGGAAACGTTTGCAAGCGAGCAGCTTCACGCACCGTAAGGCTACGACACTGAGTTGGATCGGGATGGATAAAGTAATGACCATCCTTGGCAATATGGCTAACAATGGTGTTGGCAGGTGCGTCGTAGCACTGCACGCGAAAGCGATCAGCAAATTTTCCGCTTTTCCAGTTTGCGTGGTCAGGGGACAGGCCAGCAAGTGAAAATTGGGCGTGTCCTTTGGGTGAACGCTTAAAAAGCTCCGCGTAGGTTGCTGCATAACCATAGCGCCGGAGATCGCTGGTCATGTGGCTGCGCGCGTCGTGATTAAGACACACTCGTAAATTTGGATCGAGATACCAATCTGCAGGATATGGTTTTTTGTCAGAACTCATGTTCCTCGGATAACGATTCGAACCAGACGACAAGTTCAGGGTTATATCGTCGGAGGCTCGTTTTAACCATGAAGAGAGCCTTATCATGTTCTTTTTCTTTGCGTCATCAGCCAGCTCGAGCAGGTGTCGTTTGACCGTAGCTTCCCATTTTTCTTGCGAGTCGGAGCCTCTGCTCAATTGGCTGCGCAACGCAGGAAGGTCACTTATGACATCGCGTACATGCACCTCTTTTTGATTTTTCAAACGGGTGAAGTTTGCAGCAAGATCAGCACGAACACCCAATAAAATGACGCGATGTCGCGCTTGAGGAATGCCAAATTTCTCAGACCTTACGATGAAATCCCGTAGATCCATTGTTGTTGCGTCCATTCCGCTTTTGTAAACGGTATTCGTCACGAGCGAGTGAATGTTGTAGCCGGGAACATATCCTTCGTCTCCGGATAGACCATCCGGCGCCGAAAGTTCACGCAAAATTTCAGGGAATATCTTTTTGCCACCAACTCTTGCAGAAAGTATGCCCTCCACGTTTTCCATGACAAAAACAGGCGGGCGACGACTTTTTACAATGCGAAAATACTCTTTGTACAAGAAAAACCGATGGTCATCTTCGGCGCGATAGGTTGATGTCCCCATATTTCTGTTGCGCCCAACCAGTGAATAGGCTTGGCACGGAGGACCCCCTATCAGTACCCATTGATCAAGTTCACGTAGCTTTTCATCAAGTGCATCATCAAGACTCTTGTTGTCTTCAGGCTTGCCCAGCTCAAGTTGCCGTGCCTCCAAACCAGACTCATCCCACGCGCATCTTGACTCTTCGTCGTATGCCTTGTCGACTTCGCCATTGCAAAACTGATAATAGTGCGCAAGAGCACGTTTGTCATTGCGAATCAGTCGAAAGAAGCTGCGAAGCCGCAGTGTCTTGTGAGCGGATGACTCCATTTCTGCGGAAATCAATATCTTGAAGGCATTGCCATCTGACAATGCTGAGAAGCCCTCTCCTAGTCCTCCAGGTCCTGCAAACAAATCGACAATCTTAATGGTCATGAAATAAATCAACAATCAAAGAGTATAATTTTTTTAATCAAACGGGTAGTGCATGCATATGGTTGATATTGTCAACAAAGCTGTCAGATCGCAGATGATGGCAGCGGTCCGCGCTCAGAATACTCTGCCGGAAATAATTGTCAGAAAATTTCTTCACGCGAGCGGGTTCCGATATCGATTGCACAGCCGTAGCTTACCAGGTAGCCCAGATCTAGTGTTGCCTAAATACGAGTTGGCAATTTTCGTGCATGGATGCTTCTGGCACCGCCATGTGGGTTGCCGATATGCAACTACTCCTGATCAGAATAGTGAAAAATGGCAACGTAAGTTCGCTCAGAACATCGAGAGAGACAAACGCAACATTATCCTGCTTCGTGAAAGAGGATGGCGAGTGATTGTGATATGGGAATGCGGGCTTCGAACTGCGCAAAAAAGGGCCGACTTGAGCTCACTCCCGAACCTGATCATGAACAGGAAAATTTCCTTACACGAATGGCCTCCAACATGTTCAGAAACGGAGCCAAGGGCCCGATGATCGCTGCAATTTTTTGCCCTACCTCCACTTCATTGCCACGAGACTTAGGGGCCACTCATCCAGTCGTTGCCAACAAATTTTTGACTCAATGAATTGATTATTACGATTGAGGGTTCGAGGGCCAGCCGTCACTCTGATGCAAATACTTTCTTTATGTCATCAAATTTATTATATGATATGTATTTTTGAGCATGCAATGTAATATTATAAATGAGAATTAATCCGTTTTCTTGTGCGCAACTCGTTTTATTGCATATTGGGTTTCTTGGATGGAGCCAATCTAAACACTTGGACCTCATCAAATTTCGCCTCTTTTTCTTTGGCATGGTGAGTCGCGTCCACGTCTGCAAGTGCTTCGTTGCCGATTTCGTCTCACCTTTTCGTAATTGCTCTCACGCGCAAGTTGGTGATACAAAACCAAATGCCCAACGGCACCGTAGTGCAATATCATCTCACAAAAAAATTGTTCTTTTAGCCTCGAATATTGGAAGCCGAACACAAGAATCCTTATCCGTTGCCTCTATTGACATGATTGGTGCCAGTGGGGATGCGTCTTTTTTTGCAAACTATTGCCTTCAATCAATCATGCGAAGATCCTTGTTTGAGGTTCTGTTGCCTATGAAAGCTTGCTCAATCAGGCCCGCAATTTCTTATCTTTTAAAGTCAATCATAAGCGCGAATCATCAATCTGATGGTGATTTTAGCATTCAGCCAAGCAAACAATGGTCAAAATGGTTAAGTTTCACTGCGCCGGAACTCGCGCAGCTGCAGTTTCTCCAGCATTCGAGAATTGCGGAAAGATTTCTTCCACCATCGGCAAGGCGCCAAAAAATTGCAATGCGAACAGCAGTAGCAGGACATTTACTCATGGAATTGAATAATAAGCGGTTTGCAACGTCATGTTAATAGAGATCTGTTTTTCCTCCAGTTGCGGTATTCGCGTCTCCTTTGAAGCGGAAAGTGGCGCAGCATGGGCTCTTGGACTTGTGCATATCGCGGAAGCGGACAAGTGATTTCCATGCATAAACCAAACAGGCTTAATCCTTTATTCCGCCTGGCAATCAAGACTGGAGCCATTGCTGCGGTCGAAGTGTATGTCCGTCGGGGAGAATCACTTGATGTGAAGGATGTCGGCGGAATGACCCCATTGATGATTGCGGCAGTTCATGGCCGCCATGAAATATATAGTCTTCTGTTGGCGGCTGGGGCCGACGTGACACTGACCGATCCGGACGGTAATACTGCTGCAAAGCTTGCAGAGGGTATGTGCGCCAGCGAGGCTGAGAACAATTCGCAAGAAGACAGTAGGCGAACTGCGGAGCTTGGAGTTTATGGAAATTGCGGTACCGAAATCGATTATATAGCTGACTTGCGTGAACAAGTGGTTGCCGAGCAATCTGATGATTTTTCAATCGATGAAAAATGCATGGTTTCCGAAACAGTGCAAACTTGGTGTCCGCTGGAAGGCCCTAATGTCGCGGACGCAACTTTTTCACAATTGGATCAAAATATTTATAATGTTGTTAAAATGCCATCAACATTCCGTGCTGTCGAACCCACCAAGCAGTGTGAAGTCGGGGGTGCGGGACTATTGTTGCAATCGGGAAATGCAGAGCGGATGCAAGAAGAGACGTTGAGCGAAGGAGATTTAGATATTTCCCATGGATGGCAGGCTGAAGTGCAAGTGCGGATACCGGAGCATGATGTCTCATGCTTAGTTGCTGCAGAAGCTACACAACGAACGCTAGCCCTTCATCGTCCAATTGACTCCGATGCAGACTGGTCCGACATTGAAATGGAACTTCCGGAGATCGACAACAGGATATTCACGAGGGTCGAAGGCGAGTTTACTGCGATTGCCCAATTGTTGAGTCAAGGAATGCTCAGTGGCACTCTCTCATACGGAAAAGTCTATGGGGCAATCGATGATGATTGCGGTGTAGATGCCACCATCATGCTGCCACATGTTTTGCGAATGATCCAAGATCTTGGCATCCTCATTGATGAGCACGACATGGGAGCGAAGTGTTCGTCATTTACTCTTGCTAGTTGCCAAGAGGATCTCATTGACGAGGCAATTCTCCGGCTGAAGAATGACATTTCCCAGCTATCGGATCCATTACCCAACTATCTTTCGGCGGTGAAAATCTTTGATCGATTGGATCGAGTCGGCGAGGAGCGGCTGGGGCAGCGGATGGACAGTGCACTGATTGCCTTGTCCAAGGAGTTGGTCCGATTATCCGCAGCGACATGGAAGGTTATTGAGAAAAAGTGTGTCAATGAATTTTCGAAAGTCGCCTCGGGTGAAGATTTCCCTGCTGATATGGAGGTCAGTGATGATGTCAAACCAGTCGAGCCCATCGCGCAGGGAAATTTCTTGGAGTATGTCGAGTTTCTGCGCTCAGACCGAAGGAATGGGGTAAACAACCAGCAAATTCCCCGTCCGTCGACTCATGCGCTGACTAATTTGCTGAGCATAATGGCGAACAAGGTTGACGAAAATGCAGTTCTGATTAGGAAATTAATTTTCACCTACGAAAAAGCTCGGGATCAACTGATTCATGCCAACCTTAGATTGGTAATATTCACGGCTAGGCGTTACTCCTATCAAGGACTCCTTCTGGAAGATCTAATTCAGGAGGGGAGCATCGGCTTGATGCGTGCGGCAGAGCTTTTTGATTACAAGCTCGGATTCAAATTTTCCACGTATGCGACCTGGTGGATTCGTCAGGGTATGACTCGTGCCATAGCTGATCAGGCACGCACCATTCGGGTGCCGGTTCACATGGTTGAGACCATCAATAAAATGAATCGCATTGTGCGGGAAGTCGAACAGAGGACGGGGCGGGAGCCGGACCAGACAGCCATAGCGCTGAAAATGGAGATATCTGAAGACAAGGTCCGCCAGATCATGAAAGTCGTCACGGAACCGATTTCACTTGAACTCATGGCCGCCTCCGATGAGGATTCGCAACCCGGGGACCTCATCGAGGACAGCGTAACTCCAACCCCTGAAGAAGTCGCGTTGCATGCATCGATGTACCAGACTACAAAGGAAGTACTCGATACTCTACTGCCGCGTGAAGCTAAAGTGCTACGTATGCGATACGGTATTGAGATGTCGAATGATCACACTCTTGAGGAAGTAGGCAAGCAGTTCGATGTGACACGCGAACGAATCCGGCAGATTGAAGCCAAGGCCATGAACAAGTTACGACAACCGAGTCGCTTTGATCGACTTAAGTCTTTTCTTGCCAGCGACTGAATCATCTTAGATTGTAGTTTTGGTACAGACTACATGAACACTTTGCTTGTCAATTTCACCGGACTTTGAATGAATATTGCGAATTCTCGCCACGCTCCTCCGCGAGCAAGTGCAATGATCGAGGCCCTGCGCGGTTTGGGTTATAGCGTCGCCACAGCGCTGGCCGACATAATTGATAACAGTATCGCAGCAGGTGCTCGGGTTGTCGATCTACGCTTCAAATGGAAAGGCGATGAAAGCCACGTCGAGATTCAGGACGACGGACGCGGCATGAGCGCCATCGAAATCGACAAGGCCATGCGTTTGGGTGAGAAAAACCCACTGGATACGCGTCACGCAGATGACCTCGGGAGATTCGGACTCGGGCTGAAAACCGCTTCATTTTCACAGTGCCGTCGGTTGACGGTCGCATCTATCGGAGTTGACGGGTTGCAGTGTCTGCGCTGGGACCTGGATGTATTGGCGTTGAGCAAGGACGATGGCTGGCATCTGCTCGAAGGACCAGATCCTGGCTCTGTGGAATTGTTGGCACCGTTAACGGCCGCAGGGCACGGCACATTGGTCCTTTGGGAAGTACTTGATCGAATCGTGACTCATGGTTTTGGCGAACAGGATCTGCTCGACTTGATTGATCGGGTGGAGCGGCATCTTGCGATGGTATTTCACCGGTATCTGGAAGGTACCAGGCCTAGGATGAAGTTACATATTAATGGCAAATCAGTTGTGCCTTGGGATCCATTCCTTTCGGGGCATCCTTCGAAGCCATGGCATTCGCCGGCAGCTGGCTTTCCTTCGTCACCCGGCGTTACCGTCGAATGCCATGTGCTTCCACACAAGGATATGTTGACAGCAAAGGAGTACGAATCGGCACAAGGTCCGGACGGATGGACAGCTCAGCAGGGTTTTTATGTTTATCGCAATGAGAGGTTGCTTGTAGCCGGGAGTTGGCTAGGACTCGGACACGGTCGTTCTTGGACCAAGGACGAGGCACACAGGCTGGCACGAATCCGGCTCGACATTCCCAATTCGTCGGATTCTGACTGGAACATCGACATACGCAAGTCGACCGCCCGGCCACCGGTTGCTCTGCGCGGCTGGCTGAGCCGGTTGGCCGAAGACACCCGCACAAGGGCGCGCAAGGCATTTGCCCACCGGGGTCAAGCGCCACGAGCACCTAACGGGGCACCCGTTACACAAGCTTGGAGATCGGAGAAGTTTACAGGAGGAATGCGCTATCGCGTTGATACCGATCATCCCGCCGTACGAGCAGTACTCGACGATGCGGGCAGTCTATTACCCCAGCTTAAAGCAATGCTCAGAGTGATCGAGGAAACGGTGCCTGTACAGCGTATCTGGCTGGACACTGCTGAAAATCGTGATACGCCAAGAACAGGCTTTGCAGGTGACGTTCCCGCCGCCGTGACGAATGTGCTGTACGTGATGTATCGAAATATGGTCATGCTCAAGGGAATGTCGCCAGCAATGGCTCGCGATCGTCTTCTTCACAGCGAGCCGTTTCAGAACTACCCGGAACTCATAGCAGCCTTGCCCGACCAACCTTTGACACAGGATGAAGAATGATATCAATCAGTGAAGCCAATAAGATCAGCGTGGTTAAAATCGTCCAAGAGCTCTTGCAGGGAGAGCCAGATAAGGCAGGCATCACTCCATCCCTCATCGCTGAAAAAATCACGCTTGTTCTGATGATGAATCCTCGCTGGGCGGAAGAACTTGACCGAGATGCGGTGACGGATGAGTTGATCCGGCGCTTCAGCGTTTGGCTGGGGCAGGATACCTCGCTTGTCAATACCGAGGGTCATGTGGCGTGGCTGACGCCAGAGCGCAAGTCAGATTGGCGTTATTGGCAGCGTTACCGGGAGTGGCAAGAGGCTAGTCTGCCATGGATCGCTGTGGATGGTCTTGATAGGTCCTCGGACAAGATTTTAGGCATGCTCGAGGATCCGCTCCGCGTGGGTCCATGGGACAGGCGCGGACTAGTGGTCGGCCACGTACAGTCAGGAAAAACCGGAAACTACACGGGACTGATCTGCAAGGCAGCCGATGCGGGTTATAAAATTATTATTGTCCTCGCGGGCATGCACAACAATTTGCGTTCGCAGACACAGATGCGGCTGGACGAAGGCTTTCTGGGGTATGAAACAAACCCGCTTCCAGATGACATTCGGATTATCGGCGTCGGTGAAATCGACGGTGACCCGGCAATTCGTCCCAATTATGCGACCAACCGTTCTGAAAAAGGTGATTTCAGTACCAAGGTTGCCAAAAATCTTGGAATATCTCCAGAGCAACGTCCATGGTTGTTCGTGGTTAAGAAAAACAAAACGGTGCTGCAGCGCCTGTTCACTTGGATACTGAACCACGTGGCGAACACCACAGATGTGGCAACAGGACGCAAGATAGTAGCTCACCTACCGTTGCTAATCATTGATGACGAAGCTGACAATGCTTCTGTTGACACAGGGGAGCAACTTTTCACCGAAGACGACAAGCCGGACGATGAACACCAGCCGACTGCAATCAACAGCCTGATCCGCCAGATTCTTCATGCCTTTCAGCGCAAGGCGTACGTGGGTTATACCGCGACACCGTTTGCCAACATCTTCATCCATGAGCGCGGAGAAACCCCAAATCAGGGACCGGATCTCTTTCCTGCGGCCTTCATCCATAACCTAGGCGCACCGTCCAATTACATTGGACCAGCCCGTGTGTTCGGCTTGAATACCGGTGAACGAAGGGAAGGTAGCTTGCCACTAGTGCGCGAAATCGAAGATCACTGCGCTTCAGACGGCACGATCGGCTGGATGCCGACCAAACACAAGTCGACACACAAGCCGCTGCATGTTTCATTGCATGGAATGCCTTCTTCCTTGGTTGAAGCCGTTGATGCCTTTATCCTCGCCTGCGCGGCGCGCCAGTTGCGTGGCCAGAAGCATAAGCACAGCTCGATGCTGATTCATGTGACACGTTTCAACTCCGTTCAAAAGGACGTACACGAGCAAGTCGAAAATTATGTCAGACATGTCGACCAACGACTATCGCGGGGGATCGGAGATGAGGAAGTTCTCGCCCGTCTTGAAGACCTGTGGTTGCACGATTTTGAGCAAACCACCAATCGGATGCGTGAAGCAGTGCCCGAGATCGTGCGTGACGTCGATCTCGCATGGGGTCAAATTGCTGGCATTCTGTCGTCTGTCGTAAGCGAAATTAGCGTCCGGATGATCAACGGTACTGCCAAGGATGCGCTGGATTATGCGGATAGTGCCGATGGGCTCAAAGTAATTGCAATCGGCGGCGACAAATTGGCACGGGGACTTACGCTTGAGGGCTTATGTGTCAGCTACTTCCTGCGTGCCTCGCGTATGTATGACACTTTGATGCAGATGGGGCGTTGGTTCGGTTATCGACCTGGCTATCTTGACCTCTGTCGACTCTATACGACCACTGATCTTGTCGAGTGGTTCGAACACATCGCTGATGCCTCTGAAGAATTGCGCGAGGAGTTCGACATGATGGTTGACAGCGGAGGGACTCCTCGGGATTACGGTCTAAAGGTCGTATCACATCCCGTATTGATGGTCACTTCGCGCCTCAAGATGCGCTCGGCGCGCAGTCTATTTTTGTCATTCAGTGGTCACGTCATCGAAACGGTCTCGATGCACCAAGATCCACAAATTCTTCGTACGAACACCAAGGCATTCGAAAACTTGGTAACTGCGATGGGTACACCTCAAAGTATCCCGGAACGGCAGCGCGACGGTTCAGTCGACAAATGGAACGGGGTGTTCTGGGATGGCATACGGTTCCCACACATTGCTGAATTTTTGGGAAGTTACCGAACACATCCAGAGGCCCTTAAAGCCAATAGCATGCTGTTAAAAGAGTTCATCGAGTCCATGGCAAGGGATGGTGAGCTTACTCGTTGGTCCGTTGCGGTCATCGGCGGAAGCGTTGAAGAAAACCCATGGAATTTCGAGGGTGGATATTCGGTTCAGCGTTCAGTACGCTCCAGAAAGCAAGGGATCACTGATCGTTACACATTCGGGCGACTATTGTCACCGAAAGACGAGGGTATTGATCTTGATAGAGAGGCGTGGGGAGCCGCGCTCGCCGAAACCAGAAGAGTCTGGCGTGACGATCCAGGACGTTTGAAGAACAAGACCGAGCCAGAAGTACCAAACGGTCCCGCTTTGCGCAGGGTGCGCGGCTTTGGTGCAGAGGGCGTCGCACCTCATCCGGAACGCGGGGTCCTGCTGATTTACTTGCTTGATCCTGCAGCTGCAGAAATTTCACCCGAGGCAGCTCCGATTGTAGCGTTCGGCATTAGCTTCCCCGGTAGCGATTCCGGTACCAAGGTCGAGTACAAGGTCAATAACGTGTTATGGGAGCAGCAATATGGCGCTGCCAACTAGAGAGGAAATTGCCGCTGCCTGGCGTGCATTAGCTAACGGAGGAGCGGAGGAAGGATGGCGTAGCATTGCCATATCCGGCTTGAGTGGCAACCGGCTACTGGCTGCTCGCCGTTTTCCCAGCAATGAGGAGGCATTGCTGGTCTGCTTCACATCCATTATGTTGCCGCAGGCCGGGCAACTGCCACAGGGAAGTGGCTTCAGGGTCGAACGGACGTCTCCAAGCGATTCAGGAAAATGGCTTGCATTGGTAAGGCAACCGGCTGGCAGCTTGGACCTGTTCTCGCGGATGGTGGCGGACATCGTGGCAACGCTTGTGATGGCCAATGATTTGAACGACGAACCCCGTATTTTTCAACTCTTCCTCGGACGCATTCGTGCTTGGCAGGAATTCATGAGAAACGACAGCGAAGGGCTTGAACCTGCGGCTGAGTTGGGATTAGTTGGTGAACTGGCGTGCATGGAAAAGTTGCTTGATGTTGACCTGCCCCTACAGCTTGTCGTAGACAGCTGGATGGGCCCGATGGATGGTCTTCAGGATTTTGAGCTTGGAAACGGCGCCATCGAGGTAAAAAGCACGATGGCGCTCCAAGGATTTCCGGCTACCATCATGTCACTGGAACAGCTCGATGATTCGATCCGCCAGCCAATGTTCGTATGCGGCTGCCGTTTTATTTCCGCAGCTAAAGGATTGACTCTGCCAGAGATGATTGCGTCGATTCGCAAACGGCTCTCTTTAGATGTATATGCACTGTCCTCCTTCGACAACGCGTTATTACACGCAAGGTATTTGGATTCACATGCAGAGCACTATACGCGAAAGTTTCTGGTATCCGACATACGCTTCGTGCTGGTCGATGAGAATTTTCCGCGCTTAATACTTGGTAACGTGCCGGTTGGTGTTCGCCGGGTTCAATATGAAATCGATCTGGATGCAGTAAAAGACAAGCAGTTTTCTGTTGGTGAAGTCATTGAAATGATTGGAGTAGTTTGAAATGGAATTAAGTGAGTTCTTGCGGCAGACGCAAATGGAAGTGCGGGAGGAAATGGCCAGTCGTACGGCGGCTCCAGGAGAGGCGCTTCCATTCGAGGAAATGATCTTTACAGAGGTCGTCACAAGACATATGTCGGAAATCGGCATGACCTTTGAGCCGAATGTCTGTCATTACAAGGCGACAGTTTCTAATTCCATTTTGCGCCTCAGCGGATATGCGATTTCGGATGAGCAAGACCAGCTTGATCTATATGTCAGCCTCTATGATGGTGTCGACGAAGTAGCTCCCATTCCTGATTCAGAGACCACCAAGGCTGCAGAGCAATGTGCCAAATTTCTTACCCTTTGTGTTGACGGTAAACTAGCGTCGAAAATGGATGAATCAAACGATGCATATCCGCTTGTGCTCACCATCGAGAAAGCATATCAGGATCTGGAGCAGATCCGCATATATGTCCTGACCGATAGGAAGGCGAAGATTAAGAACTTCCAGTCGCGCGAGGTTAATGGCAAGACCATCAAGTTGGAAGTGATGGACATCGAGCGTTTGTTCAATCACTGGCAAGAAGGCAAGCCGCGTGACGAATTGGTAGTGAACTTTGAGGAAGTCTCTGGAGGGGCGCTGCCATGTGTATGGGTGCCCAACGCAAGTGGCGAGTACGATTACGCAATGACCGTTGTGCCAGGAGAGACGTTACGCTTTTTATATGACAAATATGGTTCCCGTATTCTTGAGGCCAACGTTCGTTCATTTCTCAGCCAGACTGGCAAGGTCAACAAGGGCATAAGCACCACTTTGCGTGATCAGCCGGAGCGTTTCATGGCGTATAACAATGGGATTGTAATGGTTGCTGATGAGGCGCATCTCGGAAGAACTGCCGATGGCGGCCCCGGCATCAGCTGGCTGAAAGGCATGCAGGTTGTCAACGGCGGGCAGACCATGGCGTCATTGTTTTTCACGAAGAAGAAATTTCCTGCGATCGACCTGAAGTCGGTTCGCATACCGGCGAAAGTCATCGTGCTTCGAACTACGGACGCCGCGCAGGAAGAGGCCCTAATTAGCGACATTTCGCGTTTTGCTAACAGTCAAAATGCTGTGAAACAATCTGACCTTTCCTCAAACAAGCCATTCCATGTAACGCTCGAAAAGCTTGCGATGACAACATTCTGTCCAGATGGCGCCGGTCGCTGGTTCTATGAACGTGCGGCAGGTAGTTACAAAGTGATGCTTGATCGAGAAGGAAAGACACCTGCCGGCATCAAGAGACTTCAGGATTCAATGCCCCCTGCTCGCAAGATCACCAAGACCGATCTTGCCAAATTCTTATGTGCATGGAAACAACGCCCGGATTTGGTAAGTTTGGGGGGGCAAAAGAACTTTGGAGCTTTCATGGACATGATCCAATTGGATAGCAATGAAATGCAAATTTTGCCTGATGTCTTGGAATACAAGTCGATGATCGCCCAAGTGATCTTGTTCAAGGCTGCACACAAACTGATCCGTCCGAAGTTTCCTGCATTTCAGGCAAATGTAACAGCTTATCTGGTCGCAGTTCTATCGAAGATACTCGGTGACCGCCTTGACTTAAGCATGATCTGGCAAAATCAAGGCATTTCCAATGGACTGGGCACACAAATTCTTACTTGGTCAACGGAGGTTAATCGACTGCTTCATGAGTCTGCCGGCGGGCGGATGATTTCCGAATGGGCGAAGAGAAAAGAATGCTGGGAAATTCTCAGTGCACATAAATACTCACCCGCTAATAATGAAATTATTGAGATTAAGCGCGTCTAGCGCTCCTAGCTACGGAGGGGCATTAGTAAGCGTAAAGCCAGCGCAGCCTTGAGCCGAGGCTGAATTGATTGATGATGGCATCACACCGCTGGGAAGCGGTGTGTTCTTTAAGCCGAGGGGAGCTGCGCGGCGCAGTTCCACGGCATTAAGAACGCCTAACAAAACCGCCGAATGTATCTCCAGCAGATGAGTATGCAGGCAAACGAGAGGAATGCTTGGTGGATATCGGCACGGCGCTCGTAGCGGATGCGTAATCGGCGGAAGCGGTGCAGCCAGCCAAGCGCACGTTCGACTATCCAGCGCCATTTACCCAGGCGTTCGCGCGACTCAATGCTGTAGCGGGCTATGCGTGGAACGATGCCACGGCTGCGCAACCAAGCCCGATGGGTACGGGAAGCATAGGCCTTGTCGGCATGCAGTTTGGCAGGACGTTTGCGTGGACGGCCGACAAGCCCTGCTACTGAAGGGACGGCCTCAAGCAGGGGAATGAGCATGCTGGAATCATGTACCTGAGCCCCTGACATGCTCGCCACCAGAGGCAGACCGCGTTGATCGACGAGCAGATGGTGCTTGCATCCGAGCTTGCCGCGGTCGGTGGGATTGGGGACGGTATGCTGGCCGCCGAGGGGGGGGTGGCACGCTGGCCGAGTCGACACTGGCGCGTTCCCACTGAATCTGGTCGTATTCCCGCACGTGCTGCGGCATGGCGTCATGGGTACGTTGCCAGCTACCTGCCTGTTGCCATGCATGCAGGCACCGCCAGCAACTCATGCCGCCGCCGCAGCCCAGTTCACGGGGCAGATATTCCCAGGGCAAGCCTGTCTTGAGGACGAACAGGATGCCGGTCAAGGCGGCGCGGTCGTCAATGCGAGGGCGCCCGCCTTTGGGGGCAGGACGATATGTTGGTAGCAATGGCTGAATCAGCGCCCACAGGTCGTCAGGAAGAAGGGCTTTGGCCATGGCGCGGCTCCCGAAAATGATGTCAGGTGGGTTTGACAAACTTTGGGGCGGCTTGTTTCTCTGGACGACGTTTTGTTAGGCGTTCTTAGTCAAATTTGAAAACTAAATATTTTTCAATATATTCAAAAATTCTTCGTTACGCAAACCATTTGAAACTCGTAGAAGGTCATCAGGACTTTTCTTGAGTCTTTGCGCTAAAGCTTTGAATTTCCCCAATAATTCCTTTCCTGGCGTGAATTCATGACTATATTGCTCATACCATTCCCGAACTTTCTTCTGCACTACTGCAATATCAGTTTGCCCATTTTTATTTCTACAGAGATCTATCCGGTCTCTTAGAAGAAAATTAGTTAGCTTTCGATTTGTTTCATCTTCAAGCTCAGCAACAAATTCTTCAATAAAATTTTTTGCTTCCGCCAAACTAATCCCAAGACATTCGGAAACATGCGCTGGCTGGCAAAAATATGACTCCATTTCCTGATATTTTGTAACAAAAAGAATTATGCCACGTTTTTCGCAGTCATCCTTTAGTTTCAGAATATCTCGATCATCATCAATCTTTTGATCTCTGTCTATGTGCAGGATCACTCTTGCGGTAGGAATATGTTTCTGAACAAATCCCTCCAATATTTTTGCGAAATCTACTTTTGTGCACCCATCATAAGAATGAAGAACAAATTCATTTTCGCCCAAACCATTGGCGACTAAAAATTTGCTTAAAAATGCTTTCTTTCCATCAATATCATCAACTTTATCTTCAGTGGCGATGACGAATTTTAAATCTTTTTTACTAAACAAATAATCGGCGTCCGCTGCGCCAATATCCAGAAGTATATTGCTATTATGAATTTTCTCAAAGGTATTTCCACTTTGAAAGTGAATCACATTTGCTTTGCCGTCAAGCGTATCAAGAATATACCTAGAATGTGTGGAGAATACAATTTTTAAATTGACATTCTCCAAAGTCTTTTTCTCCAATTCCTTTGCCAACATTTTCTGCTTGGTAGGATGAATATGGGAATCTGGTTCGTCTAGCAGGATTACCTTTGGAGAGAAGTACTCAATATATGCAAAAATTTGAATAACCTGCAACAACCCGGTACCGACAGCGTCAAGCGGCAAAATTAATTCATCTTTTTCAACAAAAACATCAATATATTCAGAAGTGTCTTGATCAAAATCAGTTTTTATTATTATTCCATCATAAACCGAATTTACAGAGTGCAGGAACGATTTCCATTTCTCAGTATCCTTGCTAATTTCCAGTAAAATATTTCTCAGATAATTATTACTATCCCCCCTTGTTGCTGACTTGCGGACGACAATTGGTACTTCAAATTTTTCTTGATTAGGTATTCCAGCAATTCCCGGGACATAAACACAATAAGGATTTTTAATATTGCTTATTTCCTTACCTAACATTGGCCCATCGAGTGTGGTAGTAAAACCTCCATTTTTCCCCTTTGAAATTTTTAAGACAGCCTTGTCTACCCCATCATCAAAAGAAAATTCCATTTCATTTCTTTTGTCGCGGGTTTTCGATCCGGTCAGCTTTTTGCCGTGATATAGGTATTCTATATCCCTTGTTGGCGTATAAAGAAAATCACTTGAGTCAAGAGATAATGTGCGAACACCATTTTTTGTCCAGCTAACCTTTCCCAATTCAAGTGTCTGGCAACTTGAAATGGCGAATTGTATTCCTTGAATGAAGCTACTTTTCCCGGCATTGTTAGCGCCAATAAAGATATTTAAAGGCTCCAAGGAAATACTTTCGCTATCAATTTTTTTGAATTTTGAAATTGAAATATTTAGCATTTTTATTAAATCAACGGATAAATGTTGAAAATTATACATGACTTACATCATGGCAACACCCACATATTGAATTTTTTGCGTTTTTCGTCTAACTTTTCTTTTTTGATCAATTGCCGTTGTCAATCCATCCAAGCTAGGTGTGCAGCCAAAGTACGAGTGCGAAGTAGATTAAGAGCGCCTAACAAAACGTCGTCCAGAGAAACAAACGGCCCCGAAGCTGGTCAAATCCACCTGACATCATTTTCGGGAGCCTCGCCATGGCCAAAGCCCTTCTTCCTGACGACCTGTGGGCGCTGATCAGCCATTGCTACCAACATATCGTCCTGCCCCCAAAGGCGGGCGCCCTCGCATTGACGACCGCGCCGCCTTGACCGGCATCCTGTTCGTCCTCAAGACAGGCTTGCCTTGGGAATATCTGCCCCGTGAACTGGGCTGCGGCGGCGGCATGAGTTGCTGGCGGTGCCTGCATGCATGGCAACAGGCAGGTAGCTGGCAACGTACCCATGACGCCATGCCGCAGCACGTGCGGGAATACGACCAGATTCAGTGGGAACGCGCCAGTGTCGACTCGGCCAGCGTGCCATCCCCCCCTCGGCGGCCAGCATTCCGTCCCCAATCCCACCGACCGCGGCAAGCTCGGATGCAAGCACCATCTGCTCGTCGATCAACGCGGTCTGCCTCTGGTGGCGAGCATGTCAGGGGCTCAGGTACATGATTCCAGCATGCTCATTCCCCTGCTTGAGGCCGTCCCTTCAGTAGCGGGGCTTGTCGGCCGTCCACGCAAACGTCCTGCCAAACTGCATGTCGACAAGGCCTATGCTTCTCGTACCCATCGGGCTTGGTTGCGCAGCCGTGGCATCGTTCCACGCATAGCCCGCTACAGCATTGAGTCGCGCGAACGCCTGGGTAAATGGCGCTGGGTAGTCGAACGCGCGCTTGGCTGTATGTACCGTTTCCGTCGGCTGCGTATCCGCTCTGAACGTCGTGCCGATATTCACCAGGCATTCCTGTCACTTGGCTGCATACCTATATGCTGGCGATATATTCACGGGTTTTGTTAGTCGCGCTAAAGCACGAGCTTTGCCAGTGCACTGGCGGCAACGTCTCCTCGCAGATGACCATAGTATTTTTCGATCATTGTCACTGAGGTGCCGCTAATTTGTGCGACAGTCAGCAGATCCAGTCCGCCGTGAACCAAGTCGGTGATTGCCGCGTGGCGGAGGGAGTAGGCGACGGTGTTTGATGGTAGTCCCGCGTCTTTGGCTGCGGCCTTGAGCGGATGTTTCCAGGAGTCTTTATTCCATGCGCTTCCGTCAGCACGGGAAAGGAGCGGTGCGGTGCTTGGTCGATTCAGCGCACACTCCCTAAGAAATTGGGAAATTTCTGGTGGAATTTTGAATTTCCTGGCTGCCCCGCTCTTGTCTATGCCGATTTTCAATATTTCGAATTTGGTGTCGAAATCAGCAACGAGCAGGGCGGCAAGTGCGCCTGGTCTTAGTGGCAGCATTGACAAGCCTTTGACGAACTGCGCCAAGTCTGGCGGTGCCATGCGAATCAATTCTTTTCGCTGATTGCGATCTAGATAAAGTTCACGCCGTTTGGTGACGTTCTTGAAGGCTGCCAGCGGGATGCGCCAGGCGAAGTCGCTGGTCACCTTCCCATCAGAAAGTGCTTGATTGAGTGCTGCGCGTATGGCCGCTATGTCTCGATTGACGGTATCTTTGGATCGTGCGCGGGTGATTGCCGACTTGCCGACCTTAACTGGGGCGGCTACCATGCGATTTCGAAAGGAGTGGATATGTTCCCGCGTGAGCTTTGTTAGTTCAATCCTGTGAACCGGGTCATTGGCCACCCAGCGACGGTAGCGTGCGTCAAGATCGTCGGCCGCCTTGCTACCCTTTAGTTCTCTAATCTTTGTTGTGTACGCATCGCATGCGTCCATCACTGTGCTAGTCTCGGTAGATCCCCCTTGATGAAGGTGAGTAATCAATTTTTTAGCCGCATCGACAGCTCTATCAAAACGTTCGAACGCCGGAAATTGCTCAAGCGAACCTAATGATTTTTGCAGTTGTTTGCGCTTCTCTGAGCGGTACCTGATCATCCAAGTGCCAGTTGTCCCGCTCGTCATCTTGCGAAAGCCGACGAACAATCCCTGGCTGATCCGTTGCCAATATGGATCGCGTCGGGCAGCCAACTTGCCGCGTGCAGTGACGGTATCGATTCTGTCGCCCATGCTACTTTCCGGTGGACACCTACAGGGGAAAAGGGTAGCGAAAAAATGCTCCTTGTCGCTGGCAGGAGTATGAAAAAAGTATGAAAAACTATAGCGCATTTTGACGGATTTCGTCGGACGAAAATCAAGCTTTTCCCTATGAGAGAGTGGTCCGCCGATGTCCAGTAAAGTCCGCTGATTCGACATTCACACTGCAGGGGTCGCAAGTTCGAAACTTGCACTTCCCACCAAAATTTTAGTTTGTATTCAATGACGTAGGATTTTATATATTGTCTGGATAGGAACTTGGGGCAAATCTGGGGCAATGAGTTTTCGTTCATTGTCCAGCCCCAAACGATACGGCCGCTTCCTGCGGCCGTTTTCACGTCATGGGGAAGTACACAAGCGCAGCTTGCTGACCGTTCCTCTTGACGGAATTGTGAAGCTAAACCAGCGCCAGACCTATTTGTTGCCAGCGCCAGCGGGTGCGTTGCTGCACCCATCCGCCGGATGGATTGCCCGTTCCATTTGGCCACCCTCCGCCATTTCCTTGCCCACGGCCACCGCCAGTTGCCCCGCCACCTTTACTGCCACTGCCTTGCGAGCCGCCACTACTACCGCTACCTTTGCTCATTTTTATCTTCTTTCCGGAGCACTGTAAGTTGCATCACTCTCCGGTAAAGTGATGCATTTCGAAAGCTTGGCCTACGTAAGATGCCCCATGGAAAGTCGGTGCGATCCCGCCGCACTAGATTTTTGCCAGCGCGTCGATTTTCCTCATAAGCAAGCGCGACTTCAGAGGTAGCATTGTGTGGGGCATCAGAGTTTTCGGGCCCCGCTCGCACCACGGGGCCAGGCAGAGTCCTGATTCCGGCGAGTAGAGCTTGATAGCGGTTGTGCGCCAGCACTAAAACTCTTCCAGACCCATCCCATACGTGGCGCGTCAATATGGGACGTCTGCGAAGTGCGTCGTTACGCTGAGAAACCACCGTCAATGCTTAAGCTCGCGCCGGTGATATATCCGGCTTCCGGTCCCGCAAGATAGGCAACAAAGCCAGCAATTTCTTCAACGTTACCGTAACGCCCCAGCACCATTGATGCTTTCAGCTGGGTGGCAGTTTCACTGTCAGCAGGGTTCATCTCCGTGTCGACGGGGCCGGGCTGGACGTTATTCACCGTGATCTTGCGTGGCCCCAGGTCGCGCGCCATCCCCTTGGTCAGCCCGACAAGAGCCGACTTGCTCATTGCGTATATGGAACCACCTGCAATAGGAATACGGTCGGCGTTGATGCTGCCGATATTGATGATGCGGCCGCCTTCGCTCATATGGCGTGCAGCCTCCTGGCTGGCAACAAAAACACTGCGTACGTTGACCGCGAGCGTACGGTCAAGGTCCGCCAGCGTGAGTTCTTCCAAAGTACCCCATGACAGAACGCCTGCGCTATTGACCAGAATGTCCAATCCGCCAAAATGCGCTACGGTTTGACGTATTGCTTCCTGTAACGCGTTGGGATCAGCACTATCAGCCTGGATGGCAATTGCCTTGCCACCCGCATTGGTAATTTCGGCAGCTACTTTGTCTGCTCTTTCGCCAGAGGAAATATATGTGAACGCAACTGCGGCTCCGTCCTGCGCCAGCCGCTTGACGATCGCCGCGCCAATACCGCGGGAACCTCCTTGTACGAAGGCAATTTTGCCTTGAAGACGACGCATACTTTCCATGTAAAACTCCTTCTGTGGGGTTGAATAAGTTGACATTGCACTTTGCTGAATCTACGGAACAGGCTGCCGCCTCTCGGCTGGACGACTCGTGTATATTGGTCCATGGACACTTTTTCGATAACTTGCCAATTTATACATAATAATAAATTGGGCGTATTGTACCTTTTTCATGACTATGGCCCTATCTGACGTTCATCCTAAACCGCACTCCAATTCGCAAAAGATTTTTGGCTTAATCCTGATGGTGATGGCTTGGTTTGGTGTCCTCCTGCAATTGTGGATATCGTTGAATCTTGCCCATCCAAACGGGAAAATAATCGTGGCCGGTCTTGTGAAATACTTCGGTTTCTTCACCGTCATCACAAATATTTTCGTCGCACTCATATTGAGCATGCCGGCGTTCGCGCCTGCAAGCAGGATAGGTCGTTTCTTTGCCCGTCCCCAAGTACTGGCATGCGCCGCCGCGAATATCGCCTTTGTTGGATTGGCCTACCACATCCTGTTACGGGACCTTTGGAATCCGGTCGGCTTACAGTGGCTTGCCGATCAAATTCTTCATTACCTGACACCGCTGGCCTTTTGTACTTATTGGCTGCTTACTCGCCCAAAGACGGTGCCGCTGCCTTGGTGGTCCCCGCTGGCGTGGTCCTCCTATCCGCTGCTGTACTTCATCTACTCTCTCGTTCGTGGCGCCGTTCTTGGAATCTACCCATATCCATTTATCGACGCCACGTCCATTGGTTATGCCATGGCGCTACGCAATGCGTTTGGCCTATGGTTTGCCTTCTTGTTGCTTGCCTGGCTATTCCTCCTGCTTGCCAATCTCGGTGTTCGCCGCAGGTAATGTAAACTACTGCAGCTGGATCTAGCGCGTACCGAGAATGACGGTCAGCGCTTTCGTACTTGGAGCACCTTGTACTGTTTGCATGATCCCGTTTGAATCTTTATAGAAAATTGTTGGTGTGGCGAAGAATCCGAGCTCTTGCATCAGTTTCTTATTGCCGTCGAGCTTGAGGCGGATGTCTGCTGGAATCGTCGCCATGGGCTCAATGCCGCCGCTGGCTTGTTGCTGTTCATGTTGTTTATGTGCCGCCTGTGGATCTTTTGCGCTCAGGAGCGCGGCCGCTTTGCCAGCACTGCTTTCCTTGATGATACCGACCATGATGTGGCGTATTTGCACCTTGCCAGTCTTGATCCAGGGGCGGGCATCATTCCAGAATTTATTGCAATATGGGCAGTTTGGATCGGTCAACGTATAGACGATGCGTTGCGCATCTTTGTTGCCGTCGGCAATCCAGCTGCTCTGTCCCAGTTTGCTCCAGTTTTTCTCTGTCATCGGTTTGCTGACCAGCTTTTTCAATGGCGCCTCGGTCAGATTGGCACCCTTGGCATCGAGCATGGTGCCGACGATCGCCTGTTTGCCATCCGGAGTCAGATATATTGCGATCGGCTTCTGCAGCAGCAGGCCAGCATAGCCCTGCACGCCGCCTGGCGCGTCAAAACGTCCTACTATCTCGACACCTTGCGTTTCCAGTGCCTTGATCGGCGCCGGCAAGCTGCTCGCGGGTGCGGCCACGGCGATACCGATTGCGGCATACAGTGCGGCGGCTAACATGCATGAGGGTTTGCGCATACGTCATTTACTCCTGTTTCTTTACAGTGGAATGGGATTGTTGGGCAGGCTCCTGCAGCAGCCTCAGTTTGTCGGCGAGCGAAGCTGCCGAGAGTTCGCCCATATGGGTGGCGCGCAGCTGGCCGCTTGCGTCATAGAACAAGGTGGTGGGCAAGGCCATTGAACCGACCGCCTTGCCAAGTAGCGCGTCGCTGTCCAGCACGACATTGGACAGGTCCACGCCGCTCTCGCTCAGGTAATGCTCGACGATGTCTTGCGTTTCACCTTGATTGACAAAAGCAAAAGCGGTCCCGCCCTGTTCTTTCTGGACATCCTCCAAGAGCGGCATTTCTCGCCGGCAGGGTGGACACCAACTGGCCCACAGATTGACCACCAGCGGTTTGCCGTCGGCCAGCCGGGCAAGCTTGGTTTGCTCGCCGGCCAACGTCGTCAGTGCTGTGGCCGGCAGTGCCGCTGGCCCCTTGTTGATCGTCAGACTGGCTCCCAGCAACGCACCATAGGTCAACATCCCTGAGGCCAGCGCGATGCCCAGCGGCTTGCAGCTTGCCGGGGTACGCCAGGCATGCCAGATCGCCACCAGCAGTGCCGCAGCTACGCCTGCCCAAGGCGTGAAGCCACCGTCGCGGATATCAATCATCGACCATGGGGCTTCCCGGTAGAGGTCAAACCACGTCACGACGAAGGCCAGGCGCGCCGCGAGCAGTGCCGCGATCAGCATGTCGGACAGGAGGTTGCCGACGCTTTGCGTTTTCTGGCGCCGCCCGATGATATGGCTCACACTGAACGCGGCCAGCACGGCGGCAATCAGCATGGCCTGGTGCATGGGCAGCACCAGCGGTCCTATAGTTACCGTCAGCATGATCAGGCTTTGTCCTGCGCGCGCTTGAGGCGCGCGAGGAATTCGTCGGCGCTCAATTCACCGATAATGCGTTCGGCGCGATGTTCCTTGCCGTCCGGGCCGATCAGCAGGATGGTCGGCGCGCCAAAGGCCTGGTATGCACGCAGCATCTCCACGTCATCGGCGTTGTTTGCCGTGATATCGGGACGCAGCAACTGCATGCCGCTCAGGGCCTGTTGCACCCGCGAGTCGGAAAACACGTCGCGCTCTATCGCCTTGCAGGAGACGCACCAGTCGGCGTAAAAATCGACCAGTGTCCACTGTCCGTTGCGGCCAGCCTCGGCGACGCCATCGGCGAGCTGCTGCGCCGTCTTGACGGTCGCAAAGCTCTCCATGAAGTTCGGCTTGCCACTGGCGTTCTCGGTAGCGTTGGCACGGGCGGCGAACGCTAGCGGTTGCAGCGGGTCGTGTCCCCCGGCCGCAGCGCCCAGCACCATAATGCCGCCCCAAATACCGATGAGTAATGCGATGCAACGCATCAGCAAGCGGCCGCCGTCAGCGACGAACTGCTGCGCCAACGTGGACAGACTCAGTGCGCATGCCAGCAGCAAGGCACCCCACAGGGCCAATGCGACGGACCCTGGCAATACCCTGGCGACGAACAGAATGGCCATGCCCAGCAAGATGAAGCCAAAGCAGGCCTTGACGCGGTTCATCCAGTTGCCTGGCCGTGGCAGGAGTTTTGCGCCAACGGTGCCCACCAACAGCAGGGGCACGCCCATGCCCAGGCCCATGAACAACAAGGCCAGACCGCCACTCAGGACGTTCCCGGTGTCGCCGATGTATAGCAGGGCACCAGCCAGCGGTGCCGTCATGCAGGGGCCAACCAGCAGTGCCGACAGCACACCCATCGCGCCAGCACCAAGCACGGTGCCGCCGCGCTGACCCTGGCTGGCTTGGTCCAGCCGATTGCGCAGGAAGGACGGCAGTTGTAGCTCGTAGAAGCCAAACATGGCCATTGCCAGCGCGACAAAGATCGCGCCAAACACGCCGAGTACCCATGGGTTTTGCAGCATCGCCTGCAAGTTGGCGCCAGCCAGCGCTGCGGCCGCGCCAAACACCGCATAGGTCAACGCCATCGGCAACACAAAGGCCAGCGACAGGATAAAGCCGCGCTTCGGACCGGCGCCGCTGCCGGCGATCAGGCTGGACAGGATGGGTATCATCGGCAGCACGCAAGGGGTAAACGTCATCAGCAAGCCCAGGCCGAAGAACACCAGCAGCATCCAGGCCAGGTTAGCCTGTGACAAGCGATCGGCCATGTTCTGGTCCTCGCCGCGCGCCTCGCCTGACGCAGCGGCGGCATTGTTGTCGGCCGCAGGCGATGAAGATGCCGTACGCAATTCGATGGTCTGGCTTTGTGGCGGGTAGCACAGGCCGGCGTCGGCGCAGCCTTGCCAGCCCACTGTCAAGGCACGCGCGCCAGCGGCGTTGACGATCAGCTCGACGCTATTGTGGTAGACCTCGCTTTCGCCGAAAAATTCATCGGTCTTCATCGTCCCAGCGGGAAAATCAATGGGCAGGGCGCCATTGGCTGGCTCCGCTGCAACCTTCAATTGTTTGCGATACAGGTAATAACCCTCGCTGATATGCCAGGTCAAGCGAACGCGTCCCTGATCTTCCTGGGTGGCGCTGAACTTGAACGCCTGTTCCGGCGGTAGGAAATTGTTCTCGGCATGGGCGGGCATCGCCAGCAGCAGGGGCAAGAAAAACACCCATAGGTAGCGCAGAATACGTGACATAGGCAGCTCCGAAAAAGATAGGTTTCCATCCTGTCTGATGCAGGTTAAGGCTACGTTAACAATGCGATAATCCAGGGCTGACAGAATGAATGGCATGGAGGAATACGGATGCGTGTACTACTGGTAGAAGATGATGAATTGATCGCCCATGGCATCCTGGCCGGATTGCGTGCGCATGGCTTGACTGCCGATGGCGTGACCAGCGCGGCGCAGGCGGATGCCGCGCTGGCCACGGTGCATTGCGACGTCATCATCCTGGACCTTGGCTTGCCAGATGAAGATGGCATGCGCCTGCTGCCGCGCTTGCGTGCCGCGGGCATGACGCTGCCTGTATTGGTGCTGAGCGCCCGGGATGCCGTCGAGGATCGGGTGGCGGGCCTGCGCGCCGGTGCTGACGATTACCTGCTCAAGCCTTTCGACCTGGACGAACTGGTGGCGCGTCTGCACGCCTTGCTGCGGCGTGCTGCCGGACGCAGCGTCGACATGATCGAACACGGCCCCCTGCGCATGGATCCAGGCAGTGGCGAAGTCCATCTCAACGGCCAACTGGTCGATTTGTCGCGACGCGAGCTGGCACTGCTGGCGGCGCTGCTGCACGCCAGCGGACGCATTCTGAGCGCCGAACAGTTGAAGGACAGTCTCTATCATTTCAATGAAGAAATTGAAAGCAACGCACTCAGCGTGCACGTCCATCATCTGCGGCGCAAGCTCGGCACAGACCTGATCGAAACCGTGCGCGGCCTTGGTTACAGGATTGCCGTGGTGAGCCAATGAGCTTGCGACTGCGACTGCTGTTACTGATCGGTATTTCGCTGAGCCTGTTATGGGGAGCCGTGGCGATATGGATGTTGCGCAGTCTGGACGACGAAGTCCACCACACGCTGGACCAGCGGCTGGCGATGTCGGCGCAAATGGTCGCCGGGCTGATGTCGCAGAATCCCGCGGCCTGGGACGGAGCCAACCGCACGCAGGAGAAATCCGCCTTGACAATGCCCCCCATGGCCAAGGGTTTCGACTGCCAAATCACCTCTTTACGCGGCGATGTGATAGCGCGCACCCCAGGTGTCACCGTGGACGCTGTCGCCATGGGGAAACCCGGCTATTCCGAACGTGTCATCAAGGGTGAACGCTGGCGCAGTTATACGTTTGAAACCGACAGGCTGCGCGTGACCACCGCCGACCGTCTGGCCGAGCGCAACTCGCTGCTGCAGAATGTGGCGATGGCGGCAGTCGTGCCATTTGTCGTCGCCATGATTGGCAGCTTGATCGTTCTGTGGTTTGGTGTGAAAAGTGGCCTGTTGCCGCTGGAGCGGCTGCGGCAGGCACTCGCCAGGCGCACGCCAGATACCATGACGCCGATCCCCGAGAGAGCCATGTCGACCGATCTCATGCCTTTGGTCACCACCCTGAACGCATTGCTGCAACGGGTGAACGTCACCATCGCTCGTGAGCGCCGCTTCACGAGTGATGCCGCGCATGAGCTACGGACACCGCTCACCGCCATCAAGACGCATTTGCAGGTGACGCGTATCACGCAGGGCAAGGACGCCGCACTGGCAATGGACTACGCGGAGGAAGGCGTCGCCCGGCTGCAGCGCACACTCGGCCAATTGCTGACGCTGTCGCAAATTGAGGGCCCTTTCTCTTGGGAAGATGGCAAACTGTCTGCTGCTGACGACGTGGCAAGGCTGGCGATGCGTGACGCCAGCACGGGTAGCAATGCGGCAGAACGTATCGTTCTCCATGGCGCTGGCGTGTCAGCACAATTGGCGCTGCCGCAAGCCCTGGCCATTACCGCACTGCGTAATCTGCTCGACAACGCGCTACGCCATACGCCGGCAGTGCAAGACATTATTCTGGAGATGCAGTTGACTGAGAATACTTGTGTGTTCCGCGTGCTCGATCAAGGAAGCGGCCTCAGCGTGGAAGAATTGGCTATGGTCAAGGAGCGCTTCTGGCGGCGCGGTTCCGGTCAGGGAAGCGGCTTGGGCCTGTCGATTGTCGCAGCAATTGCTGAGCGCTTTGGCGGGGCAATAGAACTGAGTCAGCGACCAGGGGGCGGACTGGAGGCAAGATTGACACTCCCCACAAAAAGTGAAGAAAGCAAGAATAACGTTCTTCGCACAAGCAAGCCATCTCCATAAGCATGCGCGCGGCCTGGTTACGGCCGAATATATGGCCTCTCAACGAGGCTGTCGACAAACCATCCCTGAACTAAATCGACATCCACAGCCTTGGCGAATGCCAACATCGCTTCAGTTTCAACATCCTCTGCGATTGACTTGAAGAGAGAGGGGGAGACAAAATCAACAACGAAGTTGTGGCATGCTATCTCGATGTGGGAGGAGCATGCCGTGGCAACGACACATCCACTCGACGGCACTGAACCGTCAAGCAGCGCCGGCGGCAGACCGCCAGCGTTAAAGCCTGAGCATATCGCAATTTTGCACAATATCGTCATGGAACGCGCCCAGTCCAGCGTGCAGGAAATCGCCGATGAACTGCATCACCGCTGTGGTCTGTGCGTGTGCACAGCAACGATTCGTCGTGCGCTACGCGCGCTAGGCATCTTACGGCTCAAGCCGGCACGCCGGGCGTGCGCAGTGCGAGCCGAGGGAGCCAAGCGGTATGGCTACACGGCAGCCCACAGGCGCGAGGCCATCTCGCCATACAGCACGAACCTGACAGATGCCCAATGGACCTGGTTGCGGATTTGTTCGAGCGTATGCCGGGACAGCGAGGCACGTCCGTGCATTACAGCCGACATGGGAAAAGCACGTACTCTTGAGAGCGTGCACTCCTGCTTGATGCGGTATTGTTGGGTGCTGCAGGGCAGGATTCAGGGGCCAGGAATGTTTGTGGATGATAGGGCAACTCCTCGTTCTGCAGGGTAGCATGGGTCTGAATGTCGGGGGATACCTGTTTTTGCGCGAGTTACTTGCGTCCAGTGCTTCTCAAGCAAATGCATGACTACGGCGTCACTGACTTGCCGAAAGTCCTTGTACCACTCGCCTACCGAAGTGAACGGGAACGGCGAGTGCAGGCATATCACCTCGTCGGCAATGCTGGCCAGCGCTTTGCGGCTTGCGCGGGGAGCGACGGGGACGGCGACGATGATTTTCGCCGGTTTCATGCGGCGGGCAACCCGAATCGCCACGGACATGCTTGAGCCGGTCGCAATGCCGTCATCGACCAGAATGACAATTTTGTTGTGCAGCGGCAGGGCGGGCTTGCCGGCGCGATACAGGATCTCGCGCCTTGACAGCTCCGCTTTTTCCCGGTCGATCAGGGCGTGCACCGTTGCCATGTCCGTTCCGGATGATTGAATCTTGTCCCGGTGCAGCAGGCACATCTCTTCGCCCGAAACGGCCCCCAAGGCATATTCGGGCTGGCTTGGCAGGCCGAGTTTGCGTACCATCAAGATATCGAGGGGAACGGCCAGCGCCCGCGCCACCATATAGCCGAGCGGGACGCCGCCACGCGGCAACGCCAGCACCAGCACATCCTGATGGGCGGCGTACGCTACCAGCCGCCGAGCGAGTAAATGGCCTGCATGAAAACGATTTTTAAACAGGGGGATGCATGCATCGTCTCGCTTTGCCACCTCCTCAGTGTGACAGCAGCACGGGGAGTTTCGCTTGACTGAGCAAATGGCGCGTCGTGCCGCCCAGTATCCATTCCTGGAAGCGGCTGTGCCCGTATGCCCCCGCGACGATCAGGTCGGCGCCGCTGTCCAGGGCGTGCCGGCACAGGGCCATACCGTATTGCTCGGCGGTGACGCTGCTGTGCACTTCCACCCGCACGCCGTGGCGCGCCAGGTAGGTGGCCAGGTCGGCGCCCGGCTCGTCGCCGTGCTGCCCGAATCGCTGGCGTGGATTGAACACGGCGATCTGCACGCGCTGCGCGCGCTGCAAGAGGGGCATGGCGCCCGCCACGGCGCGGCTGGCAGCGGCGCTCGCGTTCCAGCCGATGACGATGGAGCGGCCGGGTACCGTCGCGGCGTCACCGGCGTCGGGAATGACCAGCAGGGGGCGCGGGCAGTGCAGGGCCAGGTAGCCGGGCAGGCGTGTCGACCAGATGAGGCCTGGATCGCTCATATCGCTCTGGCCGGCGATGAGCAGGTCGCAATATAGCGACTGCAGTATCAATGCGTCGGCGGCGCTGCTGTCCTGGAAACGGGTTTCATAGGAGAGCACGCCAAGGCGCTTGCAGCTGCTGTCGAAGCGGAGCAGCTGCTCCCTGGCCGCCTCGCGCAGCGGTTCATAGTCGAGCGGTGGTGGCGGCGCCAAGGTTGCCGCGCCAAATACGAGGTAGTCGAGTTGGGCGCCCCCGCTGGCCGTTGTGCCGATCAGGTGGGCGTCGTGGTCGCGCGCCAGCGCCGCCGCCACTTCCAGGCGCCGTTCGAAACCGGAAAACTGGTCCGCATATATGAGAATGGTCTTGTACATGCTCCGCTCCGTAGTGGCAGGCAAGGGGATTTGAGGCCGATTCGCCGTTTCATGGATGGCAGGCTAATCCTGTACGCCCAGGGAAATTTTTATTATGGCCGGCTTCCCGATATGGGGGATGATCTGGATCAGATGTCGTATGGGCGCGGCTTGATCTGCGTCATGCGGCAGGGCGATGCCGCGATATAGGATGACAGGGCGCTGCTTCATTCATCCGTTGGAGGCCTTCCGGCTTATGCATGCCATCCCGACAGGCACGATCGGCAACCCGTCTGAAGCGGGGCCGGGCAGTGCTATCCATGGCAGGCGGCAGCGGGCATGGCTGCTGGCCACCACCTGCGTGCTGGCGTTGCTGCTGGTCGCCGGAGGCTATGCCTGGCGCCATGCCACAGGACCGCTGCCGCACTATGCGACCGTCGTGGCCGGGCGCGGCAGCGTCGCGCCGGCGGTCGTGTCCAGCGGCGCCGTCAATCCCGTCACCACGATACAGGTCGGCACCTATGTGTCGGGCGTCATCCAATCCGTCCTGTGCGATTTCAATACCCGGGTGAGGGCCGGTCAGCTGTGCGCCCGGATCGATCCGCGCCCTTACCAGACCATCGCGGAGCAGGAATCGGCGTCGCTCGGCATGGCGCGCGCACAGTGGGCCAAGGACCGTGCCAGTCTCGACTATGCGCAGCGCATCGATGCGCGCAATGCGGATCTGCTACAGCGCGGTATTGTCTCGCAGGAAACGGCCGACACCTCGCACAGCGCCTGGCTGCAGGCCAGGGCGCAGGTGGCCCTCGACGCGGCGGCAGTGGCACAGCATGAAGCCCAGCTGAAAGCGGCGCGCATCAATCTCGGCTATACCGACATCGTCTCGCCCGTCGACGGCACGGTCGTGTCGCGCAATGTCACGCAGGGGCAGACCGTGGCGGCCAGCTTCCAGACGCCGACCCTGTTCCTGATCGCCACCGACCTGACGCAGATGCAGGTCGACACGAATGTCAGCGAATCCGATATCGGCCGCATCGCCGAGGGCAATGCCGTTACCTTCAACGTCGCCGCGTACCCTGAGCGGCAGTTTTCCGGGCAGGTGCGGCAGGTGCGCCAGGCGCCGCAAACGGTGCAGAACGTCGTGACCTACGACGTGGTCGTCGACGTGGCGAATGCCGACCTGGCGCTCAAGCCGGGCATGACGGCGGCGATACGCATCGTCACCAGCCGCGCCGACCATGTGCTGCGCGTGCCTGGCCAGGCGCTGCGCTATCGTCCGACGACGCAAGCCGTGCAGCCGGATGGCGCGGCCACGGCGCAACAGGCCGGCGGTCCTGGCGCCCGCGCGGGACAGGTCTGGATATTGGCCGGTGGAAAGCCGCATCGGCTGCCCGTCGCCACCGGCCTGGAGGATGACGCGTATGCGCAAATCATCGGTGGCCCCTTGCGCGAAGGCGACGCGGTGATCGTCTCGGAACGCAGCGCGGCCGCCAGCCGCGCTCCGGTCGCGCCCTTCGGCCTGCCGGTGCCAGGACGCTAAGTAATCCTCGGGAAATTAGTGTGAATTTATGACGAACAGAACCGGATGCTATGCAAGGCGCCCGCTGCGACGCAGTGCGGGCACTGCTAGCAGAGGGCAACGCCGCAGAGCGCCGGTTATGGCAGTCAGAAATCACAATAATTTATTGGGGGTTACTTAGAGCCTATCCCAGTAGGGAGCGTCTTCTGCTGGCAGCGCATCAGGAGCGCGGACAAGGCGTGAGGAGGACGCGTGGCGAGCCACGCGACGACGATCAACGCCGTCCCCGCTTCTGAGGGGCGCCAGCAGGGGATGTATTCATCTAATGGGATAGGCTCTTAGCATGGGCGACATCTGCATCGAACTGCGCAACGTCACGCGCACGTATCGCGTCGGCGAAGTCGATGTGCACGCCTTGCGCAGCGTCAACCTGACTATCGGGCACGGTGAGTTTGTCGCCATCATGGGTTCCTCCGGCTCGGGCAAGTCGACCTTGATGGCGCTCCTCGGTTGCCTGGACCCGCCCAGCGGCGGTGAGTATTTCTTTGAAGGCAGGAACATCGCGCAACTGAGCGAACCGGAACTGGCGCACATTCGCAGCACCAGCCTGGGCTTCGTGTTTCAGAGTTTCAACCTGCTGCCGCGCACGAGCGCGCTGGAGAATGTCGCCTTGCCCCTGTTTTATGCCGGGCCGCTGGCCGCGCAAGGCAGCCGGCGCGTGGAGCGGGCCCGCGCCGCACTGGCGTTGCTGGGGCTGGGCGAGCGCGAGCGGAATACGCCGGCGCAATTGTCCGGTGGGCAACAACAGCGCGTGGCCATCGCGCGCGCCCTGATCAATACGCCGCGCGTGTTGCTGGCCGATGAGCCGACCGGCAATCTCGATACGCGCACCTCGCACGAGATCATGCAGACGCTGGTGGCGCTGAACCGCGAGCAGGGCGTTACCGTCGTGCTCGTCACCCACGAAACCGACATCGCCGCCTACGCGCAGCGCGTCGTGACGATGCGCGACGGCGCGGTGCTGTCCGACGTACGCACTGCGGGCAGCGCCGCGCCAGCGCCCCTGGCCCTAGCCACCCCGGCCGCGACGCCACCGGCGCCGCCCAGCGGGGCGCACATTGCCGTGTCCTGGTCATTCCTGTGGATGCTGCTGACGGCGGCGGCCCAGGCGCTGCTGCGCAACAAGACGCGCTCGGCGCTCACCATGCTCGGCGTCTTCATCGGCGTGGCCGCCTTGATCGCGATGATCGCCGTGGGTCAGGGCGCGAATGACGCCGTGCGCCGGCAGATCGAGAGCCTGGGCACCAACCTGTTCGTCGTCGTGCCCGGCGCGACCACCAGCGGCGGGGTGCGGGCCGGTTTCGGCAGCGCGTCGACGCTGACGGTGGCCGACGCCGACGCCATCGGCCGCGACAGCACGCTGGTCGGCGCCGTCAGCTACCTGATCCGGCAGGGCGGCCAGGTGCAGTATGGCGACCAGAACTGGACTACCGCCATCCAGGGCGTGACGGCCAGCTATCCGGCGGTCACCAACTGGCATCTGGCGCAAGGGCGGGGGCTGAGCGCCGACGATGACCACGGCGCCGCCCTCGTCGCCGTCATCGGCGCGACCGTGCATCGCCAGCTGTTCGGCGCCGATGACAGCCCGGTGGGCGCGACCATCCTCGTGCGCGGCGTCCCGTTGCGTGTGGTCGGGCTGTATGCGCCGAAAGGCCAGACGGCGTACGGCCAGGATCAGGATGACCTGGTGATGATCCCGTTCGGCACGGCCGAGCGCAAGATACTCGGCGTGGCGGCGCCCAGCCAGCAGGCGAACGCCGCGTCGCCGTATCCGCCGCCGCCCAATCCCTTCGGCCTGCAAGCCAGGCTGACCGGCTATGTGAACCAGATTTATGTGCAGGCCGCCAGCGCGGCGCAAGTGCCTGCGGCGATCGACGAGGTGCACGCCATCCTGCTGCGCCGGCACCGCATCCGGCCCGGCGATACGCCGGATTTCAATGTGCGCAACCTGAGCCAGATCGCCGATGCGGCCGAAGGCAGCAGCCGGGTCATGGCCGCGCTGCTGGCCGTCATCGCCTCGATCTCGCTGCTGGTGGGCGGCATCGGCATCATGAATATCCTGCTCGTCTCGGTGACGGAGCGCACGCGCGAAGTGGGCTTGCGCATGGCAGTCGGCGCCCACCGCAGCCATGTGCTGCTGCAATTCCTGGCCGAGGCGGTATTCCTGAGCGTTATCGGCGGCATGGCCGGTATCGCGGCGGGAACCATCGCCACCGCGATCATCTCGGCGCTCGCCAAATGGCCGACCGTCATCTCGCCGGCGGCCGTGGCGGGCGGTTTCCTGTTCTCGGCCGCCGTCGGCATCTTTTTCGGCTACTACCCGGCCCGCAAGGCGGCGCGGCTCAATCCGATCGAGGCCCTGCGTTATGAATGAGTACGTTTCCCCTCCGCTGACGCCGCCCATGCGCCGGCCTGGTGGCGTGGCGGCGGCCTTGCTGCTGGCATCCGCCTTGCCCGGCTGCACCGTCGGCCCCGATTTCGTGCGTCCGGCAGCGCCATCCTTCGAACATTACACGCGACAAGATCCTGCCGCCCTGACGGATGGGGAGGGCGGCGTCACGCAAGCGCTGCGCAGGGAGCAGGCGGTGCCCGTGCGCTGGTGGCAGGCATATGGCTCGCCTGCGCTGGACGAGCTGGTCGCGACAGCCGTGGACGGCAGCGCGACCCTGGAAAGCGCGCGCGCCACCGTGGCGCAAGCGCGGCATGTGCTTGATGCGGCGCGCGGCGCGCGCTATCCGCGCATCGACTTGACGGCCTCGGCCGCCCGCACGCATGGCGCGCGCGACGGTGGACAGGGCGGCGCCGCGAATGTCCTGTCCTTCGGGCCGGCAGTGAACGCCAACACCGACGCGTTCGGCGCAAACCGGCGGCGCGTCGAACAGGCGCAGGCATTGGCGGACTATCAATTGGCGCAATGGCAGGCGGCACAGCTGAGCCTGAGCGGCAATACCGTGCTGCAGGCGATCGCCCTGGCGGCCGCGCGCGAGCAGATCGCCGCCGTGGGCGACATCATCGCCGTCGACCGGCGCAACCTGGAACTGGTGCGCCTGGCAAGCGAGGCCGGCAAATCGGCGCGGCTCGACGTGCTGACGGCGGAAAGCCAGCTCGACAGCGACCGTGCGCTGTTGCCGCCGCTGCAGCAGCAAGCCAGCGTGGCCGCGCATGCGCTGGCCGTGCTGGCCGGCAAGACGGCGCCGTGGGAACCGCCTCCCTTCACTCTGCAGGACTTCAGCTTGCCGGCAGAGTTGCCGCTGGTGCTGCCGTCGCTGCTGGTGCGGCGCCGGCCCGACATCCTCGCGGCGCAGGCGCAGCTGCACGCGGCCAGCGCGGCGATCGGCATTGTCAGTGCGCAACTTTATCCCGACATCACCTTGAGCGCGCAGTGGACGGCGACGGGGGCGAGCGTGGGCGGCCTGTTTGGCGGCGCCAGCCTGTGGAACCTTGCCGCCAATCTCGTCGCGCCCGTCTTCGATGCGGGCACCCGGGCGGCCCAGCGCGCCGCCGCCACCGATGCCTATGCGGCGCAGCTGGGCGCCTACCGGCAAGCCCTGCTGCAAGCGTTCGGCCAGGTTGCCGATACGCTCGAGTCGTTGCGGCACGATGCCGCCTTGCTGGAGGCGCAGCGCAAGGCGCTCGGGACGGCGCTGGCCGTGCTGGATCTGACGCGGCAAAGCTACCAGGCGGGCCAGGCCAGCCTGCTGCAATTGCTCGAATCGCAACGCCAGTACCAGCAGGCGCGCCTCGGCCATGCGCGCGCCCAGGGGCAGCGCTACGCCGATACGGCGCAGTGGTTCATCGCCATGGGCGGGGCGCCTTCCCCTTGAGCGGCGCGTTGGTCGCACGGCGCGCCGGCACGGGCGCGTCGGCGGAACGATGGAGAGGGCCATGTCGACACGCAGGTGGCAGGTGAAACGGCAACGCCGCCAGGCGGAAACGGCGCAGCTGCTCGCCCTGAGCAAGCTCGATGCCGAGGCATGCTGCGCGGCGCTCGGTTCCACGCCGGCGGGGCTGGACTGGGAGGCCGCGCAGGCGCTGCTGCGGCGCTATGGCCCGAATGTCGTCAGCCGGGAAGAGTCGCCCGGCATGGCCCGCCAATTGTGGCAGCGCACGCGCCACCCGCTGAATGCCTTGCTGCTGGGCCTTGCGGGCGCGGCTTACGTGCTGGGCGATGGCCGGGCGGCGCTGCTGATTGTCCTGATGACCTTGCTGGCGATCGGCATGTCTTTCCTGCAGGAGCATCGATCGAGCGCCGCCGCCGCGCGCCTGCGCTCGATGGTGACGAACAGCGCCAGCGTGCGCAGGCGCGGGGTGGACGGGAAGGCCGCCTGCACCGATGTGCCCATGGCAACCCTCGTGCCCGGCGATATCGTCGTCCTGGCGGCGGGCGACATGGTTCCTGGCGACTTGCGCCTGCTCGAAGCGAAGGATCTGTTCATCAACCAGGCGGCGCTGACGGGGGAAGCCATGCCAGCCGAGAAGTTCGCCGGCCCCAGCGCCGTGGCCGCCGATACGCCGTTCGAGCTGCCGAACATGTGCTTCATGGGCGAGAACGTGCTGAGCGGCTATGCCACCGGCCTCATCGTGCGCACGGGCGGCATGACTTTTTTTGGCGAACTGGCCGGCCAGGCGGCCGGCAGCCGGCCCGCCACGGCGTTTGACGTGGGCGTGCGGCAATTCACCTGGCTGATGATACGGTGCATCGCCGTCATGGTGCCCCTGGTCTTGCTGATCAACGGCTTGAGCAAGCATGACTGGCTGGAGGCGCTGATGTTCGCGCTGGCCGTCGGCGTCGGGCTGACGCCGGAAATGCTGCCGATGATCGTCACCGTCAACCTGGCCAAGGGGGCGCTGGCCATGTCGCGCACGCAGGTCATCGTCAAGCGCCTCGATGCGATTCAGAATCTGGGTGCGATGGATATCTTGTGTACCGACAAGACGGGCACCTTGACGCAGGACCGCATCCTGCTCAAGCGCCACCTGGATTTGCGCGGCAAGGAATCCGAGCGCGTGCTGCGTTATGCGTGGCTGAACAGCCATTTTCAGTCGGGCTTGAAGAATCTGCTCGACGTGGCCGTGTTAAAACATGTCGAACTACATGGTTTGCTGGGCGTCGATGCGGGCTATGCCAAGGTCGATGAAATCCCCTTCGATTTTTCCCGGCGGCGCCTGTCCGTGGTGGTGGCCACGCCGGAAGGGCGCCACCTGATGGTCTGCAAGGGCGCGGTCGAAGAAATCATGGCCGTCTGCAGCCGCTACGAGGCAGACGGCGAGCGCGGCGTGCTCGATGCCACGCATATTGCCGCCGCCAAGGAGCAGACACGGGCATTGAATGACGATGGCTTTCGCGTCGTCGCCATTGCCTACAAGGACGTTGCCGAGAATAAAGATGCCTACCGCGTCGCCGACGAGGCGGGCCTGACCCTGGCCGGCTATATCGCCTTCCTCGATCCGCCCAAGGAGAGCGCCGCCGCCGCGCTCCAGGCACTGGCGGACAGTGGCGTGGCCGTGAAAATCCTTACGGGCGATAACGACGTCATCACCCGCAAGGTGTGCCGCGAAGTCGGCCTGGACGCGGGCGAGGTGGTGCTGGGCAGCCGCATCGACAGCCTGGACGACGTGGCGCTGGCCGATCTGGCGCAGCGCACGCGCGTCTTTGCCAAGCTGGCGCCGGCGCAGAAGGCGCGCGTGGTGCGTTTGCTGCGCAGCAAGGGGCACGTGGTCGGCTTTCTCGGCGACGGCATCAATGACAGTGCGGCGCTGCAAGCGGCCGACGTGGGCCTGTCGGTGGACAGCGCCGTCGATATCGCCAAGGAGGCGGCCGACATCATTCTGCTGGAAAAGAACCTGCTGGTACTGCGCAGCGGCGTACTGGAGGGGCGCAGGGTATTTGTCAATATCACCAAATACATCCGCATGGGCGCCAGCGCGAATGTCGGCAACATGCTCAGTGTGCTGGGGGCGAGCCTGTTCCTGCCGTTTTTGCCGCTGGCGCCGATCCAGGTGCTGACGAATAACCTGCTGTATGACTTTTCGCAAACGGCGATCGCGACGGACAATGTCGACGCGGCCGACATCGCGCTGCCGCGGCAATGGGACATCCAGGGCATTGTCCGCTTCATGATGTTGCTGGGACCGGTCAGTTCGCTGTTCGATTACGCCACCTTTGCCATGATGCTATGGGTATTCGAGGCCTGGCAGGACGCGGCGCTCTTCCAGACGGGCTGGTTTGTCGAGTCGCTGCTGAGCCAAACCCTGATCATCCATATCATCCGTACGGCCGGACCGCCCTTCGTGCGCAGCCGGGCCAGCGCAGCCTTGTCGGCCACTGGCGCCATCGTTTGCCTGGCCGGCATCTGGCTGCCGTACTCTCCCCTGGGGCCGGTTCTTGGCTTTCTGCCCTTGCCCGCTGCGTACTGGCTCCTGCTGCCGCTGTTGCTGTGCGCATATGGCGCGCTGGCGTATGCGGCGAAATGGTATGACGAGCGGCGCTGGGGCCGGTAAGGCGGAAGATTTCCGGTGTACTGCTTGGAGCGAGGCGGTAGTGCAGCCTTCATGCACGATTGATGCGGATCAAGGGTGGCCATTGACCTGCTCCTATGCTGGTGGGAGTGACACGCGGCCCGGCCTGACGGCGGGGCCACCATCCATCGGGTAACGGAGGTGCATATGCTGAGCGATAGTGAAGTCAGAAAGAACGTCGAACACGAACTGGACTGGGTGGCTGATGTGACCGCCAGCGATATCGCCGTAGCGGTCAAGGATGGCGTGGTCACGCTGTCGGGATTCGCGCACAGCTTCGGTGACAAGATGCGGGCCGAACGCTGCGTCAAGGGCGTGGCCGGGGTGGCCGGCGTGGCCAACGATATCGAGGTCAGGCTGGCCGGCCAGGCCCGGCCCGATCCTGAAATCGCGCGCGATGCCGTGGCGGCCCTCAAGGCGCAGTTGCCCAGTTCGTCCGAGGCGATCAAGGTGGTGGTGCAGGATGGCGTGCTGCGGCTGGAGGGACCGGTGGCGTGGAATTACCAGCGTCAGCGGGCCGAGGAAGCGGTGCATGACGTGCGCGGCGTGCGCAGCGTCGTCAACCAGATCAGTTTGCGGCCCAGTGCCTCGGCCGGCGAAGTGCGGCAAAAGATCATTTCGGCCTTCCAGCGCAGCGCCACCGTCGACGCGGCCCGCCTGACCGTCGAGGCGCGTGGCCCGCGCGTGGTGCTGAGCGGCACGGTGCGCTCGTGGACGGAGCGCGAAGATGCCGAAAAAGCGGCCTGGAATGCGCCTGGCGTGACGGAAGTGGAAAACCACGTCAAAATCAATCCGACGCTGACATAGCCGTCGGCCTAGTGTCGCTGGTGTCGTGCCGCAGGGCGCAAGTGAAGCGGCATGTCCGCCTGCCCCTGGCTCTTTCTTGCGCCGTTCCTGCGAACGTTGCAGCACGGCGTGACGAATGGGCGCGAATGGGCGCTCTCGGTGGGCGCTCCTGGGATTGGCCCTGCCCGCTGTCATCTCGCATTGGCGTGCTGCCTTTGGCGGCTATCTATCTCTACCTAGGTGGGGTCGCCTGGATCGCGGCTATCTGCAAGGAATAGGCTGCCGCCTGGACGGTAACTCCTAGACGGGCGACAGCCGGGTGGCGAATTCGGGCGTCCTTTGTTCGAGGCGGCCCAGTTCTGCGGCCAGTGCCGTCAATTGTTCGATATGGTGGCCAGATCGCACTGCATGTTCGCGCAGGCACAGCCTGGCAATCGGTTCCTGGTGGCACAGCGCGGCCATTTCGTCGAGCGCATCGTCGCCGCCCCGTCCGCCCATGGTGCAAAACAGGCCAAGCCGGTGGAAGTGCTGGCGCTGCTGCTCGATATAGCTGCGCATGGGGGCGCTCATGTGGCCCGCCCAGACTGGGGTGCCCAGCACGATGAACGGATAGTCGGACGGATGCCGTTGCGTGGCGGCGATGGGTGCGGGAATGCGACGCACGGCATGCCATACGGCGCGCAGGAAGCCGCCGGCATTGCGGTAGGAGCGCAGCGGCTGCAGCACTTCGATATCCGCGCCGCATGCGGCAGCCAGCGCATGGGCGGCCTGGTCGGTCACACCGGTGCGCGAATAGTAGACGATCAGACAGCTTTTCATGGTGTATTCCTCCAAGGACAGATGGTGGCGAGGTGGTGCGAGGTCTGGGTGGCGGAGCCGCGTCAGCTGGCGCGACCGTTCGCGTGCCCGTCGGTCATGGGCGCCACAGACGTCGCGCGACCGGGAAAACCCACCGTCTGCGCCAGTATGATGCGCTGGGTGTCCCGCAGCCCCAGGACGTGCGCCAGCACCGGGCGGTCCACCCAGGCGCGGGCCACGGTCGCGAGGCCCTGCGCGGCGCAGAACAGGTAGACATTCTGGCTGATGAAGCCGGTGTCGAGCGCGGCATAGAATTTTTGCTCCCAGCGGGGAGCGTGCTCCATCTTGGCCAGATCGGCGACATATACCAGGTTGATGGGCGCGCCGGCGACGAAGTCTTGCCAGCCGGTGGCGGCGCGCACATCGCGCTGCCCCAGCTGGCGCAGTGCGCCGGCGGCAGGTTCGAACAGGAACAGCCCGTCTTCCTGGGCCACGTAGATATCGATCTCCTGCCAGTTCTTCGCCGATGGCGCGGTGCGCTGTCCCGTCTCCCGGCGGTTCACGCCGCAGGCGGCCCACAGCAGCTGCGCCAGCACCGGCGCCGGTACCGGGCGCGACGAGAAAAGACGCTCGCTGCGCCGCTGCTCCAGCACCTGGCGCAACGACTGGCTCAGCGGTGTCAGTGTGGTTTGTCCACTCTCGAGTGGCAGGTTGTGCAGCAGCGGATCGCTGGTCAGCAGGCTCGTTTCCGGACTCATGGCATGCTCCTTCCGATAGGGATGGCAGGTTCAGGGTCTGACAACTTCCAGGAGGCGGATGCCTCCGGATGTGGGTTCGACCCGCGGACCGGCGAAAGAGTTCGCGCTGTTTCGCCATGGCGCGGCACGTGCTGGCCTGCGGTACGGCGACGCCGAATAGCGCCTGCCAGGACACTTGGCAGACTGAGCATTTACCGTCTTGTTTCGCGTCAACTCTCGTCCATGCATTTTCCGCGCCTTTGTCGCACATCAAAGCGTCCAGCGCACGCCGTCCTAGTATGGTGCTTCCGCGCCGGTCATGGACGGCGCATCACGACAGGTTGCAAGCACAGGAGGACGTATGCATATCCAGCACCATATCAAGGCATGGCTTTTTGCCGGATTCATAGGCGCATTCGCCGGTGGCGCCACGGCGCAGTCCGGCGATGGCGCGGCTGCCAGGAATGAGGCGGGCGCCGAGACGGCGCAGACGGCGGCGCAGCGGGTGACGGAAGCGCTGGCCGTAGTGCGCCAGCTCGACGCGGAACCGCGCATGAAGCAACTGCTGCAGCAGGCAAAAGGCGTGCTGATCGTTCCTTCCTATGGACGGGCCGCATTGGGTATCGGTGCGCATGGCGGCGCGGGACTCTTGCTGTTGAAGCGCGCCGATGGCGGCTGGAGCGGCCCCGCTTTCTACAATCTGGGCGGCCTGACGGTCGGCTTGCAGGCCGGCATCGAAGGGGGGGCGATGGCGATGGTGCTTAACAACGACAAGGCGGTACAGGAATTCATGAAGAAGAATAACTTCTCGCTGAGCGCCGCCGCGGGCCTGACGGTGGTCAACTGGAGCAAGCTGGCCCAGAGCACGGCGGGCAACGGCGACGTGGTGGCCTGGAGCGCCTCCAAGGGCTTGTTTGGCGACGTGCTGACGGTGGGCTTGAACGATATCCGTTTCAATCAGCGCATGACCAATGCCTATTATGGCCGTGCGCTGTGGCCGCAGGATATCGCCGCCGGCACGGTGAGCAATCCGCAGGCCCAGCCGTTGCAGCAAGCCCTGGGCAGCGCATCCACGGTCGCCAGATAGGGCCAGCCTCGTTGCCGGCGCCATGCCAGTCATCTGTGGCGCCAGTAGCCGTGCTTGCTGCCTGTTCCGGCTCTGCCCTATTGGCAGGTGGCCGGGCAGCAAGACATCGCGGTAGCGAGCTGGTTGATGTTAACGCTAAGTAATCCTCAGGAAATTATTGTCAATTTATGACGAACAGAACCGGATGCTAGCAGCGGGCAAGCCTCGTCGGCCACCTTGCAGAGCGCCGGTTATGGAAGTCAGCAATCACAATAATCTATTGGGGGTTACTTAGAGCCTATTCCACTAGGGAGCGTCATCTGCTGGTAGTTCATCAGGAGCGTGGACAAGGCGTGAGAAGGATGCGTGGCGAGCCACGCGACGACGATCAACGCCGTCCCCGCTTCTGAGGGGCGCCAGCAGGGGATGTATTCATCTACCGGGATAGGCTCTTTGTACCCTGCAGGGAGCACGCCATGTTTCAACATATCTTGTTTCCCACGGATGGAGAAGCCCCGTCTCGTGCGGCGCTGGCGCAGTGCGTGGCGTTTGCGAAAGACTGCGGTGCACGGCTGACGGCCGTGCATGTCGTGGCGCCGTTCCACGTGCTCAGCACCAGCGCGGAAATGCTGCGCGATACGCCTGAAACCTATGTGGCGCATAGCCAGGCGCGTGCCAGGGCTTGTCTTGAGCAAGTGGCCGAGGCCGCTCGTGCGCAAGGCGTCGTGTATGAGACGCTGGTCATGGAACACGATGATCCCCATGAGGCCATTATCGAGGCTGCGCACAGCCGCCACTGCGACCTGATCGCCATGGCGTCGCACGGACGGCGTGGAATGCGGGGCATGCTGATGGGCAGCGAGACACAGAAAGTGCTGACACACAGCAAGGTGCCAGTGCTCGTATATCGCTGACAGGTAGCCCTGCGGCCTGTGCCATCGCTCCGATTGCGTTATGTGGATGAGCGCAGGCGGCCTGGGTCGCAGCCATGGGGAAGCATGCGATGCTGTGTCAGTGCGCCGGTTTCTCATGCGTTCTCCGGCAGAGGCCGTAGCCGGTTTGCTGGCGCGTCCTCGCTTCCACTGCTCACGCCGGGGGCAGGAAGGACTTTTGCAAGGCAGGCTCCATTGAATTTTTCGCTCGATGTACGGCAAGGTCCTGTGTCGCCAGGCAGGCAGGACCGCGCGGCCATGCAACAGGCCCGGCTCTTGCACCTTCTGGCGCGTCGCCTGGAGAGCGATGGTGCGCGAGCGCAACTGATCGAGACCGATATCTCCTGGATACTGCTGACGGGCGATTTGGCCTACAAGTTCAAGAAGGCCATACGGCGCGACGTGCTTGATTATGGCAGCCTGGCGGCACGGCGCGTGGCCTGCGAGGAAGAGTTGCGCCTGAATCGGCGCCTTGCGCCGGAACTGTATCTGGGCCTGGCGAGCGTCAGCGGCAGTTGCTCGCGTCCCGTCATCGACGGGCCGGGAACGGTGCTGGAGGTGGCCGTGCGCATGCGCCGTTTCGCGCAGTGCGCATTGTGGCAAGCGCGGCTTGACGCCGGACGGCTTGGAACGGCCGAGGTCAGGGGCCTTGCGATGCTGCTGGCGGATTTTCATGCTGGCGCGCCGCGCGCCGAGCGGGCGCAGCCTTGGGGGAGCGCCAGGCTGGTGGCTGCCCGTACGCTGGAAGACCTCGATGGTGTTGCCGCCCTGCTGAGTGGCAGGCGCCAGCGCACCTTGCTGGCGGAAATCGCCGGCTGGCTCCGGGAGCAACACCGGCGCCTGGCGCGAGTGTTTGCGCGACGCAAGGCTGAAGGCCGGGTGCGCGAATGCCACGGCGATTTGCATTGTGGCAATATCCTGACGCTGGATGGACGGGTTCGCGTGTTCGATGGCATCGAATTCAATGCGGGCTTGCGCTGGATCGATGTGGCGCAGGATCTGGCGTTCATCTGGATGGATCTGCAATGCCAGGGGCAGGGCGCCCTTGCCGCGCGCCTGTTGAATGACTACCTGGAACGCAGCGGCGACTACGGCTGCCTGGCCGTGCTGCCCTATTATCGGGTGCAGCGGGCGCTGGTCCGCTGCAAGGTTGCCTTGCTGCGTGCCGTGTCCGGCAAGCCTGGCCGCATCGCGGCGCTGGCCCGGGCGTCACGCTATCTGGCGTTCGCGCATGCGTGTGCCGCGCCTGGCGCGCCATCGCTGATCATTGCCCACGGCCTGTCCGGCAGCGGCAAGTCATGGCTGTGCGATGGGCTGGTCGAACCGCTGGAGGCAGTGCGCCTGCGTTCGGATGTTGAGCGCAAGCGGCTGCATGCCGATGCGGTGACAGTCGGCCCGACATCCTTGCCGGGTGCAGGCATGTATGACCGGGCCAGCAATACCGCCACCTATCGTCAGCTGGCGCGGTTCGCGCGCACGGGCTTGCTGGCCGGGTTCCCGATGCTGGTCGATGCCGCCTTCCTGGAACGCGAGCGGCGCCAGGTCTTTCGCCGTCTGGCACAGCGCTGCCAGGCGGCGTTCCTGCTGTTGCAGGTGAGCGCACCGGTGGCCTTGCTGCAAGCGCGTCTGGCCGCGCGGGCACAGGCTGGCAGCGATCCTTCCGATGCGGACCAGGCCGTGCTGGCCTATCAGATGACGCATGCCGGCGCGCAAGGATTGTCGGCGGACGAGCTGGACGAGGCTGTGGCTGTCGTCAACGACGTGGAATTTGGCGGCGAGGCGTTGGCAGCGCTGGCATCGCGCTTGCGCGAGCGCTTGCAGCGACAGGCGCGGGCTGTGCCCGACGGGCAGGGCACGGTACTCTTATCGGACAGGCAAACGCCCGTCCCCTGAGAAATGCCGCCACCGGCCCGCGATGATGGCCAGTACAGGCCGCTTTTACCGGAATCAGGCGTTTCCGCAAGGCGTGTCAGGCGGGGAGCGTCACACCCGCTGACACCTCCGGGCCATATCGTGTTCTCGCCCGTCAGGTCACTTCCTTCCGTCAGGCTACGTCGTACAAGGTGGTATGGCCGAAGCCTTGCTCATAGTCGAGCACGGAGATCACGCTGGGTGTGATGCGCAGGAAGACGGCGCCGGCCCATGGCAGGGCGTTGGTTCCCTGCATCATGTCCCTGATGTGCGGGAACCGCCGCAACATGCACTCGGACGCATGCTGCGTTTCTTCCAGGTCATCGATGATGCGCGCCGTGGCCGCCATGGACAGGCCCTGGATATGCTGCCAGTCCGCATACGGCTTGGTGATGGCCAGCGAGACTCTATTGTTGCCCTGGATGTTGCAGGCTTTCTGGCTGCCCAGGCCCACGCCGACATACAGCGTCAGCCCATCGTGGGCATAGCTGACCGTGGTCGCCTGCGGATAACCGTCCGGGCGTATGGTGGCCAGGGTCAGGTCGGGCACCTCGTCGAGCAGGTGCAGCACGAACTGTCGGGTGTGGTGGTCCAGCAGCATGATGGCGCTCCTTGATAGGTGAGTGGGGCGAACAGGGGACGAGCCGTGCATTCCAGCTTACCTTGGTTGCGGCGGCACCGCCTGAGCACACCTTGATCGATATCATGCCGGGCGCAGTTAATTTCTGAGGGACGTGTAATCGAGCTCAACAAGAAGGTGATTCTTTCAACTCGCTGTTTGAGCAATGGCAAGACGGCTTGTTTGACGCATGTCAGAGAGATACTGCCCGGGTGGCCTATGCTGGGAGAGTCGTCTGTCGGCGCACCTTCGGGTGCACATGTGAGACGGCGTAGCACGCGCAGACCATCTGCAGGCCCATCACATTCAAGGAGATTCGCCATGGCCAACACTTTAACGCCCTTTAATCCATTGCGTGACATTGCCCGTTTCGATCCATTTCGTGAAATCGAGGATTTTTTCCAGGACTATGCGGCACTCCCCAGGCTGCGCATGGCCGATGCCGCCCCACGTATCCGGGTCGATATGTCGGAGACCGAGCAGGCGTATATGCTCAAGGCGGAAGTGCCCGGTGTCCAGAAGGAAGACATCAAGGTGGCCATCGATGGCAACCAGGTGTCCATTACCACCGAGGTGAAGAAGGAAGATCACGAAGAAAACGGCAATATGGTGCGCAACGAACGGTATTACGGCCAGCAGTATCGCAGCTTCAGCCTGCCGCAGGAGGTCGATGAGAGCAAGGCCGAGGCCAAATGCCACGATGGCATTCTGGAGCTGACCTTGCCGAAAAAACCTGGCGGTGGTGGCAGGACGCTGCAAATTCAGTAGTTCCCGCAGGCTGGCGCCGGTGGATGCTGGCGCCGCTTGCCACATACGGTGGCTTTTTACAGGAGAGCAACATGGCTGCAATTCTGCAACAGAGTGCTCCTTTGGCTGGGCGTTTTCCTTCCGTGGTGCGCCTGGAAGAACGTTTCCGGCGATGGCGTTTGCGGCATGCATTGCACGCCCTGCGGGGGCGGCGGCGTTTCCGGCTGGACGTCACGGAAGATGACGACGCTTACCTGGTGCAGGCGGAACTGCCCGGTTGTGACAAGGATGCCTTGCGGGTGGAAATCGATGGCAATGCCGTGCTGATCTTTGCCGAGGTGCCCCGCCAGGAGCGGGGCGGGACGGAAGGACCGCAATCGGAGGCGCAATACCGCTATTTCACGCTGGAACATGCCCTCGATGACAGCGCGGCGGCGGCGCGGTATCGCCATGGCATCCTGGAGTTGCGTTTGCCGAAAAAGAAATCCGGCCGGGGCCGGTATGTGCCGGTAAGTTGAGCGTGTTTGCGCGGCGCCAATGATAGCCATGACGCAGGCAGGCAGCATGTTGGCGATGCAATGGCAGGGGCCAGGCCAGGCATTGCGGCAGGTGCGTCTGCCCATTCCTGCCTGCGGTGAGGACGAGGTGCTGCTGCGCGTGCTGGCCTGTGGCGTGTGCCGCACGGACTTGCACATCGTCGATGCGGAATTGCCGCCACATCGCCTGCCTGTGGTACCGGGCCATGAAATCGTCGGCGAGCTGGTCCAGGCAGGCGCCCGTGTCGATCGCTTCAAGGTGGGCCAGCGCGTGGGCGTGCCATGGCTGGGCGGTACTTGCGGGCATTGCCCATATTGCCGCGCAGCGCGCGAGAACCTGTGCGACCAGCCTGTGTTTACGGGCTGTGACCGCGATGGGGGCTATGCGCAGTATGCGCTTGCCGATGCACGGTACTGCCTTGCCATCCCCGCCCGCTATGACGCCGCGCATGCGGCGCCGTTGCTGTGCGCCGGTTTGATCGGCTATCGCGCGTACGTCATGGCTGGCGCCGGGCGGCGCCTTGGCCTGTATGGTTTCGGCGCGGCGGCCCACTTGCTTGCCCAGGTGGCGCTGGCGCAGGGACGCGAAGTGTATGCGTTTACCCGTCCGGGCGACCTGCGTACGCAGCGCTTCGCGCTGTCGCTGGGCGTTGCCTGGGCTGGCGACAGCGACGCCGACGCGCCCGTGCCGCTCGATGCCGCCATCATCTTTGCGCCGCTCGGTGCGCTGGTGCCGGCCGCGCTGGCCGCCTGCGCCAAGGGCGGGACAGTGGTCTGCGCCGGCATTCACATGTCGGCCATCCCCTCGTTTCCCTATGCGCTGTTGTGGCAGGAGCGCTGCCTGCGCTCGGTGGCCAACCTGACTCGCGCCGACGGCGCAGCGTTCCTCGCTCTGGCAGACCGTTTGCCGCTGCAGACGGTGGTGACGACATTTCCGCTGGCCGAGGCAAACCGGGCCCTGGCGGCCGTGCGCGACGGGTCCATCGATGGTGCTGCCGTGCTGATACCGGCGTCGCAAGAGTGACTGGCGTGACACCGGTTTTGCGCGCGACAACAACGCCGTTTTCGGCGGCGGGCAGGCGCTTGCCGCGGCAAGCAGCGGACATGGCGACGATGCTTGCCCCCCGGCAGCCGGCAGCCGGCAGCTGGCGTCTGGTCTGATCGACAAGGCCGCCATCATCCGCAATGTCATCGAGCGGGCGCCTCGATTGTGCGCGACGCTGGCATCGACGGCGAGGCAGTGCTGGTGCGGGAGGGCAAGAGCGGCAGGCGCAACATGCGCAACATGCGCAACATGCGCAACATGCGCAACATGCGCTACGGACGTGACATCCGGCCAGCGTGCGCGGACAACACCGCTTCAGCTGACAGTCAGGCGCTGGCCGCGCTGATGGTGGGCCAGCACCAGCGCCAGTGCCGCCGCCGCGATCCGCGCCTCCTTGCCGTCGCTGCCGTGATTCAGGGCGATGGGAACCGCCGCGCCCGTCACCAGTCCGCAGCCGCAGGCGCCAGCCAGGCATTCGAGTTGCCCCGCCAGCATGCTGCCTGACTCCATGTCGGGCGCGATCAGGATATCGGCCTGGCCGGCCACCGGCTGCGGCAGGCCATGGCGCCGTGCCGCGGCGGGCGCGATGGCGCTGGCCAGCGTCAGCGGACCGTCGAGCAGCGCGCCTTGAATTTGCTGGCGCTGCGCCATCTTGCACAGCGCCGCCGCATCGATGGTCGAGGCGAGCCTTGGCGTGACGGCGTCCTGCGCGGCAAGGATGGCCAGTCTGGGTTCTTCCATGCCCAGCGCATGCGCCAGCTCGATGGTGTTGCGGATGATGGCGGCCTTGTCGTCGAGGCCGGGCCGCACGTTCAGCACGGCATCGGACAGCAGCAGCGGCCTGTCGCACACGGGGGTGTCGAGGTGGTAGATATGCGACAGCAGGCGGCCCGTGCGCAGGGCGGCGGTGGCGGCGACCGCTTGCAGCAGTTCGTCCAGCGGCAAGCTGCCTTGCATCAGCAGCGCCACCTCGCCGGCGGCGGCCATGGCGCACGCCCGTTCGGCCGCGGCGCTGCTATGCGCCACGTCCACGATCTCGGCGCCGTCCAGCGTGCGCCCGCAGGCGGCGGCCACGGCAGCCAGGCGTGCCGCCGGCGCCACCAGTACCGGGATGATCAGGCCGCGCGCGGCGGCGTCGAGCGCACCTGCGAGGGCCATGCCGTCGCACGGGTGGACGACCGCGCAGCGCAAGGGCGCCAGGCCGGCCGCGTGCGCCAGCAGGGCGGCAAAGCGCGCCGCGCTGTCGAACAGATACAGCTGCGGCAGATGCGTGCGTGGCAGGCTCACGCGCGTTGCCGGGGCGATCACGCTGGCGATACCGTCCAGTACCAGGGCGCCCGTCTGGTTGCGTATGTCGCACTGCAGCTCGACGCGCCGCTTGTCGTCTTCTTTCGACAGTACGCAGGCCTGCACGCGCAAGGTGTCGCCGACGCGCACCGGTCGCAGGAAACGCAGCGTCTGTCCCAGATAAATGGTGCCGGGACCGGGCAGGCGCGTCCCCAGCAGGCGCGAAATGAGCGCCGCGCCCCACATGCCGTGCGCGATCACGCCATGGAAGCGCGTCGTTTCGGCGTAGGCGGGATCGAGGTGGGCCGGGTTGACGTCGCCGGAAATGGCGGCGAACGCCGCGATGTCGTCACGGCCCAGGGTGCGGAACTGCTCGGCCGTCTGGCCGACCCGCAGGTACTCGTACGGGACGTTGACGAGCATGTCCGGCAGGTCCGATAGCGGCGTATCGCTCATGTGCCGCCCGCCACGGCATGGTAGCCGCCGTCGACATAGATGGTCTGTCCGCTCATGCCAGATGAGGCGTCGCCGGCCAGGAAGGCGGCCAGCTGGCCGATCTCGGCCAGCGTGACGCGCCGCCGCAACGGGGCATCGCGGCGGTTACGTTCCAGCAACGCATCGAAATCCTTGAGGCCGGATGCGGCCCGGGTCGGCACGGGACCGGGCGAGAGCGCGTGCACGCGGATATTGCGCGGCCCCAGTTCGCATGCCAGGTAGCGCACCATCGATTCGAGCGCGGCTTTCACGGGTCCCATGATGCCGTATTGCGGCATGGCTTCGTCCGCCCCCAGGTAGCTCATGGTCAGCAGGCTGCCGCCATCGGGCATGTGCACCTCGCATAGCTTGGCCAGCCGCGCAAATGAATGGCAGGAGATATCCATGGCGCGCAAGAATCCCTCGGCGCTGCTGTCGGTGACGCGGCCGTGCAGGTCGGCCAGGGGCGCCCAGGCGATGGAATGGATGACGAAATCGAGGCCGCCCAGCCTTGCCACCGCGGCTTGCACCAGTTGCGCCAGCGCGCCCTCCTGCCGTACGTCGCAGGCGAGCAGGGGAATGTTCAGGCTGCTAGCGGCCGGCCCGGCGTAGGGCAGGGCGCGTTCGTCCGCGCAGGACAGCACCAGCCTGGCGCCCAGCGCCTCGGTGCTGCAGGCGCAGCCATATGCGATGCTGTGCTCGTTGGCCAGGCCGAGGATCAGGCCGCGCTTGCCCAGCAGGGAAAATGGGGTGCCGGGCATGGTAGACGCGACAGACACATGTGCCGCCTAGTGCGACATCAGCACGGGCAAGGTCATCGAGCGCAGCAGGGTGCGCGTAACGCCGCCCAGCAAGATTTCATTCCAGCGCGCATGGCCATAGGCGCCCATGACGAACAGGTCGGCCTGCAGGTTCGCCGCCAGGGACAGCAGCGCCTCGCCCACCGGCTGGTCGAGCGAGGTGGTTTGCCGCAGGACTTCCACCTGGATGCCGTGGCGCGCCAGGTACAGCGCGATGTCGGCGCCGGGCTGGGCGCCGTGCACGCCATATTCGCGCTCCGGATTAAATACGGCAACGGTGACGAGTTTGCTGGCGCGCAGCAGCGGCAGCGCGTCGCCGATGGCGCGCGTGGCGGCGCGGCTGCCGTCCCAGGCCACCAGCGCATGCCGGTCCAGGTGGGCGCTGCTGCCGATGTGCGGCATGATCAGCACGGGCCGGCCCGCATGCAGCGCCACTTGCTCGGGCAGCTGCGCCGGCTGCGCCGCGCCGTTGTCGGGCCCGCTCTGGCTGAGCACGACCAGATCGGCATGGCGCGCCTGCAGCGTCAGGTTCGCCGCAGCCTCCTGCTCGCCCAGGCGGGTTTCACAGGACACGTCGAAGGTGCGCGCTTGCGCCTCGAAGCGTTCCAGCGCTTCCTGCAGCGGGCGCCTGGCATCGGGCAGGGCCGCTGGCGCGGCCGCGGCGCCGACCAGGTGCGCCTGCTGGTGCTGCGCGACCAATGCGGCCAGCGCGATGCGTTCGCGGCACTGCGGCGCGCCGTCCACGTGAACAACGATCGTCTTGTACATGGCCCGCTCCTTTCGGATGACTGACTGCCAGCGTAGCAAGGCGCCCGCGCCCTGCATGTGATCTACATCATGTGTGCGGCGATTGGCGGGAAAAAGCATGGGGCAGCGGATCTCATGCCGAGCCCGTTGCAGCGGCAACCATGCTAAGAGCCACCCCTTTAAAGGTGTACATTGACAGCCCCGTCTTTTAGTACCCGTGCCGTTGATACGTGGCGTCGGGCAACAGCACCGGCCACATAGCCTTTTTTCGCTGTTTTTTTCGGGCCGCGAGGGTGTTTGCGCAGCGTTTTTGGTTTGGCGTAAGCGGCAATCTGAAGCAGTAATTTGCTCAGCTCTGATGCACACATGGCGTCGTAGCGCCGCCATGCTTTGGTTGGCACAGCCATCACCATGCCGGCATAGTGCGCTCGTACCTCCACGGCCACATAGAACGGCGATAGCTCAATGCCGCTGGCAACCAAGTCATGCGCGCTACTTACCGCACGCTGCAAGACAGTCAGCACGTTATAGGCCAGGATCGCGATGCCGAACGCGAACAGGGCTGCGCGCGGGTGTCCGAGAGTCTTGACTTCACTGTGCAAGACCGATTCGAGCCGCTGGAACATTGTCTCGATCCGCCAGCGCTTGCTGTATAGGCGCGCAATGGCGCGTGCGCTGAAATGCTCTTTTGGTAGATTCGTCAGTAATCGGAGAATCATTTCGCCATCGTCAGTGGGCTTGTAAAGTTGCAGTTCAATGCGACGTAATGCTACCTTCTGTCCTGTAGCTCCAGGGATGGCAACGCACTGTTCAAAGACGGCGCCGGTCGCGATTCTCCCTCGATATGCAAGCTCGTCGAGCGGTGACGGATTGGGCGTACGACCGTGCTCACGCACGATGAAGGCACACCCACGGCGATCCCATTCGGACAGGATCATGCGCGTGCTGAAGTTGCGATCAGCAATCCACAGGTCGCCCGGATGCG
>NZ_JAFCWK010000012.1:0-187020 GCF_049897525.1 Janthinobacterium sp. PSRC1-1
CCCACGCCGGGCTGCAGCAGCAGCTGGTGGAAGACGCCGGCGGCGCCGGCAGTGCCGGGCAGCAGCTGCATCGTTGACAGTATCGCGCCGCACCGCGCCGGTGGCGCCGTGTGGCGCTGTGGCCGGCGGGCAGGATAAACACATTCATCGATTTTGACAACTAAAAAAGGTTGTCAATGGCTTTCCATAGACTATATTGAATTCACCGAAAACTCTTTCTCAGGTGGTCATCATGAAAATGAAACCGCATGAAATTGATTCTCTGGTCGGTACTCCATGCCTCTGCGGCCAGGTTGGCGTATGGCATATACACTGCTACCAGGGTAAATCCACACAGACCATCCGCATCGAATTGGCCGCAGCGTACAAGAAGGTTGCGGATGACAATCAGTCTGGAAAACTGACGATCAACGGCTTGGCTATCAGCACCGGCATCGCCTACTGCATAGGCTGTGGGTGTGATGATCGCCATGCGTGCGCGGCGGGTTGCTGGTGGCTGCGCGTTGACTATACAACGGGGACAGGGGTTTGCAGTGAGTGCAGGCACCATGTAGAGCGCTTTGAGGATGGGGCCCGGCATTCCTTCCTCCCTCGCACTCACGTATCGGATACTGGTCCGACCCACGCGCTCGATCTATCCGCACTCACTCCCACGGAGTTGTCGGCTGCTATGCGTGGCGGCACCCTCAACTGGGGCGTACATGGGTCGGCAGCTCAACATATCCGATATTCGGTACTCCGACCGCTTTGCGCGCGTAGGAAATGCCACTGCGGTTGCGGACGGCGCGCAACCCATGCTGGGATGGCAAACGGCGTGTGTCTGATGATCGGCTGCGAGTTACATGTTCATCGCTGGGCACGTCAAGGTAAGTGATGGAGGAAATCATGGACGAAACAATCAACACTTCCTGGTGCGATATTACATTCAATCCCTGGGGCTGCAGCAGAAATTCACCGGAATGCGATCGTTGCTGTCCTGAGGTCGATACGCCAGCGCGTGCGCGTCACATTTTGTGGCGGCATGACAAAATGTGCACGTGTGGCGTCGTAGCTGACTGGCAGCTCCCGCTGTACTGGAATAGCGTCCACGCCGAATTTTTCGCCCAGCATGGCCGCCGGCGCCGGGTGTTCTGCGCGTTATTCGATGATGTGTTCGACTATCGGGCCGACCCGTACAGGCGGGCGGAGTTATGGGCACTGATCCAACATACACCGCAGTTGGACTGGCTGATGCTGACCAAGCACATTGGCAACGTAGTTGATATGCTCCCGTTTCATCGGGGCGAGGGAAATCTCCACGTGGGACTTGGCATTAGCGTATCTACACAAGAAGAGATCGATCGTGACGTGCCCAGGCTGTTGACAGCCCCTGTGCAATTGCGATGGCTCAGCATAGAACCCTTGTTGGAAAGCGTCAGTCTGACCAATATGCTGGCCAAGTCCCACAGCATAATGGCGTTCGATGGTAGTCGTACTTCCATTAATTGGGTCGTATGCGGCGGTGAATCTGGCACCGGAGGTTGGCCAATGCCAGGTGGTGCAGTTCACAGCCTGCGCGCAGAATGTGCGGCAGCTGACATCCCCTTCTCCTTGAGACAATGGAGAGGAACGGCTGAGGACAAGGGGGGCTTTGCTCAGAATGAGGTTTGGTTAAAGGCGGCATAGGCAGCCGCCCAATTCAACGACACGCTTCCTTGGCCGGCGCTAGTAACGTGGTGGCAACAGCATCACTGCCTGTCAAATTCACCTTAGCGAGGGGGCAGCATGACTATCCGTAGTATGTTAGAGGGGGTGCTATGCCCCGCGATCTAGTCACTGAGGTTAAAGAGTTTCGGCACTTTCACTTTTGCTGTGGACTGGGCGGTGCTAAGAAAGGGTTCAACAAGGCGCGCCCGCAGGTTGGTAGCGTCGGCGCTGTGTTCCGCTGTATCGGAGGCGTCGACAACGATCCGGCGGCCATCCGCGATTTCAACAATGCCGGCCCTGGGCGGCTGGGTACGGTCCTCGATCTCTTCACCCGTGCGCAGTACATTGCCTTCCATGGCAAAGAGCCACCCCCAGGTTGGCGCGAAGCGACCCCCATCGATATCCGGCGTGCAGCCGGTTTCGAGAGTCCAAACGTCGTGGTCATCAGCTCCCCTTGCAAGGGGGCCAGCGGGTTGCTGAGTGAAACGCTCAGCAGGACTGCAAAATATCAGGCGTTGAATGAACTGACGCTACGCTGCATCTGGCTGATGTGCGAGGCTTGGGCGGACGATCCGGTCGACTTGATCGTGTTCGAGAATGTCCCGCGGCTGGCCACGCGAGGGCGCCATCTGTTGGACCAGATCAACCAGCTGCTGCAGCAGTATGGCTACGCAGTGGCCGAAACCACGCACGATTGCGGCGAACTGGGTGGCCTGGCTCAAAGCCGCAAACGTTTTTTGCTGGTCGCCCGTCATATCGAGAAGGTACCGCCGTTCCTGTATGAACCAGAAAAGAAGCGCCTGCGCGCCGTCGGCGAGGTGCTGGGCCGCATGCCAATGCCCGGCGATGATGCTGCTGGACCAATGCATCGCATCCCGCGCCTGCAGTGGAAAACCTGGGTGCGCTTGGCCTTTGTGGAGGCGGGCAGCGACTGGCGCAGCTTGAACAAGCTGGCCGTGGCCAACGGTCATCTGCGCGATTATTTGATCGTCCCGGATATGCACAACGGCGTACTGGGTGTGCGTGACTGGCAAGTACCCACCGGAACGGTTACTGGAAACAGCCGGCCTGCGACCGGATCCTTCTCCGTAGCCGACCCGCGCCACTTTGGTCCGGACAAGCACGGTAACGAATGCCGCATCAACCCGTGGTCCGACGCCGCGAAGGTTGTATCCAGCGCGCACGGGACGGGACAGTGTGTGGCCGATCCTCGCATGGAAACCAACGCTGAATATAGTCAATACGGCGTCATGCCGTGGAACGCGACGAGCGGCGTAATCAGCGCGCAGTCGGCGCCTGGTGGTGGGCGGTACTCGGTGGCGGATCCGCGCGCTTCGGGCGATCGACACGCCAGACACGCCAATGTGTATCGCATCGTTCCCTGGGATGGCTCGCCAGACACGGTAGCGGGTGACTACAGGCCGACCAGTGCTGGTGGTGTTTTAGATATCCATCCACCAGTTGGACCAGTATTTAGCAAGTATGCCGTCACGCCGTGGGATAGACGAACCGGTACAGTGATCGGCGGGGATGACCAAGGGGCCTATGCTGTTGTTGATCCCCGGCGACAAGGCGAGGCATTCGGGAAATACAACGTCACTCGTTTCGATGAGGCTGCAGGTACCGTCATTGCCGGCAGCACCACCGGCCAGGGCGCCTTCGCTGTAGCTGATCCACGCAGCAAAATCAACAATCGACGCGCCGGTGACGCATATCTGACAGGTGGTCACTACGGGGTCATGCCCTGGAACTCCAGCTGCGGGGCGGTGAGTGCCTCGGCCAGCTGTGACAATGGTCCCTGGTCGGTGGCCGATCCCCGCATTGATGATGTGATCAGGCTGCCGGCACTGGACCAAAAGGTGGTGGCCATGATCCGGGCGCTCGATGGCACCTGGCATCGCCCATTCACCACGCTGGAAATGGCGGCGTTGCAATCGCTGATCGATCCGGACGAATACTGGTCGACGGACCCGCTGACGCAACGAGAAATCGATGCATTCCATGCGCAGCGGCGGCAGCAGCATTGGCTGCTTGATGGTTCCAGTGATAGCGCCTGGCGTGAACGTATCGGTAATGCGATCCCGCCCCTCGCAGCACAGGCGATCGGGGAGGTGATGGGCACCACGCTGCTGCTGGCAGACGCCGGCGAGACATTCATGCTCAACGCAATGCCCATCTGGGTGCAGCCGATTGCCATCGCGATCGCTGCCTCGCAATCCAGCTGGGGAGCCCGGTGATGACAACGATCTCACGCATAAAATAGCGTCGCAGGCGGTTGCGCTACGAGTCCCGACCACTTGTGCGCCAGTTCTCGACCTGGCACGTGACAAGTGCCCTACGTCCGATTTGAAGGATAGTTAGGATAGTCGCCGTGGTGTTTCCAGACGCTGGCCACCCGCAACCACGCAAAGATATTGATGCTTTTCCTCAACAGGCCATACCAGAATACCGATTTTTGTATGAAGCGATACGTCCATCAATCCAGTTGACAGCGACGTCCGCTCGTTCTATTGTTGATATTGAATTTGCTCGCACCTGAGCAACCGCGGTGGGTCAAACTCTTGCAACCCACACATCCTGGCCAGCCACGCCGGGATCAGAGTCTCTGTAGCGCTTCTGCCACCCCGATCGGGAAGACCTCTTCTCGATCCCCTGGGGCTCGGATGGTCTTCCTTTCGCTTTTTTTAATGGAGATCATCATGGAAACGAATGCAAACACCCATCTGCAAGGCCGGAACGAGGTTGTCCCTATTACTGCGGTGCTGGTAACCGATGTCGACGAACGGATGGAATGCCTTCCCAACGTGGCGGGGAGACGCTGCGTATTGTTGGAATTTACCGTGTACAACATGCTCGGTAGAATGAGTCAAGACTACCAGGGGGGCTACTGGGATTTCTATAAGTTGTCGAATGGCGGTTTCTACATGTCACCGCAAGCCGATACTACCTTCCGGATGCGTTGCGAAAATATGTTCGAAGGGGAAGTGAACGCCCAGACGGCGGGTCTCATCGCGTGCGCTATGGCGTATAGCCATCTATCTTTTTCCGAGGACGCTGATTGCTTCGGGGAGGCTTATATTTTGCTGTGGCAATACCTCGCCCAGCAATCGAACGCCGCAATAATTTTCGCGGCTTTGGACTAACCTGTACCAGGTCGGCGGATGGTTTACCGGCCGTAGCCTGGCACTGCTGTGAACATGCAACTGCGGTGGGGCAAACTCTTGCAACCCACACGTCCTGGCCAGCCACGCCGGGATCAGAGTCTCTGTAGCGCTTCTGCCACCCTGATCGGGAAGACCTCTTCTCGATCCCCTGGGGCTTGGATGGTCTTCCTTTCGTTTTTTTTTGACTGGAGATCATCATGATGACCAATAACAGCCGCAACAATTCTTCGAAAACTCCTGGACCCGTTCACAGCGGTACCAGTCCGTCGAAAACTGCTACCCCGGTACACAACCGTACCAGTCCGTCCAAAACTGCTGACCCAGTGCGTCGACCGCCCGGGACGTGCAGGGAGTATCGCTGCTGGTGCAGGGAGTGTCGCTGCTGTTGTGGGCGGCGCGCAACCCTCGCTGGGATGGTTAATGCTGTGTGTTTGGTGATAGCCCTGTACTGCTTGAATGTACTAAACTTTGGAGGAATCATCATGTCACAAGAAAGTGCGCCTGCAGTTACTGACACCAATCCTGTCATCGCGACCATCAGCAATGCTTTCAAGCGCCTTCACCAAATTGGAGAACAAAAGGCCGTCTCCGATATCGTTTATAGTTTTTTGAAACATACTGGTTTGGAAGTGTCGGAAGGTGGCGCCGAGGCGTTGTGCGGAACCAAACTGGGTCAGATCATCCGGATTCGATCTGGAAAAATTGATCCAGCCTACGCCGACGTTATGCGTGAACTGGCAGTGATGGATAAGTACGCCAAGGAACACAACGCGCCCCCGCATTTAAGTAGCAAACTACCGCGGATTGATTTGGTCGCTGACCAGGAAGCATTGAGTCGTGGTGCTTTGCAAGGTAAAAGAACCGTCGGCCACGGTGCGCTGCAGGCGAGAGTTCAGCGTTAGCTTGTGAAACGCATGTAGGCAAAAGCTGGATAATTAACCCAATCCTATACTAGGAGAAGTTTCTAATATGGAAGCGTAAAAGCTGGCTTCGATTCATGGGGAATCGAGGTCAGCTTCATCTAGGGAAGTGCTGATATTACTATTTAAATCGGCACCATCCACAGCATTCTACAACATCAAATCATGAAAGGTTTACCAATGAAAACCATTCTGAAAAACCTGATTTTGGTTGCTGTTCTGGTCGCGGCCGGCGCCAATGCACAAGAGCCCACTGCGCATACTTCCGCTTCGGTGCAGTTCACCAGTGGCACGGATTTCGCCGCTACGCTGGCTGCGCGCGAATATCTTAAATTGTATTACCCGGTGACTGATGACAAAATTGCTACCCAAGTAGTCGAGTCGCAGGGCAAATCGGCAACCGTGAAAACAACTTTTCCAGGGTACTCGTGTGCTGTTGAACTCATGAAAAACGAGTCCGCGAATAAGTACGGGTGGGAGGTTCGGAACCCAGGATGCCGCAAGCTCTAACCTGTGGCATCGTGGAAGCCGGCGTGGTTTCAGTGCTATTCAGATGCCCGCTTCTTCAATTTTTTTACCGGAATCGACCCATTCTTTTACCCATTTCGGCTGGCGGCCGCGGCCACTCCACTGCAGCGTCGGATCGGTCGGATGGCGGTATTTGACAGCAACTGTTTGCTTCACCTTCGGAGGAGCACCATTTCCGACAAGGTCTTTGAGCGATACGCCTACTCGCTGTGCAATTTCCAGAATTTGCGCGCGAGCATCGTTGATGTCTTTCTGTTCCTTTATCTTCAATTGCTTCTTGACCTGATCTTGCAGTTCGCGAAGTTCGGAAATAGAGAAATTTTCAAGATTCATATGTCATTTTCCTGACGTTAATAAAATCAGTAAGTTACCACATGACCCAATTGGCCATGCTTCATTTTTGCATCTGCGCACACGGATAGCACCGTTCCAAGCGCGTGCAGGCACGATTGATTGCCAGCATGGATGAGTAAAAGAGGGGTGAACAAGGCATAATTGCCAAAGTCCGCAAAGCTGCATGGGTGCAGCTGTGCCAGGCTCACACTCTAGAGGTAATCAATGCCACGACCAAAACGGAGAATGAGTGCGATCGAGTTTGACGCGGTCCAGGTATTACTGCCTAGTATCAGCAAAAAGCGCTGTACTGTCGCCAGGGCGGCATTGGTCGATGGCGAGACGTTGGCCGTCGTTGGTGACAGATTCAACTGCTCACGCCAGGCGGTCAACACGTTAGTCAATATTTTTTGTGACGGGCTGACGCGCTTTCATGCGGCTCAGCGGGTGATGAATGCCGATGAGCTGGTGCCGCCAGGATGGGAAAGGGCCACGCTTATGGCGCCTAGTCAGCTGATGAACAAGTTCCGTGCAGAGATCAATGAACTGGAAAACACCAACTGACCAGCTCTAGCGACGCGGTGCTGCGCTGAATGGGCAACCTGAATCTGGCCTGGATATTGCCGCACCGGTGGTCGCTGGGCCCTGCAGATGCAAGGTAAGTGCTGTCCGCAGGTCGTCAATTAGTATAGATCCCAATATTTGCGATGCTGAACAAGACGGTGGTGCGGAAGTCGTTTACTGCTCTTCGTCGTCAATCGATTTGTAGCCACATGCCGGGCAAGAAATACTGCCATGCAGATTGATGGCGCCAGACTGTGCACTTTCCCATATGCGGTACCGTGCACGTTCATAGGCACAAACCGGACAAATTTCTTCGAAATGGACATTCTCCAGCTCCATGCCACTAGGTTCAATGCCTTTGCCGAATACAATCGTTGCGATGATAATCTCCCGGTCACGCTGCTTGTCTGTACTTGACGGCAGAATCGGTGCCAATAGAACGTGCAGAAATAGAGCTAGAACTCACAATCATGGCTGCCGTTCCGAAGAATCGCTTTTTGCGCTGATAAATGGGTTCGGAGGGGGCACTGGCATTACCCAAAGTCTCGGGTCTTTCAACACGACTGCCGACAACTTGCTCGCCACCAGCCCCCCTTTTTTCGAGACGAATAACGTCCAGACATTTTTCCCTCCAGGCGCAGTGGCATGCCACTGCGCCCGCAGGAGTTCCCGCTGAACACGCATTGCAAAATCGCCGTCTTCGTCGGATGGTGCACTTTGGGCCTCGGTTGCTGTTGCATACAAGCGAAAAATTAGCGGGGAGACCAGTGCCATCCCATATTCAATGAAATGAACCGGCGCGCCGGCCTCGTTGTGCTTCATCGACCCGTCGGCCAGATTACGCTGTACCCACTTCATGAAGTCGATGGCCAGTGCCGATGGTTCCTTGGCTCCTTTATGCGCAAGAACAGGCAATTTTTCGATAGGCAGTGGCACTGGAAAGACAAGGGACGACGTTGCGTGCGGCATGCTCTCTTGCCGCACGGACTGTTCCGATTCGTTATCCTCGGCATCGTTCTGATGGGCAGGAACTGTTTCTGGTTCACTCTCTGCTTCCTGCTTGCGCCGGTCCTTGTCGCGGCGTGCGTTACGCGCTTCTGCTTCGGCCGTGTCCCGTTCGTCCAAAAGATCTTCGGTATCTGTTGTCTCCGAATTTTTCATGGCCCTACTATCCTTGGAGACAAACTTGGGCGCTGGCACCTTCTTCGCGTCAATCGGCTCGGTCGGGGGGGCACCAGATACGGAAGCTGATGCACCGTTTTCCACTGGGCGCTGGGATTGCTGATCTCGGTTTGGCTTTCCTTGCGATCCGGCGGGCAAGGCCTCGATCATGCCTGACATCGCTTCTGGAATTTGGGATGGATCGCTCCATACTTTAGCGACAGGAAAGCATAGAACGCTGAGTTCATGCTTGTAGGCGATCTCGCCCGCCTGGTCCGTCCCAGTCACGACCACGCGCCAGATCGCCTGTCCTGTCACTGGATTGATACGGATACAGCCATATTCCTGCCATGCGTCGAAAAGCCTGTCATTCTTGGCATCGCCCGGGAAGCCGGCTTCTTCATCCTCCTCCTGACGCAAGATGAACTCACGCACGCTGTCGGCCAACCGCTTCGCCACCAGCCACAAGCAGTTGTCGTACACCCAACCCGCCGCCCCGTCCCGATTGAGGGGCAAGTGGCCGCCTTCCACGAACATCAAGGTCATGGCCCCCATGAGCCGCTCGATTAACGGCACCGCCCTGGCAGAGCTGAACCTCGCGCGCGAGCCGGTGGCAAGATTGCGGCGTGTGGATTCCTGATCGGCTTTTTGGACAATCTCGTGCAGGGCACCACTGCGTTCGCCGCCCAGGTATTGGTTCAACTCTTGAAGGCCCGCAGGCACGTGTGCCATTGATGCAAGCGTAGAACCGGGCACCAGTCGCTGGAGCAGCATGGCGCCAAGTTTGGCGTGCGAGTCGTAGTTGCGTTCGCTCTTCTTCTTGAATCCGACAAAATATTCGGTGGCTGCACAGTCGTTCAACGAGCCGGCGGTCGCCGACCAGAGCGTTGGTTCGCTGGTCCTACCGCGCTTCCATTGAATCTTTAGATCCGCCATTGGTTTACCGACGTCATGCAACAGGGCCGCGAGAAACACGGCATAGGTCCAGAAATCTCGCTGAGCGGCGATGACTTCGGCGCCGGCTCCGAGAGGTAGCAGGTAACCTGTGCGGATGGTCAGCGCGTACAAAACGGTTTCGAGCGTATGGGCCAGCAAACCGCCTGGATTGGCGTGGTGGTGTGACTCGGATGCTGGAAGCAATTGGACGAACTCTGCAAAGTTCAATAATGCGGGTTGAAGATCGTGCGCGAAAATGTCTGGTGCAATGCGGGTGGCTCGGATGATTTTACTTATCACCTCATCGCCTTCGATACAGCGGATGAGATCCCTCGCTGGAAGCACGTTGTACCATCCAGTTTCGGATCCCCGATAGGCGATGCGCTCGCGGGTCACGGGCGGAGTGTTTTGAGGCCCGGTAATGCTACTGGGGATGTTTGGTGGAGAGTGGTCACTGGTAACAACTCTGTCTAGGCCTGGTGTACCGGCATCGAGATGATGGGACGCGTCACGCAGTAGTTGCGCCAATCGTTTCAGCAAAGTCTGTTTGCTGGTCCAGCGAATCTCAATAATTCCGAGCGCTGCGGCAGCACAGATCACCGTGGCGATCACGAGGGAAAATAACCATTCTGACACAACACCCCCGAGTTCGGACACCGTCACACGAAGCCATTTACCTTGACGTAATTTGCCAAAAGATGCCTTCTCACCTCGCCCAGACTGGGATTGACCACCGAGGATTTCCAAGCTTTCCAATCGTCACCAGGCCCTTGCAGCGCCTTGAACTCTCTAAATGTCATTTGGAGCGGGTTCCAGGTCAATATGGGAATCGCCGAACCGGATGTGAACCAGGCTGCTCCATACAACAGTATTTGCAGGCTACACAAATCATCTGCGAATTTCCCTCCCAAGGGGGGACTGCCGTTCAGGCTGTATTGCTGCAACAAAGATCGGACCGCTGGTAATGGATCATCATTCGGAGCGAACACTTCGACTTCTGCGTAGGTATCAAGCAAGATCAGCAATGGATGCATCCACGTGGCTAGGCCAATCTCCCCCAACAATTCAGCGATCTCAAAAATTCCGATTAATTGACTATCCGAGACAATTGCAGGGGTACTGCGCGATCCTTGTGCGACGAGTAATCGAGAGGTTGGAGGCTCGAATTGCATGTTTCACCGGTATGACGATATAGAGACACTGCGTTGACATCATCGTGAAAGGAGACCTCGAAAGGTTCCCTTTTTACTTGTGACGCAAACCAAAGCATGGTAGCGCGTGCATGGCCGGGGAGCGCCTTCGATTTTTCCTTCCACGCCTTGCTTTGCTCCCGCCCACGGGAGCAAAGCCTACCCGTATGTCGGGTACCGGTAAAACCCTTTGCCGCACGCTGCGGGGTTATAGCAGCGTGCGGCACCCTTTTAGATCAGGCCCTTAACCGGTCAAACCCTTGCCCGTAATCCGTGCGATGGTCCATTTGACACCTTTCCCCACTTTGCTATTACAGCATAGCACCACCTTGACAACTAATAAATAGAGGTGTGGCATCCGGTGGCGCCATGGCAGCCCAAGATAATCAGCGGTGGTCTATCACATTCCGCGCACCGTGCCAACTATCTAATGGCACAACCTGGGACCGATTTGTCGGGGACGGTACTGGCGATAGTTCCTATGCTGCGACGATCAGATACCCGGTCAGCACCGGGGAATTCTGTAGGACTCGGCGTTTGATGCATGGGCAGCCTCCTATGTTTGATGCGCGTGAACAAACTGCTGTTTCTCTCAGGAGACGTATATGCATCAGCGGCTGGGCTTTCTTAATCCCGTTCTTATCACGCTGTTTCTTACGGCAGGGAACGTTCTGGCCGATACGTCGACGATATCAGCCACCGCCAATGCCGAAAACTTGGTGCTCGACAAGATTGCAGCGCGGGCCGGAGAAGGTGAAACATTGGTGAATCGTTACACGGCGATATCGCTGCAGCCAGGTGCAGCCGACATTGACCCGACGCGGATCGTTGCTCAAGTTAATTTCCCCAGGATGAATACCAAGACTGTCGGTGAGGCGATCCGATACCTCCTCATCCGCACCGGATATGACTTAGTCGAAGAAAGCCAGCTGGATCCACAGGTTGTTGCACTGCTCGCCAAGCGGCTGCCGGACTCACAACGGACGCTGGGACCTTACCGCGTGGACACAATGCTAAAAATCCTGATAGGCCCCGCTTTTGATTTAAGCACCGATCACGCCAGCAGGCGTATTTCTTTTCATCCGGCGGTGCAAACCGATGCCGCTGTCAGAGCGCCAGGAACCTCCGAGCAGCGCAACAAATCGGATGCGGCAGTAGCGTCCGGTCACGCTGCCGACTAATCCATTTATAGCCACGTATAGACGACTCCGGAAGAGGCCATGCCATGACCCAGCAAAACACAACTTCTACTACTGCGGGACCAACGGTCCCGGTGGGCAGTCCTGCCGCTCCGGAAGCACCTGCGAAAGTTCGGTCAAGGAAGCTGCTGTTGTGGGCAGCTGCGGCGTGCTGCGCCATAGTGGCAGTGCAACTCGCGATGAACGGACGCGCACCACAAGTGCCGCCAAAGCTTCCCGATCCTGTCGCCAGTGCTCAAGTGGTGCCAGTACCCATGAAGGCTGCGAATCCTAGCGTGCCGGCAGGTGCAGCAACTGCAACGGCCGTAACGCCCGCTGTGCCAGCTGTGCCAGCTCTGGAAAATTCGACCTCGGCCGATGCAGCTGCGTCACGGCCAGTTCCCGGAAGCGATGGTGCGCGAAACCAGCAGTCCAATCCGGTCGAGCATGTTGGATCGCGGGAGATTCTTGAAGCCTTGCAACAAAATGCCGACGCGCTCGCCAGCCTTGAGCAAGGCATCGTCGATTTGAAGGAGCAGGTAGCAAAGTTGACCCACGTGCCAAAGCGGCCGGTCAAAACCAGTGAGGCCGCAGCGCCAACGCGTACCATGCCGACCCGTTCAAACGCTGATCCCGACTCGGCCCAATTGCTGTCCATCGACCTGTGGGGCGACAAACCCTCCGTGGTGGTAGGCCGCAAACGCGGCGACGGTACGGAAGTGACATTTTTGAACGAGGGTGAAAAGCAAGGACGGGTAACTGTCAAGCGAGCCGATGTAGGAAGCCAACGCGCAATTCTGGCGACAGACCGTGGCGATGTCGTGTTGAACAGAGAAGAATGACCTTCGGCGAGACACCTATGAAACCCGTTATTTTCTTGTTCCTGTTGATGGGCGCAAATGTGAGTGCCCAAACATCGTCGAACACGACCATCACTGCGCGCTCACAACAGTCGACAGCCATAGCCCAAATGGAGGCGCAAGCGACTGCAACACAGGCCTCGGACCAGATCGCACGGCAAGTTTGGGGGCTCACCGCTGACGAGCTTGAGCGTGCAAAACTGCTGCTCAAGGGACCACGTGCTAGCTTCTCCGTGCCGAACCTATCACCGGTCGAAGCGCTGGGGATTCACGCCCGCAGCGACGCCGAACGGCGCAAATATGCAGAAATGTTCGCCAAGGCTATGCATGAGGACACCGAACGTGTACTGGCCTGGGCAATGGCCTACCAAATCGCGATTCAACGCCTGTATCCGAATGAGAAGGTTATCGACTTTTCGGGCTTGCAAGCCGCCGACATGTCCACGGGTACGACTGATGCCGCAAATCTACCGCGTCATGGCACACGGCCAATCCGGCGTGGAGGCGGGGGGGCACAATGATCACCCGGCGAAACTTCTTGGCGTTGGGTTTCGCTCCTATCTTGGGCAGCGCGTACGCCAGCAACGCCATCGCCGAAGGACGATGGCCACGTCCTGCTCCGATACCGCCTGGATACCAGCACGTGGCCAAGATAAAGCGTGTTCCTGCTGCTGTGCTGTATGCCGTTGCGCTGCAGGAGTCACAAATGCGTTTCGGAAAAAACGCCCTGCCTTATCCGTGGACACTTAACATTCAGGGCGTGCCGAAGCGGTTCGACAGCTACCGTGCCGCTTTCGCTGCCTTGGTCGAATGCTTACGGATGGGGATCTTGCTCGTCGATATTGGCCTGCTCCAAATATGCTGGCGGTACCATCACATCAAGCTTCGCAACCCGGCCCGTGCGCTGGACCCCTATCCCAATATGGAAGTGGGGGCAGAACTTCTCCAGAATCATTTCAAGAAGACCGGAAACTGGTTTCGCGCGGTAGCCAACTACCATAACGCCGATCCAGCCATTGGAGATCCTTATGCCACTTCGGTATTCCGGCATCTTGGTCGAATCCCATCTAATTGGGGGAAGCTATGATGGCTCGGCTCCCCTGGAAGGTAATGCTCGCCGTCGTCTCTGCCTGTTTCGGAACTGCGATTGCCGGTCCACAGGTACTGGCTGATACTGGGCGCACAGTGAGCTCCATCCAGTACCTGGTACACGTGCTGGACAGTTCGGAAAGCGACACTGAGACACCCCTCGTCTCTTTTCCCGTGCGTGCCGACGGAATGTCACCCGGAAAGCTCGAGGACATTCATCACGCCATCGACATGCCAGAATGGCTCACGCGGCCCATCTTTATCGTGGGGAGCGATCCGCTCTCTTTACAATGGCTCACCGAAAACCATGATGTGCTGTTGCGTCATGGCGCTGTCGGCATTGTGCTTTCTGTGAACGATGTTTCAACGTTCAAAGCAATGCGTCGCACCAGTTCGTTGCCGATGGTGCCACATCCAGCGCCGCACCTGATTCGGCTATTGCAAACCAATGGCATTAACCGTTACCCGTTTCTGCTGCTGGAGCACGGGGACGTGCTCCAGGACTTGCGTGGCCAGTTTCCAGCTGGCCGGGACATCGGGAGCGGACGATGAGCAACCATTCGTACGTGCTGGAGCCTTTGCTCCGTCCAAAGGTCGAGTATCAAAGCGCGGCTGTGGCGGCAGCGTGCGGCATCTTGGCATTGTGCGCGCCTTGGGCATTGATGCTGCCAGCAAGGCTGGGCTATGCAACCGGCGCCATCGCGCTCGGCTTTGCTGCAGTGAGATTTCAGCAGGCGCGAAGTGTCGGCAAGTATCAGTACGGCTTGAAGCACTACAAGATCACACACACGCAGTTGCACCGTATCGCGCGTAGCAAAGATGTGTTGTACCTGGGCGAAGGGTTTCTGTGGACCCAGAAGCACACCCAGCGCAAACTCGACGCGAACCGTCCGGAGGCGGAGCCATTCGTCAACCTGTCTCGCAAGCGCCTGTTGCTCGATCAAGCCGTGCGACGATACGAGCGCTGGGTGTTCTCTGCCAGCGACAGCCGCAGCTCGCCATCAATGCTCCAGAAGCTTGCGACGCTCACGAAGAGCGATGTGCCATGGAATCCTGTACGCCCGCTGATCGATCTCGGCGGCTCACGCGTGTTGCATGGCGTGGAGCCGAACGAGAAACCGGTAATACTGCGTCAGTCGGCGCGAACGGGCCACGTGCTGATCAAGGGGACGACGCGCGTCGGCAAGACGCGCCTGCTCGAATTGCTGGTTACTCAGGACATCCATGACCATTATGTTGTCATAATCATCGATCCCAAAGGGGATGCCGAATTGATGATGCGTGTATACGCTGAGGCATCAAGGGCTGGACGGCTCGATCATCTGTACCTGTTCCACCTCGGCTATCCGGATTTTTCCGCACGCTACAATGGGATTGGCAACTTTTCCAGGATCACCGAGATCGCCACCCGGACGACCAACGGGCTGCCATCCAGTGGAAACTCGGCCGCGTTCAAGGAATTCTCTTGGCGGTTCACTAACTTGGTGGCGCAAGCGCAAGTGGCACTGGGCCAGGTTCCCACCTACAACGGCATCCTGCGCAACATCACTGACATCGAGCCTCTCTTCATTGCGTACGCCAAACTGTCGTTAGACCGCGCAGAAAAGGCAGGTCGCATCAGTGGCTGGGAAAATGTGGTCGCCAATTGTGCAACCGAAATAGCGAAGAAGAAAATACCTGTTCCTCGCTCGCTCCAGGACCGCCAGCCGACCCTCGCGGCGACGATTATCGTAGCCAGAAAGTTCCAACAGAAGATCGAAGATTCGATACTCGATGGACTTTCCACAGCAGTCAGTTACGAGAAGTCGTTCTTCGAAAAGATCATTGCCTCGCTCGGCCCGTTTCTGGAAAAACTCACGACGGGCGCCATCGGTAAGTTAATCAGCCCCGACTATTTCAACATGGAAGATCCGCGGCCGATCTTCGACTGGATGCAGGTGATACGGCAGGGTGGCATCGTCTACGCTGGCCTCGACGCGCTATCCGATCCTGTCATCGCGGGCGCCGTTGGAAATTCGATGCTCGCGGATCTCGTCTCGATTGGCGGCAAGATCTACAAGCATGGCATCGATCCGGACAGAGCTGACGGCAAGATCCTGCTTCCGCACATTTGCGGCCATTTCGATGAGGTCGAAGCAATACTTGGAGACGAGTTCATTCCGATGGTGAATCGAATGGGCGGCGCCGGCATGCGTGTGACCGCCTACACCCAGACCGTTTCGGACCTGCAGGCAAAGTTGAAAGACGCCGCCAAGGCAAAACAGCTACTGGGGAACTTCAACCACGTTATCACCTTGCGCACCAAAGACCTCGACAGCGCCAAGTTCATCGCCGACCAGGTACCGAAAGTGGAAGTTGCCACCCTCACGCTGGTATCCGGCGTTACCGACAAGGCAGCAGAGGGTGACGGCATCGACTTCATCTCGAACAACCAAGACCGGGTGGCGACCAAGGAGGTGCCGCTAATCGATGTCGCCGACATCATGCAGCTGCCCACCGGGCAGGCATTTGCGCTCCTCGAAGGTAACCGCCTCTACAAGCTACGGATTCCATTGGCCGATCCGACTGACGACATGCATATCCCTGCCTCATTGAAAGCCGTCTGTGAAGATATGCGTAGCCGCTATCGGACCTCAGAGCAGTGGTGGAAGGAAAATGACTGGTTTTCCGATGCGGATGTCACGCTTCCGATTGCAACACCTATTTTCGTGCCGACTGAGTTAGATGCCCAGATGGCGCAGGGGCAGGAGAATGTTGAGCCTGAAGCTGATATGCCTGTGTTGGCATCGCTGCGGGATCTCGGCACCACTGCGTCTGGTGAGACGCTGGATGATGGTGACGGAGATCAGACATGACAGCCCACGCAGCGAGCTCTGGGACCAATGCCGCCCCGGTCGGACCGGTTAGCAGAGGGCCAGTAGGCATTGTCATCGAAATCGCTTTTGGCGGCGCGCTGGCGACGATTTTTGCTTGGGGGATAGGGGTCATGATTGCCTACGGGGGCATGCAGACCTCGTGGCTGTGGGCCGACAAGGGGGTAGATCACGCTCGCGGACTTGTCGAGGAGAATCTTCGTTTCATCAGCGAGTATCCACGATCGGTCTTGATCCAAGATACCGTGGCGTTCGAACACAAAGTCATCAAGGCTGTGTCCCGCCCATTCATCGCGATGGGAGCGTTGAAATACTACGAAGCCAGTTTGAAGCCGATTCCTGATTCAGCCGATAGCCTCAGCAAGACCCTAGCGTTGCTCAAACGGGAGCTTGCCAAGGTTTTCATGGTGGCGATGTACATCGCCATGGATACAGCGATGCGACTGTTCGTTGTCATATTCGCGCTACCTTCGTTCCTGCTTGCCTGCTTGCTGGGGATCGTCGATGGCCTGGTGCGTCGTGACCTGCGCCGCTGGGGCGGTGGACGCGAGTCGAGCTTTGTCTACCACCGAGCAAAAAAAGCAACGGTCTGGTCGATATCGGGTGGTTTCGGGATATACCTGGCGTGGCCTTTCGGCGGCTTCAACCCGGCGTACATGGTGCTGGTCTTTACCGTGCTGGTAGCAGCTTCGCTGTCCATGTATGTCAGCACTTTCAAAAAATACTTGTGAGGGGAGGCGTGATGAAATTTTCGTCCGTGTTGCTGATAAAGAGATTCCGATCGGCCGCGTTGCTGGTCATATCGATTGCAATGACCGCTGCCTCTGTCTCGCATGCCGATGAAGATACGGAGCGGGAGAACCTGACGAGGATCAGCTATGAACTGAGCCAGCTGCAAAGAATGATCAGCGATGCCGCTAAAGAGGCGGAAACCAGTGGCGGAGCACGCTTCCGATATGACTTGCTCACGCGTGATTTGCGGCTGGTTCGTGCAGGTGTGGATGACCATTTGCAACGGCCACGCCAGCCGCAACGTGTGCAGCCGCTAGCGGGCGATTACAGAAACTAGAACGTCGATGGAGAGGGCTAAACCATGACCGCTACTATGCGTATTGCCTTTGACGCCGCGTCAGGCGGCACCGCGGCAGGCGTAGCCTTGGTCATTGGTCTCGCATTGGCCGCTTCTCTCGTTGTATGGGGAGCGAATGCCGTCCGCATGCTGCTCATCGAAGTCATGCAACATCCCAAGCTGTTTGTCCGCAATGGCTGGCTGGTGATGCGGGTAGTAACAATTTTAATGGTGTTTTTCTATCTTTTGAAGTGAACATGCTGGGCCAATAGGGACCCAGTCGCGAGTATCCGATTGGTGCTAAACGCGGTGGCGCCGATGTTTTTGATGACCGCGAAATCTTTGATGTTAATCCGGGACAAAAGCAAAAGACGGTTCGACGCCTGGCGCTTGGTTGGTCCTCAATAAGGAGGTTCTATGTCGTACTTGAAAAAAATGGAGACGGTATCAACCGGTGCTCGTTCACTCATCACGGAAAATCGGCGTTGCATCGCAGCAATGTTGGTGCTCGCTGCGGCGTTCGTGGCAGCGCCGGCAATGGCAGAGCTGCCGGCAGCCGTACAGCCCACAGGCGGTGCTGCGGCCGGGGACTACGTGCAGCTGTTACGGCAATACTGGAAGCAGGGCATTGCTGTCCTTGTACTGATGGTGGCGGCCGGGGCCTTTGTCGAAGTTGGCGGGGGCGCCATCGCCAAATTTGGCGAGTGGCGCAGAGGTAAAGTCGAGTTGAGCGAACTGAAATGGTTCTTCTTCATCGGTGTCGTGATGTTGGTCACGGTGATTTACCTGCTGACGACTGCCACCGGCATTCTCTGATCTGGTTAAACGATGCGACCCTGAGCTTGATCATGGACGATATTTCCGACGGCGGATCAAAGGATCCAAACAGTGGCCATGCACCATTGACCGATAGAGCAAATCGAGAGCCTGTCATTCTGCGCGGATTGACATCCTCTGAGGCGCAGATGGCCATTTTTATTGTGATGCCGATTTATGCGGTGATTGGCTTGGTGGTTGCGTTTGTGACGAGTATCTGGGCGCTGGGGGTGCTGATCGCATCGCTGGCGCCCATGCTCACTGTGTGGGTAGTGGCCGGCTGGCTGGCAAAGGTGAAGCGCAACAAACCTGACTACTATTATCAGCACCGCTTCAAGTTGTGGCTCGCTAAGAACGGCCTGCAAAAGAGTCGCTTCATCGACCATGACGGCTTCTGGGAGACTGGACGGGACGTGCCTGTCCCACGCCGGTCGGGCCAATCAAAGCATCTCGTCAAGAAGGCAGGAGGCTAGTCATGGCACGCTACACGGACGCCCTGGCGCAGGCGAACTGGTTCAACAAGTGCCTCCTCGGAGTGGTTGCCGCATCGACCACGGTGGCGGTGATCGCCATGTTTGGCTGGCGCAGCGCCGAGCGGGATGTCACAGTGCATATCCCGCCAGATCTGACGACGGGAGCAGTGATCAAAGTGGGCCGGAAGGAGGTGCCGTCCCCGAACGTGTATCTGTTCGCGTTCTATATATGGCAGCAACTTAATCGGTGGAGCTTAAACGGGCAACAGGATTATGGCAACCAAATCTACAAACTGCAGGCGTTTTTTACGCCAGCGTGCCAGCAGCAGCTGATCAACGATATGACAACGCGTGCGGGTCAAGGGGAACTTGACCAGCGCACGCGCTCCGTCATGGAAATTCCCGGACTGGGATACCGCGATGGACGGGTGCTGGTTCATGCGGACGGGTCGTGGAACGTACTGCTTGACACTCAGATCATCGAGTCGTCGCGCGGCGTGCCGGTAAAGGACGCGTACGTGCGCTACCCGCTCCATGTGGTGCGCTATGACGTCGATCGCGAGATTAATCCGTTTCAGCTGGCGATCGATTGCTATTCGGCGCAAAAAAAGCCGGAGCGGCTTGATCCTGAGGCTGTGGCTGTGGCTATGAAGGGTAATCGCGCTGTGGTGCAGAACAGCGACGAGTATGCGAATCGCAGCTTCGCGGGAGGGGGCGTTCCGCAAACGCAGGGACCGACGACCATCCAGCCCCCACCTTCCGCCATCCCCAGCGGGCAGCGAAAGCTGACTCCCCAAGATCTGGCGCCGGCGACCTTGCCGCGCGTGCCCCATTAATCGAAGGAGAGAATGGCATGAACGGCCGACTTTATTCAATGATGGTGTTGCTAGCGGCATCCCTGATATCCGCAGCCCATTTGGTACATGCCCAGCCCGCAACTGGCCGTCCTCCTACGCTGGAGTTGGGAGAAGTGGGCACGCAACCTGTCGAACCTATCGCAGCAGCAAATGCCACTTCTAACCCGGCGGTGAGGTCCAGCGGCAGCGGCATGGCGCCAGAATCACGCGATGGTATGGCGGCACCGGCACCGGCGAAGTCGGCCGGGACGAACTCGAATCCCCCTCCACGCAAAGCAAAGGAGGCTCGACAACGTGCAGCGACGGACGGGAGCGTTAACACAAAGCCGGAACGCATCGAATTCAAGCGTCATCCGCTGAGAATTGTACTGGGGACGGCTGAAAGGTTGGTCACATTCCCTAATCCGGTGGCGATCTCGCTGCCATCCGGCGCGGAAACAGACGTTGATATGCAAATTATCGGGCGGACTGCGTACTTTACGATGTTGGCGCAACGGAGTGCACCTATCAGGGTGCTGGTGGATGATCTTATTACCGGACAAACAATTCCCATGGATCTGCTGGGAATGGGAACAGTCGACGGGCTAAGCTCAGAAGTCGAGGTCTATTATGAGGATCAGCTTCCGGCAAACCAGCAGCAGGTGGACCGCGCGGATGAGCAATCGCCTGCGCTCGATATGGTTCAGCTAACGCGGTACGCTGCGCAGACCGTCTACGCACCGCGGCGCCTGAAACCCTCTTCCGACGGCGTGCGCAGCATACCAACCGATAACAAGAGTATCGAAGGACTGTTTCGGGGTGTACGTACAAAAAGCCGCCCGATCGGGCAATGGCGTTCGGGGGATCTATATGTCACGGCCGTTCAGGTAGTCAACCTGGAGGGGCGCTCCGTCTCGTTGGACCTTGAGCAGATCAGGGGGCGCTGGATCGCTGCTGCCCTGCAGCATCATCGCGTCCTGGCATCAGGATCCGATTATGACAACACCACGCTGTACCTGGTCTGTGGCCAGCCGTTCCATTCATGCAGATGAGGTGATACTGTGCCAGCGATAACCCAGAACAAGCTCACACCGATCTTCAGCATATGCGCGCTGCTGATCGTGGGATACGTGCTGTTTGCCCGGTACGGGGGCGGCCAATCAGCGCCCGTCAAGGTGGCCGATCCGCTACTGGTGGTGCCGGCGGCACCTGGTGATGAGGCGCCTGCGCGTTCGGGTGGGCTATTTGGCGTGGAGGCGCTGTCAGCGGCGCCGCGCCGTGCGGATGCGGATAGTCCAAGCGAGACCTTGAAGACAGTTACGGCAAGCAACAACGATCTACGTGACAAGGTGCAAAAGGTCATTGATGCCAACGATCTGCTGAAGCAGGAAAATGCAAAGCTGCAGAACAGCCAAGCGACTATCGTTGCCCAGGTGACGGAACGGGTCCTGGCCGAACAGCGACTGCATGCGAATGTGTCGCCGGAAGCTGGGGTTACCGAGCAAACAGGACAATCGAAGCCAGGGAAACAATCGCCCACTGCACTCGGCGGCATTGTGGACGCGGCCACTGGCGGCTATTCGACGATGGTGAACTCGCTGGGTTCATCCAATCCCAAGGGTATCCCGAGTGGCTTGGGCTATGATGACTCCAAGACGGCTGATGCAATTACAGCGTCCAACGGTAGAACCATTGCTACGTACACCAGGCATCTGCCGGTGGGCTATAAAGAAGCGAAGGCAGGCGACGGCACCGTTGCCATCGTGAACTCGGTGGGGCGCCCGGTGCGCCAGGGTGAACCAACACAGGCGGCTGGCGACTCCAGCGTCGAAACCGTACGCGGTATCTCCAGCGGTCAGGAGAAGCACACGCCGCGTCCCTTTTACACCATTCCCGAAAATGCGACCATGACTAAGGCCACGCTGATGACCGCGCTGGTGGGGCGTGTGCCGATCGATGGCAAGGTCCATGACCCCATGCAATTCAAACTCCTGATAGGCAGGGATAATTTGGCCGCCAATGGTCATCGTGTGCCGGATGCGGTTGCTGGCATCGTGATGTCCGGTATCGCGATTGGCGATATGGCGTTGAGCTGCTCGGAAGGGCTGATCCAGTCCCTCACGTTTGTGTTCGACGACGGTACCATTAAAACCGTGTCGATGAAAAGAGATGGGGCGACTCCGACTCTTGGCGGCTCGGGCGGCGGTCAGGCAATTCAGTCGGTCACGCAATCGAACAAGTTGGCCTGGATATCAGATGAATACGGCAACCCTTGTGTCAGAGGAAAATTTGTTACGAATGCTCCATCCTATCTTGCCGACATGGTGACGATGAAGACGCTGAGCATCGCCGCCCAGGCGACTGCAATGGCGGAGACCATGACGGTAGAAAACGCATTTGGCTCGACCACAGCTGTGACCGGAAACAAAGGCACTTATGTGCTCGGCCAGGCAGCCGGTTCCGGTATCAATGAAGTGAGCAACTGGATCATGCGGAGACTGAACAATTCGTTCGACGCGGTGGTGACGCCCGCTGGTGATCGCTTGGTCGTGCACTTCGAACAGGAGATAGCGATCGATAAGGCGTCGGATGGGCGCAAGCTTGATTTCGGTAACAGCGAGGCGCCCGCCAGCGCCCTTCAATTGTTGGACTGACCGGGAGGTTCCACTATGAAGCTCACTTCCATTTTGGCCCTGCCCGTTATCGCGGGCCTTGTATCGCTGCAGGGCTGTTCGGTGTCTGGTCCGCGCGAGAGCCCACTCCCGAGAAGTGGGCCGAAAATGATCGACATCTACGAGCGACATGTGGAGGAGAACATTGGCCACGCCGCATCTGCCCAATCGGAATTGCCACGGCGTCCGTATGACGAGCCCGCGCGCTCAACCGCTTCCAGCGACGGTCCGGTCGGCGCAATGAATAGCCGCTTTGTCCGGCTACCGAACCCGGATCTCGAGATGTACGTGTACCCGCATCTCGCGAAGGGAAAGTACCCAATTCCTGGGTATGCAACGGTTTTTCCGATGTTCGAATCGGTCCAGTACGCCCTGCCCGGGGAAGTTGCACCCAGTGTGCGTGCGGTGTCGCGCCCGCCAGGTGGCACCGTTCCTGCGGAGCAGATTCCAGTCTCTCACTGAGGTTGACCGTTTTTGGGGAAGCATATGTTTGCATGGCGAAAAGCGAAGGCGATCCTTGGTGGGGCAGACCACGCGGTTGTACGGAACGGGAGTGCGCGCGACGGCGCTGGGGAACAGCCCCTGACGACCGCAAAGCGCAGGCATATGGCAAGCCGATCGCCCTCGTTTACAGAACTGTTGCCGTGGCGCGACTACGAACCATCGACACAGGTGTTTGAACTGAACGACGGCGTGAGCGTGGGCGCGCTTTTCGAACTGACCCCGATACCGACTGAGGCCCAGGCGGAGGAGATTCTCAAGGAGTATTGCCGCAAGGTACAAGCTGCATTGCAAACCCTCCCGGAATCCGGGGCGCCAGACTGGATCGTCCAATTTTTCGTCAACGACGACCGCAATATTGAGCAACTCAAGGACGATCTGGAGGCCTACATTGATGAGGTTCATGCCGCGAACCCTGATCGTGGGAAGGCCATCAAAAGCTCCAAGCTGACTCAGGCCGTGCTGCATGAGTTTGCCCTGCACGTTGCCAACGTCTCCCAGGATGGTGGCTTGTTCGAGGACACGCAGGTGTCCGGCCACACCTGGCGTGGCCAGATTAGGCGAATCCGGTGCTGCCTGTACCGGATCTACCCGGGTGGCTATGTCGTCGTCCCAGGCGTCGAGTCGCCGTCCGACCTGCTCAACCGAGCAGCCGACAGTCTCGTGGCCAACCTCGAGGAGGCTGGTGCGCGGATGCGTCGATGCGGTGGAATCGATCTGTATCAGTGGCTGCTCCCATTCTTCAACCGCAGCGGAAGATATGGCACCACTGCCGAACTATTGAGGGCTTTTCCCTATCCCGGAGACGCGCCATCCCAAACTGACGGCGAGGCGCCGGTCTTTGGGCACGACTTCGCAACCTTCCTCAATCTCAGCTTGCCGGAATCCGACCCGGCCTGGGGAGGCTTTAAGTTCGACGGCGTGTTGATGAAAGCACTCACGTTGCAGCAGATCACCTCCAATCCCGAGGTGGGTCACCTTACGGCCGAAAGGAAGCACGCAAAGCATCTGTTCGCCCGCTTTGACCGGATGCCCGAGAATGCCATGTTGTCGATGACGATCGTGATCACTCCGCAGGACGTGGTTCGCGACCAAGTGGAACGGATCCGTGATCATTCTAAGGCCAAGAGCCCCGATGCGGAAAAGACCTCGGATGAATGCAAACAAATTTTGCGGCACATGCATACGGGTGACTGGCTTCTGCCCACCTTTACGGTGCTTTACCTCTCCGGCACCAGCGAGAAAGCGCTACGCAAGGATACTGCAGCAGTCAACGCCAGGATGGGCACCTCGGGTTTGCGCTTCATCGAACCGGCCCATGACCTGACTTCACTCGACGCCTTTGTTCGGGGCCTGCCTATGTGCTTCGACCCGCATTTCGATGCGAAGAACATGAAGCGTACACGCTACCTCTTTGCATCGCAGATCGCGGCCATGTTGCCGGTGTATGGAAGGCAAAGGGGAACCGGCCATCCCGGTTTTCCTTTTTGGAATCGCGGTGGCGAACCTTTTTGGATAGACCCGCTGAATCCACGGGACCGGAAAAAAAACGCTCATATGCTCACCTTGGGCCCGACCGGCGCAGGCAAATCGGCCACGTTGAATTTTCTGGCACTCTTCCAAATGGCTATCCACCGACCACGTCTGACAATCGCGGATGCGGGAAAATCGTTCCAGCTGCTCAAGGACTACTTTGAATCGATGGGTTTGACTACGCACTACGTCGAGCTCACGCCCAATAACGATGTCTCGCTTCCGCCGTTTGCCATGGGCGCCAAGCTGGTTAGGGATCCGGAAATCATTGCGGCTTACACCGCCGCGCAGACCTCGGCCGCCGTCGCCAAGCAGCTCGAAGAACAAATCGAGCAAAGCTTGATGGAGGTTTCGCTGGACCAGGGGGCGGATGCTGCCGGACCCGACGCCATGGACCAGGACGACGAGAAGCGCGATTTCCTTGGGGAGATGACCATTGCCGCGATCATGATGATCACCGGCGGCGAGCAACGGGAAATTGACCGCATGACGCGTGCAGACCGGTATGTCGTCAGCCGCGCCATCATCACCGCATCGATGGGCGCGCAGAAAGGTGGTAAACCGCACCCCCTCACGCAAGACGTGGCCAAGGCCCTCATGGACATGAATCAAGATGAGGCGCTACCGCAAGAGCGGCGCGAGCGCGCGTACCACATGGGTGAGTCAATGATGGTTTACACGTTGGACCTGAGAGGCAAGCTGTTCAACCGGTACGGGCAACAGTGGCCAGATGCTGACATAACCCTGGTTGAACTGGGCACGTTGGTCAAGGACGGATACGAAGACGCTTTGGCTGTCGCCTACACGGGCCTGCTCGACCACGTGCACGCCAACGGCGAGGCCCATCAGCATGAGGGGCGGCCCCATATTTTCCTGACAGACGAAGGCCACTTAATCACTACAAATCCGCTGCTAGGGCCGAAAATTGTGAAGGGAACGAAGATGTGGCGAAAGCTGGACCTTTGGTTCTGGCTCGCCACGCAAGATATGAAGGACTTCCCGGAATCAATGAACCGGGTGTTGAACATGTGCGAGTTCTGGTTGCTCTTAACTATGGAAGCGGAAGAAGTGAAGCAAGTGTCGCGGTTCAAGTCGCTCACTGAAGAGGAGCGACTGTTGATGCTGTCAACGCGTAAGGAGCCACCTAAGTACACAGAAGGAGTGTTGCTCAGTAGTACTCATAAGGCGCTGTTCCGGAACGTTCCGCCGCCCTTGGCCATAGCACTGGCGATGACGGAAGGGCACGAGAAAGCGTTGCGCCAGCGGATTATGAATCAATTTGGGATCACGGCGATGGAGGCAGCCGTACGCATCGCGCGTGAGCTGGCCGTACGTGCTACGTGAGCATGTTAGCGCGGCGATACGTGAAGGATGATGAGATGAATAGAAACAGGTCTGATCTGTGGACCGGTATTGGCGGCGCTATCGTGAGAGCCAGGGGACACTCGCCGATTGTCATCGTGGAGCGTGAAGAATCGAGGTTCAGGGCGGCTCTGGCCGAGCATTTCATCGACAAGGCACTAGTCGATCGCGACACCCGGCGTGTATGTCAGGCCTACGTGAGCATGTATGGGCATCCGCATCTCCCTGCCGGTGTTGTCAGTGGCGGTAGACGGAGCTCGTTGGCCGACCTGGCCGGCGCGCCGATTGAAGCATTGTATGGGGCAGAACTGATCGCCATAGATGGGCCGGAAAGTATGCTGGCCACCATGCCGGCGCGGCTAAAGCGCTTCATCAGTTGCTGTGCACAACGGGCGGAGACGGTGGTGATTTTGACGGAAAGCGCAAAACGTCTTGTCGACGCCGGGATCGATGGCACTCTGCTGATTATCGGGGTGAGCACCGATCAGAAACTCCTTGCCCGGTCACAAACTAACAGTGAAATGGGGACGAGGATCCAAATGACAGCGCTGATGCGACCCTGTTGTAAGCAAAAAGGGAGTAGCGATGATGGCAAGTAATCTCATATCGGTTTTGTTGGCTGTAGTGACCAGCGCGGTAGTGGTACCGGGCGCGCGACTCGCGAACACGGATCCCGCGAGTGTCGCGATTGAGCGCACATCGGTCGGCACGGATACCGCCCGCCGAGTTGCAACGGTGGAAGTTTTTTCAAACTCAGCAATCTACCTGACAAATATCCGCGGCGCGCGTGTGTATCTGCTGGACGCGATGGAAGTGCTCGACAGTGAGCTTTCGGTTGGATTGCCGGCGAACGAACGGGACGCACAGACCATTTTGCGCCAGCGCTTGCATGCCCTTGGTGCCGCGGCGCTTGCCAGCCGAACCAAGTCGGCGGCCGAGGGTATCGTTCAATCTGCACGGTACGGTGTTGACCGTATTCCTGCTGTCGTTGTCAATGGTGAGGCGGTGATCTATGGAGTAACTGATATCGATGTGGCGCGCGCCATTTTTTACCAAAGTAGTCGGCAATAGTTTAAGTGGGGGGAGCAAGTGAACACTCTAATACCGGTATTCGTGACGGCTTTGGCGCTGCCTGGGGCATGGGCTTGGGCGCAAACCAATACCGCGGAAATCGTGGCAAACACGCTGAAGGCGGTGCCCGCGTGCAGCAATTACAGGGTGGCGGGCGTTTGCTTCTGGCTAAAGTGTGAAGCATTTCCACCGCATTGCCGCGTGATCAGCAATGTTAGAATCTCCCATTTTTCACCCGAGGTTGTTGTCAGCACCTGGCATGACGCGGCGAGCCATCCTTGGGCCGATTACGGGCGCACGGTCACCAAAACGGTAGGCAGCGTCGCGTCCGGCCTCGTCGGTATGGCAATCGATTCTGCAGGTACCAGGTTCACAGGCGAGCGAACAGACCGCAATGTCCTCTATCGAGATGCCGATGCCATCGGCAATCCTACGTCGCTGATTGGCCTGGGGGCATCGGCCAGCCCGGGCATTGCCGGCCGTTCAGAGCCAGCAATACCGGGCGTGGACGAGTTGAGAAAATTCTTGCAGAAAACGCCCTTAGGCAATCGCGGTGATACCGCTACCGCGTCAGCATTATCCGATATCGCGGCGCTTCAACACGGGGCGGACGTTTACACACGCGGTGCGGCGGCAGTAACGCAAGTGCGTCAAACATTAGCATCTGGCGCATCGACTATCAACGCTCCTACCGGCGGCTTGGCGCGTGCTACGGGATTTGCGGCGCCTACCGCCGCAAGTGGTTTGATGTGCCCGTCGACGTCAAAAGCTCTGATGGTGCACTTCCATTCCTATCTCGATGCGTTGGTATGGCGCGGCGTTGTGCCGGCCGAGCTGTTGTACCCGCAGACTTATCTGCCCGGGGTGCAAGAAGTTGGTAACTCAGGCCTCAACACGTGGGGCAGCTTGTACCCCCGGATCGGTGCGGTCACGCAGCAGATACCGATCAAGGGTGCTGCGGTATTGGCGCAACGTGTGGCAAACATCATTTCGCAATCAGCACAACCGCATGTGTATGCCGTGCTCTCTCCGGACTCGGGCTACCGGTACTTCGGACTCGGGCCGGTGCTACCCAACGATTCCAAAAACTCGAAATGGCAGCGCCTGTATCCGAAGTCCTCCGCGACCTGCGAAGTGTTTGGTACTAATGACACATTTTCCCTTACTACTTGGGGCGATGGTCAAAGTTCGGCCGAAGAGGCCTATAGCTGGAATCTATGGCGGCGCCTGGAATGCTGCAAAGTCGAAGGCGTCTTTATTGGATCAATCGCATTTTGAACAGGGGGGGGGGCAATGAACTCATTTTGCCAGTATCGTATGCTCGCCGTGCTGGTTGCGGCGTGTGCAGGCTCGGCACCCGTGATGGCTCAGACGCAGGATGTACCGAGATCGCAATCCCAGCTTTACTACCGCATCGGTGGCAGTGCCCCGGCCTCAAGATCGCTGAATCCTAGCGCACTGGCGGTCAAGATGGGATTTGGCCTCAAGCTCAACGCCAACTACACCTGCGGCAAATTCGATGTCGGACTCAGTTGGGCTAATTTGATGAACGGATTCAGTAACCTCGGCACCCAAATCACGGGAGCCGTTAAAGCCGGGATCAGTGCCCTGCCACTTTACCTTCTGCAGCGAGCCCAACCGGGGTTGTATGAACTCTTCCAGACGTATGCCAAAAAGGCTGAGATCTCCGTGAATGCGGCACTGGACAGCTGTGAACAGATGGAAGCGCAGATCAAGCAAGGGAAGGATCCCTACGCGAAGTGGGTGGGGCTGGCCAAGGGCGAAGGGTGGAACGTGGAAGCGGGCACCAATGCGGACGTTGTTTCGGCGAAAAGCAAGGTCGAAGCGGACAACGGAAGACGGGGGATCACCTGGATCGGTAACAAGGTCGCCGGCGGTTTCGCGCAACCGGCCATTCGTCCCGTGAACGACATCGTTGTGGCAGGCTATAACCTGACGATGATGCAGCCGGTCGCCGCCTCCAACACGGCGGACTATTCGTCTGGCGGCACACCGCTAGGAAAGGCATTTCCGCGGCCGCAGGACGCCGCAGATTTTGCCGTCGCGGTGCTTGGCGACCAGTTGATTGCCACGTGCGACGAGCCTTCCTGCGCCCAAAAAGGTGCCGTTACCGCGATTGGCTTGCAATCGAAATATGACGCCGAGATCCCGACCGCGCTCAACCAGGTCAAGCTCGCGATCAGTACCAGCAATCCGACGTATGCGACGCTTGCTGCGTCGGGTGCGCCCGATGTTTCGATGTCGACGGATGTGATACGCGCAATTCGTGAGCTGCCTTCCGATATGCAGGCGATTAGTTCCCAGCGTATCGCCAAGGAGATCGCGCTTGCCCGGACCATCGAAAAGGCGCTGGCAGTACGCGCGGTGTTGATATCTGGCATGAGCCTTCCCGAGGTGCAGAAGCATGAGCCGGCCCTGGAGATCGCCAAAACGAAGGCTGATATGTTGAGCCAATTCATCCAGGATTTGCTGTTCGAGAGCCGGGTTCGGCGGGAAATGGTCTCGGACACCGCCGGTTCTCTGCTGCAGGCGTATCAAGGGCGGCGGGCCATATCGGCCCCTCTACCGACGCAGCAGCCGGCAGATAAAAGCATCATGACCAACGGTCGAGTGAAGTGAGGCTGACATGTTCAACAATATCCATTTATTCAAACAAGCATACTTTCGGCTGAAGAACACTCCGTATTTTACCGTGCTGTGTCTCGCGGGCACGTTGCTGATGGCGATGCTTGCCCTAGTCGTGCTGGGCGGATCGGGCATGGTGCTAGGGTGGCTGGCAGACGAGGCTTGGGCGCTTCTCGAGTCCTTTGCCGTTAATTTCATCCGGCAGGTGAGGTGGTGAGGCTGATATGTCCGACAAGATCCGCTCTATTCAACGCGCACACCCCCAGCCTAAGAAGTCGCTGTGTCGCGTCCTGCTGCGTGGTGCGGGCATGGTGCTGGTGACCATGCTGGCCATGGCAGTGCTGGGCGGATTGGGCCTGCTTCTTTTGCTGGTGTCAGACGAAGCCCGCGCGCTTTTTCAGTTTATTGCCCGTTACCGCGTTTATGCCTACGGCATGCATCTGGCTGTCACGATCTGCTTCTGGCTTGGATGGGCGAAGGTCGTTGCGTGGCTGGTGTCGCGCCGTTTTGTCCCGGAATCTGCGCGCCAGGCCTTGATCGAACGGAAGGGTCGGTGGTTTGCTGCGCTGCTGATGCTTCAACTCATTTTGCTGGCGTCTTCGGTTGGCCAGTCTGCTTAGCGGAGGAAGTATGGGTGTCGACAGTTACCTTGAGCTGTACACCACGCTCTACGGGTGGTTCTACAGCGGCGTGATCTGGAGCGTTTTATCGGCGAGCGGGATCATCTACCTCCCGTTTCTGGTCACAATCGTGCAAGTCTGGCGTGAGGGGCACGAGATGGACGACGATGCGCAAGGCACTGCCTGGATGATCCGACGGATGGAAGTTGAGTTGTTTTCGGCGATTGTCGTGTTTGCACTTTGCCTCGTTCCCTCGTCCATCACATCGCTGTCGAGCATGAAACTGTATTACGCGCCCACGCCGACTTCGCTTGAGCCGGCCCCGGTGAAGGCTACGCCGGGCGCATCGGACAGCAGCTATGGCCGCCCCGAGGTATTCGGCAATACCGTGCCAGGGATTGCGTCCATTCCCCCATGGTGGTACACGGTGCTCGGCATCAGCAGCGGCATTAACGCCGCCACGCGCGCCGGAATCCAGGGGGGCATTCGGGATTTCCGCCAACTGGAGGATCTGGCCCGTATTGCCACCGTCGAGGATCCACAACTTCGGTCCTCAGTGCAACGTTTTTATAGCGAGTGCTTTGTGCCGGCCAGATCCCGGTTTCTAACCGCCGGAAGTCCGTCGGCGGTCGCGGCTGCGCAGATCGCGAAGTACGGACAGGCGGATACCGACTGGATCGGAAGCCATGCGTTTCGCGATGATCCCATGTTGTATGCCGATCTGTATGCCCGAAGTGAAGTGGCCGGTTTCCCATTCAATCCCTCGCGCGACGTAGATGTCAACACATCTGCTGGCAGCCCAGCTCTGGGAAGGCCGAGTTGCAAGGAGTGGTGGGAGGCAAGTACTAATGGACTGCGCGACCAGTTGAGCTCGACTATTGGCGGGCTGCAGGGGCTGGGTGCCAAGGTCCGTTCTCTGGTGCCAGGTGTATCCGAGGAGGAGCACAGGGATTGGGAGGCTCGGCTGGCCTACCAGAAGACCGCTCCTACTTACGTCGACAGCGAATCGATGACAAACGGAATCGGTAGCGAGATGGGGACATTTGGACGGATTATGCGCATGCCGGCGAACATCGTCGGCGCGGTCGGTGCCGGCTTGCAGGCGTTCCAGGCATCGGCGTCGATGAAGCCTTTGATTTATTTCATGACGATCTCGCAACCGCTTATTCTGATGGCGATTTACATCTTCCTACCCATCATCCTGGTGTTCAGCAGGTACAACTTGGCTGTCATGTTCATCGGCGCTATCGGTATTTTTTCGGTGAAGTTTTGGACCGTGATGTGGTACGTCGCCCGGTGGATGGATGACAACCTGATCGCTTCAATGTATCCCGGTATGAGCGGCAACGCGCTGCTGGAGTTTGCGCTTGACAACGGCACGACCGAAAACACCTATAAGCGCATTGTGCTCAACATGGCACTGATGCTGATGTTCATCGGCCTGCCGATTCTTTTCAGCGGCATGATGGCGTGGATAGGCATCAACGTCGGCAATGGGGTGCAGCGGATGCTTGGCGATGCCGTCACCGCCGGACGGGATGCCGGACGAACAGGAGCCAATATCGCGACCGGTGTGGTCAAAGGGTTCAAAAAGTGAACGCTACTTCATTTCGTCGGGACGACCTTCCCAGCTGTAGCCATCGTTGTCCCACGAGAAGCGGCGCTCACGCGCATCCCTTTGGGGGCGCTCTTCGATGCCTCCCGCGCAAAGCGCTAGTAGCTCGATCAGAATCCTGCCGGCCCAAACCAATGCAAACACCAAAAACCCCGCGGACCAAAATAGCAGTCGAGAAATTTTCTTCGTTTTCATCGCGATGTACCTCCCTCGCTTTCAAGCATACATCTTCCCTAGAGGATGTAAAGCAGAGGTTTACAACTCACATGGAGCCAACATGGACGACCAGACAGAAGCTGTTGTAATCGAACCACCCTTTGCCAGTGCCGCAAAGGCGCTTCCGGAAAGCACCCCTATCTGGAAAGCAACCGAAGGCCAGATTGTCAACGCCCGGTGGATGTTCCTTTCGCTGGTCGGGTTCTGGCTGCTGGTGCCAGTACTGTGGACGGCATGGCGAATGATTCGGACTGCCTGCCATACCTACACGCTAACCACTCAACGGCTCAGGGAGCGTTCCGGTGTACTGGCGGTCCAGGTGGACGAACTTGAGTTGTATCGGGTCAAGGATATCGCCGTTCATCAGCCTTTCGGCCAGCGGCTCTTGGGACGCGGCCAGATCGTTTTGCTGACATCGGATCGATCGACGCCTCGTGTCGTGTTAAACGCGATCCCCGCGCCGGCAAAGGTAGCCGATCTTATCCGGGCACATGTGGAGCGTTGCCGTGTGCAAAAAGGCGTGAGAGAAATCGACTGATACAGATCAGACAATCATCACATAGGAGGATCTATGCTGCGATCTTTTGTACCATCGCTCGCATTAAGCTTAAGCTTGCTGCACGGTTTGGCTGGTGCCGAATCGACTGGCCCTGTGCGACCGGACACCGGTCTAATGAAAGCGGCGATTGAGCGCCACACGAACATGGGCGTTGTGATCGATAGAATCACCCCAACACCGATCGCTGGACTGTACGAAGTGGTCGCCGGCTCGGATATTTTCTATACCGATACCCAAGGACGCTTCGTGATTTTGGACGGCCGGTTGATGGATCTGGTAACCAAGGAAGATCTCACTCAGAAGAGGATCGATGCACTGAGTAGTGTGGATTTCGGCGCCCTGCCCTTCCAACTTGCGCTGAAGCGGACCCAAGGCTCGGGCAAACGCGCCATCGCAATCTTCGAAGACCCCACATGTCCCGCATGCAAAGTGGTACACAAGTTCCTTTTGCAGCTGCCAGATTTGACGGTGTACACATTCCCGTTGCCGATCGCTTCTCCAGGAGCGTTGCCGCTCGTGCGCTCGATATGGTGCCAAGCTGACCGTGCCAAGGCCTGGGAAGCCGCGATGGCCGGTCGACATCCTCCTGTGGACAACGCATGCGATGCATCGGCGCTTGACGAAGTGATTGAGCTCGCCGCTCGGCTCAAGATTGCCGGCACGCCCACCATTGTCTTGTCCGATGGACGTCGAATTGTCGGCGCGTTGCCACCTGGCCAGCTGGTGGAGATGATCGATCAATTAGGCGCGGCGGCGCGTTGAATGGAGGCCAAGATGAAATTGGTAAGCCGCTTGCTGCTCGCCTTGCCTTTTGCGCTGTGCGCGTTGACCGGCATTGCCAGGCCGTTGGATGCCACCGGCGCTTGTCCCTCTGCGGGCACGCTGGCGGTGGCCGATTCGCATGTCGATCTTCGATTGACGGCCGAGATCCTGCGCCGTGCCGCGCAGCTGCCGCCTTGGTTTTCGCGCATGGACCTGTCAAAGAGCACCTTGCGCCTACATAAAAAGGCGAACTCAACGGTTCTCGTGCTCACCCGTTGCAACCTGACAGCCTGCGACGCTGAACGAGCCTACATCGGCTTCGCGCCACGGTCTGGCGCCTGGGGGGCGAGCATCTATCTGGGCGGAGGGGGAGTCCAGTTGGGGCATCCTGTGATTCCAGGTGCCGCGGAGGAGATCATGCCGGACGAGATTGCGCCCGCCGTTGTCTGTGCACAAAACTTGGATTGGGGAGATTAATCATGCGACTCCCATTGAAGCCAGGTTTCAACCTTGCGCGTACAACTTGGCGCTCCAGCGTAGTAAGCTGGCTAATATTTGGAATGATCGGCTTGGCCATGGCTGCCACTGGCTTCGCTGACTTTCTAAAAGCAATTGCACAACGTGAGTCCAGCCTCAATCCTGGTATTGTTAATACCCAAGGCTATGCTGGTCTATTCCAAATAGGCACCTTGGCAATGACAGACGCCGGCTACTATCGATCGAACGGTAGCGCGGTCAACAGCTGGAAAGGGACATTCACAGGTAAGAATGGTGTGACGTCGCTGAACACGTTCCTGGCCAATCCCGACCTGCAGGTCAAGGCAATCACGGATTACTATGGGAAACTTCAGGGTTACATCAACTATTTTGGTTTGTCCCAATACATTGGTAGAACGCTCAATGGCACCCAGATCACTGCCTCGGGTTTGATCGCAGGGGCCCACCTGGTCGGAATCGGTTCCCTCAAGCAGTATCTCGACAGTGGCGGTGCCGTTATACCCCGGGACGGCAACAATGTGCCCGTGACACAGTACATCGCACAATTCGGGGGCTTTGCGCTCGCTACAGTGGCGCCGTCGTTTGCGGAGGTGCTCGCTGCGAACCCTACCGGTGCCGCTGGCTCATTTCCACTGCCAACGACCCCTGGCGCAGGATCGCCGTCGTCACCCATATTTCCAACGCCGCCGTCCTTCTCGAACCCGGATGCTGCGTTCGCTGCTGGCAGCGGCTACTCCATGGCTGAATTCGCTCAATTGTTCAGGTTGCTGTTCGGAGCCGTACTCTTTCTATGGGTGGCTTACACGTTTGTCGGCGCATATCGCGGGTATGCATCAGGAAAGCGGCCCCCTGTTTATGTCGGCAAGACACAGGTTAGAGTTGTCATTGTGCTACTCGTGCTTTTGGTGCTTTTGCGGTGACGGTCGCTAGTCGTCGTTTAAGGAGCCATCGGAAGCTCAGTCCTGAAAACCGACCTACAACTATGTTAATGATGGCATGGACCATCTGATGATTGAAGTTGAAGTTACCGACGTGCATGCCGTCGCGTCCTGACAGTTACTACGGCAAACCTTTTTGAACGGAGAATTAACCATGAAAAAGTACCTTTACGCAACAATCCTTATTTTGTCTGCTTCCCTGGCTCACTCAAAAGCCAGCGAAAAAGTACCATTAACGAAACGTGAAGTGATCGAGAGAGTGTCGCCGGTAGCCGCGGAAGCTTTGCATCGCTTGGAGATTCGTCGCGGTGTGTCGTATAAAGATGACGAGCTAAACTCCGCTATGCAAAATCCTGAATATAAACGAGAACATGCCGCGGTTCACCAAGAATTCTGTGCGAAGAAGGAGAACGCCACTAACCTCGCGTGCATTACCAAAAATGACTATCGATCCAAACCGGAATGATCCTCGCGGGCCTCTGTAGCTTGGGTGTCAAGTGGCTACGAGGGCCTGCAAGCCAAGCTGGCCCAGGTTGCAATGTCGCGGCAAGCGAATGCATCGATTCCTGCAGCGGAGAGACTACTGATGCGATCGGATTCCGTTGTGTCGGTGTCGAGCAAGCTTGCGATGGCGCTCGCGGGCGATGCGGACTATCTGGTAACTGGCGATCATCGCGCTGGTCTATTGCAGCGCGGGCGCTTCGGCCGGACCCGCATTGTCACGCCTGGCGCATTTTGCGCTGAATCTAAAAAGCCGGCGTACAACTGATGCCCATTTCGCCCAGGGGAACCCTGCAGGGCGTGCTGTTCGATGAAGTGCGGCCGCGTGAAAGCGGCGCTCGATGCGTTGAATCAGCGATTTGGGCGTGATTCGGTGACGCTGGCATCGGCCGGCCTGGCGCCTCGCAGGGCCATGGAGTTCGAAAACAAAACACCTTGTTGTACGACGCGATGGAATGAACTTCCAATCGCCCGGGCAGGTTAAACTGGCCCTTTCTTACATGCTAAGAAAGATTGACATGACACAGGCGGACAGCATACCGGCCCCAATCCCACCGACCGCGGCAAGCTCGGTTCGTTCGTCGGCGCTGCTTCTATGGCCTCTGTAGTTGGCGCTACGGCCGAGGCCGCGTTCCAATATTGGAATTTCCCCTCAGTCCCTAAATATCGGCAAAGACCATCAGCTTGCGTGAGGGCCTTTCAGGTACAAAAAACTCTCGCCATCGTATGCACCAACCAAAATAAACTTGGCGGCACGAATAAGTTCAGCGACAGACTCAGGGTTGCTCGTGCTGTCTATGACAAAAGCAAGAAAATGCCAGCTCAATAGGCTGTATTGAAATAGCTCTGCAATACGGCTCGCTCCTAAGTCGCCGGCATACACAAGGTAAATCGCTCCTTCAACGGAGACATGCGGCAAGTTCTTTGCCACTAGTTGCTCTTTCGTTAGAAGCGCTTCATGTAGCCATAACCTCGGGTGTTTGCATAGTGCCAATTGTTTGTGCACAATTTCTGCCGCCATCATGACCGTAGAGGGCACGAATTGAACGGATGTGCGGCCGTCCGAAATTTTCGGCAGCGGGGCCAAAATGCCACCTTGATGAAAATCAAGGAGTTGGCCACTATCAGTACCTTCCGGCACTAGGGCAAATATGTTCTCTGCCGCCAGTTTATAATCCTCTGAGCCATTTCCGCTCGCTCCCCCAACGCGAAAAACTTCTTGGACGTATTTAAACGCCACATCGACTGGTAACGATTCTGAGACTATCTTATCCATCATTTAGGCCTTACCGAACCGTCGGGAAATATGCGCCAGCCGCCTTGTTTTCGATCCGTGAAGTCCCAGTGTGGACCCACTGGCGCACCATGATTTAAGTCTGGATGAGCACTTTGGTCGGGGTTACTCGGGTTCACATACCCCCCTAGAGCCCCTCCCGGAGCATCCGGTCCACGCCATGGCCATTCCACGCCATCTGGGCCTTTTGGCGGGACTGACGGATCATTCCAATCAAAATCCGGTCGGGGTGGACAAACTTTCTCGTCCTTGGAATCATTGCGAATCGGACCCTTCAACTTGTTATGGTTGAGGCCCCACCAAACGGCTCCTGTCGCTGCCGCTGCGAAAAGCGCTTCACATCCGCCAGCAGCGCAGACGCCAGCAAACACGAGAGGAACAAATCGACCGGTAGGGTCCGTGTATTTTACTGGGTTTCCCAACGCATAAATATAGGTATTGATGCCACCGCCAAGTCCAATCGGATCGCTCTGGATATATCGCCCTATCTGCGGATCGTAATCCCTGAACATGTTGTAAAACAGGTTCGTATCACGATCATAATACTGGCCCGGCATGCGCAGATTGAATGTGAAGGTGCCAAGCCCACTCGGATTTTGATTCGGCTGAATCAGTCCGAACGGGTCACCATTGTCCCATCGCCAGACGATCTTGCCATCCGTCGCTCGGGTGATTAGGCGAGGTGTGCCGATGTGATCCGGGTAAATATTATACACATTCGTTGTAGTGACCGGCGCTGTCCCCGTGATGGTCTGGTTCAGCACCGCCACCGGCAGGTCGCCCAGGTACACGGTTTCGCGCGTCATGTTACCCGTGGTCGTGTCATATTCGCCGATCAGATGTCCTTGCTCGTCGTACACATACGTGCTGCCGTAATTGTTGTTCTGCACGCGCTGACCGAAGCCGTTGAATAACTGTGTCACTATCACGCCGCTCACCTTGGCGCTGTACATTCGGTTGCGAGTATTATAGAGGTAGCTCGTGGTGCCGTCGCCAAGCAGGTTACCGTTGGCGTCGTAGCTGTTGGTCTTCGCCGGCAGCGGGCCGGTAGTGGCGGCTAACCGGTTGCTCGATGCATCGACGGTGTTGACGTAATTGGCCACGCCAAAGGTGGCGCCGGTCCGGTTGCCGCTTAGATCGTATTGATACGCCCCGTTAGTGGTGCTGGCCGTAAAGCCCGCCAGCCGGTTCAAGTCGTCGTAGCTGAAGGTTTGATCCAAACTAGCTGGTGATGGCATGGTGCTGGCGCCAGCATGGGTAAAGGCGGTGATGCGGCTGGCCGCGTCATAGCTCAACGTGCGCAGGACGCCGGTCGTTACCGGGTCACCGAGGTTGTAGCTGGCCACCCGTCCATCAAGATCATAGGTCCTGGCGTAGCCGGTCGGCCCCGCGCCCCATTGCCAGCCGGTCACCCCACCAAATGGCACATAAGCGATGGCGCCCAACAGAGCGATATTGCTTTCCGTGTTCGTAGCGATGCCGTTGGCGTTGACCGGATTTAGCGCGATGCCGCTGACCTGGCCAGCCGCGTCGTAGCTGTAGTTGAGCTGATTACCGCTCGGGTAGGTCATACTAATCAGTTTGCCGGCGGCGCTGCCACTTTGTCCGTAGAGATAGGATACTGTGAGGGCATGGTGATAAGAACCCGCGATGACATTCTGGGTCTTACTAGCAAGGCGGCCGAATCCATCGTAGGAGAATACCGTGCTGCCCGACTCATCGCTCATCTTCGTCAACTGGCCGATTGCCGACGGTACCGGACTGGCACCGCCGTCGTATTCGAAGATATCGCTGACGCCCGTGGAGTCGATGATACTGACTAGACGGTTGAGCACGTCGTAGCGGTAGGTGAGCACCTTGCCGCGGGCGTCGGTGCGGGTCTTGACATTGCCCGCCTCGTCATAGGTGTTGATTGTGACTCCGGTGTCATGGCTGGCTTGAGCGCTACGGTTGCCCAAACCATCGACCGTGTATGTAGTCGTCACATTGCGCGGATCAGTCACGGAGCTGATCTGGTCGAGGCCGTCGTAGCCGTAATTCACAGTGGGACGGGTGGCGCCAACTATCGCCGGCGGATGGTCTTGCTGCTTGAGTCGATTGAGCGCGTCGTAACTCAGGTTAATCACTTTGCCTATAGGGTCTGTGACTGTGGTCAGGTTGCCGCCGGCATCATATCTGTAACTGGTGGTCGTATTCTGAACTGTCTGGGCGACGGCGTTCACGCTGCCCAAAATAGGGGTGTAAATCAGCGAAAATAGAGTTGCGCAGCGAATGGCGCGCACGGCAAACGGGCGTCGAATCACGAGTGACCTGGATATTGAAGATATTGAGATCATAAGATTCATTGTGTGCCACCGGTTATGACGTTTAAGCGGTTCAGTGCGTCAAATACGCGAGTCGTCTGTCGCGTCAGCGTGAGGTTTATATCCTTCACCGTCTCCACTGTACGGTTACCCATGTTGTCAAGCGTGTAGTGGATCGTGTTTCCTTGGTTGTCAGCGACGTCAGTCAAGCGGTGCCCAGCATCGTATCTATAGGTGAGCGTAGCGCCGTCGGGGGCAATCACTCCAATTAATTGGCCGACGTAGTCGTAGTTGTAGGTGGTGGCCAATGCCGGCTCGCCGTTGGCGCTGCTGATGCTCGTTGACTCAATCCAGCCGCGTGGATTATAGGTGAAAGCAATGCTCACCCCATTGGGACCGACTATCAGGCCGGGGCGGCCGTTCCCGTCGTAATTGGACAGGGTCGTAATCTGGCCGGCCGCATTTGTCACACTCAGCAGATTTGTTGACAGTGACACGGTCGGAGGAGCCGCGTTAGCGGTCAGCGATTTTGACAGTGACGCGGCTTGGCGGCCAACAATAGTGATCTTTTGCGGAACTGGCTGAATAGCGGCTTCGCGAACGGCGCTGGTCATCACCGACGAATTGCTGCTGGGGTAATAAGCGTAGGTGGTGATATCCAGAGCGTCGCTGCGGGGGCCCGTGGCAGTTAACATTTGCCCAAACTGATTGTAGCTATACGACCAAGTCCGCGCGTTCCCCATGGCCGGTGCGGAGAAACCCTGGCTGCCATTCTCATCGGACGTCGCTTGCACGGACTTCGACAATAAATATCCAGATGCGTCATACGTAAACGTGGTGATGCGTTTCGGCTCGGCGATCTTGGTGGGCAAGCGGAAGGCAGCATGCCAGTTCGTCGAAACCGTCCTGACCAGTGCGGAGCCGACCCAATCCACCCAAGTTAAGCAACAGGCTTGCCATCAAGCAGCCTTGTAGGCCATGTATTTATGTGGCTTGTAGGCGTTGGTTTGCCGTGACCTTGATTGTCCTGGGCGATGTAGAAACGTTCGCTTGGCGATCAGAGTCAGCGCGTCGGCAAGCAAGTGGGCTGCCGCCAGCCCAAGCAGCAACGATGGCAAGAGCGGCTTGAGCACCGAATGGACATAGGCGCGGTTGATGCGTCTGTCCGTCGGCAATGCATCTTGCTGGCCGGCGGCACAGCTCGCCAACGCCTGCAGGTTATCGCATAGTACCTTGGCGGCCAGATCCTGCATCAGGGCCTGCTGTGATAGTCCCGTCACGTGCTCCAGATGGAGGCGGTGTTTGAGGCGCTTGAAGGCTTCCTCGATGCGCCAGCGTTGGTGGTAGAGGTCTCCGAACAATGCGGCAGGGAATTGTTCAACGTCCAGTAAATTGGTCATCAGAACACGCACCTTGCCGGTCGAGGCAACGTGGCGTATCAGGCGCACGGTCTGCGGCGCAATGAGACATTCATAGTCAAGCGCATCGCGTCGATCCGGCGCCCGCAGAGTGACGATCTGCTCCTGCAGCCCCGACTTCAGAAACTGATTGACGCAGGGAAAGCCGCCACCGCGCGCCTGTTCGACACGCATGCAGAAGGCAATGCGGCGCTGGTTCAATACGGCAGGCATCCAATAGCACGGGTAGCCTCGGTCGAGCAACAGCAGATCATCCTTGCCAAGCCGGTCGAGCTGTTCGAACAGCATCTGGCGTTCACCGACGTCGGTGCTGTATAGCGAGGCCGAGAGCATCAATTCGGCACCGGGCAGAAACAAGCCAAACACCAGCTGATCGGCCACGGCGGCACGTTTGACATGGCTGGCGCGCAAGCCAAAGCGAACGGTCGAGGCGTCAGCGGCGACCAGCCTGAAACCGTGCCAGCGCGGCAGGTAGCCATGCTGCTGTGCTTGAGCAATGAGCCAGTCGTTAAGCTCTGGCATGGCCGTGGTAGCAAGTTTCGAGCGTGCCTGAGCGAAAGCCTGGGCGCTCACCTGGTGCGTCAGTTGCGCCTGCTGTTGCAGATGGCCAAAGAATTCATCAAGTTCGGTTTGCACGCTCTTGCGCATGCCGGTGAGCATGAGCGCCACCAAGGACGGTAGCGGCAGTTTGCGGCGCCGTTGAAACGCTGTCGGATGATCAGGATGGCGGGCGATAAGACGGAACTGGTCGGATTGAAGATGGTCGGAGAAATCGGACAGCAAGGAAGCGAGCGACATGAAGGGCCAATGAAGATCAAAAGACTTTCATTGGCCGCCGCCTTGCCGCTGTCGAAAAAAGAGAGGTCAGCAAGGCGGCGGCCGCGCAAAGCCAGTGCCACGTCAAGCACTATTTCATTGAATTGCCAGCAATTGCGCGGGCTTGCTCCTTAACTTGGGTGGATTGGGAGCCGACCGCCTCCGTCCTGCGCGTTTCTAAGTTGCGCGTCAGGTTGTAGACATACGTGTTCAGATTGCCGTTGAAATCGGTGCGTGACGCCACGTTGCCGTTGGCGTCATAGGTCAAAGCCGTTACCGCAGTAGCGGAACCGACTCCGGCTGGCCGCGTAGATCCGGTGTTTTTCGTCACACCGATCACGTTACTGTAGCTATAGTTTCGCGCGGTATTCAAACTATCTACAACAGTGGTAGTGCCGTCCGAGTTATAGGTCAGCATCACTTTTTCAATTCCCTCACCAAGCTCGGATGAAATCACCCTACCTTGGTCATCATAGTTCCAGGTGCTGAACCGATACGCGCTGTTATCGTCGTAAATACCGGTGAGCGTGTTTTTAAAACTCACACCAGCAGCCGGATTATCCGATACATGTGGGGCCTCAGCATAAAGATATGCGCGCACGTTGCCTCCTGCGGGGCGAACATAAGTTAGATTTGCGTCTATAGATCTATCGCTATAGCCGTAGTAATAAATTCCACCATTGGGATCCCTCATAGACGTAACATGCTTGGATGTGTCATAGGTGAAGATGAGAGACCGGCCTGCCGGATCAACCACTGAAAATAACGTCGCCTCGGCCGGTGAACATATAGTTGTCGCACAATAGTTGTAAGTCAGATTCTGTTTCAAGCCTGCACGGTTAGCGATTGATATAAGCTTGCCGACCGCATCGTAGACTTCAGTCTCTTCCGCTTCATTTTTATAAATCCAACCGGTTGGTTCGCTGCCGGCAGCGGGAACGCTAACCAAACTTCCGACGACATCCGAGTCCCCCACCCAAGAAGAGCCGGATAAATTGAAATAATATTGTTTGCCATCGCCACGCACGAGCGTAACGGTACTAATCGATCCATCGGTAAAGAATAGCAGCGAGCGATCATAGCTACCTCGCCATTGCCCCCCCCAATGCGATGGCTCAACGAAACCGCTGTTGTAGGTACGTTCGGCACGCAGTGGGAATGGACCAATTCCAATATAATCTGTTTCACGCTCGTGCATATTGCCGGTACAAGCATTGCAAGGATCGCCTACATCATTGCAAGAATCACTGAGGTTTTTTTTAGGGTCTGCCGTATTGGGCGGAAGCTCACATATTGGACCATTCGCCACACGTGGTGCAGTACAGCGCTGAGTATAGGTTGTTGTCGTTGTTGTTGTTATGTAACCATGGGTATCATTAATGGGCAAATCATGCATGCCTATCGAAGCAAATTCTAATTCTCCTGGCACGGTCGTTCCTTCGAAAGTCAAAACATCAGCCTCAGGAGACATTGTAAATTCTTTGAAGAAATATAGTGGGCGCCAGCCTGGAGCATCCCAATTGGGGCACGCCAAGCCCCACACATAGTGCATGGCCAACGCTTCAAAAGTAGGAAAATGATTTCCCCCTAGAATTTCTTGACGAAATTTAATTATTATATTTCCAGAAGAATCAGCTTGACGCCCGCAACCGTATGGTTCAAAACCGCCGAGCCGACCTGCCTGTGTGAATGGATAGGCCGGCGCCAGCGACGCATAGTGCTCGACATCGTCACCACCTACGGGTTCTCTCATGACATACTTATTGCTTATACGTTGTATGTAACTACCGCAATTTAAAATTGCGTCGGGAACTGGTAAAAAAGAATCTATTTGTGCTTGAGTAGCAATAACTTGCGTTACGACAGTATGTGTTGCCGAGGTAGAATTCGAAACATTATTCCACGAACAGGTGTTGGAAAGTGCAGGGTTTATTGCAATAAGTGACAGAATAAAAATAAATGAATGGGCAAAATGTTTTTTTTTGAAATTTATGAAAAAGTATATCTTGTTATATTTATGTTTCATATATTTATCCATTTAATATTATTGAAAATATTATTTTTGTGCATTTTTGTTATGTAATAAAAATGATAAATTATATGCGGGAAAAAATATTAATTATATTCTTCTAGTTAATTCAATCCGACATTGATATCGTTCGGTTTGTTTCGCTAAATAGAGTAGGCCATTAATTTTTTGTCATCAAGAATATTTTCTGCAATCGTGAAACGCGCTTTTGTGGCTTTGCCAAGAATACTGCACAGTTTTTTCAATGTTAGCCTTCGCCAATTTTGTGCTAGTCCATAGGCGCGTTCCGGTTACTGAATCCCGTGGCCCGTCTTTCTTGGTTGTAGAAAGACAAAAAAATTGCACAAAATCGGCTGAAAGTGCCATCGTTGGTTCGGGATTTCGCTCGACCATTTTTCCGTTAGTTTGAATTGATTAGCAGACTATGAGATGGTTTCGTTAAATCTGTATTTTTACAAAAAACAGGCTGCAATGCACTAGTATTAATTTTAAATAACTATAAAAATTGAATATTCTGGATGATGGCAAAAAATATATCTATAAAATATCATACGGAATTTATTGTGATTAGAAATAACCCATTTTCACATTTAATTAGTAGAATTTTTATAATTATTAATTAACAAAGTGGATAAAGTATTGATTTACTTCTTGATAATGTCAAGAGATATTTTAGATATTTTCAAAATTTATTTTGATCTCTGTGCGTAATCTTAGTCTGACGGTACTTTAAATCTATCTAAATGTCTCAAATGTTCCATTGAATCGCCCGACCTATGTGGGCACTCCTGAGCCATAATTTAGGCAAAGGAGAAATCATGAGTGGTAAGCGTTACACGGAAGAATTTAAGATCGCTGCGGTCAAGCAGGTGGTTGATCGCAGCCACCCCGCGGCTGAGGTCGCTGAACGGCTTAGAGCACCTAACAGAACCTCCGAATGGCAGCGGGTGGCGCTGGCGGAAAGAAACGACGCTTACGCGTAAGCTGCTTCCGCCGACGATCGGCGGGTGAGGCACGGTTAATCGTTAGGGGAGCGGAATGCGCAGGGCGCCAGCGAGCGCGCGTTCCCGCAGCGCCGCATTCTCCTGGGCCAGCTGGTCGCGTTCGGCGCTGACGCCGACAAGCTGCCCCGCCTGGCCCTGCTACGCCGCCAGCGCCTTGCGCGCCTTGATCGCGTCCTGGGCAGTCCGTTCAAGCTTGGCCGCGACCGCTTCAGCGCTTTCTTTCCTCGGCCTCGGCCAAACGGCGCGTCAGCTGCGCCCGCTTGGCCAGCACCGTGGCGAGTTCTTCCCGCGCCGCGCCTGCGTCGTCGACGCGTGCCGGAAGCTCGTGGCGCAGCTGGCCCAGCTGCTGCTGGGCGCTGGCTAAGTCATGCTCCAGCCGGCCGGCGTGCCTATCGAACGCCCGCCGACCGTCCAAGCGTTGCGTCGCGATCGTTTCCTGGAAGTGTTCGAACTGGACGCGCGCCTGGGCCAGCTGCTCACCCAGCGCCTTGGTTTCAAACGCCCGGTCGGCCAGGCTCTGTTCCATGTCGGCGTTGCTTGACCGCAGGGTGGCCACCGTGATCTGTTCCTCCTGGTACGCGCCCTGCAGCCGGGCCAGGGCTTTCGTCGTCTGCGCCAGCTCGGCCGACAGCGACGCGGCCGACTGCCTTGACGCGTACCGCTGCGACAACATGCCGTCATGGGCCTGGCACTGGCGTACCTGCTCCTGCACCGTTTCCAACGCCGCCTGCCAGCCGTCGACATCGATGCCGACCAGTTGCAGAAGGTGGACTTTGAATACACCGGCAGCATGATCACGACCAATGCCAGACGCGCGCAGGGCTGCCAGCCATCGCGGCAGGTGCGACTGTTTGAAATTCCTGTGAAGGTTCTGAGAATAGATGTGAGGGAGTGTTAGTTGATGCTCGGACACGCCGATTGGAATCTACAGATCCATATTTGAAAGTGTCAAAATAGGCATCCATACTGTTTTGTACGGAAGCGCAAGCGCGGCAAAATAGGAGAGAGTCATGACAGATACCCTTAAAGATAAAGAATACCGTTACATGGTTAATCCAGACGGTCCTGGCTCAACTTGGGTTCACCCAGCAGAAGTTCAGCTGTGCTCGCCATCGTGGGTAGATTGCACTGACATGAGCGATGCTGAGTTCTATGCCTTCATATTGAGTTCGATAACTTCATGGGCATCTCCGCCAAACCAGACAAGCTAACCGGGCGAGCAAAATTCGTGAAAAATCTGTCCGAAGATCAGATGCAGCAGCGGGCCGATGTGATGTGGGACGAACGTGAGTTCGAGCTGGACTTCGCTACGGCCTGCAACATGATGCTTGGCAAGCCATACACGGAAGCAGTCGTTGCGGCTCGCGAATGGGTGTCAGACGTAGTTGAAACTGCGCTTGTGGTGTAAGGAAAACGCTATGTCGTCTTGTACGCTGACCACTCTCTCTAAGCCTTGCCCATCGTGCCCCTGGCGCGTCAACCGGGACGCGACAGACATCCCCGACTTTGATTTAAGTTTGGCGGAAGGCCTGGTGAACTGCTGTCCGGGTACCCGCAACATGGGGCCTGACTTCGGTGCGAGCATGTTCGCCTGCCACCAGTCCAAGGATGGCGCCGAGGTTGCATGTGCGGGCTGGATGGCAACCGTGGGTCATCGACTCCTGGCGTGCGCCTGGCGGTCGCTATGGGCCGTTTGGACGCATCTGCCCTGCGCCCTGGAACCGGTTGGCCGGATCTGCATCCAAACTACCAGCAGGTGCTGGAAAAACTCCGGGCAACTGATCCGGCCGACGAACTGATTTGATACCGGAAAAGATCATGGCACTTAGCGCAACTGAACAAAAAACCATCTTGAAAAAGCAAGTCCAAGATTGGACCACGGAACTGAAGCGTGTGGCCGACTTAATCGCCGCGGCAAAGGGCGGTAACTGCGCGCTGGTCATGATATCTAGCACCGATGCGGATCATGTCGATGTTGCTCCCGAGTTGATCTTGGAAGGCGCGATGCGCGTGAATCCTCTCGGTTGGCCGCAGGGTTTTGAAGTGACCTTGCTCAACCCAACCAACTGAACCAGAAAATCAAATCATGAGCCGCCTTCGCGTGACCTACATGAACGCCACCGGTTGGCTAATGCGCAAAACCGGAACGGCCCGTGCTGGCTATCTCCACCATTTGTACATCATGCAGGCGCAAGACGACGTGCCCTTTCCATGGTACGAAAGAGCCCTACTTAATGCCCAAATTTGGGCCCTGGAGCGTGTTTGCGGCCCAATTACCGATTAATGGGAAATTAATTATGGACAGCGACGACCCAACATTACCTAAACTGGAGTGAAAGTTCGTGACCACTGAGCAAACCATAAAGAGCACTACTAGTTGGACGCTGTCTATGCGTTGGGTCAGGCATGCCGAAGGCGAGTACGCCGTCGAGCTGACACTGAGTGGCCTGACCAGCGAACAGCAAGCCGAGGCTGCGATTGCTCACATGCAGAAGATGCTGTGTGGGCCCGAATTTACCACCACCTAACCTGTAACGTGGGCCACCGTCACCATGGCGTGTGCCTTGCGGTCGCTATGGGCCGTCTGGACGTATCTGCGCTGCGCCCTGGAACTCGTTGTCCGGAAATGTAATCAAACGCGGTCAGGAGCCAGATTGACATACACTTTAGACTGGCCTAACATCGTTACATGATGATCTTTTCAGATCACCAAGTGCAAGTTGCTCCCGTTTCCTTGCACGTGCCCAGCGCACGGGAGTTTCCCTCAATCTCAAGAGCATTCCGCTCTTAACCTTCCATTCCTATTTGCACACTGCTGCCCATCCCGGCGGATGAACGGTTGCGTGCTTCCTTTGTTCAATCTGGCCACTTCTCGTGGCCATTTTTTTGGGGAGTTCTTCATGAAAAAAGGATCCAACTATTGCGATGACGTCGCGAAGAAATTAATTGCTCTTCTGGAGCGGGGCACCGCTCCATGGCAAAAGCCTTGGGCACCATCTTCGCGCGGCACTGCACCATACAACATTGTTTCCGGGCGGAGATACAAAGGTATCAATTCCTTGAATCTCATGGCCCAGCCATTTGAAGATCCACGGTGGATGACGTTCAATCAGGCGAATTTTAAAGGAGCGCGCGTCAGAAGACACGAGCGTGGGACAGCGATTCGGCGGTGGATCTTTTCCGAGGTTGCCGCGCCCGAAGATGCCGATGATTGTGTTGCATCCGATAGTCCGCAGCCGGCCGGGCGGAAGCCCAAGATGTACTTTACAACGGTTTTCAACGCTGAACAGGTGAGCGGGTTAGATCCCCTGCAGCCAGCTCGGCTTGAATTTGATCCAATCGAGAGGGCCGAACGGATACTGCAGCAATCCGGTGCGACCATTAAACATGACCAGCGTGATAGAGCATTCTATGCTGTTGTCGATGACGTAATACACCTGCCGGCGCGTTGTCAGTTCTATTCCGCCGTTGAGTATTACGAGGTGGCGACGCATGAACTGGGGCACTGGTCTGGGCACCCGTCCAGGCTCAGCCGTGATCTTTTTCATCCGTTTGGTAGCCAGGAATATGCATATGAAGAACTGTGTGCGGAAATCGCGAGCATGATGCTTGGCGACGAGCTCGCGTTGGGCCATGACCCGAGCCAGCATGCCGCCTATGTTGGTAGCTGGATCAAGGTCATTCGCGACGATTCGCAGGCCATTTTTCGAGCCTGTAACGCTGCGGAGAAGATCCGTTCCTTTGTGCTGGAACTGGGGAATAGCGAGGGCAAAGTCGCTGACGAGCATTCTCTAACAGGCAGTGAAATTAGCGATCAGTCTTACCTACAAAGCAGTGGGCGGCAGTCGGCGAGACAAGCGTAAAATTGGGTTGACACCGTCGTCCGCTCGTCCTATTGTTGATATTGAATTTGCTCGCACTTGAGCAACTGCGGTGGGTCAAACTCTTGCAACCCACACGTCCTGGCCAGCATTGCCGGGATCAGAGTCTCTGTAGCGCTTCTGCCACCCCGATCGGGAAGACCTCTTCTCGATCCCCTGGGGCTCGGATGGTCTTCCTTTCGCTTTTTTTTGACTGGAGATCATCATGTTGAACATATTTAACAGCCGCAACAATTCTTCGAAAACTCCTGGTTCGGCGCGTCAAGCCGTACAGGAAAAAAAAGCACCTGAGCCGTCAGGGTACTTCGATCTGCACACCAAGGGCTGCGGCTATATAAACCGGATCCGTTGGGTAACTCTCAAGGGTAGCGGCCGCAAAGCAGAGGCGTTTTTGGCCTGTGCCATCAATGCACTGCATGGACAAATCGTCGATCCACAGTATAGTTACATGGATCTGCGGGTAAGCGGCCAAGAAGCGATCGAACTCGTCTCGGAGCTGATCAAGGATAGCGAAGCTGGTCGTAAGATCTTCGTCGCCTTCACCGTCGGCGATACTTATGCGCATGCCTATTTGCGAGATATCAAGGAGCATGGCCGTAAAACAGGTGAGCAGGAGCCGGCCGCCGTCATCAAAGGGCGCCTTCTCCTTATTACCCATATTGCGATCGATGACGTTGTGGTATTTCAACGCGATCGCGAAGAGCGTACCGATGATTTGTCCGCCGACCTGCATGGTGGACAGGACGCTGGCGACGATCGTAGCGGTGATGACGATGGTCAAATGGAAGAGCAACATAATCCGGACGATGCCATGCCGGACGGGCCAGCTGGTAGTGTTAAGCCTTTCCCTTCACGCATAGGCGGGGTGGCAAGTCAGCCAGCCAGGGGGGCCCGCAACGCTCCGGAACCAGCGTTCCGCAGCAATTCCCGTGGTCGCGAGTAGTTTCAAACTGAGAGTATGCAGAACCTTAGCAACTCAATTTTTATGGTCTGATCCGAATCCCCTCAATACGAGGGGATTCTTTCCATTGCAGACTTGAGGAGAGTACGCTATGGAAAGAATGGCACCGATTTCACCACGTGTTTTCCAGTTTTTGACGTATCAAAAACTGGGTCTTTGCAACGCGTCAACTCCTGGAACGCGTACGGTCTTCGGACCTGGAGTCTTTGTGCAATGAGCGATCCGCTCCGGCCAACCCCGCAAGTTGACGGCATGGATCGTGAGCTCCGAGTTTGGAGTCTCGAAGCAAAGTCCCATCTGCAGCCAGTCTGGAACTGGCTGCTTTCGCATTAAAGCCTGGGTCCAGTCACAGTTCCCACTCCTTTTATCCGGCCAAGAGCAATCTCTATGTCCACGCGGCTTTCGCATGGCAGCGGCGCAAGCGGCCACACGCTCGCCATTCGAAAGCCGCGGGTTCCGCTGGAAGCTGAAAACTGGGCAGCAGCCGCCCCCAGAGCTGTAGCCTTTGCTGCTAGGATTTCTCTAGCGCAAACCTGTCGCCACCCTTGGCCTTCGCATTCGGGTGACCCGAGAAGCACCGTCGCATAATGACGATCACCGCCAGATCTTCATTGGCACTGGCCGCTGCGGAGAAGGCAAATTTCAAACTGCATCAGTCCCAGATGGGTTCCTGGAAGAGACATTCGTCTCTTCCAGGGAAGCACATGGCTACCTCCGTTGCTTATCTTCCCGGCACAGTCTTGGCGCCAAGCGCCTCCTCACTTTTCTTACTGCGTACGGTTCAGTGGAAGGTAATTTATTTAATCCGTTCGCTACCAGATGCTCGCGTTGATCGCAAGCGCATAACAGCTCCTTGCATGACATTTTTTCCAAGGACCTGATGCCCACCTCACGCTAAGTTAGCTGCATGCGGCAGGGCAATCCATAAACGACTTTTCTGCAGCAGCGTCAAGAAGTTATCTCGACGCAAAACCTGTCATGGTGTTTCGATTTTCTTGTGATGAAAGGAGATTAACGATATGGATACGTTTTCAAGTCGGCATCCCGTTTCGGTGATTCGGCCGACGAAGGAGCAGGTACGGCGCTGGATGGAGGATCGGCGGTGTTCTTCGTTGCCGCCTCCATCGCAGAACGAAATTCGGCGTCAGCTCGGCTGGGAGCTCGTCCATCCGGAAACATGGTTGACGCGATAGCCAGTTAGCGTTTACAGGAGGTTGTGATGAAAATGATTACAAATGATTTTCATGGTGCGGCCGTCGCGCCAGATGCCAGCTGCGGTTCGACAAAACGTGCTGTGCAGTGCGAGAAAAATGAAGACGTCCGCCCTCGCGTAGCAAAACGCGTCGAGAATTTGATCGTGGCGGCGGGTCAGATCACAGGTACAGACCTGGCGGCAGAGATGAGAATGTCAATGGACCAGCTCCGCAAGTACACCAAATATCTGCAAATCGGCGGCCGTGCTCATAAAATGCGCGGCCTGCAGTACCCGAGCGGCGTGTGGATGCCTGGTCCTGAAACCGCCCACGAACATGAACGGGGCCAGGTGCCATTGCACTTGCGGGTGAAGCACTGGCAGCGCTCCGCCTGTCGAATTGAACTGGCAGAAGCGCTTTTATTTAACCGCTTTCCCACAATAACCACGGCACTGCTTGAAGACAGCAAAAGGATGGCGAATGCCATTCGTGTTCCCAAGGCCGAGTAGATCCGGATTTGTCGGTAGCGTGTATAGGTCCGACCCAATGTTGCTTGTTTGATTTTCTTAAACGTAGCATGTCATGGTAGTGGACGATTTTGGTCACTGGGACTACACTGACCTTTGATGTACGCTGAATTTCGATTCGGCGCAAGCTAGTCAACCCCTGAAACTAGCGCAGCTTTTTGCTCGGGGTACATGTCCACAATCACCGCTCCTTAGGCCAGCCCTAAGGGCGACGCTCCGGGAGTTTTGCTGACCAAAGGAGCTTTTATGTCAAGCTTTCAATTTGATTCGTTAGGGTACTCCGAGCGTCTTCAAGAAGCGGGTGTACCCGCGGTACAAGCTGCTGTTCACGCAAAGGTCATGGCCGAAGTTCTGTCCAGATCTGTTGCATTTCCGGAGGATATGATGAGACTTGAATCCTCACTATTGCAGAAGATCGAAACCTCGCAGTTGAAAATGACAACCGAGCTTGAGAAGCTTCGTAGCGATACGACGTTGCTCAAGGCAATGGTGGGTTTCCTGATCAGCTTGCAGCTTCCGGTTCTCTTTAAACTTTACTTCGGTTAGTCGCCGACGTAAATCCCGCGTAGGAAATCTTCTACGCCTTGCATGGCCGATACCGTTTTTTTTGAGGTATGTGAGCCTCTTTTGACCTTCCTTGTTCAATGATTTTCCAGCGCATTTTTGCTTGGAGTTAATCACTTGCGCACTATTTTTAACAAGTTTGTAGCTGACGTATGTGCCCGGCCGGGAAGAACTCCTTCCCATCCGGGACTGCGTTCTCCCGGCCAATTTTTTATCTATAGGAGAATGCTATGTCATCAATGACTCGTGAACAAATATCCGTGGTGGAAAACGACAGCATGTTGCTTGCTGTCGATGCATTTGCCGGCACAGGCAAGACCACTACTCTCGTTGAGTATTCGAAGTGCAGGCCGGATAAACGCATCCTGTACATCGCCTTTAACAAATCGGTCGCATCGGAGGCCTGCTCGCGGTTTCCGGAAAATGTGCAGTGCCGAACCACCCATTCCCTGGCATACACCCAGGTGGGGAAACGTTATCAGGAAAAGCTTGGCAGTCCCAAGGCTTGGGAAATTGGCCAGACTTTCCAGTGCAATACCAAAAGGGCCAAGGATGCATTGCAGACCTTGGCCAACTGGTTTTGCTCTGCGGATACCTTGGTCTCCGACGAACACCTGGATGTGGAGCTGCAGGGGGATCCGGCCGGCGCGGCCGACATCGTGCAACTCGCCGGCAAAGTGTTTGCAGCGATGAAGGATAAGCGCTCACCGATCAAGATGCCGCATGACGGGTATCTGAAGATATGGGCGCTTGAACATCCGAATCTGGCATTCGACATTATCTTGCTCGATGAAGCACAGGATACCAATCCGGTGACCCTGGACGTGGTGATGCGACAGGACTGCCAGAAAGTTTTGGTGGGCGACCGGCACCAGGGGATTTATGGCTTTCGTCGTGCGGTCAACGCGATGGAGACGGTGCAGGCCAAATCTCGCGTTGCATTGACGCAGTCGTTCCGATTCAGTGAGCAGATCGCGGGTATCGCAAGTGCGCTGCTCGCTGACTTTAAGGGGGAAGACAAGGCCATCGTGGGCCGCGCCGATATGAGTAATGCCTGGTCCGTCGATCGCTCGAAGCCATTTACGATCATCGGCAGAACAAACGCTGGCTTGTTCAGCAGTGCGGCGGAGCTGGTACTGGACGACGTGAAGTTGCATTTCATTGGCGGCTTCGACAGCTATGTCTTTGGGAAAGTTCTCGATGCCTATTTTCTTTGGGCTGACGAACGGTCGCGGATCACAAGTCCAAGTGTCGGCAGGTTCAATAGCTTCGTGGACTTCCAGCGATACGGTATGGAGGCCGATGACCTGGAGATCGCTGCGTTGGTGAAAACCGTCGAGCAATACCAAGGCCAGATTCCGCATATCTACGAAGCCATGAAAGCGTCGCAGGTCAATCTGAAAGAGAAGGCGGATGTCATTTTGACGACCGCCCATCGTGCAAAAGGCCTGGAGTTCGAGCAGGTGTATATGCTAGATGACTTTATCCAGCTGCCACCGGAAAAGCAATACAACCCGGAGGAAATCAACCTCCTGTATGTGGCCTTGACCCGCGCGATCCATGCAGTGCGGTTGCCCGAAAGCCTGACCCAGTGGTTAGGGGACCGGGCGCAACGGCAGGGATCGGTGAACGCCACAGAAGCCGGCGACGGTATCGAGCGCTGGCATTCACTGCAGGGCTCGATGTTCGAACGTGAGGATTGGGTACGGGAAAACGTCGAAGCGTTCGATCGGACTTCGGCAGATGTGATTCGGTTTCTGCTCCAGAAAGTCGACATCTTGAGGGATGCGTTGGATTGATGTTGAGTGGAAGGCGCCTCGTACGAGCCGTCTTCCCTCTTTTTATTGCTTTAAATGAAACCATTTGAGTCGAATTTTGGTGAATATTTGAGCAATTTCGACAGCTGTGCAATATTTTGCTTGTAAACCAAGGAAAGTTATATACGTTTTTGACTGTAAACGTTAATATCCGGTCGCGTCATCGCTTTCTGTGTTTTTTTGCAAAAAGCGGCGACAGTGCCAAAAACCACCAATCACCGAGGTAAGCGCATGTCCGCCAAACGAATTCTGCCTGCACGAAACGTCGTCGATATCGACGGGCTGATCCGCATCGCCGATCGCGCTGAGGCGACCCTGCTGCAGCTGCGTGACGACTTGTTGGCGCCATGGCCACGAAAAACGTCCCCCATGATATCTGGCACGCGACTGGCTCAAATGTGTCATATCGAGCGAACGAAGCTCAATCATCTTTGCAGCAAGGGCATCATACCACCGGGTCAGTTGAAGGGTAACGGCCGTAGTCGCATGTTCACCCTGGCCGAGGCGCGCGCCATCGTGCAGCAGATCGGCCCGCACAAACGGCGTCCGGCCGGCACCCTGGGCCTGGTCGTCTGTTGTGGCAACTTCAAGGGCGGCGTAGGCAAGACCACCACCACGGTTGCGGTGGCGCAGGGGTTGACTTTGATGGGGCATAGCGTTTGCCTGGTCGATCTGGATCCGCAGGCTTCAACCACCACCTTGATGGGTTTTGTGCCAGATGCGGAGGTGAACGAGGATATGACGGTCATGCCGGTCGTTTACGGAGACAAAGAGGATCTTCTTTATGCTGCACTGCCCAGCTACTGGGACGGCATTGATTTGATTCCATCGTCGCCAGACCTGTTTGGTGCTGACTATTACTTGCCCAACAAGCAGGCAAGCGATCCGAATTTTCAGTTTTGGGACGTCTTGAACAAGGCCATGCAGCCGTTGCGCGAAAAATATGACGTGATCATTATCGACACGCCTCCTACATTGTCGTATCTGGCGCTGGCCAGCTTCATGGCTGCCGACGGCATGATCATCCCCCTCCCCCCGGAAACGCTGGACTACGCGTCGTCGACGCAATTCTTCAGGCAGTTTTCCGAGTTGTTCAACTCGATGCGGGAAGGCAAGGATATCGACAAGGAATTCGAGTTCATCAAGATCGTGTTGTCGAAGGTGAAGTCGTCAGTGTCCATGACCGATATTGTCAAGACGTGGATCAAGCAAACTTATCCAGAACTGCTAGGAACGGCCGAGATTCCGGAGACCGATCTGGTGAAAAACGCTTACGCGGAATTCAAGACTATCTACGATCTCGAGAGCTATGACGGTAGCCAGCGCACCTATAACCGTGCGATTGAGGCGTTCAATGCTGTCGTGGCGGAACTCGACGTGTCCCTGCAAACTTGCTGGGCGCACCGCGAAATGAAGGAAGCAGTATGAGCACCAAAGACGATAAGCGCCCGCCGCGCGTCAATAAGTTGGCGGCACGACTGCTTGGCCAGACGGCGAACCTGGAACGCAATGTCAGCGAAAATCCTCCGACGCCGATCGCCAACCAGCGCAATGTGACTATGCCCGGCCAGCTGGGCGCTTTCCGCCTTGATGCACTGAAGTACCAGGCAAAGATTGAAGAACTACAGCGACAGCTCGACGAGGCGCTGGCCAAGCAGGCTGATGGCGGCTCTGACGCCGAGTCCGCTGAGCTTCGCGTGCGTCTTGCGCAACTGCAGGAAGCAAGCCAGGCCGAAGTCGAGTCGCTTAAAGCCGCGCTTGACGAGGCGGCCCGCAGTGCGGGTGTGCCCTTCGAGGCGCCAGTGGCCCGCATCCGCAAGATTCCTGGGCGCCAACGACAGCTGACCAATGCGGAAAGGGACGCGCTGTACGCCAACCTCGATAGCAACAAGTTGGTTACGCCCGTGACGCTGCGCCCTGCCCCGGACGGCTGGTATGAGGTGGTTTCCGGACATAACCGGTTTGATTTTTATGTCGACCGTGGCCGTGCAACCATCCCTGCCGTACTGGATCTGTCGGACGATGAACACGCTGACCGTGATGCTTTCTATGCGAACTTGCTTCACAACACTCTGCCGGATTATGCCAAGTATGTAGGCTTCAAGAAACTGCTGGACGAAGATCAAACGCTGACCATTGCCGATGTCGCAAAGCATGCTGGCGTGCCTCGAACTACTGTTGCCAACCTGATGGTGTTCGGCGAACTGCCGACTGCGGCGATACCGCTGCTCGATGCACAGCAGGATAAGCTTGGCCGCAATGCGGCCGCCGAGTTGGCTGCGCTCCATGCCAAAGGCCATACGGAAGGGGTCATGGCAGCGATTGAATCGATCATCAGCGGCACGTCCTCCCAGTCCGAGGCAGTGGCGATGGCGACCAGGTCAACCCGGCGTGCTGTTACACCGCGCGTAGCGCCGGCGCCGGTGACCGTGCGTTCGGGACGTGCAACTTACTGCAAGGTCCATCAGGCCAAAAAAGTGCTGCGTCTTGAATTTACCAGCGATGCGGATGCCGAACTGGCGATGAACGAAATTACCAAGGCGTTACAAGCCTTGGCCGATGGTAACAAGAAATAACCGGTCGATCAACGAAATATAAGGACTGCGATGACGAGCTAATCTGAAACGCTAACAATTTGATGCCCTAAAAAGCAAAAGGCCCGGCGGGAACCGGGCCTCTGCTAATGCTCTGGCAGTGCCAAAACATGAATCACGTACTCTTCAGCCGTGATTCTAGTTCGGTGCTCAACTCAGTGCAAGGGATTTTTTACGCCTGTCACTTGGCATCTGGAGCTCCCATGAAGAATCATGGCCGAGGTGAGTACCTGCTCGCCCAAAAATTTGAGCGTTGTACCGTGTTTGCTCTACATGTTGGCACCGTCTTGCCGCCCCCTGGGAGCAAGTGGTGAATAGCGTCGCCGAGCCCGATGTTCGATACTTCGAGCACGGTACCGCCCTGCACCGGGTGCTGCAAGAGGCGCCCTATATTCCGCGCTGCAGCGACAACAAAACAGCGACCCGCACTCGCCCGCGCGAGTATGCGGTACGCTATCCGTACATGCAAATCAATCGGCCAGGCCTTGTCAGCTGGCTGATCTTTGACCTCGACCATGCAAATTCCATGATATGGGAAGATGCAGGCCTGCCTGCGCCAAACCTGATCGTGCGAAATCGCGCTTCCGGCAATAGCCACCTTTATTATGCGATTCCCCCGGTGTGCACGACTGATGCCGCGCGCGACAAGCCTATCGCTTTCATGAAGGCCGTCTACGCAGCATTCTCGATAGCGCTGCGCGCAGATCCCAATTTCCACTCAGGGCCGGTGGCCAAGACGCCAGGACATCCATGGTGGTCGACCGAGGAGTTACACAACTCAGTGTACGAGCTGGGCGCCCTGGCCGACTACGTCGACCTGGCCGTGGCGGCCCCTTGGGCCAAGAGAGTCAAGGTAGACGACATTGCGCACTCTCGCCATTGCCTGTTGTTCGAGCATTTGCGTCACTACGCATACTCCATCGTCAACCGCGAGCGTCAGAGTGGGAACTACGACAGTTTCGTGCGCTGGCTCGATGCCAAAGCCCACGACTTGAATAGATTCACGCAGCAAGGCTTTGCCCAGGATCTGCCTGTATCGTCACTGAAGGCAACGATACGCTCGATCGCGCGTTGGACGTGGACTAACTACACGGGCAGTGGCCGCTGCAAGCGCGGCATCATGCAGCTCGACCCGGACCTGCCGCTTCCGGCGCGCCAAAGCCTGGCTGCAGAACGCACTCACTGCGAACGGCAGAAGAGTACAGCGGACAGGATCCGCGCCGCCTGCAGGCTTTTGCTACAACGCGGAGAGAGTCTTACCCAGATCGCGATTGGACGCATCGCCGGCGTGACCCGGCAGACGGTGGCCACCTACAAAACGCTCGTTGAGCAAGCCCGCCAGGCTCTGAAAACGCCAGATGCATCGAGCGCCGGCGCAGCCCCGGCGGATGTTAAGTTTGCTACACATCAGGTACCTGCAGTGGGGGTTGCTTTTTTGCAACTTGTTCCGCTTGCGTGTATTGATGGTGTGGTTTGTCAGATTGCTGTTGTTTCTGATAGTGGGTAGCAGGTCGAGGACGGATGATTTTCTCAGCATCGTGTTTTTCGGGGTGGTGGTGGTTGCAGCATGTAGTCGGTTGCGTGTTGTTGGCTTTGGTTTTTAGGATGTTGAATTTATGGGTTTCCAAGTTAACCGGGCGTGGCGACGGGGGTTCCGTCGGGGCGCAAGCAAGCGGGGACGCCCGCGCGCGAAGGCAGGCTCAAGAGCTTTTTTGTTCAGCGGGTTTTTTTAGCTGAAGCCGACTCTTGCACAATCAAACAATCACGCATACACTGTACATACATACAGTACTGTAATGATAACGATTGTGTTTCCTCATGGCTTTGCTCTGCTCACAAGTTTGCTCTGAATTCTCTGTGGAGGTCACTGATCCCTTGGTGATTTCTCATGTCTGGCGTGCAAGTGAGCTGGCAGTGTCGCGCGACGTTAGCTGTTCGTCCGGATATTCGTTGCTGGATGGAGAATTGCCTGGTGCTGGCTGGCCACGTTCGTCGCTTATCGAGTTGCTGGTTCAGCAATCGGGTATTGGAGAGTTGCAGCTGCTTAAGCCATTGCTTGCCAAGTTGTCGGATAAGCAAAGAATTGTGTTGGTTCAGCCTCCTTATATCCCGCATTCGCTTGCGTTCAAGATATGGGGTATCGATGTGAATCGATTGATATGGGTTCGTGCTCCAAGTACTGGAGACGCTCTTTGGACGACGGAACAAATACTCAAAAATGGTAGTTGTGGTGCCGTAGTATTTTGGCAGAACCATATCCGTTCCGATTCACTGCGTCGCTTGAATTTGGCGGCCCAAGGCGCGGAAACTTGGTTCTGGTTGATTCGTCCTATGGCGTGCGCGAGTGAAGCCTCGCCCGCGTCCCTTCGGCTGGGAGTTGAGGGCCGGCCGGGATTGCAGTTTTTTTCGCAAAAACCGACCTAACCAATTGATTTATTTGGTAAATTCGACTTTATAATTCATCGGGGCTACCTCGCGTTCAAGGTCCAGCATATATTCGCCGAATCGGTTGATGTGCCCTTTCCGATATGGCGCTAAGCCGCGAAGCACCTCCTCCGTTAGCACATATCCCTTTGCCTGTATTGTCTTGAGGAGCCGCGTCATCTCATGGACATTGTGCAGGATGACCATGTTCGCAACGAGCTGGTTGTACTTGATAACCTTGCGCTGTTCGTGCCGAACGTTTTCGGCAATGATGCCTTCGCCCCCAAAAAACAACCATTTGATGAAGCCGTTGAATTCCTCGCTCTTGTTGGTTGCTGCATGGATGGTACGACGCAATTCTGCGTCGTTGATGTACTTGAGCAGGAACATTGTCCGATGTACCCTACCGAGCTCGCGGAACGCGTAGTAGAGCTTGTTCTTGCGGCTAGCGGTCCCTAGGCGGCGCAGGATCGTCGATGGCGCAATCTTGCCCGCTTTGATGGAAATAACGACGCGCAGCATGTCCTTCATATGGCGCGCGATCAGTTCCCAGTCGATCGATCCACGGAACAGGCTGCCAATATTGTCATACTGGTCGGCCTTGTCCGCCTTGAAGAACACCAGATCTTTGATATTGCGGATGCGGGGCATCAGGTCGATACCCAGCAGCGAAGCCAGGCCAAAGACAGGCGTGCTTTGGGCCTGGGTATCGCCGTGCAGCGTATCTGGCTGGATGTCCGACTGGTTGTTGATTAGCCCATCGAGGATGTAAACCGCCTCATAGACGCCGCATGGAATAAAGTGACTGAACAACGCGATGTACTTGTCGGACACATGGTAGTAGCCAATGCCGCCGTATCCACCGTAGCGGATATGGTATTCGGAAAGCAGGTTAGCCTCGTAAATGTTCCATTTGGTACCGTCGGCCGACGCGCTCTTTCCCGACCCCCAATAACGTGGCAATGCGAAGCGGTTGTATGCATTGATCACCTTGACGATCGCCTTGTCCAGACGCTGCTCGGTGACATGCTTGAGATTGAGCCAGGCCACCTGCTTGCGGCTCAGTCCCTTGATCGAGCGTGCGGTTTGCGTGGCGCCCAGGTTACAACCATAGCAAAACAACGTAGTGATGAAGCGCTTGCGCGGATCGTCTACTTTGGCCTCGAAGCCGGACAACGGACCGAAGAGTTTATGCAAGTCCAACCATTTTTCAGTCTCGGTCAATACATCAAGGATGCTCACCGGATCCATTTCATTGGTGACCATCTGCTCGATGGCGTCAAGTTCGGGTGGCGGCTTCGGGCGCTCCATGCGACGGATCACAATGCCGCTCTCGTCTATATCGGCAAGGCTATTTTGCGGGAATCGGCTGTCAACGTCGCGCGCTAGACTGCCGAGTTTGTCGCGCAACTGCGCGACAAACGCCGGAGCTTCCACCGACAGCCCTACCAGTTCACCATAGGCTTTCACTTCACGCTCGTATTGCTCCCAGTCCACCAGGTGGTTGCGATAATCATCGTAGTCGCCGCTATGCTCGACGTACAGATCGCCCGACTTGAGTTCATCCATGACTTGCGTCATCACGGCAAGTTCGAAATACTTGCGATGCACGTTCGCTGGGGCATCGGCTGCGACTCGGCCAAAAACCAGCTTGCGCCACTTATCGGACATCCAGTCCAGTGCCAATTCAGGTAGCGCACCTTCTGCCGCTGGCAGTTGTTCCTTGTGGCTGGAGCGATGCTTTTGGATGATGGCGATCGCCGCCAGCAGGCTCTGATCCTGGGAGCTCGATTTCAGACTGAGCGCTTCGAGGCACTTGAAGAGCAGGCTGCGCTTGCCAACATACCCGACCAGCATGAACGGATAATAGTTATTGCCAGCATACGCCATGTGCTCGTCGCATTCAGTGATCCATGCCCCAAGATCCCCGTCGAGGGATTGCTCGACCCTAGCGACGCGCTCCTCGTCGCTGCCCTCGTCGCTCAGGACGGTCAGCACTTCGCGGAACTGTCCGATCAAACGCTCAATCTGTTCGGCGTGCTGCAGGTGATATTGCCGCAACCGTTCCTCGGCACCGTTATGCAAGCTGCGGATGGTCTTGATGAAGATTTCGGCGATATCGTCCATTGCCTTCTGCAACTGGCTTTGAATCAGCAGCACGATGAGGGTGTGGCGCTTGAGTGGCTTGAGCCGCCGCATTTCCGCCACATCCAGGGCACGCGCCTCCAAAACGAGTTGTTCACGCTTGGTTGCGGCGATGGCCTCGGTATTGGGCAGATCCTGCGCCAGCGCGATCATGGTCTCAATGTGGGCCAGGAAATCCGTCACCGCACGCACATTGGGCTGCTTCGGCTCGCGTTTGAGGCTATCCCATATGCGCAGGTTCTTACCCGCAGTGAGCATGTGTTCAAAACGCTCGACCACGCAAGTTGGCAATCCGCCAGCCACCGCCTTATAGATGCCGTCATTGACGCTGGTACGGGAATGGCGAGCCAGCCTGAACAAGTAGGTGAATCCAGGCAGTTCCAGGCGACGCTGGACCAACTCTTCAATCAGGACATTGATAATGTCGGGTAGCTCCTGCTTGGTATGGGCAGCCTGCAGGGCCTGATCTTCCAGCCAGTATTCATCGGACGAGTCCATCACCCGGATCCCCACGTACCCGCGCAGACGGCGCTGGTGTGTTGTCTTGCTACCGGATTGATCGTATTGCGCCAGCGCTCGTTTTGCCGGAACGCGCAGACCGCTATGTTCGCAGATATGCCGCACCACGATAGACGGGATGCTCGACAAAGGGACGAAATAACCGAGCCTTTGCAACAGCATAAGTTGGATCAGCAAAAAAGTACGATGCGATGCTTGGCGATACAGCGTGAAGATATGGTCAATTTGTGCGCGCGAAGGCGTGTAGATCGCCCCGAGCTCCTGCTCAGTGAACTCTTGTTTCAGGCGTGGATAAGCCGTTTCATGGATATTCGTCATTGAAATCAATCGACACCGGTCCAGCGAAGGAATTGCTGGAAATGGTGCATCGATTGCAAGTTTTTTGTCAAGCAATTAAACGTAAAGCATTCCAATCCGGCGACATATGTCTTTGATTGACCTTCCCATTATGGTAATGCGTATAGTGATGATATCTGTCATTCGATCCGTACTTGCTCACGGTCAAGTGACAGCATAGCAATAGCTTGACAGTTGGTTTGATACAACCTAGGCTACGAATATCATCCGTTTAGATAGTTTATGAAGACCTCCCGCACAGTGCGATTGTTCACGGCTCTTGTCGCGATACTTAGCATGCTGTTCATGCAGCATGCGGTCGCTTCATACCTATGCCCCGGCGTACCGATGGGAGTCGGTAGTTCCGTTACATCCGCAGGTGTTGGGGTGTCTGCGATGCCCGCGATGACAGACTGCGCCGGCATGGACACTGACCAGTCGACGTTGTGTCAAATTTATGCTGTGGGGGATGCGTCCAGGCAGTCGCTGGACAAGACGCCTGTCGCCGACCACCCATCTTTCGTACCTGTTGTCCTGCTTCTGACGTTAGCTATTTATGACACTCCCGTAGTGTATACAGCCAAACCTCCTTTGCTCATTACCTTGGCGAGGCCAACGGCACCGCCTATCGCTATCCGCCATTGCTGTTTCCGTATTTAACACTCCAGACTGCCTAGATCGCCATCGCCTTGTCGGGTTCGACAAGGCGATGCCTCCCATCGCATTCTGGAGCTGCCATGTCAATCCCGTACACCGTGCATACAAATGCACGCATCGTCCGCCTTCACCCATTCATGAAGACGGCGTTAACTCTCGCCCTTACTGTTCCGCTGCTTGCCTTCGTTCATGATGCGCGCGCGGCCCCCCAGCCAGTCACCTTCACCGAGGCGCTGCAGCAGGCTGTCGCCCGCTCGCGCCAACTTCATGCGCAGGACCAGGCAACTGTCGCCGCACACGAAATGGCGGTAGCAGTGGCGCAGCGCCCCGATCCCACTCTCAAGGTCGGCATCGATAATGTGCCCTTAAGTGGCACCGATCGCTTTAGTTTGAGCGGGGATTTCATGACGATGCGGCGCATCGGCATTTCGCAGGAACTGACACGCGCCGATAAATTGCGCTGGCGTTCCGCACGTCTTGAGCGCGAAGCCGACAAGGCGCAGGCGCAAAAAGATGTCGCACTCGCCGCGATTCAGCGCGACACGGCGATCTCCTGGCTCAACGTCTACTACATTCGGAAAATGTCAGTAGTTCTGACAGAACAAGTGGTCTTTTCCCGCCAGGAAATTGACGCCGCTACGGCCGCCTATCGGGGCGGGCGTGGCAGCCAGGCCGACGTGCTGGCTGCGCGTTCTGCCTTGTTAACCCTTGAGGACCGAGCCAGTCAGGTCGAACGCGACCTCAATACGGCAAAAAACATGCTGGTGCGTTGGACTGGCAGCAGCGGCGAACTTGCCGATTCCAGCATGCCCGACTTGGGCACCATCCCTCTGGACCCGGTGTTGCTCGACACTGAACTGGCGCACCGCCCGCAGATCATGGTGTTGAATCGGCAGGAAGAAGTCGCCCAGGCCGACGTCAATCTGGCGCAAGCGAATCGGCATCCGGACTGGAGTATCGAGTTCGCATTCCAGCAGCGCGGCGCGGCCTACTCGAACATGGTCTCCGTTGGCCTATCCCTGCCATTACAGTGGGATCGCAAAAACCGGCAGGACCGCGAACTAGGCTCCAAACTCGCCTTGGTCGAACAAGCGAGGAGCGAACGCGACGAACTGCTGCGAGAAGATGCCGCCAACATCCGTGCCTTGCTCATCGAATGGAGGAGTGGCCAAGAACGTAGCGAGCGCTACGCGCTCCAGCTATTGCCCCTTGCCGACAAGCGAAGCCAAGCGGTCCTGGCCTCTTATCGTGGCGGAAAAGCCTCTTTGGCTGAGGTGCTCGCTGCCAGGCGTAACAGTGCGGACATGCACGTTCAGTTGCTGCAGTTGCAGATGAATACAGCCCAGTTCTGGGCACAGCTTCGCTTCCTCTTTCCCGACATCGCAATCACGCAGATTTCCGCAGTACATCGCCAGCAGGAATTCAAATGAACAATAAGAAATTACGCGTCCTGGTACTTGCGGGATCCCTTGCAGCGGTCGCTTATGCCGGTTACCAGTTTGGTTTACGACAAGCACATCAGACAGTATCTACAGGTGACGTCAAGGCGGTATCCGGCAACGCAGCAGGCGCCGCGAGTGCTGCCAACAAGAAACCATTATATTGGCATGACCCCATGGTGCCGGGCCAGAAGTTTGACAAACCCGGTAAGTCACCGTTCATGGATATGCCGCTGGTGCCCGTCTATGCTGCGGGGGATGGTGAGGACAGTAATGTTACGATTAGCCCGCGGGTCCAGCAAAACCTGGGAGTGCGCACAGCGCTCGTCACATCAGGAAGGATGTCCGCCGGCTTGGTTGCCGTCGGTAACGTTGCCTATAACGAGCGCGACGTGGCACTGGTGCAGGCGCGTAGCGGTGGATTTGTAGAGCGCTTGTATGCGCGTGCCCTGCTCGATCCGGTGGAAAAGGGGCAACCCTTGGCTGACTTGTATGTCCCTGACTGGATCGCGGCACAAGAAGACTATCTGGCAAGCCGTCGTATGCAAGGCAATGAAACAGCATCCCTGGTCGACGCTGCCCGCCAGCGCATGCGGCTAGTTGGTATGAGTGAGGGGCAAATCCGGCTAGTCGAGTCAAGTGGAAAGGTCCATCCTCGCTTGACGGTTTCAGCACCCATCAGCGGTGTGATCGCAGAGCTTGGCGCCCGCGAAGGAATGACCGTCTCCGCTGGTGCGCCGCTGTTTCGCATCAATGGACTTGCGACAGTATGGGTCAACGCGGAGGTTCCCGAAAGCGTGGCGGCCAAGGTTCGCCCTGGTGACGCCGTCGAAGCGCAGGTACAGGCGCTACCCGGAACTATTTTCAAGGGCAAGGTGGGTGCCATTTTGCCGGAAGTTAATGCCGCGACGCGAACCCTGAAAGCCCGTGTGGAGCTGGCTAACCCCGGCGCTCAGTTGTTGCCCGGTATGTTTGCTACTCTGACCTTCGCGTCAAACAGTGGCACCGATGTTTTGCAGGTGCCGTCGGAGGCAGTCATCCAGACGGGTACGCGCAGCGTTGTCATGCTTGCCCAGGAGGGCGGCAAGTTTATGCCCGTCGATGTGGAGGTCGGCAGCGAAGGCAGTGGTCTCACCGAAATTCGCAAGGGCCTATCCGCTGGTCAGAAAGTGGTCGTCTCGGCGCAGTTCTTGATCGATTCCGAGGCCAGCCTGAAGGGAACGACGACACGCATGAGCGATACGCAGTCCCCTGACGCAGACAAGGCACTTCCGCGCCACCATGGGGTAGGCAAGGTCGAACAGATCGGCAAGGATGAAATCACCATTTCGCATGGCCCTATCACGTCGCTGCAGTGGGGGGCGATGACGATGGGTTTCAAAGTGTCTTCCACGGGCTTGCAGCGCAATATTGGCATAGGTGACCGAGTCGCCTTCGACATCCAGCAAGGCGAGGATGGCAGCTTTGAGATCGTGGCCATTGCGCCGACCTCCGGTGCGCCGAAACCCGAAAATAAACCCATGGGTGGCATGAAAGCACCCGCGGGAGTGGCGAAATGATCACAAAACTGATCCGCTGGTCTATCAGCAACCGTTTTCTGGTCTTGTTGGCGACTGTATTCATTACGGTCTGGGGCATTTGGTCGCTGGCGCGCACGCCGCTCGATGCCATTCCCGACCTGTCGGACGTGCAGGTTATTATCCGCACCAGCTATCCGGGGCAAGCGCCGCAAATCGTCGAGAACCAGGTCACGTATCCACTGACCACCACCATGCTGTCGGTGCCGGGTGCCAAGACGGTGCGCGGATACTCGTTTTTCGGTGACTCCTTCGTCTACATTCTGTTTGAAGACGGTACCGATCCGTACTGGGCGCGTTCACGGGTGTTGGAATATCTGAACCAGGTGCAGTCACGCCTGCCACCGCAGGCAAAAACCGCGCTCGGACCAGATGCGACCGGCGTCGGCTGGGTCTATGAATATGCGCTGGTCGACCGTAGCGGCAAGACCGATTTGTCGCAATTGCGCGCCTTGCAGGACTGGTTTCTCAAGTATGAGTTGAAAGCGGTGCCCAACGTCTCGGAAGTGGCCAGCATTGGCGGCATGGTGCGTCAGTACCAGATCGTGCTCGATCCAGACAAGATGCGCGCCTTTAACATCCCACATGGCAAAATTATCGATGCCGTGCAGAAAGCCAACCAGGAAACGGGCGGTTCCGTGCTGGAATTGGGCGAGGCCGAATACATGGTACGGGCCTCTGGTTATCTGAAGTCGCTTGACGACTTCCGCAAGATTCCGTTGATGACGACTGACGCTGGCGTATCGGTCCGGCTGGGCGATGTCGCGCGCATCCAGATCGGGCCAGAGATGCGGCGCGGGATTGCCGATTTGAATGGTGAGGGCGAAGTTGCTGGCGGCGTGATCATCATGCGTTCCGGGAAAAATGCGCTGGAAACCATCGATGCCGTCAAGGTCAAGCTGGAAAAGCTAAAAGCGAGCCTTCCGCCCGGCGTCGAGATCATCCCCACCTACGACCGATCGAACCTGATCAAGCGCGCTGTGACCAACCTGAAAGAAAAGCTGATCGAGGAATTCATTGTCGTCGCTGTGGTCTGTGCGCTGTTCCTGTTTCACTTGCGCTCGGCGCTGGTGGCCATCATCACGCTGCCGATCGGCATCCTGATCGCCTTTATCGTCATGTACTACCAGGGAGTCAACGCCAATATCATGTCGCTGGGCGGTATCGCCATTGCTGTAGGCGCGATGGTCGATGCCGCCGTGGTGATGATCGAGAATGCCCATAAGCATATTGAAGCCTGGAATCATGCCCATCCAGGTAAACAGCTAAAGGGTCATGAGCATTGGCGCGTCATTGGCGACGCTGCTGTTGAGGTTGGACCAGCACTGTTCTTTTCGCTTTTGATCATCGTTCTCTCGTTTATTCCCGTGTTCACTCTGGAAGCGCAAGAGGGCCGTCTGTTTTCGCCGCTGGCCTTTACCAAGACGTATGCGATGGCGGCGGCGGCTGGACTGGCGGTGACGCTGATTCCCATTTTAATGGGCTATCTGATCCGCGGCCGGATTCCCGATGAGCAAAAGAATCCCCTCAATCGTTTCCTGGTCGCGCTATACCGCCCCTTGCTCGATGTCGTACTGCGTTTTCCAAAGCTGACTTTGCTGGCGGCAGCACTGGTAGCAGCCATCACGATCTGGCCCATGACCCGGCTCGGCGGCGAATTCATGCCGCCATTGGATGAAGGCGATGTGCTGTACATGCCGTCGGCGTTGCCCGGTCTGTCGGCCGGCAAGGTCGCGCAGTTGTTGCAGCAGACTGACCGGCTGATTAAAACGGTACCAGAGGTACAAAGCGTCTTCGGCAAGGCCGGTCGAGCCGAGAGCGCCACTGATCCGGCGCCGCTGGAAATGTTCGAAACCATGATCCAGTTCAAGCCGCGCGATCAGTGGCGCCCTGGCATGACGCCGGAAAAATTGATACAGGAACTGGACCGCACCGTCAAGGTGCCTGGGCTGTCCAACATCTGGGTGCCGCCGATCCGCAACCGGATTGACATGCTGGCCACCGGCATAAAAAGCCCGGTCGGCGTCAAGGTCGCAGGCGTTAGCTTGCAGGAAATTGACCGCATCACTGGTGAGATAGAACGCGCAGTCAAGAAGGTGCCGGGTGTCTCCTCAGCGCTGGCCGAGCGCCTGAACGGCGGACGGTACATCGACGTCAACATCGATCGCGACGCGGCCGCCCGCTATGGCTTGAATATAGCAGACGTGCAAAGCGTGGTGTCGGCGGCGATCGGCGGCGACAATATCGGTGAAACTGTTGAAGGATTGCAGCGTTTCCCGATTAATGTGCGCTATCCACGCGAGGTGCGCGACTCAATTGAGAAACTGCGCCAGCTACCGGTGCTGACAGAGCGGGGGGCGCAAATCCGGCTGGGTGATGTCGCCGCGATCCGCATCGACGACGGCCCACCGATGCTCAAGAGTGAAAATGCCCGGCTGTCAGGCTGGGTGTATGTCGATATTCGCGATCGCGACTTGAGTTCGACTGTGTATGACATGAAGCAAGTCGTCGCCAGGGAAGTCAAATTGCCGGCGGGTTACTCCATTGCATGGTCGGGGCAGTTCGAATATCTAGAGCGTGCCACTGAAAAACTCAAAATCGTCGTGCCAGCGACCTTGCTTATTATCTTCGTGCTGCTTTATTTGACCTTCAAGCGCTTCGATGAAGCGGCCTTGATCATGGCAACGCTGCCGTTTGCGCTGGCCGGCGGCATTTGGCTACTGTGGTTGCTCGACTATCACCTGTCAGTCGCCGGCGGCGTCGGCTTCATCGCGTTGGCTGGCGTCTCGGCCGAATTCGGCGTAATCATGCTGCTTTATTTAAAGCATGCCTGGGATGAACGTCTGGCGAATGGTAACGCTAGTGAAACCGATCTGCTCGATGCAATTCGTGAAGGGGCGGTCTTGCGCGTGAGGCCCAAGGCAATGACGGTGGCGGTCATTATCGCCGGCCTGGTGCCGATTATGCTGGGCACCGGCACCGGGTCGGAGGTCATGCAGCGCATCGCCGCGCCGATGGTTGGCGGCATGATTACCGCGCCGTTGTTGTCCATGTTTGTGGTCCCTGCGGTTTATCTGCTGCTTCGTCGGCGTCAGATCCGTGCCGCCGGCTCGGCAGCAGCAGAGGAGAATTAGCCGTCATGAGACCGTTCGGCACCTACCGCTCGGCTAAGCACCTCGTGTATTTCGTGAGGTGTGCGGTGGTGTTGTTCGGTTTTATCTGGTGCAGCCATATACCGGCGTTTCCACTGCAAAACGACATGCCTGCATCTGCGGCGATTGCGCAGCCGATGGCCATGCCAAGCTGCCAGACATGCGCCTTCTGCTATATGGGACCACCTTTTGCCGACCATAACGCAGGCGGCGACTATCCGGATCTCGGTGCTACCACTGCTACGATGCGTTTTGTTTCGCAAACGGATAGAAGTGATTTTTTTTCTGATATGTCAGACGTTCCCGCAGTTGCGCTGCGGCTTTTGTATTGTCGATGGTTGAATTAGCCACTTGACCATGGGGATGACGATGCATACATCAAATTAGTTTATCGAGGAGTCTATCATGAAAAAATTACTACTTACGCTGCTCTGTATCAGCACTCTTAGCACTGCATTTCCCGCCTTCGCTGGCCCGGACTGGCAACTGATTGAGCAAGGGCGCAAGGCCAAGCAGGCGCAAATGATGCGAGCGGCCAATAAAGCCCCGCAAGCTGGAATGGAACATCAGATGGAGCCAAAAAAGGATCATCAAATGGATCCGAAAATGTATGAAAAAATGGATCAAATGATGAAGGACTGTCAGGAAATGATGAAGAAAAAGTAACGCGGTTTTGAGTGCTGGATGCGATCGCTGCTGGTGGCATATGCGGCCAGCAGCGATCGTATCCATTCAGGTGCTTACCCGATCACGCCATGACTTAATCTTTCCGTTGCCTGCGGTAGTTGCATTAAGTCGCTACTGTCAGTATTTCCAAGAAGAGATTACTAATATGGTGTATTTTTCAAAAGGTCATCTAGTTCCTTGAAGCGTCCCTTGACACGATCAACGCTGTATTCATACATGAGGGAATTGTGAGCAAATTGGGCCCGTTCAACATCCATATCAACGGTGTTTCCATCAATGCTACCTTGGGCTGGAATACGAAATTGCAGGGAAACGTCATCTTTTGACTTTCCTGTTTTTAAGGCCTTCTCAATGTCAATATCTACCGCCACATATCCAGGCGTATCGGCATTCGCGATATTGGATGCGAGAAGTTCTTGACGGTACGCCCGCAGTCCGAGCGCACGTTCATTGATACTCACCTGCTGCCAAATCTTAGCAGCGGTCAAATTCAATGGAAGGTCAAACTGTGTGTGTTGAATAGTTGCCACTGGAGGCAAGGCCATTGCCACTATTGGCGTCGATCCTAGTGCATTAGCTAATGTGGCAGAAAACATTTGCCCTGCCGTCTTGCCTTCCGCGCTGGTGCTACCCTTAACTGTGAGCCCGATAGATGCCTGGATCGATTCAATTTTATTCATGGATTCCTCCCTCATTGACATTCGATTTCTGACGTTTCAGAGAGCTGGTCGGATAGAGTAACTAACTAACCTGTTCGCTTTAAGGATCAAACACGTCTCAATCGTGATGGGAACTAGCTCTAGTCGCGATAGAGCTGATTTCATTCGCAGTGCGCTCGTCGTCCAAACTATAAACAGGTGCAAAACCACCTCCAGGGGTGCGAAAGTTGGTGGTTTGCCCCTGATACATCCTGGCCGCGGTCCACTGCACCTTTCCGTCATAAACATAGACTCGAAGGTCGAATTTCAGCGAGCTAGGATTATCGGTGGAACCGATCGAGCGCTCACCGGGTATGACGAGGGCCTGAGCGACGTAGTCACCAGCCAGAATGTCCTGCCATACCCGTTTGGTGATCTTTTCACCACGGTACGTGGCTCGCCCCCCGTAACCTGCAACAGGTTTAAAAAACAACTTTCGGCGCTCCGTCCACAAGCGGTCCGCATCGGAGGCCGTCACAATCTGCGTTCGCGGTATGCTCTTGAGCAGAATATCTTGCACGGCGGGGGCTACGCCAAGCGCTACGAGCTCTTTCTTATCCGATAGCAGAACCAGATTTGCCTTATTTGCATAGAGGGTATGCGCTTGGGGGTGCGGCGTTAGCACGATTGCGCTTTCTAGATACGCCGAACGCAATGGGAGACACTGGGGCGACTCAAGCATGAAATCGGTCAGCCGGTTATAGACCAAGTCGATAGCAAGATCCCCATGACGTAAAACGCCATCACGATAGGTAAGGTCCGATGGTGAGGCAATAACGGCCTCTATGCCGTGGCGTTCGAACAAGCGTCGAAAAAGAACAAACTCGGGATAGAGATACTGCTGCTCTGGATGATCGTCAACTATCGCGACTGTCCGAAGTGGCTGTGAACGTTGAGAGAGCGCCCATTCCGACTCAAACATGTTGAAGATGGTATCTTCAAGGGTCGCACCGCTATCAATGGCTCGTGTCAATTCACTATCGCTGAGACAGCACGATCTATGGGCTTTTGCCATCGCGGCGTTGAGCATCGCTCCACCGGCATTTGTGTTGATTTCGATGAGCGCCAAGGTATCGTCGTGGATGTGGAAGTCATAGCCAAAAAATACTCCTTTTGCATCATCAGGATTATGCTTGGCAATGTCAGGAGCATCAGTCAGAACGCGCGCACGATACGATGGCAGCGATATTACGGATTCAATCGCTGCAATAACGTCCGCAATACGTTTGCTTTGGCGATACGAGACAAAAATAGGCCGCGCAGAAAATAGATAGGGACACCGCTCCTCGATCAACTCGTGCAATCCGTCCATGCCCGGTTCGCTAGAAAGCGCTATTTTCAATGCGGAGCTATCCAAACTGGTGCAGAAACAGTCTCTATTGAGGCGTGCAGCCGGAAGAAAATTCAATTCTTCGTTGCTAAGCAAGCAGCCATTATTCGATGCAGCTTTCACTATCGCAGGTATATTCATGTTTGCTTCCACAAGAATGTCGCTCGGTGCCACAGTCAGCGGTTAAGGCCGACCGGTACCGCGCAACCGGAGTGCATTGGTAATGACAGACACGGAACTCAGGCTCATCGCTAACGCGGCGATCATCGGCGATAGCAGTTGGCCAGTAAATGGATACAGCACACCGGCAGCCAGGGGAATGCCCAAGGCATTGTAGACAAACGCGAAGCCCAGGTTCTGCCACATATTTCGAACAGTATCGACCGAGATTCGACGGGCAAGGGCAATCCCACGCAGATCTCCTTTTACTAAAGCGACGTGAGCGCTATTGATAGCCACGTCTGTTCCTGTACCCATGGCAATACCAACATTGGCCTTCGCCAGTGCGGGGGCATCATTGATTCCATCGCCGGCCATTGCGACCACCTTGCCTTGCTTTTGCAGTTTTTCTACCAAGGCCAACTTGTCCTGTGGTTTCACCTCGCCGTAGAACTCCGTGATGCCCAGCCTTTCGGCTACGGACTTCGCAGTGGTGACGCCATCGCCAGTGGCCATGATTACGGTCAGCCCTTCAGCGCGCAAGCCTTCTATGGCCTCATGCGTCGTTGCCTTGATGGGATCCGACACCGCAATCAGTCCAGCCAAAACGCCGTCAGAGGATAGATACATGACGCTAGCACCTTCTGTCCGCAGGCGTTCAGCGACCTCAGCAAGCGGCCTCCAATCGACTTTGTCAGCATCCATCAGCGCGGTGTTGCCCAGTGCGATGTGCACCCCGCCAAGCGTGCCGCGCACGCCAATACCGCTGGCAGACTCAAAACTGTCAGGTTTGGTTAGCACCAGTGCTCGCCTGTTCGCTTCGTAGACGATCGCGTGCGCTAACGGATGTTCGCTGCCCTGGTCTATGCTCGCCGCCATTTGCAGGACGTCTTCGTCCTTGAAACCGGGCGCTGCGACCACGCTGTTAAAGGAAGGCTTACCTTCAGTGAGGGTCCCCGTCTTGTCGACAATCAGTGTGTCGACCTTCTTGAGGTCTTCTATCGCTGCGGCATCCCGAAAGAGCACACCTTGGGTGGCCGCGCGGCCTGTGGCGGCCATAATGGACATCGGCGTGGCTAACCCCAATGCACATGGGCAAGCAATGATCAGTACTGCAACGGCGTTAACAAAACCAAAGACCCAGCTCGGTTCAGGGCCATACATTCCCCATAACACGAACGTCAGTAGCGCTATTGCCACGACAACGACCACGAAATAGCCTGCAACACTATCGGCGAGTCGTTGCATAGGCGCGCGGGAGCGCTGCGCCTGCGCGACCATTTGTACGATTTGAGACAACATCGTGTCGCTGCCGATTTTTTCGGCACGCATAATCAGGCTCCCGCTGGTATTGATCGTTGCGCCAATCAACGTGTCTCCTGCACGCTTTGTCACAGGTAAGGGCTCGCCAGTCAGCATTGACTCATCGAGCGAGCTCTCGCCATCGAGCACTACGCCATCAACTGGTACCTTCTCACCGGGTCGGACACGGAGTTTGTCGCCGACGTGGACGTGCGTGAGCGGGATGTCATCCTCGGAGCCATCGTCCTGAATGCGTCGAGCCGTCTTTGGAGCGAGGCCAAGTAAGGATTTGATTGCGGCGGAAGTTTGGGAGCGTGCGCGCAGCTCAAGTATCTGTCCAAGAAGCGTGAGCGAAACAATGACTGCCGCTGCTTCAAAATATACGCCTATGCGGCCATGTGCAGCAAAGGTAAGCGGGAAGAGGCCCGGTGCGATTGTGGCGACGACACTATAGCCATAAGCAGCCATTACGCCAAAGCCAATCAAAGTCCACATATTCGGGCTCATGCGTGCCAGCGATTGCGCCCAGCGTCTGAAAAATGGCCAGCCGGCCCACAGTACGACAGGTGTACTTAATGCGAATTCAATCCAGTTTTGGCCTGGCAGCCCCATAGAAAGGAACACATGCCCAAACATCGCCAGTAAGAACACCACTAAGGTAAGAGGCAGCGTCCACCAGAAACGATGGCGAAAATCGACTAGCTCCGGGTTTTCCGCCTCATCTAGCGTCGGCATTTCAGGTTCGAGCGACATGCCGCAAATAGGGCAAGTTCCCGGTGCTGGCTGGCGAATCTCGGGGTGCATCGGGCAGGTGTAGACTGCTCCCTCCTGGGGGGCATGCGTAGGGTTGGGTGCCGCATTCGCTTTATCGATAAAGGAATCTGGCGCTGCGTTGAACTTTGTCATGCACTTTCCGCTACAGAAGTGGTAGACCATACTTTTGTAGGTGATTTCTTTTTCGGGATTTGCGCCAACGTGCATACCGCATACCGGGTCAATGAATGGTTTTTCGTCTACTGCCAGCCGCGCATCGTCGGGTTCAGTTTTACTGTGGCTGTCGTGATGATGCTCGTGTGCATGATGCTCGGCGTCAGTTCTACTCATGAATCACTCCTTGGCCAGATTCGCCTGTTTCGTTGGCTGTGGTGGAACCAGCTATTGCGGCAACGGCGGGAATTGAACATTCCCGCCGAATGAAGTCATCTATTTGGCAGAAACCACTACCTGCCCCTTCATGCCCGCCTCAAAGTGGCCGGGTTGTAAGCACGCAAATTCCACTTTGCCGGCTTTGTCGAACTGCCAGACAATGGTTCCCGATTTTCCAGGCGTCAAGGTCACCTGATTGGGTTCCGCATGCTCCATCTCCGGAAACTTTGCCATTTGTTGGGCATGTTCTTTCAACTCGCTCTCAGAACCAATGACCATCTCATGCTTGATCTTGCCGGAATTGTTGACGACAAAGCGAATGGTCTCGCCCCGTTTCACGGCAATAGACGCTGGGTTAAAGCGCATGGTGTCGTTCATATCGACAGTGACGGTACGCGTCGCTTTTTTCGGGTCGCCCGCCTTGCCGACAAGAGATACGCTCTGCTCATTTGCGCCATGCTGATGACCACCATGTGCTGCCGGGCTGCTATCCGGTACCGCAGCATTGCTGAAAGTGCTCAAGCTGGCCAGTAACATTATTGCAATTGCATTTGAGGTCATCTTTTTCATATCGTACTCCCTTGTAGAAAACCGTCGCGACATTACATCGCGGTAGGTGGTTGTTGAGTGGTAAGAATTGCCGCCGCAAACAGTGCACCGAGCAGTAGCAAGGTCTCTACTTGTAAAACAACTCTCACCAGAGTGACGCCGCGGGAGGAGCGGGAGGCGGCAGGCAATCCAAGAAATTTGTTGTAGCCGCCCAAGACGATGGCCAGGAAGACCATTGCAACTTTGACCAGCAAAGTGATGCCATAGGTGGTATGAACAAGATGCTCTGAACTCCCCACACGGTGCCAGGCGCTGTAGATACCAGTAGCAACAATGGCAACTACTGCAAGCATTGCGGCCTGGGACATCAGTTCGAGGTATTGATCGATGGACCCCGTATCAAATGTCCTTATCCGCGTCTCATGTAGAACAAACCAGCCGGACACCATCACCGCACCAGTCCATAGGCCGATGGCAAAAAAATGAATCGCTTCAACCGCTAGCGGAATAGTCCAGAAGCCTTCCTCGCCCGCATGCCCCATGGACGCCCGTGTTGCAGAAAAAGTAGCCAAAAGCAGAACGACAGCAATATCGCTGCTGCGGCCGACTCCGCCTGTTAATCGAACAAAAAAGAGAACAAGCATCGCCACAACAATGGCGCAGCCTGCATGTCCGTAGTCGGTTGTAGACACCATCATCCAAAACATCGGGCACGCTTCGCGTAGCCCTACACCTCCCATGACCGCCGTCGCGCTCAATAGTGCCGATGCACTACCAACCATGCTGATTGCCGCTGCCATCAAGTCAAGTTTGCGCAGCGCTGGTTCGAAATGATCATGATCGACACCGCTAGAACGCATCCAGTAACGTGCAAACCATGATCCGACGAGCCAGGCAAAGCCGAAGTTCAGCAGCAAAGCTGAACTGACTTGCAACAGCGAGACTGCATCCATTTATTTCACCGTGAACTTAAAGTCGCCTTTGCGACGGTGTCCATCGTGCCCTGCAACTGCCCAGCTCACGGTATAGGCGCCAGCATTCAATGTCGGTACTTCCAAGCGTAAGATGGCCGGATTTACTGCATCAACCTTTGCCTTGTCTGCAGCAACGGCTTTGCCTTCGCCATCGCTCAGAGTGATTGAGCTAAAGGCTTCTTCCACCTTCTCGTTGAAGGTCAGCGCAATCTCCTTTGGTGCAACTGCCAGGGAGGCACCTGCCTCGGGATTGGAGCTCTTCAAGCTCGCATGTGCCAAGGCAAATGGGGTAGCCAGCGTTGCCGCCACAATGGATGTGGCAAGAATCATTTTCCGCAGTGTCTTCATGTTCAACTCTCTTTGTTAAATTTACTTTACTGCTTCGATGGAAGTGACCGTGAGTGCACCGTTAACTTTTTCCACCACGAAACGTACCTTGTCGCCTTGTTTGACCTTGTCGAGCATCGACGGCTCTTTGACCTTGAACATCATGGTCATCCCTGGCATGCCCAAGTTCTTCAGCTCGCCATGTTTGATGGTAAGCTTGCCGGCGTCCTTATCCACTTTCTTGATTTCCCCTTCGCTCATCGCGTCTTGCGTCGCGGAGGCGCTCTGCTGCTGGGCGAGCGCCACGGAGGTCGTTGCCACGGATGACAGGCCAATCAAGGTTGCCAATACAACTTTGTGCAGGTTTTTCATGATGTTTCCTTTCAGTTAAAAAAACTAGTGACCGCTATGCCCGGTCGGTTTACGAACCGTAACTTCAATATTGGGTTTGTTCATCGTTGGCATCGACTGCCCCCCAGCGTTAGTTGCACGTTCTGGCTCAGGAAGGGTACCCGTCCACTCGTATGCCACGGTTCCGGCCGGATGCTTGTACCAGCCAGGATCGGAGTAGTCGCCGCGCTTCTGGTCCTTGCGCACCTTCAATACGGTAAACATTCCCCCCATCTCAACCCCACCGAACGGTCCTTCACCCGTCATCATCGGTAAAGTATTATCTGGCAGCGGCATTTCCATGCCTCCCATGGAGCCGCCCTTGTCGCCCATCACCATATATTCAGGGACGATTTTGTTAATTTTTTCAGCAACGCCACGGTGGTTGACGCCAATCATTGTCGGTACCGAATGGCCCATTGCATTCATGGTATGGTGGGATTTATGGCAGTGAAGTGCCCAGTCACCCAGATCAGTAGCGACGAACTCGATGGCGCGCATTTGCCCAACTGCGACATCGGTGGTGACTTCAGGCCAGCGAGACGCCGGTGGTGTCCAGCCGCCATCCGTACCGGTGACGAAAAACTCATGGCCATGTATATGAATAGGGTGATTCGTCATCGTCAGGTTACCGACACGGATGCGTACCTTGTCACCTTGGCGCACAGGCAATGAATCAATGCCGGGGAAGACGCGGCTATTGAATGTCCACAGGTTGAAGTCCAGCATGGTGTTGATCTTCGGCGTATAGCTTCCCGGCTCCACGTCATACGCGTTGAGCAGGAAAACGAAATCACGGTCCACAGCATGGAGCGATGGATCCTTTGGATGGGTCACCCAGAAACCCATCATCCCCATCGCCATCTGGGCCATCTCGTCGGCGTGGGGATGATACATGAACGTACCTGGCCGTTTGGCCTCGAATTCGTAGACGAAAGTCTTTCCAGGAGCGATACCCGGTTGCGTAAGGCCCGTGACGCCATCCATGCCGTTCGGCAAGCGCTGGCCATGCCAATGAACACTGGTGTGCTCAGGTAGCTTGTTCGTCACGAAGATGCGTACCCGGTCACCCTCGACCACTTCAATTGTCGGACCTGGGGATTGGCCGTTATAGCCCCACAGGTTGGCTTTCATCCCTGGTGCAAGTTCACGCACCACGGGTTCGGCCACCAGATGGAATTCTTTTACACCGTTTTTCATCCGCCATGGCAATGACCAGCCATTCAGGGTCACGACCGGATTGTAGGGCCGGCCAGTGGGTGGCGCCGAGGGGATGTGCGTCTTGGCATTGTCCATCAACATTGCCTCAGGCAATGACGCGGCACCAGCCTTGCTCACGGCAGCGGCGCTTACCGCTACAGCACCTGCACCTCTGAAAAAGTCTCTACGTGAAATCATGGCATGGCCCTTGTATCGTTCGTACTTCCACCGTTGATGGTGGACTGAAGTTTGGTTTCTGCTATCCAAAAGTCGCGCTGGGTTTCGATGGCTGTGTTCACGCTCACCAGTTGCTCACGCGAGTCCGCCAGTAATTCGAAAACGCTGGCAAGCATCCCGTTGTAGCGAAGCAGAACCTCGTCGGATATTTTTTTCCGCAATGGCACGACATCGTCGCGATAATGACGGGCGATGTCATAGCTAGTGCGGTATGCGGAGTAGGCCTCCCGCACCTCTGAGCGTGCCCGTACGGCAGTGTCGGTGGTGCGATGGACGGACTGCATATAGAGCGCTTCCGCCCGCGCCACCTTGGCGCCACCCCAATCGAAGATCGGTAGTTCGAGGGAAATCTGGTAACCGTTCTCGCGTGGCAAGCCTGTCGTACTCTTGTTGGTGTAGCCTGCGTCAAAGACGTTGATGAAGCCAGTTGCCTTTGTTAAGCCGAGTGCTGCGGCCATCGCTTCGGTTTCGCGGCGGGCCGACAGCATATCGAGGCGTTGTGACATGGCCTGTGCTTCCGCATTGTTCGTTTCCCGCGGCTTTTCCGGCAGGGGGGGCAATCTGTCTGGCAATACAAAGTTTTGTTGCTCACCCCATAGGCCAAGGAGGCGAATGAGCTGCTCACGCGTCGCTGTTGCTTCATGCTTTGTCCTCGCCAACTGTGTCAACGCATCTTGGTAAAACGCACGCTCACGGGCCTGGTCAAGTGTGCTCCAGTTTCCGACCTTGGTCATGCTGTCGGCGAGCTGCGATGATGCCTCGGCGGCGCCGCGCACTTGCCCCGCGAAAGCGGCCGATTGGGCCGCCGCAACGGCCATAAAATATGCCCGACGTGTCTCTGCCGCCAACTGCACAGCCTGAGCAGCTGTTAGCAACTTGGCTTGTTCAAAGCGTCCTTGCTCAATGCGTCGACGCGTGGGCAGCGTCAGCAAACCTACAATGTCAAACATCACACTGCGATCGATTTCCGCGTCGCCACCGCCGCTGACGCGGCCGAAACTAAAACTAGGATTGCGCATCCGTCCAGCTTGCACAAACTCAGCCTCCGAGACCCCCAATTCGGCGAAGGAGACCTTCAGCGCTGCATTATTGAGAAGCGCAATCTGGACCGCAGACTCTGGCGTAAGGGGTGCGGACAGCAAGGTCTGCACCTGAGTAGCGGAATGCTGGCCGTCTTTCAGGCTCTCTTTCGTGAAGGGCTTGACTTGTCCAATTCGCTCTTGCGTTAGCTGAGAGACATCATTTAAGCCACCATCCGGTGAAAAGCTGGCGCATCCGGCAAGAAATACCACACCGAACACAGCAGCTACCCGATTGGGCACTGGCAACGATAATCGCTTCATGTCATTTGCCTTTCATGTTCATTTGATGGCCTTTGTGCGGATCGCTGGCCGAAGACGGCTTGGAGTTTTCCGGGCCTTTTGCACTGGGTGCCATTTCCATCGACATATCCCCTTGAGCTCCATGGTGAGAGCCTCCTGTCACATCCTGATTTGCTTGAATCCAGGCCTTATCTGGAGATGTTTGGGACTCCCCAATCGGCTTAACATCAGCAAAAGCGGAGACATATTTCAGCGGCGGCACCGTAGCGTTAGCATCTGTCACCGCCGCAGTGGCACTAGCGGGCTGAGCGGACTGTGCATAGACAACCGGCGAGAAGCTAACCGTTGCCAGAAGCAATAAGTGGAAGCGTTGCATGAGTCTCTTTCAAAATTGACTGGTAATTGGGTGGATACAGCACGAGGTGAGGCGAACGCCAGTGCATGATTTCAGCAAGCGGCGGGGAAAGTGGTGTGAAGGGAGCTCAAGGGGCGCGAGGAACGAGTAATGACCATTGTCAGCTCCGTGGCGTTGCCTCCAAAGGTAGGGCAAGGCGTACGCTATCCTGTACCTTACCTGGGCCAGGTTGCTTACAATGCGCGTGAGCATGAAATTCATCTGCAGTATCTTCCCTGTGATGGTCAACCGAGTTGCTTGTACATTTCCAGAACCACCCGAAATGAAATTGCTTCCTCACGCTACACCTTCCAATGAACGGAAGGTCAAGCGAATTTCAGTTTGCCAGAGTATTTTCACTTCCACCTTGCCACAATCACCGCCCGCTGATTTAATTGCACCAATGCAATTCATCATATAAACAAAAACACTGGAGACCTTGTGCGCCAACTGACTTCCCTTCTCGCTATTTCCATATTCAGTCTTCCCCTATACGCCGCCACACCAACTGAAACCGTTGCCGCATTTCACGAGGCACTCGCCAGCGGCAATTCCGAGCACGCGAGCACTTTGCTTAGCCCGGAAATTAAAATCTACGAATCTGGGCATGTTGAGCGTTCACGTGATGAATACGCTGGCCATCACCTGCCAGCCGATACCGCCTTTGCTAAGGCCACTAAAAGCAAAGTCCTAAAACAAAACGAACGTATTGACGGAAACCTGGCCGTCGTGATGCAGGAAACAGAGACCACAGGACAATTTCAGGGCAAAAATGTGCACTTATTCGGCACTGAAACAGCTTTGCTCGAAAAACAGGGCGATCAATGGGTCATCTTTCATCTGCACTGGTCGTCCCGCAAATCTCAGTAACTTCATGAGCCAGCAGTACACTGGCGGGCGTACATGTAGTTAGTTGGCGTAGGTCGGGTTAGGTGCCACATACACACGTACGCCGTGGGTATTCACGCCAGACGGCGCAATTGCCGAAAAGTCAAAGCTCGAATTGGCTCGCAGTGTATCGAACTGCCAAGTGAACGTCTTACCATCCACATCAAACTTGACGACGTCGCCCTGGGCGACATTCACATACTTCGTAGTCGATGAAATCGTGATAGTGCGCGTGGCGGCCGGCGCCGGAGCAGCACTGCCAAACGCAGGATTCGAGTGCATTTCGCCTTGGTGTGCCATCGCGGCGAGGGGGCTGAGCGCGATGACAGCGAAAACGGCGATGATGTTTGCTTTGAGGGATTTCATTGGAATGTCCTTATTTTTCAGGTGCGGGTGAATGAGGTTGCGGATCCGATGAAGCTATTCTACGTAGGTGACCCGCACACCCGAATGACGGAAACATTACATTTACATTACAGAAACCTTAATAATTTGATTAAGGTAGTAGGTTCGAAGTGGAACCGCGACTTTCTTGCGGCAACATGCTAGGCGCAGCAATGGTTTATCAAGAGTAGGTCGAGTGTGAAGATAGGCATGCCGTCGTTGCAGCCGCCAAGCATTCGCTTTAAGCGCTATCAGCCAATCGCCTTTGCTACCGCCATTTGATTGAGCAGCTTATTACCTCTCGATAAGTCGTTTGTCGCCAGATACGTGCGATACCAAAGTTTCCAACGTGCTGAGAGACACATACCTCTGCCACTCTGTACGAAGATTCAGCTAATTGGTATGTCGACACGTCTGGAGAAGACCCGGACGACAAGAGTTCCGTACCAAGGTGAATCATAGCCGCGCATAAAAATAGGTTTACATTAATTTCATAATTCGATTATTATGGAATTATGAAATTAAAAGGAGTGCACATGGAAACTAAAAATGTCATCGCTGCGTTGGCGGCACTGGCACAGGAGTCACGCCTGGCCATCTTTCGCTTGCTTGTCCAGACCGGACCGCAAGGGATGGCGGCAACGAAGATTGCCGAACAGCTGGGCATCCCGCCATCTTCCCTGTCATTTCACTTGAAGGAACTGGTGCACGCGGACCTGATCGTGCCGCGCCAAGATGGACGCTTTGTCATCTACGCCGCGCATATCGACAGCATGAATGCCCTGATCGGCTTTTTGACCGAAAACTGCTGCGGCGGCGCGCCTTGCACTACTGCGCAAGGCGCAGCCTGTGATGCCGCATGAATCCAAACGTACAAATTGAATCGCCCCCCCACCAACGCAGTGATTAAAGGAGTCGTCATGATCGACAAAGTGTACAACGTGTTGTTCCTCTGTACCGGCAACTCAGCCCGTAGCGTGATGGCCGAGGCGCTGGTCTCCAACATGGGCAAGGGCCGCTTCCGTGGCTTTTCGGCTGGCAGCCACCCGGGCGGCAGCGTCAACCCATTCGCCATTGAGCAAATTGAAGCGACCGGCTATCCGCTCGACAAACTGCGCAGCAAGAGTTGGGATGAATTCGGTACCGCAGACGCACCGCACATGGATTTCATCATTACTGTGTGCGACAACGCCGCCGGCGAAGTCTGCCCATATTGGCCAGGTCATCCGCTCTCAGCGCATTGGGGTTTCGAAGACCCGGCTGCAGCTACTGGCACTGATGCAGAAAAGCGCGAGGTATTCCATAAGGTGTTCCGGCAGATCATGACCCGGATGAACGTTTTCGTCAGTTTGCCGCTGCACATGCTCGAAAAAAACGCGATCCAGCACGAAATCAAAGCCATCGGGCAAAGCGCAGTCTGATGGGCGAGCGTCTCGGCATGCCCACAGATCACGGGCATGCCTTACTTTTCACTCTTTTGCGATAATTTCATGAACGTTCTTTTTTTGTGTACTGGCAACTCTTGCCGCTCCATCCTGGCAGAAGCGACTTTCAATCATCTGGCGCCGGCAGACTGGCGTGCGCTGAGCGCAGGCAGTCATCCGGCCGGGGCGCTGCACCCAGGAGCACTGGCGTTGCTGGCCAAGGAGCAGATATCGACCCAAGGGTATTACAGCAAGTCCTGGGACGCTCTGCCTTCCGTGCCCGATATCGTCATCACCGTGTGTGCCAACGCCGCTGGCGAGACGTGCCCGGCCTACCTGGGCCCAGTGCTTCGTAGCCACTGGGGTGTAGACGATCCTGGCCATGTCACGGGGACAGATGCAGAAAAGGACGCTGCTTTCCAGGTGACGTATGGCATTTTGCGCGCACGCATCGAGGCTTTCTTCGCCTTGCCGCTAGAGCAGCTGCGGCATGACCCTGTACGCCTGAAAGCTGAAGTCGACAACATTTCCAGTGTCTTTGCCCCGGCTGCCCCCAAGGAGGCACTCGTATGTTGACTGCTTTCCTGATTTTCTTGGCGACTCTGGTACTGGTTATCTGGCAGCCGCGTGGCCTGGGTATTGGCTGGAGCGCGGCCATCGGCGCTGGCGTCGCGCTGCTGGCTGGCGTCATCCAGTTGTCGGACATTCCCGTCGTCTGGCACATCGTATGGAATGCAACCGGCACGTTTATCGCCGTCATCATCATTAGCCTGCTGCTCGACAAGGCCGGTTTCTTCGAATGGGCCGCATTGCACGTGGCACGCTGGGGTGGCGGCAGCGGTCGCAAGCTGTTTGTCTTGCTGGTCCTGTTGGGCGCCGCCGTCGCAGCCCTGTTTGCCAACGATGGCGCCGCGCTGATTTTGACACCCATCGTGATCGCCATGCTGCTGGAATTGAAGTTTTCAGCCAAGGCGACCTTGGCGTTCGTGATGGCGGCCGGCTTTATCGCCGACACGGCCAGCCTGCCGCTGGTGGTGTCGAACCTGGTCAATATCGTTTCTGCCGACTATTTCAAGATCGGCTTTGCCGAGTATGCGGCTGTGATGGTACCGGTCAACGCGGTGGCAGTGATAGCGACCTTGCTTGTACTGATGTGGTTTTTCCGCAAGGACATCCCGCAAGACTATGACGTCTCCCAGCTCAAACGTCCCGGTGCCGCGATCCGCGACATGGCGACCTTCAAGGCCGGCTGGCTGGTCCTGGCGCTGCTGCTGATCGGCTTTTTCTGGCTGGAGAGCCTGGGCGTGCCGATCAGTGCCGTGGCCGCCGTCGGCGCCGCGCTGTTGCTGGCTGTCGCCGCCAAAGGCCATGTGATACCCACGCGCGAAGTCATCCGCAATGCGCCATGGCAGATCGTTGTTTTTTCTCTGGGCATGTACCTGGTCGTATATGGCCTGCGCAACGCGGGCCTGACCGGCTACTTGACTGGCGTACTCAATTACTTTGCCCAATATGGTGTGTGGGGAGCGGCCATGGGCACCGGCGTGCTGACGGCTGTTCTGTCCTCGATTATGAACAATATGCCGACGGTGCTAATCGGCGCCTTGTCGATCGATCCGACCTCGGCGCAAGGCGCCGTGCGCGAGGCGATGATTTATGCCAATGTCATAGGCAGTGACCTGGGACCGAAAATTACCCCAATCGGCAGCCTGGCGACTCTGCTGTGGCTGCATGTCCTCGACAGTAAGAAGATTCACATCTCCTGGGGTTATTACTTCCGCGTCGGCATTGTCCTCACCTTGCCTGTGTTGCTGGTGACACTGGCTGCGCTGGCACTGCGCCTCAGTTATTAAAGAAAGGATTCATCATGGATATCACTATTTATCACAACTCGGCCTGTGGCACTTCGCGCAACACCCTGGCGTTGATCCGCAATACTGGCACTGAGCCGCAGGTCATCGAATACCTGCAGCAACCGCCAATGCGCGAGATCCTGGTCGATTTGATTGCCCGTGCTGGCTTGAGCGTGCGCGAGGCCATTCGCCAGAAAGGTACGCCGTACCTGGAACTGGGTCTCGACCAGGCCCAAATCAGCGACGAGGCACTGTTGGACGCCATGCTGGCCCATCCCATCCTCATCAATCGTCCGTTCGTGGTCACGCCGCTTGGCGTGCGCCTATGCCGCCCATCTGAGTTGGTGCTTGACATTCTGCCCTTGCCGCAACTGGGCGCGTTTGCCAAAGAAGACGGCGAGGCGGTCATCGATGCGCAAGGAAAGCGGGTGGTGCCCCATGCATAAGCTCACGGATAACTTGCCCAACGTCAGCGCCGCGCACCTCGATACGCCGACGGTTGATAAACTTGTGCCGGCGACGGTGGCAACGCATCCGCCGCGCATCCTCTTGCTGTACGGCTCGCTACGTGAACGCTCGTTCAGCCGCTTGCTGACACTGGAGGCGGAGCGCCTGCTGCAGCACTTTGGCGCTGAAACGCGGGTCTTCGATCCGCATGGCTTGCCCATGGTCGACAGCGTCAGCCCGGACCATCCCAAGGTGCAGGAGCTGCGCGAGTTGTCGCTCTGGTCGGAAGGCCAGGTTTGGTGCAGCCCGGAGCGCCATGGCGCTGTGACGGGTGTATTCAAGTCACAGATCGACTGGCTGCCGCTGGAAATGGGTAGCGTGCGTCCCACACAGGGGCGCACCCTGGCGGTAATGCAAGTCTCTGGCGGCTCACAATCGTTCAACGCCGTCAACGGCTTGCGCGTGCTGGGCCGCTGGATGCGCATGGTGACCATCCCGAACCAGTCGTCCGTTGCCAAGGCATACCAGGAGTTCGACGACAACGACCGAATGAAGCCGTCGCCGTACTACGACCGCCTGGTCGACGTCATGGAGGAGCTGTATAAATTCACCCTGGTGGTGCGCGATCGCTCGGATTACCTGACTAGCCGCTATAGCGAGCGCAAGGAATCCATGCCGGCCGAAGTACACGCCCTCGCCGAAGCGGCCATGGATCTCGAGACGCCAAGCAAATAGGCTGTTTTCACGTTGGCCCGCTCCCCCGGGTCGTCACTGCACTATGACATAGCCGAAGTTTTGGCTGAAAAGGGTAAGATGAAGATGAAAATTCTGGTGTTTCTCGGTTCTATTCGCACCAGCATACCGCCCCTGCCAGCGCGCGTGGGCGAACGCGTCGCCAAGGCCTGCGCGGCGCAGTGCAGCCGTGATGGTCACAATGTGGTGCTCATTGATCCACTTGATTACGACCTGGGTGACGTGTTCAAGCCACACTTTTCCTATGCGCAGGGGCGGGCGCCCCTGCCGTTGGAGCAACTGGCAAGTGAGATTGCCGGCGCCGATGGGTATGTGATGGTTAGTCCTGAATACAATCATTCAATGAGTCCGGCACTGATGCATTTACTGAACCACTTTGGCGGTTCCCTGTTTGCCTTCAAGCCCAGCGCCATCGTCACCTATTCGGCGGGCCAGTGGGGTGGTGTGCGGGCGGCGGTGGGCATGCGCGCTTTTCTGTCCGAGCTGGGCTGTTTGCCGGTGTCGGCCATGATCCATATTCCGGCCGCACACACTGTTTTCGCCGCCGACGGCAGCTTTGCGCCCGAAGTCGACAGCATGCGCTGGGTTTCCTATATCGAGCGCACCTTTTCCCAGTTGATCTGGTGGGCCGAGGCCGCAGGACGGGAGCGGGCCCGCTCGGGAGGAACAGGGCCTTCACCAGCTTTTCTGCGCGATCCTACTCAACGCAATGCGCCGTGAGGCCACATATGATGGACCATTGCTAGGATGACACTTTAGGGGGCCGTGCGCAGTTTGCTGCCGTGCTCCTTGCTGCCACTTCACGTCTATTTGGATCCCGCTGATGATTCGACTTGCCACTACCGCCGATGCTGCTGCGATCGCCACGATATACAACCATTACGTTAGCAGCTCCACCATCACGTTTGAAGAGGAGATAGTCGCCATCGATGAGATGGCCCAGCGCATCGCCTCTGTGGGTGGGCAGTTGCCGTGGTACGTCTTTGAACGCGACGGAGAGATAGTCGGCTACGCTTACGCAACGCCCTGGCGTGCCCGCAGCGCCTATCGCTTTTCGGTCGAGTCAACGGTGTACGTGGCGCACGATGGTGTCGGTCAGGGCATCGGCCGACAGCTTTACAGTACCCTGATCGAGGAGCTCCGCCACCGCCAACTGCAGGTGGTCATTGGTGGTATTGCGCAGCCCAATGAAGCTAGCGTTGCTTTGCACGAGCGCCTAGGATTTGAGAAGGTGGCTATGTTCAAGCGGGTTGGCTGTAAATTTGATCAGTGGATTGATGTGGGATACTGGGAGCTGCAGCTTGCGTAGTTAACCGCTGAGCACAAGATTTCTGTCCTCAAAAATGCGTTTTCAGCGCTTCACTGTTTCGATCGATACTGTCGTGTCAGGAAAAAATAGCGTGAATTGGGTAACTCCATCAAGCTCACTCGTAACACTGGCACGGCCATGGTGAAGCGTCATGATGGATTTGACGATTGAAAGACCCAAGCCAGCGGAGGCTGACGTACTGGCCCTCGATTTATCGGAACGGTAGAACCGGTCAAACAACCGCGGCAGGTGTTCTTGCGCGATGCCTGGGCCAGGATTGGAAACAGAAACTACGGCCCCGTCGTCGTCCTCTATCGCCTTGAGCAAGATAGTTTCGCCCTTCGGCGTGTACCGAAGGGCGTTCGATACAAGGTTGCTCACCGCGCGGCGAAGCAGGAGTCCATCAGCAAGCACTTTACCAGTGGCGATGACGATGAATGATATCCCGGCGTCGGACGCTGGCCCTTCAAAATACTCGGCGATTCGCGTCAGCTCAACATCCATATCAAGCTGTTCAGTTGCTAGCAAAACTTGGTCATGGTCAGCCCGCGCCAAAAATAATATGCTTTCCACCATTCTAGCAAGACGGCCAAACTCCTCGTAGTTAGATGAGAGAAGGTTTTGATATTCCTCCGATTCTCTGGGGTGAGACAGAGCAACTTCTGTTTGAACCATCAGATTGTTGAGCGGCGTACGCAAATCATGTGCCAGGTCATCTGCGAATTGGGAAAGGTTATTAAAGCTATTTTGCAGGCGGTCAAGCACCTCATTGAACGAATCAGCCAGTATCTGGATTTCCTTCGGTGCTGATTTTGCATGCAAGCGCACTTCCAAATTGTGCGCACTGACCTGCTGAGCTTGCTGCGCGATGAGCTTTACTTTGTGCAACGCGCGACGTACTAGTAGAAACCCCAGTAGGGCTGTTAGCACCGCACCAAAGAAGCCCGATGCAAGCACTTTTAACTTGTATGCAGATAGAACAGCTGCGCGGCTCTCTTCGCTTCGGGCGAGCGTGATTTTCACCACGGAACCTGTCGAACCAACGGTACCCAGCGCAGCAATAACTCTTAGGTTGGGTTCGCTATGCCCTAGTGCAGCACGTACGTGAGATGGCTCTGGCATCGTCTCTACCGGCACAGCCCCGCTGGCATGCATGAATGAACGGTCACGGGTATTGCGGGTTAATTCTTCACCGTCTTGTGCCTGCATAACGAGCAAAAAGCCGCCATGCAAATCGACAGCATCTAAAAAACGGTGCGGATCCACACGAATCGACTCTACACTCGGTGTCTCCTCAAGCATATGTCTGATGAACACAATACGGTCGACAAGGTCTGCATCATCCCGTGCTTGGAGCTGCACCGCGAGAGCTTGATAGAGATAGATGCCTAAGGCCGAAAATACAATTGCCGAGATGCAGACGAAGAGCGCCCCCAGCTGCGTGGTGAGAGACCAGTTCTTGGCCTTCATTGTCTATCTTCTAACACATAGCCCATACTCCGAATCGTATGGATCAGTTTTACCTCGAAGGGGTCGTCAATTTTTGCTCGTAGACGGCGTACTGCGACATCCACCACGTTTGTGTCGCTGTCGAAATTCATATCCCATACTTGCGATGCAATCAACGGCCGGGATAAAACTTGTCCGACCCGCTTGGATAGCAAATGCAAAAGTGCAAATTCTTTCGCAGTCAAATCAATCCGAACACCGGCCCGTATGACTCTTCGCTTAGGAATGTCCAGTTCCAGATCGGCAATCTGAAAAATATCAGCTTCTCTGATCGGCCCCCGGCGCAACAACGTTCGAATACGAACAAGCAGCTCAACAAAAGCGAATGGCTTGACTAAGTAATCATCCGCACCAAGCTCCAGACCTTTGATGCGGTCATCGAGTCCATCCCGTGCGGTAAGAAACAGCACAGGCGTATCGACCGTTTTGCGCAACTCAGCAATGATTTGCCAACCATCTAAGCCCGGAAGCATGACGTCAAGCACGATCAGGTCGTAATGGGCAGTCGTGGCAGCGTGAAGTCCGTCGGGCCCAGTTCTCGCCAAGTCAACAACAAAACCAGACTCACTCAGACCTTTCTGAATATATTCGCCCGCCTTTTGCTCGTCCTCAACCACTAATAATCGCATGTCACTTTTCCACTAGTTCAACTGCTGTGTCCACGTTATGCGGATGGTGAAGATCGCCGTCGGTCTCTGTCTTCAGTCTACCTTGGAAAGATGACAATCGTCTAACGCCAGGATTACAATCTTGTCAGAATTAAAGGTCCACCTGCAGCTGTTTAATTACTTGCTATAAAGAGGATACAGGTTTTGTTCGATACGGCGCTGGTTAAAGGGATCTTCCCTGTCGATGTAGCGCATGGCGGATTGGGCGTTTTTCCAGCCCACGTGCTCCATCAGCGTTTTGAGATCCCATCCATTGGCTGTTGCCCAGTTGGCAAAGTCGCGCCGCAGCGAGTGAGCGCTGTACAACTCATGCGCATCAACGCCGGCTTCCTGCAGGATATTACGCAGGAGCGGTACCAGGCTATCGATGTTCAGTCCGTTATCGCTGATGTTGCCCCAGCGATCAATGGCACGAAACACCAGTCCAGCCGTCAATCTCGCCGCAGCGATCCATTCCTCATAAGCGCTGACTGGGCACAGGCGCGATAGCAACGGCACCTTGAAGTTGCCGCCCTTGAACTGGCGATCACCTTTGGTGGGCGGCAAGAAGCAAGTCATCCCTTCACCTTGCGTGACGTGAACATGCTGCGATTTGCAGGCGCGTCAACTCGTCGCCGCGAAACCCGCGCCAGAAACCAAGCAGAAACAAAGCTTTGTTGCGGCGGTACCGCAGCTCCGTGGCCAGTTCATGTCGCACGTTTTCCGCGATGATGCCCTGATTGCCAAAAAACAGCCACTTGATAAATTGGTTGAACTCCTCGCTCTTGTTGGTCGCCGCGTTGATGGTTTTGCGTAGTTCCACGTCACCGATATATTTCAAAAGAAACTCGGTTCGCACAACCCTGCCTAGTTCACGGAAGGCAAAATATAATTTGTTTTTGCGGCTTGACGTGCCAAGTCTGCGCAGGATTGTCGACGGCGTGATCTTGCCGGCCTTGATTGACAACGCGATGCGAAGCATGTCCGGCAAATGGGTTTCGATCAGCTCCCAGTTAATTGACTCGCTGAACAGACCGTTAATATTTTCGTAACGTTTGCCCCGGTCTGGCTTGTAAAATACTAGGCTTTTCAGATTCCGGATGCGGGGCATCAGATTGATCCCCAGCAGATAGGCCAGGCCAAATACTGGAGCGCTTTGCGCATGGGTGTCACCGTGCAAGGTATCGGGCTGAATGTCCGACTCGTTCTTGATCAGTCCATCCAGGATGCAAATCGCCTCGTACACGCCGCACGGGATGAAATGGCTGAACAATGCGATATACATGTCTGAGACGTGGTAGTACCCAATACCGCCATAGCCGCCATAACGGATGTGGTATTCGGACAGCAGGTTCTGCTCGTACATGTTCCACTTAGTTCCGTCTGCCGACGCGCTCTTGCCCGAGCCCCAGTACTTCGGTAGCAGGAATTTGTTGTATGCATTGATGACCTGGACGATGGCCTTTTCCAAGCGCTCTTCTGTAATGTGGTGCAAATTGAGCCAAGCCACCTGTTTACGGCTTAGATCTTTGACTGAACGGGCAGTCTGGGTGGCGCCAAGGTTGCATCCATAGCAAAACAGCGTGGTGATAAAGCGCTTGCGCGGGTCGTCGACTTTGGAATCGAATCCGGACAATGGCCGAACTGTTTATGCAGATCCAGCCACCCCTCCGACTCCACCAAGATGTCTAAGATGTTTTTTTCGGGAAGGCGCGTGGTGAGAATTTTGTCGATTCGTTCCAACGCCTCCGGCTTCGCGTCCTTCGCGTGCTTGCGCAGGATTAACTCCGTGCCGTTCAGATCCACGTGCTCGTTTTCCGGCAAGCCGGCGTCGACGCTCGCCGCGATCGCCGCGAGCGATTGCTTGAGCGCTGCCGAGAATGCCTTTGGCTCGGTCTGCATGCCGAGCATGGCGCCATATTCTTCCACTTGGGCCTGATACAAATCCCAATCGATCAGCTGCGTCCGGTAGTCACTGAAGTGATCGCTATTGGCGACAAACAAATCTCCCGACTGTAGCTCTTGCATCGCCTCGGTCAACACGCACAGTTCAAAATACTTTCGATTCACTTCCGAGACCGCACCGGATCGTTGGCCGGTGACCAGCTTGCGCCATTTTTCCCGTATCCATTTTAGACTGACGTTCGTTTCGGCGATCGACAGGCTTTCGCGATGGCTTTGCCGGTTCGCCAATACAAAGCAGATCGCATCGATGAGGGACCGATCGGCCGATGTCGATTCGAGATTAAGCAGGCTGAGGCAATTTAGCAGCAATGGGCGCTGCGTTTGATAAGGCGCCAACATGAAAGGCAAGTAGTTGTTCCCGGTGTAGGCGATGTGTTCGTCGCACTCGATCAGGAGGTTGCCCGGTTCATCGTGGAAGGCCGCGGCGATGCGTGCCCCCCTGTCCTCGTCCGTTTCGCCCTCCACGAAGGCCTCCAGGACGTCGCGCAGCTGGATAATCAGTTTCTCCGCGCGTTTCTGGTGCTCCAGATAATACTGCCGCAACTTTTCTTCCGCGCCGGTATGAATCTTGCGCAGTTTGCGGATAAACATCTCGACCGCATCGTCAAGAGATTTGCTCATCTGGGCGTGAAATAGTAGCACCATCAGCGCGTAGCGTTTATCGTGTTTGAGCGCCTTCATGTCCGCCACGTCCAGCGCACGGGCCTCATACACATATTGGCTGCGTTTTAGCACGGGGATGTGCGCCACTGCAGGTAGCTCGGCCGCCCAACCCTGGAGCCATTGCAGATGTTCCAGATAGAGTCGCACTTCCGTATTGGTCGGTTTTTTGGGATCCTGTTTGAGCTGCTGCCAACCACTCATCGCCTGCTGCGGCGTCGGCACAAGCATCGCGTCAAACCGTTCTATTAAGGCAGCCGGCAGAGGATCCACGAGCGTTTTAAAATAGCGGTCGTTGACGTCGATGCGTACCGTCAATGCTTTGCGATTGAGGGTGCTGAAAGCAGGCAACTCGAACCGTTGGCGTATCAGCTCTTCGATGACGACGTTGATGATGTCGGCCAGCTCGTGCTTGGTCTGCGCGGCCTCGGTCGCGGCACTCAGAATGGCCTTGTGGGTATCGCTCGTGATCGGCCTGATCCCAACGTATTGTCTGACCGCCTCGATACCTCGTTCTCGGGAATGATGCCGCTTCTCTTCTTCCAGAAGGTCGCGTGCAGAAATGACCCCCACCCCGATTGTCTTGCCGATAAACGAAACAACCGGCACCGGCACTTCATGGAGCATCGGAAAGTAACCCAGGCGCTGGACTGTTTTTAGCAGCAGCGCCAGATAAAGCCTGGCGGGGCCCGTTCGGCCCTTACGGTGGATGAATTTACTTTCCCCTTCGTTGGGCGTATAGACATCCTCAAGCTCGCGTTGCGTGAGTTCTGGCTTGAAGCGGGGGTACGCAGTTTCATGAATGCTGCTCAAGAACGGGCCTCCTTCGTGGTGGCGCCGCCCGCCCTACGCCTGACGCCATTTCGGCACCATTCAGGCGGAGAATGGGAGATGCGGGTCAATCATCAAATTTCTATTTTCAATATTAATAATTCTATATTCATGCCGGGTACTTGACAACTTGCATTTTTTTCGGCGTGCCAGAGGACATGCACCCCATGGGGGCGAATCCGCCAGCGCCGCGGGCCGTCGAATGGCGACTTCGGCGGCGGTCGTTAGATGCGTTCGATTTGCCTGTCAATCGCGTTCGCGCCTGTTCGTTCCGTTCACTGTAGCGGTCTGTCAGGTACCCAAAGGCGCCTTGACCTTGTTCAAGCGGATGTGGGTTTTAGTTTCACGTCGCCATACGCAAGCAGACGCAGGGCATTGATGACGACCAGTAGCGTGGATCCTTCATGAAAAATGACAGCCGTTCCGATGTTCAAACCAAAGATGGTGGCTGGTATCAGGACTGCGACGACGCCAAGGCTGACCCATAGGTTCTGCTTGATGATGCGGCTCGTACTGCGCGAGAGGCCGACGGCAAACGGCAACTGCGCCAGGTCGTCTGCCATCAGCGCAACATCGGCCGTTTCCAACGCGACATCCGAGCCGGCGGCGCCCATGGCAATACCAACCGTCGCATTGGCCATCGCCGGCGCATCGTTCACACCATCGCCGACCATTGCCACCTTGCCGTGTTTCTGGCGCAGTTCCTTGATGGCCTCGACTTTTTTCTCAGGCATGAGATCGCCGCGGGCTTCCGTCAGGCCGACACTTTTGGCGACCGCGTCGGCGACTTGCTGGTTGTCGCCGGAAATCATGATCAGCCGTTCAATGCCAAGTTTGCGCAGCGCCGCCATGACGTCGCTGGCAACCGGACGCGGCGTGTCCATGACACCCAATACGCCAAGAAAGCGCTGCCCTTTGCGTACTATCATCGTCGTGCGTCCAGTCACCACCAATTTACTGTTCGACTCTTCGACGTCCGCCGGCAACGGCTGGCCGTCGATCTCCGAAAAAAGCGCCGGCTTGCCAATATGGACCAATTCGCCGTCCACCATGGCTTGCACCCCACGGCCCGTAATACTCTTGATATCGGATGCCTGCACGGTCGCTGGCTTGTCGCCCAACCGTTCCTTCGCGCCGGCCACGACCGCGGACGCCAGCGGATGATCGCTCTGTTCCTCGATCGCCATCGCCACCGATAACAGTTCGTCTTCGGTCGCCCCTGCGGCTGCGATCGCATCCGTCAATTTCGGTTTACCTTCGGTGAGGGTGCCAGTTTTATCAAAGGCAATAGAGGTCAGGGTACCCAGATTTTCCAGCGGCGCACCGCCCTTTACAAGAACGCCGCCGCGCGCGGCGCGCGCGACACCGCTCAAGACAGCGCTCGGCACCGAGATCGCCAACGCGCAAGGACTTGCCGCGACCAGTACCGCCATGGCGCGGTAGAAACTTTCGGCGAATGATTCATCAACAACGACCCAGGCGAACAAGAGCAGGGTTACCAGTCCCAGGACCACCGGTACAAAAATACGTTCGAAGCGCTCGGTAAAGTTTTGCGTCGGAGAGCGCTGTGTCTCGGCATCGGTGACCATTTTTACCACGCGGGCCATAGTCGATTGATCTGCACGCCTGGCAACCATCACTTCAATAGCCCCGCTGCCATTGATGGTTCCTGCAAAGACTCGATTTTCAGCAGCAACCTTATCAAAGGCCAATACCGCCTCCTTAGGATTGTCTGTCGGCTGTTTGTCGGTTGGAACACTTTCCCCCGTCACCGGTGCCTGGTTCACGCTGGTCGTGCCTTTCGTAACGACGCCATCTGCTGCGAGACGTTCGTTCGGTAGGACAATAACGATATCGCCCAGTTGTAGCTCAGCTACGGGTACGTCAACCACTTTGCCATCCCTGCGCACGCTGGCCGTTTCAGGCGCCAATTTTGCTAAGGCTTCAATCGCTCGGCGTGCACGTCCCATCGCATAATGCTCCAGCGAATGCCCTAGGCTGAATAAAAAGAGCAACAGCGAACCTTCCGCCCATTTTCCCAAAGCGGCGGCGCCGATGGCCGCAACGAGCATCAAGGTGTCGATCTCGAAGCGGCGTGCAAGTAAATTGTCGATAGCTTCCTTGACGGTGAAATAACCGCCAAAAAAATACGCCGCGATAAACATGGCTGTTGGCAGCCAATCGGGACCGAATGCCAGACGGCCTATTGCCCAACCTGACAAGAGCATGATGCCGGCAATACCTGCAAAGATGAGTTCCGAATTTTCGCCGGACGGCCCGCCATGGGCATGATCGTTATTCGCATGGCTGTCCTTGGAGTCGCTGTCGGCATGCTTGTGGTCTGCATGGTTGTTTGCTTGCACGCCGTCCTTGTGGCGAGCCGTACTGCTACCGCCGTCCCTTTCTTCATGCGCGGGTTGTCCCGGCGGTATGCTGTTCGCTCCCGGCTGCGCGCCACTCGATCCAGAAACGGATAGTTCTGGATCTGAGATTTTATCGCGCAAGACCGTTTCTGAAACGAGTGTGCGGTCATATTCGACCCTGACGGCCCCTGAGGGCGCTACATCGGCCTCGAACACGCCAGGCATGCGGCGTAGGTTCTCAGCCAAGGTTCTGGCCGCACGCGCATGCAGGGCGGCGCTCGTGCGCAGCGAAAGATGTACATACTTGGATGTCAACTGTGCTCCGGCCGCGCTCACGAAGTCGCGCACGCGCTGCAAAGTCATTACCTCGGGGTCATAGTGGACACACAAGGTAGGCTTGCCCGCATCGACGCCCGTGATATGCACCTGTTCAATGCCAGGGCGACCGGTCAACAATCTCGTCAGTCGTTCCACGCAACGGTCGCCTGCATCGCGCACGTCGGGTAGCACAAGGGGCAGGTCTAGGCGAACTTTGGTTTCTGTGGTCATCGAATTTTTTACTTTCTTTTAAGGGTAATAGTTGGCCACCGGCTGACAACGCCGGCCATGTTTAAAACTTATCCGGCGCGGCATCTATGGCGCCGCTGTCGGTATACTGCCGCTAAAGAATCATCCCTACGATGAGCAATACGATGAAGCCGATGAAAAACATCCCTGTCTGCATGAAGCCGATGAGCATGACAGGGGGCTGCTCACCAGCTCCAGGAGCCTCGTGCGCTTCGACCAGCAGCTCTTCGGTCACCAGGTACAGTAAGGCTGCGACGCCAAAAGCGAGCAGTGCGTCGAGCGCCGCCGAAGGCAGCACGGTCAACGCGATCGCCCCCTCGGCCGCACCGGCAAGAAGCAAAGCGCCGAGCAGCACGGGAATCCAGATCATCCGCCCGCGTGGTTCGGAATTTGCGCTTAGCGACGTGGCACATGCCAGGCCAAGAAAAAATACTTCCAACGTCATAGCGATGGTGAGCAGCAAGCCTTGCTTTTTTCCTGCAGCAAATCCAAGCCCAATAAGCAGTCCATCAAGCGCGATATCGATTCCCATCGCGGCAAGCAAACCCATGGACAACTTTGGCGAAGACTTACCTTCCATCTTGGCATTTTCAGAAAAGAACTTAATCGCTACCATCGTGATGAAGCCCAATGAAAACCCCACGATGGTCCACAGCGGCATGCGCCTGTGGGCCAGATCAGGCAATAATTCGGTGGCCAGTACGCAAAAAATAAGTCCGGCAGCGAAGTGCTGGATGCCACTGCGCACTGCTTTTCGGGGGAGGTATACGAATGCCACCAGACCGCCTGCTACGACGGCGATCGCGGGGAATATGGCGAAGCCCAATACGCCGAGCACTACGCCGGCATGATCGCTTATCAATTTACCCCCCTTTAAAAGTCTATTTGTTTTATCTGGATTTTTTTGTCATTTTTCTGACCGATCAACCTCAGGCCGCACCTTGCGACGCTTCGGCCAAGTGATGAGCACGACACAGGATAAAGCGATTGCAATTCCGCACCAGTCGACCGGCGTAATCAGCAGATTCGACTTGAGCCAAAACCAAGCCGCTACGCTGGCACAGAAAACGGCGCCATAGATTGAATACATGCCCTGATTGCCAGATTGGTGCAACATGACCAAGCCGAAAAACATACCGCTGCTCAATGCTACCGCTGCCCATAACCAGGCACTGTGAGGAGCCGATAGGCATACGAGAGCAAAATAGATCGATGCCAATTCGGCAAACGCCGTGATAAAAAAAAGCGTTGCCCTTCGTGCCTTGTTTACCGCTAGCTGTTTTGTCGGCTGGTGACTCATCGACTATTTCCTGTTGGTGTTATCGCCTCGGTTTGCGGATACGTCAAGTCTTCAATAATTTTAAGTAAAGCATGCGCGTTCGACCAGATCAATAAGGATATGAATGATTTTAATGTGCATCTCCTGGACATGATCGGCACATTTTCCACCTGGCGCGCTCATACACACGTCGCCGACATGTTCACACATTTCTTTAAGTCCATTTATCTTGAGCCTTTATTGCCACCAAACGGAGGCAAGCGCCCGGCTAACGACGGGAGCGCTTTCGCTTTCGGGGTTGTGCCTCCGCATGCCCTTTTTTATTCTGATCGGATTTCTTGGTCCTGCTTGACCAATGCAGCCATAAAACGAATCCCGCAACGAGTAGAAACGTCAGCGCCGAGGTGCCGATCACGGTCCACGTGACCTCATCATGAATGTCCTTCGCCTGTACAACGGCGACGCTTTCATTATTTTTTTTCGGAGATGCCGTGCGGCTGTCATCCATCATTTGAAACCCTCATTCACTGAAATAAAGATGTTAATGGTTGGGATTCGATGAAAATTTGATGTTTTTTTTAAATTTTTCTGTCTTTTAGTTTGATCTGCTCAGCAACCACCGTATGTCCGGGGTCCAATAGGAGACAGAGTCATAGACAAAAAATACAAGTAAAATTAATAGAATGGCTTTCATGGAACAATCTCTCAAAAAGATTATTATTATTTTTAAGTAACTCATTTAATTTCCTCGTACTTTCCTGTTGAAAATTTCATCAACAGCAATAATTTGCTCGCGTATTGCAAGCCGACGCTCTGAAATTCGATCCACCTGGGCGTTGAAACATCCAGGTGGAAAACCGAATAAACAAAAGCTCGGTAGCAAAAAATCAAGCTGGAATGGGATCCTTTTTGTGGATGCCGACCGGTTCTGCATCGTCGTCCTTGCCATGCGCCAAGCGATACAGCAGCGGCAACACCAGTAAAGTGAGCAGTGTCGAGGAAATAATCCCTCCGATAACGACTGTCGCCAGTGGCTGCTGCACCTCGGCGCCGGTGCCGGTTGCGATCGCCATTGGAATGAATCCCAGCGAGGCCACCAGCGCGGTCATCAACACCGGCCGCAGGCGTGTCAGTGCCCCCGTCGTGATCGCCTGATCAAGGGACATACCCTCCTCGCGCAGCGTACGGATGAAGGAAATCATCACCAAGCCGTTGAGTACCGCGACTCCCGACAAGGCGATGAAGCCCACCGCAGCGGAAATCGACAGCGGGATATCGCGCAGCCAGAGCGCCAGGATGCCACCCGTCAAGGCAAATGGAATTCCGGTAAACACGATCAATCCATCCTTTGCGTTGTTAAACATCACAAATAGCAAGGTAAAGACCAGGAACAGTGCAAGCGGCACTACCAGCTGCAGTCGCTGGGTGGCCGATTGTAATTGTTCGAAGGTACCGCCCCACGTCATCCAATAGCCTGGCGGGATTTTGACTTCTCTCTGTATCAGCTGTTCGGCTTCAGGAACAAAGGTGCCGATGTCTCGTCCGCGCACGTTGGCACTGACGACGATGCGCCGCTTGCCGTTTTCCCGGCTGATCTGGTTGGGTCCGGGTGCAAAATCGAGTGTTGCCACTTCGGCCAAAGGAATAAAGCTTACTTCCCCTGGAACGCCATCCTTGCCTGCGGCGCGGGCAAGTGGGATGGGCAAGCGCTTGAGTGCTTCCAGATCGGTGCGCAGGTTTTCCGGCAGGCGCACGATGATATCGAAACGGCGATCGCCCTCGAATACGGTTCCGGCGTTGCGTCCCCCTGTGGCGATGGCCAGGGCCTCTTGTACCGCGCCGACATTGAGGCCATAACGCGCCGTCTTTTCTCTGTCGATATTTACTGTCAGCATCGGTAATCCCGACGTTTGCTCGGTCTTGACCTCCGCCGCGCCGGGAATGCGGCCGATCACCGCGGCGATTTGTGCTGCGGTGGCGTTTAGCACGTCCATGTCGTCGCCGTAAATTTTCACTGCGACGTCACTGCGCACGCCGGAAATGAGTTCATTGAAGCGCAGTTGGATTGGCTGTGAAAACTCATAGCTGTTACCGGCGTACGTTGCTGCCTCGGCCTGCACTGCGGCCAGCACCTCGGCCCGTGTTTTCTTCGGGGCAGGCCAGTCTTTTTCAGGCTTGAGCATCACATAACCATCCGAAATATTCGGCGGCATGGGATCGGAGGCGATTTCCGCAGTACCAGTACGAGCAAACACGCGATCGATCTCTGGAAACTTGGCTTTCAAGCCGGCTTCGAGCTTTTTCTGCATGTCGAGCGATTGTGTCAGGCTGGTGCCTGGAATACGCAGCGATTGGATGGCAAAATCGCCCTCATTGAGATTCGGTACAAACTCGCTGCCCATTCGGCTTGCGAGAGCGCCCGAAAGGATAATGAGTACGACAGAGGCCGTTACCACGACTGCCTTGTTAAGCATGACCTTCGCCAACAGCGGGGTATAGATTCGCTTGGCGTACTCCATCAGACGGTTTTCTTTTTCAGCGACATGCTTGCCGATGAACAGGGCAACAGCAGCCGGAATGAATGTCAGGGACAGGATCATCGCACCCAGCAGAGCGGCAACTACCGTAAACGCCATCGGATGAAACATTTTCCCTTCCACGCCAGTGAGCGCAAAGATGGGGATGTAGACGATCATGATGATGAGTTGGCCGAACAACAAAGGACGGCGCGCTTCTTTCGCCGCCGCGAATACCTCATGAAAGCGCTCCGAGCGGGTCAGTGCACGCTGGTGGTGTGCTTGGGCATGCGCAAGCCGGCGTACGCAGTTTTCGACGATCACAACGGCGCCATCGATAATGATGCCGAAATCCAGGGCGCCAAGGCTCATCAGATTTGCGCTGACCTTATAGGTAACCATCCCGGTAAAGGTGAAAAGCATGGCCAGCGGAATGACCATCGCGGTGATCAGTGCGGCCCGAATATTGCCGAGGAAAAGGAACAGCACGGCAATTACCAGTACCGCGCCTTCGAGCAAGTTTTTCTTGACGGTATTGATTGCTTTATCCACCAAGACAGTACGGTCGTAGACCGTCACCGCCTTGACGCCAGCGGGCAAGGTACGATTAATTTCCTCCATTTTTTTATCGACCGCCTGCGACACAATGCGGCTATTCTGGCCTATGAGCATGAATACGGTACCGAGTACGACTTCGCGGCCGTTGTCGGTTGCCGCGCCGGTGCGCAGCTCACGACCCACTTCAACTTCAGCGACGTCGCGGATGCGGATCGGCACGCCCTGTACTGTGTTGAGAATGACATTGCGCATATCGTCGAGCGACTTGACTTGGCCCGGCGCGCGTATCAGGAATTGCTCGCCGCGTTTTTCGATATAGCCGGCGCCGACGTTATTGTTGTTGCTGTCGAGCGCGGTGACGATGTCCTGGAAAGTCAGACCATAAGAGGACAATTTTGTTGGATTCGGGGTGACGTGGTATTCCTTCGCGTAACCGCCGATCGAGTTAATTTCCGTAACACCTGTCACATTGCGCAATTGCGGCTTGATGATCCAATCCTGGATCTCGCGCAAATCGGTCGGCGTGTAGGGCTGGCCATCCGTTTTTTTTGCATTTGGCTCGCTTTCCACCGTCCACAGGTAGATTTCGCCCAGGCCTGTAGAAATAGGACCGAGCACTGGCGATACGCCTTGAGGCAGGCGCTCGCGCGCTTCCTGCAGCCGCTGGTTAACCAGTTGCCGCGCGAAGTAAATATCCGTGCCGTCCTTGAAGATCACGGTGATTTGCGACAGGCCGTAACGTGACAGGGAGCGTGTCTGGTCGAGGTCGGGTAAGCCGGCCATCACTGTTTCAATAGGAAACGTCACGCGTTGTTCGACTTCGAGCGGTGAGTAGCCCGCTGCCGACGTATTGATTTGCACCTGGACGTTGGTGATATCCGGCACCGCGTCGATGGGCAGTTTTTGGTAGCTGAATATACCAACGCCCATCATTGCAATAACGGCAAGCATCACCAACCATCGGTGTTCAATGGAAAAACGGATTATGCGTTCAAACATGAGTTCTCTCCGGCTTAATGTGCATGTTCGGCGCTGTCTTTGCCCTGCTCCGCCTTGAGGACGAAGCTACCTTTTGCCGCATAGACCGTACCGGCGACAAGGCCTTTGACGATCTCGGTATATTTACCGTCGCTGCGGCCGGTTTCCACTGGCTGGGCAAAGAAGCCACCCTCGATACCGATGTACACAGCAGGACTTTCGCCCACCGTCTGGATCGCCTCGCTCGACACTGCCACTGCAACATCGCGCTCATCGGACGTGAGTTCGACGTTCACGAACAGGCCCGGGCGCCATGCCAGCTTCGGATTGGCCAGGGTAACGCGTGCTTTGGCGGTGCGGGTTTGTTCGCCCAGCAGCGATCCAACGTATGACACGACGCCGCTTGCCTCGGAATCCATGGAGGTCGCTTTCACGATGGCTTTCGTGCCGACTCGCACAGCGCCAATATCCTTGGCCGGGACAATGATCTCGGCCCAGACGGTGGACAGGTCGGCGATGGTAAACACCATCGCTTCCGCCGTGACGGACTCGCCCAGGGTAATGTGCTTTTCCACAATAGCGCCGTCGAACGGGGCGCGCAGTTCAAAACGGCTCAATGCGCCCGAAGTTCCGGTGGAGGCACCGATGGCGGCGATTTTTTGCGTCGCATTTTGTGAAGCGATTTCGGCCTCGCGCAGGCTCTGCTGAGCTTGCAGATAATCTTGCTCGGCAGAGATCTTGTCTTCCCAGAGCTTCTTCTCGCGCTCATACGTCAGTTTCGCCAAGGCCAGGCGCTTCTGGGCGCCAAGTGACTCGCTACGCATTTCCGACAGTACCGTGCTGGCGATGACCGCCAAAACTTGTCCCTTTTTGACCTGCTGTCCCAACTCGACCGCGACACTTTCGACGACCCCTTGCAGCCGCGGCACGACGTGCGCGGTACGGTCTTCATTAAACCGTATTTCGCCGGCCAGTTGAAACACACTGTTGATCTTGGCCCCGCCGGCGGTCGCCATGACCACACCGGCGGTTTTGATTTGGGCCGCGCTCAGCTCGATTTTGCCTTCCTCGCTCTGGATCTTGATCTGAATCGCCGCGCCACCCTTGCGCACGGTAATGAACGCGTCGAAGATATGTGGCTCGGCGATGCTGCCTTTGGCGAGCAGGCTGTCCTTGTCGACGGCAAAGTCGAAGTTCAGCGTTTGTCCGTCGGCGCGTTTGATTTGTTCGGTCGCAGTGGCCGAAGCCGGGGCGATTTGTTTGCCGTTCTCGTACAGCCAGAGGCGATGGCGGGCCTCGCCGTTTTCTTCGGCAAGGACCACTTCAACCGACGTGGCTCCCTGAACAAATAACTTGCCACCGTGTGCTCCTTTTTTTGTCGAGCCGGATCCGGAACCGCCTTTGGCGTCGGCACTCTCGGACGTTTCGGCCTCCTTGGATTCTTCCTTGTTGTCGGATTTCCCGGTAAATAAAATAGCGATCAGCAAGGCTATGCCGACGACCAGAACGCCGATAATCGCGCCTATTGTTTTCTTTTCAATGTTCGGTGTTTTCATTTTGCTTCCTGATAGGAGATCGCAGGTGCGATCAATGCGCCGTTCGATTCAACGCGGCCGAGAATGCGGTCAATGTCTGAAGCGGCCCGATGCGATTCGGCGAGCGCTCGTACATATTGGGTTTTGGCCTGGAACAGCGTGCGTTGGGCATCGAGTACGTCGAGAAATCCGAACTTGCCCAACTCAAACCCCTTGGATGCCGCTTCATACGCGCTGAGCGCGCCCGGCAAAATTTCGGTACGTAAAATCCCCAATTCGGACTGGGCGGCTTCGAGGCGTGCCGATGCTTCGCCAACTTCCATTGTCAACCTGTTCTCCACCACTTTCAGTTCGTCCTTTGCCTTGTCGGCACGGCGCAATGCGGCAAGGACATTGCCTTGATTGCGGTCAAAGAACGGGAGGGGGATCGACAGACCCAGGATGGTGCGGCGTGGCCCTGCTTGACCGAGTTGTTCATCGCGCTGCGTGCCGACAATCACATTCAAGTCGGGTACCCGGCGGCTGCGTTCGACTTTGGCCAGTGCGATCTGGCGATCGATTTCGAGCCGTGCCCGCAGCGTTTGGGGTGCGCCTGGCAGGCGTGTCAGCAATTCGTTCGATGTCGGAATGGCAGTAGATGACATATCAAGCGCCACCACAGAATAGAACTGCGGTGTTTGGATGCCCCAGGTTGCCGCAAGGCGCCGCTTGGAAAGCGTTAACTCGTTAGTTGCCTGATTGAGTTCAATTTTACTGCTTGCTCCCGCGACGCGCGCCCGCGTTTCTTCTACCGGAGACACTTTCCCGGCGATGACACGTCTTGCGGCGGCATCGCTGACGCGCTGGGCGAGTTGTTGCGATTCTTGTGCAAGTTGGTAGCGCTCTTGCGCCGCCACGACATCGAAAAATGCCGTCACGACGTCTGCACGCAGCGACGTGCGGTAGCCAGCCAGATCAGCGGCAGCGATTTCGCTTCCGACATCGGCAGCGACGATGCGTGCAGCACGTTTGCCGCCCAGCTCCAAAGGCTGGCTAAACTGTACGGTTCTTGTCCGCTGTTCTTTCTGCAAACCCTCGGACAGGATAGAAAGTTCAGGATTGCGTCGTGCGCCGGCCTGGATACGCTCACCAGCGGCGATATCAATATCGCGCGCGGCGGCCCGTAATCCCGGGTTTCCCTCAAAGGCGAGCCTGATTGCCTCAGACAGAGTGAGAGGCGTAGAACCGACCTGAGCGGCTTCTGAAATAATAGGTGCAGATGGCGGATATGCCGTTTGTGCAGTCGCCTGCAAGGGATATGCCAATGCAAGCGCAAGCCCCAGCGGCAGTAAAAATAGTCGCATAAAATTCTCCAAAAAAATGAATAGGAAGAATCCGGCGATGACACGCCTACGCGTATGCGTAACGATCTACAGGGAGCTAAAAATGTGCAGATGTATAGGAACGAGTGTCGCCGGACTAGGCGGCGACATGCCACTGAGGGCGTTCGGGTAATTCGAGGTAGGGAGGGGGAAGTACCGGTACCAACAAGGGCGCCGGATGATCTACTATCATGGGTTCGAGGAAGCTGGCAGTCCATGCCAGCACACCAACAGATCCATGAGTGCACGATGGGCAATCGAGGTGGACCGAAGTTTTTTTCGGCGTAGACGCATTTCCACAACAAACATCCTTCGATTTGCTGTGTTCATGCTGGTGATGTCCGAAATGCTGGCTGGCTTTACCGGTTTCATGCATGCAATAGGCGCTCGCGACTCCCCAGCTCATCTGGAGAGCAAATGCGACAGCTATCATGTAAAGGAACCGTTTGACCATGCGAAGTATTATAGCGCATGAAATTACTTTGGAATGTTGCGCGTATTTCCTCGATAAGTTCAGAGCGTAGCGCTGAGCCAATATTTCACAAACTGAAGTACCTCCATCGCTTCCGGCGTCACCACCTTGTTGTCCGCTCCCTTGAGCTGGCCCGAGTGGCCGCCTTCATCTAGTTGCGCAGCGTCTGGTCGCTCAGCCCAAGCTCCTTGGCCATCGAAGGAACTAAGTCTTCCAAAGTAACGTTATTTTACGTCACCTGTGGAAGACGAATTTTCAGGGGAAGTTCAAACTGTTTCGTTCGGTGCAGTCGTCTCAGGAAAAAATAGCGTGAACTGGGTAAATCCATCAAGCTCACTCGTGACACTGGCACGGCCATGGTGAAGCCCTATGAAGGAATTGACGATTGAAAGTCCAAGCCCAGCCGAGGCTGACGTACTGGACCTCGATTTATCGGAAATGTAGAACCGGTCAAACACCCGCGGCAGGTGTTCCTGCATGATGACTGGGCCAGGATTGGAAACGGAAACCACGGCCCCGTCGTCGTTAGCTGTCGCCGTGAGCGTGATAGTTTCACCCTTTGGGGTGTACCGTATGGCGTTCGATACGAGGTTGCTCACCGCGCGGCGAAGCAGAAGTCCATCAGCAAGCACTTTACCAGTGGCGATGACGCTGAATGATATCCCGGCGTCGGATGCCGACCCTTCAAAAAACTCGCGACGCTGGCCGGGCTTGGCTACGTACCGGATCTGTCGAGCCATAGCCTGCGGCGGGGGACGGCCACCAGCGCGCATCGGGCTGGTGCTGACTTCCGCGACATCAAGTGCCAAGGCGGCTGGCGCCACGATGGCACGGGGCAAGGTTACATCGAGGAGGCCGGTCGATTCGAGGATAACGCGGCCGGAAGCCTGCTACGTGCGAGGGCGAAACGAAACTGATTCGCATCAACGTCGATACCCCGCCATTTACAGTAACTTCGTGCCAATTCCCAAACGACGAACGGTATTCCAGCCGGTCATCTTCCTTGGACGAGATTACGGTAATTATCTTGACCGAGTCAACGTTCCATCATGGCGTCATCCGCTTTTGCACTTGATTTCCGTTGAGACTGGATATTGTAGACAACGCTGGCCACAATAATCATCAGGGTCAGCACTTGCGCCAGTATGGTTTGCATCGACGGGTAGACACCTAGGACGTCAATTCGAGGCATGGTGATTGGCGTTATTTCCAGATAGCCAATTTTTTGCAGTGCGGCGACACCTTTACCCATGAGCACAATTGCCAGCACTGCAACCAGAGCCGAGCTGAACGCGAAAAACTGGCTGATCGGCAAACGCGCCGACGAGCGCAATAAAATCACACCGATGGCAGCGAGGATTGCCGTGCCGGTCGCAAGGCCGGCGAGTAAGTACCCACCGTTCTCTGGTGTCCAAAGCGCCGCGTAAAACAGGACGGTTTCAAAGACCTCACGATAGACCGTGACGAACGCCAATAGGAACAGCATCATGGCCGATTTTTTGTTCAGCGCCGACGACAGCTTTTGTTTGACGTAGGATTGCCAGCGCCCCGCCAGACTCTTTTGATGCATCCAGATGCCAACGCCGAGTAGAACGATAGCGGCAAAGATGGCCGAAAACCCCTCTGTCATCTCGCGGCTAGCTCCGCTCAGGTCGACTAGGTACGTGGCGACCGCCCATGTTAGTCCGCCTGCCGCCAGCGCCGCCATCCAGCCGGCATGCACATAGGGCAGAACGTCGGTGCGTTCAGCCTTCTTCAGAAAAGCTATCATCGCGACTACAACCAACAATGCTTCAAGCCCTTCGCGCAGCAGGATCGTCAACGCGCCCACAAACGTCGACAGCGGATCATTGGATGAATCGAGCGCTAATTGCGCCTCGGTCAGCAACACCAGCAAACGCTGCTCGATGGAATGCGCCTGCGGGACATTCCCAGTAGTGACCGCATTGCGATAAGAGCCCATGGTCTTTTCGATATTCTCAAACAAGCCCTTGTTCTTGGCCGCCAGCGCCGGCTCGACGGGTTCGAATCCGTCGAGATAGGCAGATAACGCAAGCCGCGCCGCCGCCGACTTGTCTCCGCTATCCAAGGCGGCAATGCTTTCCCTTAACTTGTTCTTGGCAATCGGAAGACTGTCCGCGCCCGATGCATTGAGGGCGTCCGGCGTGCTTCTCAAATAGGCGACCAACGGCCGCGCCGCATCTCCTACAGCGGTTTTGGCAAGCGCCGCCTCGGCGGTCAGGCTCAATTTGGCAAGCGTGGGCACGGCCGCGTGCAGATCCGCACGTGACGACCATAGCTTTGCGCCTGCCTGACGCTCACTCCCAGAGTACGACAGCGTAGACGCAAAATAGGCGACAGCCCAACGCTCATCCTCTGATAGTTGTGCAAAGCTTGGCATTGATGTACCCGCGACGCCCTGTGTGATGATTTGCTGCAGGGCGAACACGCTACGCTCTTGAGCGCGACTGTGGTCCGACAGCGCAATGGGTGGTGGATTCAAGGTGGCGGCCAGTGGGCCATCAGCATGGCCCGATACTCCGTGACAGGAAGCGCACTGGCTTTGGTAGAGCGCTGCACCACGCTGCAGATCCGGCAATTTGGTGGGAGCAACCGGAACAGGATAGATCGCGAGCAAAGCGGCAGCTAACGCGTGCGCTTGGTCGCCGACCGCCGCCGCCGGCGCTTTTTCAGCAACGGACGCACGCAGCGTGGCCGCGTCCTTTATCAATCCTGGTAGGGCCTGGCTGGTCGGCATTTCTGTCAGTTGCCGTTCCGCGGTGTAAGCAAACTCCTGCATCTCAGTGTATTCCACTTGGTTGACCACCGCACCGTCCTTGACGGATTTATGATAGTCAACAGCGATATAGTCGAGCAACTGCCAGACCTGCTTCGTTTTGTTCTGTGTGGATAGGTCATCTGCATGAACCGGCAGCAGCGATGACGCGAGACAGATCAGGGCAATCGAAAAAAAGCGGAGAGTGAACATACAGTTTTTTCTTCAAAAATCGAAAGGTTAATGCGAATAATTCCCATTGTAATCTTCTTTTGCTAGTCGTAGGCTTATGTGTATAATATTAAGGGATGAAACGTGCGCTCCTTATCCTGCTAATGACTTTATTGCCGCTCCACATGGCGTGGGCAGCGATAGCAGGCATACGCGAATTGGCGGACACGAGTCTTTCGCAGGCTGCGTCTGAAAACGCAGGACAACGCTCCACCGTTGATAAGCCCACTCAGAAAACTGCCAACAAATATCAACGTAGTTGCTGCCCAGGTTGCCACCTGTTTTGTAATTTTGCCGCCGCTACACCAGCGTACTCCTTCAATTCATTAATTCCGGTAGAACAAGACTTTGTGTCCGTTTTATCCGATGCCACGGCATACCAATCGCACATTCCCGATGGGCCAATACGGCCTAAATGGCCTGCCGCCAGCTGAGCTGGCGGGGGCGTTCTGTTCTAAGCGCACACTTTAGTTGGCGCTATTGCGACCTCTCGCCGAATATTCCTCGTTTTGTTGGAGAATTCGATGCAAGTCGTTATGCTGCCGCTCTTTGCGGCACTACTAGTCATTCCCGTTGCTGCCCATGCCAGTGAACGGGTGATACAAATCTCAGTTGATCAAACCGCCGTTACTGCCATGACGTCCGGAACCTCGCTCTCGCTCGAACAGGCGTTTCTGCGTGCTGAACAACAGAACCCAGATCTGCGCCGTGCGCTAGCACAGCGGGCGGCGGTCGAAGGCGAAGCGGCAGATGCGCGCGGCCTGCTACGTAACAATCCGGAATTGTCATTGGAACGCACTCGGCGCACTGTGCCCCAAGCTGGCTTGACATCCGACATTCAACGCGAGTGGATGGTGGGCATCGCCCAAACCGTCGAAATCGCGGGCCAACAAGGTTATCGGCGCCAAGCGGCCCGACAGGAACTTGATGCGCTCGATGCATCGATTGAGGAGGCGCGGCTCCGGTTGCGCGGTGAAGTAGAACGCCGGTTCGTCCAAGTGCTGTCGCTGCAGGAACGTGCGGCAACGGAACAGAGCTCGCTGAAGACCATTGAAGATACCGCATTGGCAATCAAGAAACGGGTGACGGCCGGCGAGGATAGCCGTCTCGATGGCAACTTGGCCCAAGTCGAAGCGGTTCGTGCCAGAAATCAAATCGGCTCATTGCAAGAACAGGTGATACAAGCCCGTGCAGAATTGGGCACGATCCTCCAGTTGCCACCCGGCCAGCTTCCCGAAGCGATAGGTTTGCTGGATGTTCCGACGCCCGACTACACACTGGAAAAATTGCTAGAGCAAAGCGCAAACCGTCCTCAGCTGCGAGTACTCGATCACCGCGAACAGGCGGCGACACATCGCCTCTCTCTTGAGCACGCGGCGCGTTACCCGGACGTGACAATGGGAATTTCGACCGCCCGTGAAGGCGCTAGTGATGCCCGCGAACGGATTACCCGATTGACACTGTCACTGCCGTTGCCACTATTTCGAAATAACGCCAGCGGAATCGGGCGTGCAAGTACTGATCTGACGCAGGCACAGATCGAGCGGCAAAGCGCTATTCGCGACACAGGAGCGGACATCAACGCGATGTGGCAAAAACTACAGAGCCAAATTGTACGGATGAACGCTTTGCGTCTGTCCGCGCTTCCCGCTCTTGAAGAAAACCAGCGCCTGTCGCTCAAGAGTCTGCAGGCAGGCGAGATCGGATTGATGCAACTCCTTCTCGTAAACCGCCAAGTACTCGATGGACGGCGCGACCTGATCGATGCCGAAACCGAACTGCGGATGACACGTATTGCTCTGCAGCAGGCAGCCGGATGGCTCGATACCGGGGCACCAAGATGAGCCCAGAGATTCACTCCAACTCCAAACATTCTGACGGAAAAATATCCATGACCTCACTCCAATGGCGTTGCGCCTGCGCGCTCCTCTTGGTAGCGGCCCTCGCCGGTTGCGGCAAAGGGCAATCCTCGACACCGACCGCCGCTAAACAAGAACAGCCTGCTGGACAGCGAGCCGACTCGGCGAGCGAGAAAGGGAAATCGGCAGAAAGCGCCGAACATGAAAAGGGAAAGCTACAGCTTTCCGCTGAAGAGATTCAAGCTGCGGACATCTCCATCGCCCCATTACAAGAAAAAGAGGTCAGTGAGCAAATCGAAGTGACAGCATCGATCGGTGCCAATCAAGACCGGTTTGCCCACGTCGCGCCGAGAGTCGCAGGTCGGCTAGTCAAAGTAATAGGCAATCTGGGAGACAATGTGCGGTCGGGTCAAACGCTAGCGTTGATCGACAGCATTGAAGTGGGAGAAGCTCAGTCTGCATTCATACAGGCGGTCAGCGAACATGCTTTGGCAAAGGCCGGTGCGGAACGTGCTGACAAGCTGTTTGCCGATCAAATCATCCCACAAAAGGATTATTTGCGTGCCAAGGGAGATTTTGAGAAATCCAAGGCCGTGTTGCGCGCAGCGGAAGATAGGCGTCAGACCTTGGGAGTCGCCGGGCACCAGGCGTCCACAAGCGGCACCTCTGTATTTGCTGTCTCCGCGCCGTTTGCCGGCACGGTGGTGGAAAAAAAAGCGGTGCTCGGTGAGCTTGCGCAGCCGGATAAGGTCCTCTATGCCATAGCGGACCTCTCCAGTGTTTGGATTGATGTCAACCTGTACGAGAAGGATATTGCGAGAGTCAAGACCGGCGCAGCGGCACTCATTACCTTGACCGCTTACCCCGGTGAGAGCTTTACAGGAAAGGTCTCTTATATCAGCAGCCTAATGGACAAGGAGACGCGCACAATCAAAGCCAGAGTAGAGGTTCCTAATCCAGACGGGAAGCTGAAATTGGACATGTTCGCTACAGCGGCGATCATGGCGGGAGGTGGGAGCAAGAAGCTGCTGCTTCCCGAACAGGCCGTCGTACTAATTCAAGGACAACCTACTGCATTTGTGCGCGAGGACGATGGCTTCGAGGCGCGCGCGGTCGACCTGGGCGAAAAGCTACGTGGAAACGTGGTGTTGAAGTCGGGTATCAAGCCAGGCGAAAAAGTGGTGACTTCTGGTGCCTATGCATTGAAGGCCAAGATGCTCAAGTCGCAAATCGGCGACGCTGATTAAGGGGCCACTATGCTAAATACCATTGTTGATGTATCGCTGCGCTACAAGGTGCTGGTCATTGTTGCGTTCGTGATTGTTATTCTTTTTGGGATAAAGACCTGGCGCGATCTGCCGGTTGATGCTTTCCCCGACGTCACCCCGGTTCAGGTCAATATCTACACGGAATCGCCAGGACTGGCTGCCGAAGATGTCGAGAAACTGCTGACCACGCCGATCGAAACGAGCATGGCTGGTCTCGCCGGTGTGGAGGCGATTCGGTCAGTCTCGCTGTTTGGGTTGTCCTATGTGAGTGTCAATTTCAAGGATGACGTCGATACCTATTTCGCGCGGCGACTGGTCAGCGAAAAATTGCTGGAAGCGAAACAGCGGATACCGGAAGGGTATGGGGAGCCGACACTCGGTGCCAATAGCTCAGGACTGGGACAGGTCTTCTGGTATACCGTCGAATCGGCTGATCAAAGCATGTCGACAATGGACTTGCGAACGCTGCAAGACTGGAATGTGCGGCTCAAACTGCGCACGGCGGCTGGCGTAGATGACGTGACATCCTGGGGCGGTGATGAAAAGCAGTATCAGGTGCTGATCAATCCGAATCAGTTAATCAAATATGGCATCAGCCTCAAAGCCGTCATGGAAACGTTAACGGCCAATAACCGCCAGGTCGGCGGGCAGTATTTGAACATCGGACAAGAGCAATATCTGGTGCGCGGCCTGGGTCTGGTCGCTAGTGTGAAAGACATTGGCAGTGTGGTACTGGCGACCCGCAACGGTACGCCGGTCTATGTGCGAGATATCGCCGAGGTCAAGGAAGGTCCCTCCCTGCGCTCAGGTGCCGTAACAAAGGATGGCAAAGAAGTCGTGCTTGGCACGGCGCTGCAGCGCATCGGGGAAAATGCCAAGGTTGTCGTTGAAGGGGTGAAGGAGAAACTCAAGGTCGTTCAACAAGGGCTGCCCAAAGGCGTGTCGATTAAGCCCATTTATGACCGTACCGAATTGGTTGACAAGGCAGTCGCCACGGCGGAACGCGCTTTGATTGAAGGGTCGATTCTGGTTGCACTCATTCTGTTCCTGTTTCTGGGTGAAATCCGGTCCGCCCTAGTCGTTATCGTCACCTTGCCGTTGGCAATGCTCATCAGCTTCATCCTGATGAAGCAATGGGGTCTCTCAGCGAACTTGATGTCGCTTGCCGGCTTGGCGGTGGGGATCGGCATGATGGTCGACGGCGCGGTCGTGCTGGTCGAGAATGGATTTCGTTTGCTGTCCCATCAAGGCGGCAAGTCCGTCAACAAGACCCACATCATCCTTGAGGCGGCGCGCGAAGTGATGAACCCCGTTGCGTTTGCCATCCTGATCATCATTGTCGTCTTCCTGCCCTTGTTCTCCCTGACCGGATTGGAGGGCAAGATGTTCAAGCCGATGGCATTGGCCATCACCTTTGCCATGATCGGTTCACTGGTACTGACACTGACGCTGGTGCCCGTATTGTCGGCGCTGATTCTGAAACCTAAGCAAGAGAAGGATACCTTTGTTGTTCGGCATGCAAAGCGACTCTATCTGCCATTGCTGGATTGGGCACTGGAACGAAAAAAGCTCGTCGTCAGCGTAGCGGTCGTGGCGCTGCTCGCGTCCTTTGCATTGGTTCCTTTTCTGGGCAAGGAGTTCATGCCTTCTTTGCAGGAAGGCACGATCATGTTCCGAGTAAGCAGCATCCCATCAACCTCGCTCGACGAATCGATCCGCATCTCCCAGCAACTGGAAAAGACGCTGAAAACGTTCCCCCAAACTGACTCGGCCATTGCGATGATTGGACGGGCCGAAAAAGGTGATACGGCAGACGTGAACTACATGGAATTGCTGGTGAATCTGAAACCGCAAGCCACCTGGCCCGAGAAGATCAACGTGCCGACGTTGGCAAAAACGATGCAGGAGAAGCTCGAAAAGGCCGCACCTTCATCGGTGATTTCGGCGACCCAACCGATCCAGATGCGCGTAGAAGAGCTGATTTCAGGCGTACGCGCCACGTTGGCATTGAAGCTGTATGGTGAGGACCTGAACACGCTGGACCGGCTATCCGGCCAGCTCAAGGGCGTACTTGACAAAGTTCCTGGCGTAGCGGATCTGTCGCTCGAAGCAAACAAGGGTAAGCCGCAATTGGTCATTAATGTGAACCGGGACGCCGCAGCGCGCTACGGGATCAACGCCAATGACATCCTCGATGTGGTCCAGGCAGGTATCGGCGGCAAGGCCGTGTCCACGGTGATCGAGGGCACCAGACGCTTCGACATCCAGGTGTGGTTGGCGCCAGAATTTCGCAACAGCGTCCAAAGCATCAGTGCCATCCCGATTCGCACCGAGAGCGGCGCCCTGGTGCCCCTGTCGGATGTGGCGACAATCGAACTCGACGAAGGCTATTCGTTCGTCCGCCGGGAACAGCTGCAGCGCTATGCGGTCATCCAGATGGACGTCAAAGGCCGGGACGTAGATAGCTTCGTGAAGGAAGCCAGCGCAAAAATCGCTCAACAGGTCAAGCTTCCGGAGGGCTATGTGATCGAGTGGGGCGGTGCCTTCGAGAATCAGCAACGAGCGATGACCAAACTGGCCATCATCGTTCCCTTGACCATCGGCCTGATCTTTATTTTGCTCTACACAGCTTTCAATTCACTCACCTACGCCACGCTCATCATCGCCAACGTGCCCTTCGCGACAATCGGCGGTGTGGTGGGCCTGTTCATCACGGGACAATACCTGTCCGTGCCGTCGGCGATCGGATTCATCGCGGTCTTTGGCGTTGCCATGCTCAATGGCATAGTCCTGGTCACCTTCCTGAATGACCAGCGCGAACAAGGCATGTCGATTCGCGACGCGGTGCGGCAAGGAGCGGCATTGCGTTTGCGACCGGTCCTGATGACCGCATCGATCGCGATTTTTGGTCTGGTACCGATGCTGTTGTCGAGCGGAGTCGGGGCCGAGACACAGCGACCGCTGGCCACCGTTGTTGTTGGCGGTCTATTCACTTCGACGGCGTTGACCCTCTTACTACTTCCGCTGCTCTACGAGTGGGTGGAGAATCGCAAGCAACGTAAAGCTCTTTCGGCGACTTAATCGACCATTTGCCGCCCCAACGGGCGGCATCCCTTAGCGGAGCATGACATGAAACAGATTAACGCTTTTGTACATCCTCATCACATCACCGCAGTGACCGAGGCATTGCGTGACTCCGGAATGTGCGATATCACTTCGGGTATCGGTTGCTATCACCTGACAGTCTCAACTGTGCAAAGACTGTACACCAGTGCGGACCCGCACCAGCAACACTATTCCGTCGAGCTTGCCGAGCCGGTAGTGGCGGAAATAAAGTTGGAACTCATTTGTGACGACGGCTTGGCTGAGTCGCTGCAGCAGCTCATTATTCAGGCTGCGCAGCCCAGCACAGGATGGGTCTTCATCAACGACATTCAAAGCGCCACTAAAGTTGGCTAGTGACGAGGTGACCTCACTTTCATGGAAATAGACTGCGATGAAAACTCACATATTTGCATTGGTAGCATCGGCATTGACGGCTGCGGTTCTAACTCTAACAGGATGTGCGACAGATCCGGGATTGGGTCCCAACAGCCGAGCCGGCTATGTTAGCGAAATCTACACCGTTGAGAATTTACGCGTATCCCCGCCGCGCTGTCTTACGTCATTGACATCAGCGCAGATCGCTGCCGGAACTTATATAGGAATCAAGGTTCCCCACGGCCGCCACGGCGAATATCTCAGCGCGCATGTGCCTTCATCGATCAAGCCTGAGCTTTACGACAAGGTCGAAATATCCCCACAATACTGCAAGGACGGGAACGTGCCGGAAGTAATACAGATCCTGTCGGGTAGTGTTTCGCCTGACAGTTCCCCCGAAACGCCTCTCACTCGGGACAAAAAGTAGCCCAAGCCACCAAGCTGGTCACCTTCGATAGCATGCGCCGAGTGGCGTACACTGGCCTAGCCTAGAGAGTAACGCTTTTCCGGTATTCTCTCTGAAACAGTCATCAGCGCTAACCCTGCAAAATAACGCTAGTGTCCCGAGTTAAAAATTCGTTGAATAAATATGCCGAGAATCGCTCCGATACTGCGTCACAAATGCGCGCCAGGCCCCGGCCTAGCTGTGCTTTGTTCCTTGTCTCCATGCGATTTCAACACATTTAATCATCAACGAATTTCCAACTCAGTACACTAGGGAAACATGAATAAAGGAGTTCTTTGAAGACAAAAACGAATCAACAAGTTGCGGTTGTGCGGTGACATCATCGACGTCAATGATGACCTCCTCGCTTGCAGACCAAAGTCGCGCGACATATCACATCGAAAATATGGATTGCCCGACCGAGGAAGGACTGATCGACGAAGGCATCCCAGGACATGACGGCCTCAATGGCGGCGAATGGGTCGCGGCCCGACTGTTTGGCGTCAACCAGCACCTGGCCGATGCGTCCGCACAGGCGCGCCTTGGCATTGATCGCCATGCTGGACGCCTGGAACTGCTGCTGATGCTTGTTCTGGGCAGCATTAAACAGCTTGCCCATAATGCGGTCGTGCAGGTCGATGATTTCGTCGGTGACGGTGGCCATGCCCTCGATAACTTAGCCAGGTCGGCAGGCGTCATCTGGCCGCCCTCGCGGGCAATCTTGAGCAGACGGTTCTGGTGAGCCAGCATTGCATCCAGTTCCGGCCGCAGGGTATAGCTCAACCGGACAATTCGCCTTCTGCGGTTACACCTCTTTGGATTACAACTACCAAAAGCAAGCAGACGGCTCCGGCAGAAATTGCCACATCGGCGACATTGAAGGCGGGCCAGTGCGCGAGCCGCCAATGGAAGTCGAGGAAATCAACAACCTGTCCACGCAACACGCGATCCGCGACATTGCCAAGCGCACCACCAAGAATCAGGCTGTAGCCCGCCGCTTCAAGCCGTGGCCGTTGCTGGCACAGCATGCGTCCCAGCCAAACAGAAACGGCCAGACCCAGCGTGATGAAGAAGTAACGTTGCCAGCCGCCGGCATTCGCCAAGAAGCTGAATGCCGCGCCGGGATTCAGAACATGGACAAAGTTGAAGAAGGTGGTGACTTCGACCTGCTCACCGTAGGCAAACGTGCGGGTGATGGCGAACTTCGCGAGCTGATCGGTCATGACAGCGCTGGCGGCCATTGCAAACCAGATCCAAGTCGATGTGCGGCGAGGCAATTGCCACACAGGGGCAGCCAGCAGGGTCAGCCGCCCGGTGAGCGCCGAGCAACTTAATCCTAATACCCACCCCGCCAGCACATCGGCTGGAAAGTGCATTCCGGCTGCGATGCGCGACCAGCCGACCAGCATGGCGTACAGCATTAAACCGATGTGGCCACGACGGCCCATCAAAGGCCAGAGCGCGCCGCCCACCAGCGCGCCATAGGTAGCATGCCCGCTGGGCAGGCTGTAGTGCTGCTCAATCTCACCGATGACGCGTACCAGGTCGCCGAGAACGGCAGGCGGGCGTGGAAAGTCAAGCCATAGCTTCAAGACGGTGGTGACCAGGAAAGCCAGCAAGACGGCCGCGCTAAATCCAATAAGGCGGCGCAGAACGACCGCGCCACGCGCCGGGTTGATGGCCAACTTCGACCACCGCCACAAACCCAGCATCATCAGCGGCGCTGTCCAGTAACTCCCCACGAGGCTGAAGAACCACGCTAGCTGCCCCAGCGTGGCTGGTGTACCCGTGTTGATGGCTTGAAACAACGCGATGTTCAGGCCACCCCAGTCATAGAGAAAGAATTTCCAGCTCATCTGCGCAACAGCCTCAGGCCATTGCCAACGACGAGCAAGCTAGCCCCCATATCAGCAAACACAGCCATCCACATGGTCGCGTGACCCGTGAAGGTAAGCACCAGAAACACTGCCTTGATGCCAAGGGCCAGTACAATGTTTTGCATCAGCACCTGCGCCGTCGCACGCGACAGGCGCACGAACGTCGGAATCTTGCGCAGGTTGTCGTCCATCAGAGCCACATCGGCGGTCTCGATTGCGGTATCCGTGCCAGCAGCCCCCATTGCAAAGCCGATGTCCGCTCGTGCCAAGGCCGGGGCATCATTGATGCCATCACCGACCATGCCAACCTTGCCGTTTCTGGCAAGTTTCTCAACTTCGCGCAGTTTGTCGTCTGGGAGCAGGTTGCCTTGCGCACGGTCGATTCCGGCTTGTGCGGCAATGGCCTGTGCCGTATGGGGGTTATCGCCGGTCAGCATCATGGTTTTGATGCCCAGTGCATGCAGCTCTGCAATGGCGTTCCTGCTGCTGTCCTTGATGGTGTCCGCTACGGCGAATAAGGCATGTACCTCCTTTGCGCCTACCAACATCACGACGGTCTTGCCCGCGGTTTCCAGCGCAGCGATGCGCTGTCCCAGCTCTGGAGTGCTCTGTCCCAGCTCTTCGAGCATCCGGTGGTTGCCAAGATGGTAGGTCTCCCCGTTGATTTTACCTTGCACACCCCGACCGGGCAACGCGCTGAACTCGGCTACGTCGAATAGGGCAACTGCATCAGTCTGCGCGGCCTGTGCCACCGCTTTGGATACAGGATGGTCGGAGCGGGCAGCCAGACTGGCAGCGATGCTGCGGCTGTCCAAGGCGAGTGTATTGCCCCATGCGACGAAATCGGTCTGTGCGGGCTTGCCGTGTGTGATCGTGCCGGTCTTGTCCAAAGCCAGCCAGCGCAGCTTGCGGCCTTCTTCCAGATAGACGCCGCCCTTGATGAGAATGCCGTGGCGGGCGGCAGCGGCCAAGCCGCTGACAATGCTGACCGGTGTAGAGATTACTAGTGCGCATGGGCAGGCGACCACCAACAGAACCAATGCACGGTAGATCCAGTCGAGCCATGCCGCACCCATGAACAGCGGCGGCAACAACGCAACGGCGATGGCAACGCCAAACACAATGGGTGTGTACCAGCGGGCGAACTGATCGACAAAACGTTGGGTTGGTGCACGGCTCCCCTGAGCAGCCTCAACCGCGTGAATGATGCGGGCTAGTGTGGAGTGGCTGGCTACAGCGGTGACGCGGTACTCGAATGAACCGGATTCGTTTATGGTGCCAGCGAACACCGAATCACCGGGGGCCTTTTCGACCGGGAGGCTTTCACCCGTGATCGGGGCTTGGTTTACGGCAGAGCGGCCTTCCAGCACCTCACCATCAAGGGCGATGCGCTCACCCGGCTTGACCCGGACGCGGCTTTCAATGGCAATTTGCTTTGCACTCACCTCCCTCCATGTACCGTCAATCTGTTGCACCGTGGCCAGTTCCGGGGTCAGGTCGAGCAGGCCACGGATTGCGTTGCGGGCGCGATCCAATGACTTGGCTTCGATCACTTCGGCCAGCGCGAAGAGCACCATCACCATAGCCGCTTCGGGCCAGTGACCGATCAACATGGCACCCGTGACGGCAATCGACATCAGAGCGTTCATGTTGAGGTTACGGTTCTTGAGCGCAATCCAACCCTTCTTGTAGGTGGAGAGGCCGCCCGTGAAGACTGCGACCAGGGCCAAAGCGACGACCGACCAATGATTGCCATTGTGGAACCAGTAGACCGCCTCGGCCGCCGATGCAGTTACCAACGAGATGCCCAGCGGCCACCAGTTGGTTGGCGCGGTCAAAGGAGAAGTGGATGGTGCGGCCTCGGTCGTGTCCATCACCTGCGCCTCAAATCCAAGCGTTTGCAGAGCCGCGAGCACGTCAGGTAGAGCTTGGTCAGCATGGCGTACCGACAGCGTGCGCTGCATCAGGTTGAAATCGAGATCGGCAACCCCAGCCACGGTGCCGAGCTTGTTGCGGATCAACGCTTCTTCGGTCGGGCAATCCATCTTGGCGATGGACAGCTTGGTCTTTTTTTCGGTCGATGCCTGATCCATGCGCACGGCTTGCATACCGATGGCCGTCAGCGCTTGCTCAACGGAAGATAGCGAGGGCAATTCGTGCCGCACGGCTAAAGTGCGCTGCATCAAGTTGAAGTCGAGTCCGACTACGCCGGGCAGCCCGCCCAGCTTGCCTCGAATCAACGCCTCTTCCGTGGGGCAATCCATGTTCTCGATGCGATACACCGCTTGAGCCGATTCGGTTGTCTGCGGGACTTGTGTCGTGGGTTGGATGATCGGCTCAGTTGTGCAGCCACACCCCTTTGAAGCGCATTCGCTCATGGATAACTCCTTCAAATGTTCTATACAATCTCAATTAAAATCCCTATAGTCACTATAGAGTCAAGTAATAAATGGAGATTGAGGCATGGAAATCAGAATTGGCGATCTCGCCAAGCGCTCTGGGTGCGTGGCTGTGACCATCCGCTACTACGAAAAGGAAGGGCTGCTGCCGAAGCCGGCGCGAAGCGGTGGTAACTTCCGGCTGTACGGCGATGCTCACATTGAGCGCTTGCAATTCATTCGTCATTGCCGCTCGCTCGACATGACGTTGAGCGAGATTCGGGCGTTGTTAGGTCTGAGAGACAACCCAACGCAGGATTGTGGCGAGGTTAATGTGCTACTGGACACCCATATCCAGCAAGTGGAAGTACGTGTGGAAGCGTTGTTGCAGTTGAGGCAATACCTGCTTGTTCTGCGCGAACAGTGTTCAGGTGCTCGCCCTGTGCAGGCATGCGGCATTTTGCAAGGGTTGGGCAATTGCAATTGCCATGTTGTAAGTGCCGAACAGTCAGCCATCTGAGCAAGCCAGGGCTTCACGTGCTTAATTTTTCGTTTTCTGAGATACCCCCCATATGGGCAATAACTCGGTGCGGATAGCCGAACTGACTGAGCAGTATCGGTCGTGGGCGGCAGGTTTACGCATCAGATCGAGGCTCAGGCTGATGGCCTTTACCAAACCCATCACTTCATTCGAATCGGCCCTGCATAAGGTGCTCAGTGGATACGCGCCTTCGGTACAGCCGCAGATGTGCGATCACTTGCTCTCAGGAGGACGCAGATTTTGCTCGATGCGGTGCCGGTTAAAGGGATCTTCACTGTCGATGTAGCGGATGGCGGACTGGGCGTTTTTCCAGCCCACGTGCTCCATTAGCGTTTTGAGATCCCATCCATTGGCTGTTGCCCAGCTGGCAAAGCCGCGCCGCAGCGAGTGAGCGCTGTACAACTCAGGCGCATCAACGCCGGCTTCCTGCAGGATATTACGCAGGAGCGGTACCAGGCTATCGATGTTTAGTCCGTTATCGCTGATGTTGCCCCAGCGATCAATGGCACGAAACACCGGTCCAGCCGTCAATCTCGCCGCAGCGATCCATTCCTCATAAGCGCTGACCGGGCACAGGCGCGATAGCAACGGCACCTTGAAGTTGCCGCCCTTGAACTGGCGATCACCTTTGGTGCGCGGCAAGAAGCAAGTCATCCCTTCACCTTGCGTGATGTGAACATGCTCAATTTGCAGGCGCGTCAACTCGTCGCCGCGAAACCCGCGCCAGAAACCAAGCAGAAACAACGCTTTGTTGCGGCGGTACCGCAGCTCGGTGCCCATTTCTCCCTGGGATTGCGCGGCGTCGACGTTGGCCGTCAACCAGTGCTCGACCAGCATGAGTTGATCGATCAGAAATGGTTTTGCCCGCTTTTCCTCGGCTGGATGCAGCGTCTGGATACCGCGCAAGACCTGGCGTACTACCGGAGCTTTGGTTGGGTCTGGAAAGCCTTGGTCGAGATGCCACTGAGCTAATGCGGCCAATCGCTGACGCAGGGTGTTGACGACATGTTTGCCGGCACGATCGGCCAGGTAGCGTGCCACGCTATCGGACGTCGCCGGCAAAAAACCACCCCATTCCACTTCAAAGTCGCGGATCGCGCTTTGATAGCTTTTTCGCGTGTTCTCGCGCGTGGCGGCCTGCAGAAAGAGGTCGATATTAGACATGGCATGACAAGGGAGAAAAAGCGGGCGGGTAACGCCGGCGTGTAGATCGTAGCGAGCGGCGTAACCAATTATGTCTGGCGCTATCGGCAAATGTACAACACACGCGGCCAAAATGGCACGAAAGCAGGTCTGACACAGGATAACCTTATATTATCCTGCTTCAATTTCAAGGAAAATTTGAGCTTGAATTTCTCGAAAAATGGTATGTAATTACATGGTATGTAATCCATCATCTTATTTCGTGGAGACGCCATGGCCCGCGCCGGACTGTATCAATCTGATATCAAAAAAGCGCGCGATGCGTTGCTGGCCCAAGGGCGCTACCCCTCGGTCGACGCTGTCCGCGTTGCCTTAGGCAACACGGGGTCCAAGACCACCATCCACAAATATCTGAAAGAACTGGAGACGGAAGAAGGCTCTGGCGACGGGCGCAAGGCGCCGATCAGCGATGCCTTGCATGATATTGTGGTTCGACTGGCCGCGCGACTGCATGAAGAAGCCGACGAACGGACCTCGGCTATCGAGTCTCGGAACGCCGAGCAGGAGCGCGACCATGCCGCGGCCGTGAACAACTATGAGAAAGAACTGGCGGCGCTACAACAGCAATTGCGCCAGGCCAGGGATGACGGCATCGAGGAAATACGGACGCATACCCAAACTCGTTCCAGTCTGCAAAATGAGACCATCTTGCGCCACACAACGCAGCAGCAGGTGGCCGATTTGCAAGAGCGCCTGGTCGAAAATGAGGCGCACCGGCGGTCGCTGGAGGAAAAGCATGCCCATGCGCGCGACTCCCTGGAGCACTATCGTCAGTCAGTCAAGGAACAGCGCGATCAGGACCAGCGGCGCCATGAACAGCAGATACAGCAACTGCAAGCAGAGCTACGGCAACAGCAACAAGCCGTGGTGCTCAAACAGGAAGAAGCGACTCGATTGAACCAGGAAGGCGCTAAGTTGGTTGCCGAGCTGTCACACTACAAACAGGCGCTTTACGAGCAACAAGCGCTCGGCCGCCGGCAAGATCAAAAGATCGAGCAGCTTCATGCGGGGCAGCAGCACGCCAAAGACCTGGAACGACAACTTGCCGCCAAAGTGACTGAGAATGAGGTATTGCTGGGACAGGTGGCAGAATTGGGCATGGAGATGGGGGGACTGAAAACCCGATTCCGTGAACTCGAATTGTCCTTGGTCCAAGCTAACGCTAGAGCCGAAGCGAGCCAAGGCATCAGTGAGGAATTGCGGGGTTATCTGCATTCACTGGACCGACCACCCGCCTCAGAGTAGAGGTAGAGATTGGTCTGGACAGCCGGCCGCCAGTCTAAATGAAGAGATATTGCAACAAAAATCAGAATTAATATTCTTTAAAAACAGAAACTTAGATCAAATTTTGGGAATTTTTACAGGAATCCCGGCCGACCCTCGATACCGAGCGCCGACTTGCCAGAAAAATTGCCGAGTCGGAATTGCTGGCTGAACAGCTGAGGGACGCCAACAACGGTATGGCGCCGCTGAAGGCGCAGATCAGCGAGCTGGAGTTCATGCTCGCGCAGGCCAACGCCAAGGTTCAGGCCCAGGAGCAAATCGACGAGCACTTGCGGGCCTACCTCGACAAGATCGCAGCCACCCCAGCAACCTCAAAGACAGACCCACTGAGCATCCGCCTATGAGAAATGCCAGAATGACAATTATATAATCGTTTTTTGAGAAAATGACCGTTTTGTAATCGTTTTTGAGTCAAATTAATTGTTTTTGCGTGTTTATGTCGATCAGTAGCAGTCCATTCAGCGGCTGGTTAGCCGCAGCACCCACGCTGCAGTTGGATTGGCGGACATTTCACTGTGCCGTATGAACAGAAGACGCAACAGTCGCCGGCCTTCGGCCTCAACACGATGGCGCAGCCCGTACATTCATAATAGAACTGGCACGCATCGGTAGGCATGACTTCCTGCTTGCTTAGTCCGCAGTGCGGGCAGGACAGGGTCGATGTGAGAATTGCCTCGGCCATGGCGTTACTTCCCGACCGTGGACGGGAAGCCCGCATCGGTGGTTGACTTGGTCAGCAGCGCGATATTGGCCTTGTCCGCATCCAGATGCACCGTTGCGGTCTTGTGCTCGAAATCGATCTTCACATCATTCACACCTGGAACCTGCTCCAGCGCTTTTTTGACGGTGATCGGGCATGCCGGACAAGTCATATTCTGGACATGGAGGGTGACGGTTTTCGGCGAACTGGCGAAAACCGATCCAGCCAGTAGCAGCGAGAAAATGAAGGTGGGGATGCGCATAGAATATCCTTTCAATAGAACAGCGGGGCATACAAGGGAAATGCCAGCAGCAGTATCACTGGCAACGTAACGAGCCAGTACAGGATGCGTTGGTTCCTGATGACTCGATCTGCAGCGCACGCGTCACCCGGCGCGCAAGCGCGTCGACGCACATAGAGATTGTAGAAGGCCAGGCCGAGAAGCAGCAGCGTCAGGCCGGTGAAATAAGGACTGTACAGCTCAAATGCGATAAGGCGCGACGCCCAACCACCGCCGACGCCAAGCATCAGCAGGACGAGCGGGCCGGCGCAGCATGCGGATGCGCCAAGCGCCGCCAATACCCCAGCGGCCAGAGTGCCTTTCGTTCCGATCGTCATAGTGATTCCAATTGGTTTTACACGAGAATAGGATAAACTCCGTACATAGATACGGAGTCAAGTGCATGATCGAGAAAATGACCATCGGCCGTTTGGCCAGCGCCGCCGGCGTGAACGTGGAAACAATCCGGTTTTACCAGCGTAGCGGGCTAATCGACGAACCGGCGCGGCCGCACGGAGGCTACCGGACCTATGGAGAAGAAGACATCCGTCGGATTCGGTTCATCAAGCGCGCGCAGCTACTTGGCTTCACGCTCGATGAAATTACGAGCTTGCTCAAACTGGAAGGTTCGCTGGCCTGCATCGGCACGCGCGATCTGGCTGCCAGGAAGCTTGCCATGGTGGAGTCCAAATTGGCCGATCTGCAGGCGATGAAAATCGCTCTCACAGGCATGGTTGCTCGGTGCGACAACGAGGAACGGGACGAATGGTGCCCAATCATTCAGGCGCTGATCGACGACTGAAATGCAAACCCTTATAGCCCAGACACGAAAAGCCGTTGAGGCCGAGCTGTACTACCATAATGCCATCATATGATAAGGACCTTCGAAACAAAAGTTGGGTGCGGATCACTTGGCGTTTTCTTAAAAGGACTTTTGTGAGAGCGAGAATCTATCTTGTCGATGATGCATTAGTTGCGGACTGCGAAAGCGGCCTTCGTTTATCGCACTCTGATGCCACTGAACTGGCTGATCTTCTTTGGACAAACGATGTGACATCGGAAGAAGTATCCATGATTGACTGGCATGAGGACGTAGAGCGTGCTCCTCTGTCCGGGCACAAGATAGCCATCTATCAGCGTCTACGCCTGCAAGAGCAATCATTGGAGTGACAGCCGGCTTGGCGCAAGGGCAGGAGTTGATTAAGTAGCACAGCGGGAGTGCTCAAAATGCTGTCGGCGCACATGTAGATTGGATAGACCACAGGACCCACGACATAGAAGTCTATCCGTTTATAAAAAAACATCAATGGGAGGCTATTGTATCCACGGGGGATAGAGAATTGTGTCGATTTACTATTTCTTTCCATGTAATCAATAGCTTAGTTAGCTTTTCGCGAAAAAAACCACAATCCCGGCCGACCCTCGAGTTCGGCCAGCGATGGGCGGTGTCCACGTTGAGGTCTTGAAGCGACGTGGTCCTGTTTCCGATAAAACCCTATTTATTCCGCTTGCTGATATGCCTACTGGCCGTCACCCCGTGCATCATGAAAACGCCCCTGCTGTTAACTTTATACCTGCCGCTGTTACCGCTCGAAACGCTCCGCCCGTCTTGGTCTGAGGCAGGCTCTTATGTGGTTGTGGATGGTGGAAAAGTGCTGGTCGCTTCGACAGAGGCGATCGATGCCGGTGTGCGAATTGGCATGCGGTCTGGCGGGGTGGAGACCATTGCACCTGGTGCGATCATTTTGGATCGCGATATAGAAAAGGAATCGCGTGCGCTCGATTCCATTGCGATGGTGATGTTGCAGTTCACGCCCGAGGTTGCGTTCACCGATGATTTCAGCCTGTTGCTCAATGTCGGTGCGAGTCTTTCGTTGTTTGGTGGTGCGCTTTCATTGTGTCGGCGGGTACGCGATAGCATCCGCCGCCTCGGATTTACCGGGCGGTTGGGTGCGGCGCCGACGGCGGAAGGTGCCTGGCTGCTTGCTCACGTAAAGAGTGGACGTCATTCTCCGCGTAGAAGGTGCCTGCAATCCGCAACTCTGGCTTTCCGTCTCGACGGGTTACCCTGTTCACTTGTGCCATCGGCTGCGCCATTTCTTACCTGGTTCGATGGTATCGGCGCCAGTACGCTGAGCGATGTGCGGAAATTGCCGAGAGCCGGGTTACTGCGACGGACGAGCAAGCAGCTGTTGCATGCCCTCGACCGTGCGTATGGTGATATCGAAGAAATGCATCGTTGGATATCAGTGCCAGCGCAATTCTCCGCTCATATCGAAACCTTCGATCGAATCGAGCATGCGGAAGCGTTGATGCATGGCGCCACGACCTTGATCCTGCAGCTCATTGGCTGGCTTGCTGCTCGCCAGCTGGCTGTGATCACTTTTAGACTGCTTCTGGAGCACGAGCGCGGCCGTTCTGCGGTGCCGCCGACGCCTGTCGAAATTACGTTGGCCGAGCCGGCGTGGAAAGAAGCGCATTTGTTGCGGCTGTTGAAGGAGCGCCTGGCCAGGACAGAATTGAGCGCACCGGTTATCGGTTTACGGCTGGAAGTGGTGCAGTTGGAATCGAGGCAGGCGCTAACCGATCAGCTGTTTCCGGAGCCCGGCGGTTCGCCGGCTGATTTCACTCGCCTGTTGGAACTGTTGTCCGCCAGACTAGGTCCGGAGAACGTTTTGGTGCCGGTGCTGTCTCCTGACCATCGGCCCGAGCAGTGCAACAGCTGGGGGCCGGCCACGGCAAAAATGACCTCTTCCACTGAAGATGAATTGGTATTGGATCGTCCGTGTTTTGTGCTGCCCAAGCCGATACAGCTGCTGACGCGCGACGAACGGCCGTTTTATTTGAGTCCTCTCAGATTGATACGCGGACCTGAGCGACTTGAGGCCGGCTGGTGGGATGCGAAGTCGGTCGCGCGCGACTACTATGTTGCGCAAGGTACCGATGCGACGTGCTACTGGATTTACCTTGAGCGCATCGTGGATAGTCGCTGGTTTCTGCATGGACTGTACGCCTGACGGATGCGAGCCATGGCGACCGCCCTCCCCTCCTACGCCGAATTGCAGTGCGTGAGTCATTTTACGTTTTTACATGGATCGTCCGCTCCCGAGCAGCTGGTGCAGCGTGCCGCTGGTCTTGGCTATCACGCTCTGGCGATTACCGACGAATGCACTGTGGCAGGTGTGGTGAAGGCACATCTTGCCGCCAAAGAGGCCGGCCTAAAGTTGCTGATTGGGAGCCAGATGCTGGTGACGCCGGAGGACGGTACACCGCCCTTCTCGCTGCTTATCCTGGCCATGAACCGGAACGGCTATGGCAATTTGTGCGAGCTGATCACCGTTGCGCGCCGGCGCGCGAAAAAGGGCGAGTATCTTGCGCGCCCTCGCGATATCGCGGCGCCGCCGCCTGATCTGGCGGCGTTGCGTGGTATGCCCGATTGTCAGTTGATTTTGCTGCCGCGCTATGGCGCGGAGCTCGAAGTCATCGAACGGCAGGGGGCCTGGCTGTTGCAGTGTGCGGCCGGTCGTGCGCGGATCGCGCTGACCTTGCACTTCCGATCGCGTGACCAGGAGCACAAGGATATCGTCACTGCCGTGGGCGCCCAGTTCGACTTGCCCGTGGTGGCCACTGGCGACGTTGTGATGCATGTACGTTCCGCCAAGCCCCTGCAGGACACCATGACAGCTATCCGTCATGGCGTGCCGGTCGCACGCTGTGGCTATCGGTTGGCGTCGAACGCCGAGCAGCATCTTCGCTCAAGGGTTAGGCTGGGCAACGTTTATTCGCGAGCCGTGCTCGACGAGACGGTCCGCGTCGCAAATCTGTGTACATTTTCCCTGGACGAGTTGCGTTACGAGTACCCGGTGGAGATTGTGCCTGAGGGGATGACGCCAAGCGGGTATTTGCGGCAGCAGGCCTACCTTGGTGCGCACTGGCGGTATCCCGCCGGCGTGCCGGCCAACGTCCAGTCACTCATCGAGCGGGAGCTCGAATTGATTGCTGAGATGTCCTACGAAAGCTACTTTCTCACGGTCTACGATATCGTGCGCTTCGCACGGGCTAACAAGATTCTGTGCCAGGGACGCGGTTCGGCGGCCAACAGTGCCGTGTGCTACTGCCTGGGCGTGACCGAGGTTGATCCATCGCGTGGCACCCTGTTGTTCGAGCGATTTATTTCTAAGGAACGCAACGAACCTCCCGACATCGACGTGGACTTCGAGCACCAGCGTCGCGAGGAGGTGATCCAGTATATCTATCAAAAATATGGCCGCACCCGCGCAGCACTTACGGCCGTTGTCATCAGCTATCGCCCGAAGAGCGTGTTGCGTGATGTCGGTACCGCGCTCGGCGTTGATCTTTCCATTGTCGACAAGGTGGCCAAAGCCAACCACGGATGGGGAGGGCTGGCCGAACTGGCGGAGCGCATGCACAGCTGCGGACTGGATCCTGAGTCCGACGTCGCCCGGAAGTGGGCTTTCCTGGCTGAGCACATGATGCGCTTTCCGCGTCACATGTCGCAGCATCCTGGCGGTTTCGTCATTTCACACAGCAAGCTGTCGCGTCTAGTGCCGGTGGAAAATGCCAGTATGGAGAACCGTACCATCGTGCAATGGGATAAGGATGATCTGGATGCGGTCGGCTTGTTAAAGATTGATATCTTGGCGCTCGGCATGTTAAGTGCCATGCGTCGCACGTTGGATCTGGTATCAGCCAGGCGCGGCGAGCGGTTCGAGTTGGCAGACATTCCGAAAGAGGACGCGGCGACGTACGAGATGATCTGCCAGGCCGACACAGTCGGCGTGTTTCAGATCGAGAGCCGTGCCCAGATGTCGATGCTGCCGCGGCTGAAGCCTAAGACGTTTTACGACCTGGTGATCGAGGTGGCCATTATCCGCCCAGGCCCGATTCAAGGGGGGATGATCCATCCCTACCTGCGCCGGCGCGAGGGGACCGATCCTGTGTCCTATCCCAGTCCGGAAATGGAGGCGGTGTTGTCGCGCACACTGGGTATCCCAATCTTTCAGGAACAAGTGATGCAGATCGCGATGGTCGCTGCCGGTTTCACGGCTGGCGAGGCAGATCAGCTGCGCCGTGCCATGGCCGCATGGAAGCGGAAAGGCGGCCTGGAGCAGTTCGAGGACAAGCTCAAAACGGGCATGGCGGCGCGCGGCTATAGCGAGGATTTCGCTAACGGCATTATCGGGCAGATCCGGGGATTCGCCGAGTATGGTTTTCCTGAGTCGCATGCTGCTAGTTTTGCCCTGCTCGCCTACGCGTCGAGCTGGATGAAACGCCATGAGCCGGCCGCGTTTTTGGCCGCCCTGCTGAACAGCCAACCAATGGGTTTCTACAGTCCGTCGCAACTGGTACAGGACGCCGTGCGACATGGCGTCGAGGTACGTGGCGTAGACATCAATATCAGCGGCTGGGAGGCCACACTGGAAGCTGCAAGTGGTACCCAACCAGCGGTACGCCTGGGACTCAACCTGATCCGGGGTATGGAGCGTGAAGCCGCCTGGCGGATCGAGGAGGCCAGGGCGGTGCGGCCGTTCAAGGATCTGCATGATTTGGGTGTACGCGCGGCGCTCGATGCGGCGCAACTGAAGTTGCTGGCCAGTGCAAACGCGCTGTTGGAGATCAGCGGCAATCGGCGCCAGGCGATATGGAATGCGGCGGGGAGCGTGCCTGACCGCGGATTATTGCGGGAGGCCCACATCGTTGAGGAAGAGTTGACGATTGCACCGGCCACAGAAGGGCAGGAGCTGGTGGCGGACTATCTCCATATGGGATTGACGCTGGGCCGTCATCCGCTTGCGCTATTACGCGAGCGTCTGCACGCGATGCGCTTTATGCCTGCGGAAATTCTGAATTTGTATGACGATGCGCGCCTTGCACGTGGCTGCGGTCTCGTAACCGTGCGGCAGCGCCCGGAGACTGCGAAGGGCGTCGTGTTCTTGACGATCGAAGACGAAACAGGAAACGTGAACGTCATCGTTTGGCCGAGCCTTTTGGAGCAGCAACGTCGTGAAGTGATGAGTGCGCGACTTTTGGGCGTGTATGGTCAATGGCAGTGTGCGAACAATGTCAGGCACCTGGTGGCGAAGCGGTTGGTGGATCTTACCCATCTGCTTGGGGATCTGGATACACGCAGTCGCAACTTTCATTGAGTCGGCTTTTTATTCCAACGGTTACTTAGATGTTTGGTAAATTTCAAACGTCATGCGTCGGCCAATTGTGCTTATGCGACTGCATATAAAATTGTAAGTCTTTGATTTTATTGGGTGTTCTAGTAGAACAATCTTGTTTGCAGCTGCGATTGGTCTCAGTTATTAGCGTTGACCAGTAGTAATTGCGTGCTTGGCTGCAATTTGCATTCTATTACGCGATTTTTTTGAAAATCGAATCGCTGAGCTATGCTTATGCAGGCAGACAAAGAATAGTAAGTCTTTGATTTTATTAGGTGTTCAAGTAGAACAACGTTGATTTCCTTCAAAATATTGCCGGCGTAAGGTACCCGGGAGGTACCGCGAATGGCCCGGATGGTTAGTCTGGGTCTTGCGCAGGCAGTGCTGATTCAGCACCATGGCCGAATCGCTAGGTCGCATCCATCCAGCTGACGGGCGCCATCCGGTGCCGATTTTCCTACTTTGCAAATTTTTGATCAAACGCTTGGTCGCGCTCTGACGCAACCTGCTTGTCCCGGCGATCCATTGCGAGGTAGCCAACGACGGCTACCAGCAGTACTACGATTACTCCGATATAGATCTTCCGCATAATTTTCCTCTCAGGCGCAAGCGCCGTAATGGCCTTCAAGTTTCAAATGCCGGAAAGAGCGACGCACGCTGGCCACTATCGGCTTCAAGTTCTCGACCAAAGGGTCCCACCAGGCGATAACTTGCAATGCCGAATCGGGCGAATCAGCCAAGCCGATATCCAGCATCTCGGCAGCGATGCAGTCACGGCGCGGATCGTCGTTGGCAAGTACGTCGCTTGGGCACACCCGACCGTAGAGTGCGATCAGCTTGACCTTGTCCGCCTCACGGATGGTTGCCGGATCAATTGGAGCGCAGGTAGACTTCATATGCAGATTTCCTTTCACCTTAGAGAGGAAACACCTGCACGCCTTTTGTTCGTGCTTCGAATGCATGCGTACCAGACTCAGCTTCATAAAACCGCCGCGAGCGAGTCACAAGTAGGTCAATTGGGCCAAAGCCTTGGGCCCGCCGCTCGGATTCGAGTTTTGAGAACATCTTTGCGTGTAGTGTTCCGCCAGTTCTGATCTCATCAGGAGCAGAGTCAGCCACAATAGCCATAAAGTCGTGGTCGCTGTTTGACCTTGGTTCACCATTGGCCCGGCTTCCGAACAAAATTATTTTCTCAAGTTGGTACGCGCCCAAATTTGTGATGCAAAAATGTATGACAAAATTTACGGTTTTTAGATCAGCAGCGGATGGTAATGGCATAGCAATTCTCCCAGGTTAAAAACTAGTTGACGCCAGCGACCGGCCGGACTGTCGGGAGCGATCAGTTCGCGTTTTCCTAGACCTTATTGCGCGACAATCCTCGAATGTTGGATTGACGTTCTATGATCGACCTTGCCGAGTGCTCGACCATGCGGAAGTCACCGGCATCGAGCCACTTCTGCAGTTGGCGTGTATCGTCGTCCCGGCCGGCGTACTCGATGGCCTCGGAATTCACCAGGTCGACCAGCTGCTGTAGCGCTGGCGGCAAACCATGCTGTTGCGCTTGGCGGAATTGCCTTTGGCGCTCGATTATTGACTTTGCCGAATGTTCGACCATGCGGAAGTCACCGGCATCGAGCCACTTCTGCAGTTGGCGTGTATCGTCGTCCCGGCCGGCATACTCTATGGCCTCGGAATTCACCAGGTCGACCAGCTGCTGTAGCGCTGGCGGCAAACCATGCTGTTGCGCTTGGCGGAATTGTCTTTGACGCTCGATTATTGACCTTGCCGAGTGCTCGACCATGCGGAAGTCACCGGCATCGAGCCACTTCTGCAGTTGGCGTGTATCGTCGTCCCGGCCGGCGTACTCAATGGCCTCGGAATTCACCATGCCGACCAGTTGCTCAAGAGGGGACGGAAGCGGGATGTTGGATTGAATGGTTTGCAAAGTGCTCATTATTTTCCTCATTGTCCAGCAGAGCGCTGGCCTTCTCAATGCACCAGGCCCGTCTCGCGGACCTTAGGGTAGTGCTGGGCGTTTTCCTCGACCGTTACGCAGCCGGAGCCGCGCCAAAATATGACGTGATCCAGTCATCGGTAACTGCTGGAACATCGCGACACCCACTGGCATCCGTTAGCACGCCATACCAAACATACTGAATACCAGGTATAGCCGCCAGCGTGCGGATGGCGTCGGCATAGGTACTTGGGTGGCCACCATGTTCTGGATAATCCGGAGTCCAATGGCGCCCCAACGTCCTTTTCCACATACGCCCCTCAAGGCTGGACTCTCCGAGCAACGGCGATGACCGCGCATCCGAACAATATTCAAGTTGACCAGTAGGAGAAACCCAACAGTGCAAGTCTGCGTCCTCGATCATTGAAAGGCCCATTACACCAGGCGCACTAACCTCACCAGGTTGAGCCGTAGTAAAAAGTACGACGATTTCTGCATCAACTGTCATGGCGGTGGTTTCCTATCCCTGTACTGGTGGCATCGAGCCAAGCATTTCGATGCGGTCAAACTCGATCCCGGCTTCAAGCGCCTGATGTTCTACATCGTCCTTCGACGTGCAGCCAGCCACCCGCCCGCCCTCAACATCGCCACGAAGAATTCGGCCAGCCCATTGACCGCTTGCCGTCTTCCATATTTGCAAAATAACTTCCTCCATGATGTAGCTCTTTTCCGACCTATTTAGCGTGGAGCATAGCCAGCATCGGCCAAGGCGGCACCTACTGCAGTAATACCGTTGAGCATCTGGTAAGCGAGGGTCATGCGCTCCTCTTCCGACAGATGCGCTTCGGTGAATTCGTAGAACATGCTGTATGTCGAGCGCTTTGCGAACTGCGCCAGCTGGTACGCAACCGCCGGATGCATGTTCACCGTGATTTCCACTGGCGTATCAGCAGCGACCTCCGCTGGTGTCCGCATATCTGGTCGCACTTCTGTTTGAAAACCGCTCATCATTAATACCTCTCCGTGTGATCCCGGCAATCGGCCGGTACATGGCGCCAGGTGGCGCGTTTTCCCTGCTCAATTCCAGCCAAGCAGTTTCGTTAGGCCCGCAATCACTAAAGCGAGGACGATGCCGCCCATCACTCGGACTACAACATGCTCATGCCAGGGCTTCCCCGGCGTTCGGCTTTGCAATGCTCCCAGCGCTGCTTGGATCTGCTCTATCAACGTGTTGGGTCCCCGGAGCTTGGGTAGGATATAGGCAAGATGTTCTCGTACTGCCTCTTGTTCTTTCATAGGCAATGCCGTGTTATATGCCTTGGCAATGCTAGCTTCGACATCGACAGTCAGCTCACTTTTCGTGTCCAATATTTTTCCTTTTTTACTTAGATGGACGGGCCGACTAGTTTCTCTAGCTTCTTCAATTTCACTACAACCCTGTCAGCCCCGCTAACCAACACGGTTTTGTCGTAAAGCACATCTGTATCGTTGTAGTGGCTGTCGATAAGTCGCATCACGGCACGGAGATTTTCAAGCATTTCCTCAACGCTTCGGCGACTGACGGGACTCATCTCAAACAGTTCAGGGGCGGTCGCATAGTAGTGGTCCTGATGAGCAATCCGCTTATTACGATGATTTAGCGCAAACTCTGCGGAAGAGAGAGCCGCATTGCAGGCATCCTGAACTTTACCTTTGAGCTCAATGTCGGCAATCAACGGAGCCAATGAACGTAAAGTAAGATTCTTATTCTTGCCTCCTTTAGCCTCGGCCGGATCAATGAAGCGGCAAATCCCGAGCAAAACCCTGTCCCACAGCACATCTTGGACGATCTTGAAGAACAACCCAGCACTTCGATTAAGAACCTCAACACTTCCAGCATCTTCGTATAGTTGGCAGTATTGCGTCCATATAATGTGAAGATCGATAAGCTGTGCAGATAATATTGTGGCAGATTCCTTCACCCCCGGCTCCATCTGCACAATGTGTGGTTCGATGCTGCCAGTTTGTACATTCGCATCGTTCATCGCGCATACTCGTGCGTCCAGCCTTCTTGATGCTCATGGAACGTTACTTCGTTGGTCATTGCTTTCCTTTCAGATCGAGGGTGTTCAAAGCACGTCGTCGTAGTCCTCGGTTGCAAGATTCCCCATAGTTTTGCACGACGGACACTCAACTGTGACCCCGGAGCTACTCTGGAAGAAGAATCCGCCATTTAGGCGTGACTGGCTAGTGAAAGCGGTAAAGACGTGACCGCATCCACATTCAAATTTCGCGTTTTCAAGGCCCCCGAGCAACATTGCGGTCCTGCCGTTAGCAATTGGGGTATAAGGCGAGCGCGTCCGTTGTGCTTCCAATATCTTCAGAGTCATTGTTCTGCCTTTATTCGATGTCGCCGGCGGCCGGCCGGCTGGTGGGCGCCCACGGGGCGGGGGCTATTTTCCTTTAGCTGCAAAGGCTGACTTCTTCATCAAAAAATTTCATCGCGGCCGATAGATCGCGGCCGAATACTTTTACTTCGGGAGTGCGCGAACTGGATACCGTAAAGCTCTCTGAGACTACTGCAGCGCCGTTATAAAGGGATATTTTTTTGAGTTCAACACCAGCCTGCGACTGTACAGTTTCAGTTCTTTGGTTCATTGATTTTTCCCGTTACTCGATACGTTAATTTAAAGATGGTTTATACCGATTTTCCCCTGCCTTATTCACCTTTACGGGCGAAGAACCACAGCATTCGTATATCTACGGTGAACAATGCAGTCTTACGTGTAGTTTTAACCGCTGACGCCGTTTGCCTTCGCTGATGACCGCCTCTGCTTTCTCGATAATCTCAAACACTACGTCTTTTTCGATATCATGTCTCTTTATGCTGATCGGTGTAATCGCAACAGTAATTTTTCCATTGGTATATGTGCGACGCTTTCCGTCGCCAACATCGAAACTGCCAGTTGCAGGAAGCACTTCAAGCCGTCCACCGGACGACACTAGCATGTCACTCAATTCATATCCTACTAGGTGACCCTGCGTTTTCACGACCGAAAAACATGTTTTTGAATCCAAGCGTTCATTCGCCAAAGCTGAGTTCATTGGAATGTCTACAGCACCGATCAATCGAAATGCAACACCCCCACCAAGGAACAGACTAAGCTGCACGAAACGAAATGGATTAATCAAGATTTTTCCCTCGTCTGCCACACATTGCGTCCGGCCCTTATTCAATCCATGACGCCAGCGGCCAGCAACCGGGCGCCACCAGCGCGCGTTTTCCTTGCTAGCTTTTGAGCCATTGAGACGTTTGCTCTTGGGAGCCGAACTTCGTCTCAAAAGTAGTCACATCGATGGGTTGAACATTGACCTGCAATGCAGCCATACCGTGATCGCGCAGCCAAGCAAAGCGATGTCGACCGTTATTAAACCGCACAAAGCCGTCGACGATACAAACTTCAGGCATCTCCACAGGCCTCGCTGACATTATCCATTTTGCAAAATTTTCGTACTTGCCAGGCATTCCATTATCGCCGCCAGCTCGAATATATTCATTCGTACTGCGCTGCCATTCATGCTCTAGCTTGACGACAGACACCCAAACTGGAACATCTCCAGACTCTGGAAGCGCCATCTTCCATTCAATTTTCACCCAATGTCCGGATTGACTTTTTTCCATAATTTTCCGTCCTATTTAGCTTCTGACATCGCCCAGGTGGCGAAAGTCTTGATTCCGCACTTACCGTGCATTTTCTTAACGCGGCCACGTACAGAGAAACCTTCAGTGCTCCAGGCGACTACCTTGCCGCCCGGACGCTTCGACGCAGCCACGATCATCTCGACTGTCCGACAGTACGTCCAAGGAGCGCCGTCAACGTAACTTTTGCCTTCCTCGATATCGCTTACCAGCATGGTCGACTTTTCATCTGTTAGTTGCCCAGCCAGACGCGGTTAGCGTCGGCCCAGTCATACACAGCCTCCAGCCAGCCATTCATCATATCTACCGCTTCGACACCGTTCTCGAGGTCGACCGCGAGCGAGGCTACCGTGCACTCTTCCATCATCTCCACGGCGTCCACGAAATCGTAGTCACAGTCAGGGTCGGTGCAGTCGAACAAACGGGCAGGCGCCTGTGCGCGTAGCAGCTTCGCGATGCGGTTAGCCTTATCAGCAATGACCGCTGGGTCTTCGCTGGACTGATCTTCGCGCAGGATGGTCTTGATGTTGACCTTGCGCGGCCAGATCGGCTTGCCGGCAGCGCGAAGCGCAGCGGCTGCTTGATGATTTGCGACGATGGTTTCTACGGTTCGTGGCATGTTCGGTTTCCTATCCCTGTACTGGTGGCATCGAGCCAAGCATTTCGACGCGGTCAAACTCGATCCCGGCTTCAAGCACCTAATGTTCTACATCGTCCTTCAACGTGCAGCCAGCCACCCGGCCGTCCTCAACATCGCCACGAAGAATTCGGCCAGCCCATTGACCGCTTGCCGCCTTCCATATTTGCAAAATGACTTCGTCCATGATGTTGCTCTTTTCCTTGCCCTTTATGGCCTGAACGAGCGCGTCAGTGACTGCGCCAACTCGTCCGGTATCTCCACACCCGCAATGTGGAAATCGGATGGACTCAAACGATCAATATGCGGCTGATAGACTCGCAATTTCTTGACACTGTCACCATCAATCTCAAGCATTGCTCCCACCAAGTCCATGGGACGGCCGTATGCCGTTTGAGCGGTACTGGCTCGAACAGCCTCACCATAAACGAACTGGTCACAGATATAGCAGGAAAACCAGGTGGAAATCCCTTCATTTAGAACAGACGTGATATCAGCAATTAGTGAGTTACCGTCCCGCGACGGATGCAACGTGTGACAAACTTCGTGCGCCAGCTGATAAAGCGTTTGCAGTAAATCGTTCTCGGCGCGAGGACTCAATTGAATGTCTATGAAGCGCCCTTCGGGGATGTAAATTGTGCACGGCCCGAAATCGGCGATTCGAACCGTACCAAGTGTCCAATCATGACGCGCTGGCCCAAATATCTTCTCCGCAATTTCGCGAAGCTTACAGCACAGGCGCTTGCGTTGACGTTCTGCCGCAGCGTCAGCATCGACGGTGATCGAAGCCCCTGCCAGCGCGGCGGCGGCCATCGTCGCGTCGTAGTTCTCGGCCTGGCGCACCAGGTCGATCAGTTCTAGCAGGTCAAATTGCAGTTCGTCCAACATGGTCGTCGATTTCCTTTATGGCGCCCGTAACAGGCGGGCGTGTGTTACTTCGCTTGCCTTACAAGCAGGGCAAGTGAGGTGGATGCCCCCGAAGACGTTCTGTAAATCCTTTCCCTCCGTGGCAACCCACTTGTGCCCGCAAGCACAGATGACTTCGGCTTCACGGACACCGACGACGACTTCCTCATTGCTTCCGATCTCTCTGCTACGCTGAACAATGTTTTCAACTCGTCCGAGCCTAAATTGAATTGTGCGAGTCATGATTATCCTTGTCAGTCCAATTGCGTTACCAGGGAACGTGCTGGAACGTCCATGCGCTTACCGGCGCTGGCGCCAGCCGTGCGCTCGACTTCCCACATCGCCACGCCGCGATACGGCGTGGTCGGTGCAATGGCGCGAACCTGGTTGCCGGATTTCGTAAAAAAGTAGGTTTTGCCTGCTTCGATGGCCATGGTGCGGCTTCCTTAATCAGAACAAATAGGCGCGGCCATCACCTGGCAGCGTCCAGTGCGTCGGTTCAAAACCCATCGTGCGGGCAATTTGACGCGCGTGGCCAGGTCCGATGGCGCCGGTCAATTGGTGAGCGCGAACATCCGCGCCGTCGCCTTTAACGCGCAACCAGTACACGTCATTCGGGTGACTTGCTGCGAATTTTGCGTCGTGCGCCACGATGACTTGGGCCGGGAAGTCGGCTGGTGGGGTCGCGTTGAATATCTGCATGTCGTTTCCTATTTTGGCTCTTTTATCTTACGGATCGCTTCCTCAACGGCAGCGGTTCCAACCCGTGCCGCTTTCTCGGCGATATCTGGAAAAACCCTTAGCTGCAATCTCGCGCTACGGCGTTTTTCAGGTGCAATCGGTGGACGACCGGGCTTTTTTGGAACAAATTCCATAATTAATAATGTACTCCATAAATTTGGGAGAGTAGAGCAATTTTTGTACTCCATAAAATTATGGTAGCACGTCTATGAAAGCCTGCCGCAGCTTTTTGTTATCTACTTCAAGATATGGATCAACATGGTCCAGATCGGCATGCCCCAGCAAGAGCTGAAGCGTTTCCAGTGAATGTCCCTGTCCGAGTAATCGGGATGCCATCGTGCGCCGGCCAGAATGGCTGCTGCCTCCTTTAATGCCCGCGTCCCGGTACAACTTAGTCACATGGGCTTGCAAGGCGTCACAGGCTGCGTAGTCGACTTGCTCGCCCGCTTGGTTGATCCGGCGCTTTCGATTCATACTGTATTTGAAGCCCTTGAAGGTCAGCACCAAGGCGCTATCGGGTCGTAGGCCGCGATAACGCAGGGGGTCGTCACTCATGCGCCAACGCCGTTCTATTCGGTAGGTTAGGTAGGATTCCAACGCCTCGATGAGCGCCCGGTTCGTGGGATAGATGCATCGCTGGCGGCATCCCTTCGTGATAGCTGCCCGAAGCGAGACTTCTTGCCGGATCGCCCCGGACGGAAACAATACGTCCTGAACCTCGATTTGTGCGATTTCGCTCACCCTCATACCGCACATGATCCCTAACAACAGGACGAGAGTATCGCGTTCGGGATCGCGACTGATGGCTGCTGTGACGCGGAGTAAGTGCCGGTACTGGCCCGGACGTAAGACGGTGGCTTGTGCCATATTGATCCTCTGAATAGGTGTCGAAATGTGCTGCATTCAGAGTGAGAACCGTTGAGGCTCTTTTTCTAGTGTACCACCGCATGTTTCCTCACGTCCTCGGAAAAGCCGGCGGCGCACGATCGCCGCGCCGCCGCGTCCAATGTTTGCTGCACTGTACGTAACCGATCATTTTCGTACCCATCGAAAGAAAATGCTGAATTTAATCTATATCAAAAAAATAACATACGCTTTTAATTTAAGTACTGCGAACCAAGTGTATATTTACGGAGTAAGCGTGGCGTCAGTACAGTATGAACGCCGACACGTTCACCAGCGATGATCGGATTTTGGCGCAGCATTTATGTGCAAAACTCAGATCATGAACTGATCCGGAAGGGCGTTAATTCCTAAAGTGAACTATTCTTGCAGAGGATATTGTATGAATAAGCCCGTATTTGAAGTTACCACCGCAGTCACCGTGAACCAAGTGAGGAAAGAAAAACTTGACATCAGTCAAGGCAAAGGCATATCGCCTGCATTGCAAAAAGGATGGGGGCTAGCTCTAGTAAATCGAACGCCGCTCGTGTTTGTGATGGTGAGGACGAAAAATAATCAAGGCGAGTGGGGGAAGTGGTGGGACATCCCTAGTATTCCGCATAACTGCGATCTTGATAGCTACAGCGCGTGTGTAAAAGCCGGAAAATTCACTGTTTTCTTTGGAACAGAATGCACTTCGCCGGCGTTTAGCTTCCAAATTGCGGATCAACCTGACTCACAGAACATGGCTCACGTGTTCGAGTGGGTGGCTAAGCCGGACTGCACCTACGCCGGTGGAGCATTTGGTGTTGATCCTTAACTTTTCTAGAACTTCCTATGCGTCCTCGGGGTCGCATTGCCCCCGAGTTCCGCTAATAGCAGGCAACTAGGCTTAGCGTTTCGCTGCGACTGAAATGAGGGATGAGAAGGCCACCATATAATCGTCGTAGCGCCCTAGTGGTTTCACGTACACACCCGGTGCCGCTGGCCACCGTCAGCTGTGAGCTGCGACGCTTGGAAACGCCGGTGTGGCGTCGCTGGTTGCTGTGGAAGGTGCTGGTGCGCGTCGACGTGACCGAGCACCCGGTCCTCTCGTACACCGACGGGGTCACCCGCACCATCTGGCTGCTGACTCACGGCGTGAAGGAGATGCCGGTCAAATGCGCGATGGCCGACGCGGCACGGTTGCAGGCGCTGGCCGGCGTGGATGGCGGCCAGCCGGTAGCCGTCGGTACATTGTTCAAGCAAAAAATGGATTGAAACCGTTAGTTCGATCAGCGGCGGGGAAGTGGCGGCGGACCTGGCACCTGCAGAAGGCTATAGCACCGGGCGGGAAGTGCCGGCATGTCGGGCAGATACCGGGGGGGGGAACGATAGCGCGGGGACAAGCCGGCGGTGGATGGCCAGCGGCAGAGGAGGGCGCTCGTCGCCAAAGGCGGACGGGGCGAGCACCAGGTCGGGGTCCACCATACCGCCCCGGCGCTCGGCAAGCCGCTGTAGAACGTAAAACAACGTATCGCATGCGCCTGCCCTTCCGTGATAATCCATATTATCACGGAAGGATTATTGCTCTTTTTGCGCGTGAAACGGGTATGATGGCCGGGTAAACCCCCCATTTTGATGAGGCCACCCATTACACACCATGCCGGGCGCCGTCCCACGGTCCCGGTCGCCCAGGAGCAACGCCGCCATGACTACTACCCCTTCCACATCGTCCGAGCCGCCGCTCACGGCCGACGACCTGGCCAGTTGCGGCTATCAGCAGGCCTTCGCGCGCGATCCTGAGCCTTGGTACCTTGGGATGTCGACGGAACTGAACCTGGAGATCGGCACGGCGCAACGGGAGGGGCATTGCACCCGTGAGCGCGCGCTGATTCTGCTCGCCAGGATCTGCTCGCTGCAGCTGGAACCGGACAACAAGAGGGCGCCATTTATGCCGGAGTGGAAAGCGCCTGACGGCCGATGTGGATTCATGCCTGAAGACCTGACATCTGACGAGATCGCAACCTTGTCGTGGTTCGCCGAGGGTGTGGAGAACACCCTGTTAAAGGCGCGCGTAGCCGATATCGTCTGGCTGCGTGAGCGGCGCCGCGGCATCGCGTTTGCCCACATGGCCATCGACACCTACTGCCAGCTTCCGCTAGACGGCGACAGCTGGTTGCTATCGGGGCGAGACGGATGGCGGCGCGCGCTGCAGCTGGCGCGTGCCATTCGCGATGCCGGGCGCGTGGCGTCTATCGAGGCCAGCTTGTTGCACGCATTTCGCGATGCCGTCGCTGCACCTGATCGTATTGCTTTGTCGTATCTCGGTCCAATGTGGGCGGAAGATGCCGGGCGCGCCCACGCGGAGGACATTGGTGAGCGCTTGGCGGCGCAGGCCGAAGCCCGACAGCGGGAGGGCCAGCATGCCGATGCACTGGAATATGCCGAAGCGGCGGCACGGTGGTTCACGCGAGCGCCCGCCGGTGCCTCGCGCGAAGCTGCCATGCTGGTCCTGGTCGGCCAAATCATGGCGGCGATCGGCGACGCCGCCGGCGCCGCGATCACTCGAAAATATTGGTATGCGAAAGCGATCGAGATGTATCGCGCAGTGCCGGGCGCGTACCGGGAAGAGCATCAGGTTCATACGATGATTGCTGCAGTGCGCGCGCAGCAGGATGCGGCCGGGCGTGAGGCCCTGAACGAAATGGAATCGTTCGAGCATGTAATCGACCTGTCGCCTTTTGCCGCAAAGGCCCGGGATCGGGTGCAAGGCCGGTCGCCATTCGGCGCGCTATGGGCACTGACCCGGATTCATGCGCTACCGAACCGTGCACAGTTGATTGCGGCAGCTGAGTGGCCACTGCCAACAGGGCGTATCAGCAGACTGTTCGATTCGGTGGTACTGGCCAATGACGGCCGGGCCGTCGCCCGGCGGCAGGGTTCCGGTGTGGATCGTGCGGCTCGCGATGCCCAGGTGCTGGCCGAGGCCACTCAGGCATGCCATTTGCTGTGTACCACCACGGTAATCGGTATGATACTGCCGGCACTGGAGACCATGTGGCGGGAAATGCATGTTGACCTCGGAACGTTCGAGGCGCTGGCCAGCAGGGCACCGCTGGTGCCAAACGAGCGCGCTGCGCTGGTCGCCCAGGGGCTGCACGCTGGCTGGTGTGGTGATTTCGTACAGGCGGTGCATATTCTCGTGCCGCAGTTCGAACATATCGTCCGCATGAAGCTGAAAGCCGCCGGCGCGCTGACCACGACCCATGACGCGGCTGGTCTTGATACCGAGATTGGCCTGTCCAATCTGATCGAGCGTCCTGAAATGCGTGATGCATTCGATGTTGACCTGACCTTTACGATACGCGCGCTGATGTGCGATCCGGCAGGACCGAATCTGCGCAATATGGTGGCCCACGGCTTGGCCGACGAGAGCCTGGTCAAGGGACCATATGGCATCTATCTCTGGTGGCTGGTGCTGCGCCTAGTGCTGGAGCAGTGCGCCGCAATGGAGCGCCCGGCCGGAACCGCTGATTCAACGGCCACCGACCACTCGGCGAACGCAGGCGAATAAATGGCGCAAAATACCCAGGTCGTGATCCCGCCGATCGCCTACAACCGGACCGATTACACGGCACTGCGCGCTTTCGTTCAAAAAGTGCCTATTCAACGTATCGCCGACCTGTACTACCAAGACGATAGCCCTCAGGTGCAACAGGGACTCGAACGATTCCTGATCCACATGCGCGACGAGCTGGTTGAACGCGCGATCGGACATAATCCGGCGTTCGCGGACATCCTTCAAAATGCACGCCGCGGCGGCACGATCTCTGTCAAGGCGCTCGCCATCTTGGTACAGGCGGCGGACCTGCCGGAACCGGTCCCCATGCCGGATGACGCGATTGGCCGATGGTTCCGGCCGCGGCTGACAGCCGCGCTGCGCGGTGAGGACGTGCGCACGCTCGGCGAACTGATGGCGATGATGCGGGTGCGCGGGCCGGCCTGGTGGCGGGCGGTCCCGCGCGTCGGGTTCGGCCGCGCCGAAGTGCTGGCGCGCTGGCTGCAACGCCATGCCGAAACGCTTGGCGCCATTGATACGGATACGCGCGCGCTTGTAATGCGCAACGATCTACCTGTGCTTGATGCTGCCAATGACACGCTGCCACCCCTTGGGACATTCACGCTTCCCGCGCTTTACGACGGCAGCCGTGGCATCAATCGCGCCGAGCGGTTTTGCTTCATCAGCGCCACCAACGACCTGGAGGCGATCGAGTGCTACCTTGCGCGGTATGAGGGGCAGCCGCATACGCTGCGCGCGTACCGGCGCGAGCTGGAGCGCCTCGTGCTGTGGAGCGCGCTGATCGCCTGCAAGCCGATCTCGTCGTTGCTAGTCGATGAATGCCAGGCCTATGTGCGGTTCCTGGCCATGCCGGCGGCGAGCTTCTGCGGTCCGCGCGCGCCGCGCACCAGCCGTCGTTGGCGTCCGTTCTCCGACCTGGCGATGTCGTCGGCCTCACAGAAGCAGACGGTGCAAATCCTCCGCGCCGCGTTCGAGTATCTGGCGCGCGTGCGCTACCTGGGTGGCAATCCCTGGCTGGCGGTCAAAGATCCTGTCGTCAATATCGAGACCGACCCGATCCAGGTGGAGAAGGCGTTGACGGCCGAGGCCTGGGAAGTCTTGATCGCGGCGCTTGAGCGACGTGCGCAGCAAGCCGACGGCGGGCGGGACCGGATCGCCCTTGCGATGCTGCTGCTGATGGGCGATTCGGGTTTGCGCCGCGCGGAAGCCGTATCGGCCCGCCGCAACTCGCTCACACCCAGTCGGCATGTGCCAGGCATATGGATGCTGAAGGTGCTGGGCAAAGGGCGGAAGAAGCGAGTGTTGCCCGTCAGTCCCCGCACCATTGACGCGCTGCGCGCGCACTGGGCTGATCTGGGTGCGGATTTTGACCAGGCCGGCGCTGATCGCCCGCTGTTATCGCCCTTGGTCATACCAGCCACGCCGGCAGCGCTGGCACGCCATGGTGATGGAACGGCGGGCCACCGTGGGTACACGGCAGGAGCGCTGTACGATGTTGTCACAGGGGCCTTGCGGCGCGTGCACGACGGCCTGCAGGCCCTGGGTGCCGAAGCGGAACTGTCACCAGAGGACATGTTTTCCCTGATCGAGGCCACGCCGCACGCCTTCCGGCACACGTTCGGCATGTTGGCGGTGGAGGGCGGTGTGGAACTGTACGTGGTGCAAGAAATCCTCGGCCACGCCAGCGCGGGTACCACGGCGGTGTATGTTAGGGCGCGCGAGAAGCGTCTGGCGGAGGCTGCAGGCATGCTTTATCGAAACGACCTTGTACCAATTAAATGAAAGGGGAGGTGGCACGCCGCTGTCGATGAATAATAAAGTCGGGTCTTGCCATGTAGCTCATCTGCCAGCCATTTCTCAGATCGCATCTGGGGCATCACAATCGATCGCAGGCTAAAGTCCAGCACTCAAGACCAACTCATCAAGGGCACTGAGATCTTCCCATTGCGATTCATCAAAACGAAGAGTTCCCCGGCGTCCTATATCAAACTGGACAGTACTCGCATGCGGAGTTCCGACTTGAATCGTAGCTCGTTCTAAACGCCCTGATACAAGTTTGGCCTCGAAATCGCTTATGGCGTCGCGCTCGGATGCGATCTGCACTTTGCATGTACTTTCGTTCGTAAGGGGAACATCGAAGTAGACTGCCTGGATAACTTTCACTCCTTTTGAGCCGAGATTACTTCGCGCCAATTTAATAAATTCACAAATATCTACGTTCAACTCGCCAACAGCGCAGTCCCCATTTAGAGCCCGGTTCAACGCACTCAAGAAATTTCGCAAAGAACGTGGGGGAGAGTGGATGCACAGCACGTGCCGTGAGCTATTCTTGAGTATCCTGAAGTCAAAACGAGTGTATCGGACATATGTGGTCGCCACATGTTCGCCAAACGGGTTCTGCGAGGTCTCAGTTATGGTTTCTTGTTGAACAAAACGAGCGACAATCTTTCGCCGGGCAACATCTATTAATTCGAAACCGAATAAGGAACTCTCGCTGAAGCTATGTTCGCTTAGAAGCTGCGCAAGGTTCGCTGTTGTGTAATCAGTGAAAATTTCGAGCCATTTAAGCCGTATCATTTTTCCCTCGTGCGTTTTCGAGAAGTTGACGTACCGCTGCACGCGCAGCAGACTCGATCAGTTTACCTACCTCGCGATCACCTTCAGTGCCGAACTGCTTTCGACTCTTGCTGTGTTCGCCATTTTCTTGATATTCATAGTAACCGCGGACGAGATAGGAAAAGTTCGTACAAAATCCAGGTTCGCCGAATTGCGCTTCGAACTCGACAATATCGGAGTCGAACGCTCCCTTTTCGCGGCACTGCCAAACTATTTTCGATACATAAAAACCCTGGGAAAAGAACCCGCGAAGTTGAGGCGACTCCAGCACATTACCTCCCTTCATACTCGCGCTCTTGATGTGAATCCCAAGATCTATTTCTTCGTCACCCGCAATTTCTGAACTGTCTTCTTCATTCGCTATGGCAGTGCCCGTGCGCCTCTTGTCCGGGTTAAACAAATATAAATCGGTCACATCGCTCCGTTGGTAGCCTGGAATGCCATCGATCAGTGCGCGGAAAAACTGAATCCTGTCCTTGCTTGATGGAACGCTTTTGAGATCGATGCGTTCAGTCTCGACATCCACCTTAAGGACGTTTGTAAGATAGTCAACCAGCCCATCAGAGACTTCATCGACTTTTTCGTTCTGAGGCCCCCGGAGGACGAGTGTTCCGCCTTCCTGCTCGATAGTTATGACAGCTTCCTTATTCTCGACTTGTCGGAACTCACTTTTGTTAAAGTGCAGTTGTTTATACCTGACGTTAATTTGCACTGTTCCATCGGGATTTACGGTCACAGTCGCGGCGTCGTTCTGATCGATAAGGGTGGCCACCACAGCATGTGCCGCTGCCTCAATGTCCTGCAGATTTGCCTCTCCTGTAATGCGCGTCGGGGCCATACGCTCACGGCGTTTGGGCGACTCGAAAATACGTGCGAGTGTTTCGAAATCATCGTAGTCATGAGACAGGCGTGCAAAATGCATTGCAAGCTGCCTACGAGGCGTCCCCGTAGCAATCACCATCCCGTGCCGGAGAAACAATTCCCTAAGATCGGACGCCGTCACAGAGCTTTGATTGATCGCATCGAAGAGCGCTTTGTCACTCGCACTGTAGATTGATCCCGATGCCATTATTGATCCCATCCCAATTTAGTCAATGAAAACGATTGCTTTTGAATGTCCAGAACTTCAAAACTAATGGCGTCCAGCTTTGATTGAATGTAATCATCGAACCCCCAATCATGTACAAACGCCTTTATTGCTCGCCTATAGTGACTTTTGATAGCAGGGTCAGGATTGTGATGTGCAACTCGAATACGAATTTGCTTTTCCCCGTCTAACAGCTGGCAGCTAGAGAGCACGTCGAAAAGATACATGAACTCGGAGTGCGTTTTCCCAGGACGGTTGTAGTAGACGACAGCCCCTTCTCCAAACGTTTGACTGCTTTCTCCGGAGGTCTCGTCGCGCGTAACCACAGCATCATGAGAAACGATGAAATACGGTCCGCTCAACGCTTCAATGGTTGCCGGCCGATGCTGCCGCTCCAGTCTAACTTTGTGAAGTTTTTGGTCTGGATAATAAAAGAAGTAATTTGCCCTGGGAAATGTTCCGTCCATATGCATCGCATTGACATCGTTGAGGATGGTCTGCATGTAGGCGATAGTCCGCGGCTGGATAATATGTATTAGCTGGCCGGGTTCAAGCGGAATTCCTCCGACGTCTGATGACGCGTCCTCCACACTTGGCGGTTTTCGTTTTGATGGAGCAAAATAGCGCTCGAATCCGTCGTCGAAATCTGCGTCGTGGTTGTAGACGAAGAGTAGTCCTCTAATTTCATCCGACTCCTCCACGTCGTACCTAACCTTCCATACACTACTTGCGCGTGCGCAATCGATTGTCTGGGCTAGCGACCGCAGGGCGGATCGGACATTCGGTCCAGTAATGGAGCTTTTAGCGTAGCTCTTGAGGTCGGTATTAAAGAGAATCCGGCGGTTTAGGTAGGGGTCACGGTAGAAAAAGACTACGTCCGTCGGATGCGTGTGCTTCTGTTTTTTGTTAGCCCGCGCGTGCTTATCCGTTTTCAAGCAGTCGAAGTTTCGATCCTTCAAGGGAAATCGCTCCCAGCGGAACCACTTCAGCAATTTATTTGAAACTTGCGCTGCTATTTCAGCTGTAGGTCCAGTTTCACCGCCCATTCAAAAGCCCTCTCACGTCCGCTAAATTGATCCATAGCATAGGGTAATAATTTCCAAATAGCAAAGCAAGTTTAATTATGAGCAAGTGAGCGGTTCGAACGATGTGACGAAGGCACGATTTTTTGCCATCCGTCTGATTTCGAATTCCCCGATTGGAAAATTAGCAGCCGCATTCGCTGCAGATATTGCCTGCAACAACATGCTTGGGTACGCCGGCCGCGCCTGCCTACTCAATCTTGTAGCGGTACGGAATGAGCTGTACTGTCAATAGCGGACACTCTTGACAGTACAGCTCAAACTTCCCTTCAACCTCCGAAAAGGCTTTTTCCCAGGATAGGCCAAATGTCCCAGGTGTAGATGGGATGGACTTGAAGTGCAGCGGCAGTAAGCAGCTGTCTGCCAATTTCAGACGCAACGAATTGCTCCGTCAAGTCCTTAAAAGCCTTGTACCAGTTCAGCAGGGCGGGCGCATTTGCCAGGGCAATTGCGAGCGCGGATGGTTTCGATTTGTGCGTCATAGACTTCTCCTAAAGGTTAAAAAATGGGCCATACGCTTATTACAGCTACTGGTTTTATATTTCTTCGCCGTCCGCCCTCGGCTTGATCACTTGGCCGGCGTCGCACACGACTACCTGTGCGGTTGCGCAGGCTGCGTACAACTCAAAACTACTGTCACGACTTGCTGTCCGTGCAAGCTCTCAACACATCATGCTGAACAATCGACCTGCATTCCTCTGGTGGGTTTTCCATGTGTTAAATCCCTGGCCGATGTCAATGGCGCAGTAATCCAAGCACTGGTGCCGGAGTCAAGCGTGAACCTGGCGGCTAAAACAGTCGTCTGGCTTGTCTAGCACCGGGATTTATTCCCAGCGGCTAAATCAGCGCACTGAGGTCAAAAGATTGGTCAATGGGAAGGAAGTAAAGCGAAGTGGAAGCAAGCCAATGAAAGCGATGTACCCGGCAGGTACGATCACTGGCTGTTCATCCAATAGTGGGGGGTAAAGACACTGCGGTAATACGATGGGAATGCCTTGCGGCTGCTTGTGCTTTAATGGCAGACTCTAATGGCGCCTATCTCTGTCTATAGTGTGGGTTAGACGTTGAGTTCTCTCTAACATGCGACTTCTGCCGGAGCAGGCTGCTGCTTGTCCTGTTAGTGTCCCAAAAGGTGCTGAACGCCCTTTTCTGCAATCTAGTCATGATTACTAGACTATTCACGATGAACCCGTTACTAAAGATCAAGGGGATCCTCAAGGATGGTCTTGATGACCCACTGGACAGCACCGAAGAGATTGAGTGGTCGCGAAGCATGGAGTGCCATTACGATGAGTGCCCAATGCGGCTATCCGAGCTCAACTGGGCAGTGTTACACTTTTTGGGGGATGCACACATATCGCCTGCGCCGTCGCCATCAACACTTGGTTCGGGACGAGTTGTGCGTTCTGGTGTGCGGGGCATTTTTTCGCTGAGGTATCCGGGGTTTTAGGTGCAGTGGAACGAAAAACCGGGTTAAGGAGTTGGCGTCACCTTCAAGCACTGATACAGGGTTTCCCGACTGATGCCGAACTCACGCGCAAGCGTTGATTTCTGCTCGCCGGCACCGGCACGGCGACGCAGATCGATAACCTAGTTGTCCACCAACGCTTTCTTGCGACCTCGGTAGACGCCGCGCTGCTTGGCCAATGCGATCCCTTCGCGCTGCCGCTCGCCGATCAAGGCCCGCTCGAGCTCCGCGAACGCTCCCATGACCGACAGCAGCAGGTTCGCCATCGGCGAGTCTTCGCCGGTGAAGCTCAGGCATTCCTTGACGAACTCGATTCGTATCCCGCGCTTGGTCAACGTCTGCACCAGCCGGCGGAGATCGTCCAGGTTGCGCGCCAGACGATCCATGCTATGCACGACTACCGTGTCGCCTTCGCGGGCGAACGAAAGCAAGGCGTCAAGCTGCGTGCGCTGGGTGTCCTTGCCCGAGGCCTTGTCGTTGAACAGCTTGTCAACTTGAACCTGATCGAGCTGACGCTCTGGATTCTGGTCGAAACTGCTGACCCGGATATAACCGATGCGTTGACCTCGCAAATGTGCCTCCTTAACAAGATGTGTCAGGAAAGACTCTATGACCGTTCAATGTATATGTCAGGTAATTGCAATACCAACCCTATCCTGACGGCTTGCGCTGGGGTCGTCTGACATCAGGTTAGGGTATAGCTCAATCTGACGCATCAACGCTTGAAGGCCAACAAGAGAACGCCACCGGCGACCATCGCTATACCCGACCACTCGCGCAGCGATGGTCGCTCTCCCAAGAACGTGAACGCGAACACCGCCACTAGAACAAGGCTGAGCTTGTCTACCGGCGCGACCTTGGATGCATCTCCTATCTTGAGTGCCCGGAAGTAACATACCCAAGATGCGCCAGTGGCTAGGCCGGACAACCCAAGGAACAACCAGGTCTTCGACGAAAGCTCGAAGGGGTTGGACCACTTGCCCGTGTAAGCCACGAACACCGACAGTACGACCATAATGATTGCCGTTCGGATTAATGTGGCCAGATCAGAATCGACGTTCTGAATGCCGATCTTGGCAAAAATGGCAGTCAGTGCCGCAAAAACGGCGGACAGAATTGCCCAATAGAACCAGCCGGTTGATGTCACCATACATTTCCTTAAAGTGGTTTAGCCAGCGGCACGAGCACACAGACACAAAGACCGGAATGCCTCACTTCGTCTGAGAACCCCAGCTGAATCTCAGCGCCAATCCGGTCCGCGACTGCCTTGACGATGGAAAGGCCCAGACCTGACCCGACTTGATCGCTCCCAAGAGTGCGATAGAACGGGTCAAACACCCGCTCCCGTTCGGCGACTTGAATACCTGGCCCTGAGTCTTTGATTCTCAGTATTGCATGACCTTCCTCCGTGGTGACAGAAAGATCTACCTTGCCTCCATCCGGCGTGTAGCGAATGGCGTTATCGACCAAATTCTTGACTACGGCAATTACATCCAGTTCGTTCACCCAGAGTTGGGCGTCTTGCTCTCCTTCCACGCCAATGTCGATGTGCTTGTCCTCAGCCAGAGGCATGAGGTCTTCCAGCACGCGGCGATAGATCTGCTTCACCGATACAGACGACTTGGGTCGGTCGAGCGCAGCCTGAGCTTTGGCCAAGGTGAGAAGCTGATCCAGTAGATTCCGTCCGCGCTCTATACCTCGACGCAGTGTAATGAGACGTTCACGCGCGAGGTCAGACATATCCGCCTGATCCAGTCGCTCCGCTTGCAGCGACAAGGCTGTCAACGGGGACCGAAGCTCATGCGCCGCATCCGCGACAAACCGGCGCTGGCTTTCCATTGATTGCTCAACGCGGGCAAGTAGACGGTTGATCGCCACCACAAACGGGCGCACTTCAGCAGGAAGATGCTTTTCTTCGATTGGGTGCAACTCCTGTTCGGCGCGTTGGTCGATTTCCACCGACAAAGAAGCGATCGGTCGGAACATTTTGCGCACAAGATCAGCTACGATCAAAAGCAGGATTGGAACCAAAATCAGTAACGGCATTAAGGTACGCAAGGCGCTGTCGCGCGCAATTTCATCTCTAACGCCGGTTTCTTGCGCCACGCTGAGTCGCCTGCCGTTGGACGTTGTTTTAACCAACACACGGAACGGCTCGCCATTGACTTCAATGGTATGCAGACCATCGCGTAGCGTGATTGGTAGTGGCAGCGGTGCTCTCTCCGCTCCTTTTTCGGCCGCCTTGCTGTCATCTACTAAATATTGGACGATAACGCGGGATTCTTCATCGCTGTCTTTGGCACGTCCGTTGTCTCCAAGATGTACAGGCGGTAGGTGTTGTCGATCAAACAGCGCCGCAACCTGGTGCAGCATGTCGTCTTGCAACTCGTGGGCTTCGTCGAATGCTGATAGGAAAGAAAATATGCCTGCTACCAATGCGATGAGCAAAATGGCCAGCGACAGCGAAAACGACAGCTTGAACTGGACTGACTCGTTCAAGCGTTTTTTGAAACCATCCATCCTACCCCCCTGACATTTTTGATGATTTCGCCACCCAGCTTGCGCCGCAGTGCATGGATCAGGAATTCGACGGCGTTGCTTTCCACCTCGTCACCCCATCCGTAGATACGATCTTCCAGATCACTGCGGGAAAGAATTGCACCGGGACGTGCCAGCAAGGCTTGCAACAAGGAGAACTCACGGTTGGATAGTTGCACAGGTGCACTATCGGTGACTGCAGCCTCTCGCGTGGCCGGATCGAGCGAGACAACACCGTTGCTTAGCAGAGGTGTTGCGCTTCCTCCTTTGCGTCGTAGCACGGCGCGCATGCGGGCTAGTAGTTCGGCCATTTCAAAGGGCTTGAGCACATAGTCATCGGCCCCGCCATCCAAACCGCGCAGTCGATCGTCAAGGCCGTCACGGGCGGTGATGATGAGCAGTGGAACGGGGTTGTCCTTGGCGCGGATGTTGGACAACACCTCCAGCCCATCCTTGCCGGGCAGTCCAAGGTCGAGTAGCACCAGGTCATAGTGCTGACAACCCAGTGTCGTAAGAGCAGTTTGACCGTTTTTTACCCAGTCGGCCGCATAGGAGGCGTCTTTTAGCGCCCCTTGGATAGCTTCACCAATCATGGTGTCGTCTTCGACCAGCAATACTCGCATTATTTCTCCTACTGATACCGATAATTCAATGCGCCGTTCTGGCAGCCCTTTGCTTGAATAGCAAAATGCTAGCCAAAATGAAGGCGAATAGTGCTGCTGATGCTGAGTAACGACTCAGGGCCAGACCGCCTGCACTGAGCGGCTTATCCAGAAAATCCCCCACTACGGCTCCGAGAGGGCGGGTCAAAATGAATGCTGCCCAAAAAAGCACGGTCCGCGACACATTTGTCCAATAGTAAGCTGCAACGACTAGGGCCAACAACGCGCTGAACACTATGGCGGCGCCGGTGTAGCCCAAGCCTGCTGAATCCGCTGTCCAATCGCCCAGTGCCGTTCCCAGGGTCTGAGAAAACATGATAGTTACCCAATAGAACATCTCGGCCTTCGGTGAGCTGACCGTGCTGACCGAAACTGAGCCTAGCGTTCGATGCCATATAGACAGGGAACCGAACAATAAAGCTATAAGCAAGGTAGAGCCACCAGCATACCCAATACCGAGGGATCGGTCTGCAAAATCAGCCAGCGTCGTGCCGACTGTGGTAGTTGCAATGATAGTGGTCCAGTAAAGAAAGGGCTGAAAGGTCTTGGCCTTAATTTGCGCAAAGACCGCCGCCAGAAATATGACTGAGAAAATAGCCGTACCAATCAAGTAGCCCAAATTCATTGACATCGAAACAGCATCTCCACCTGTTTCGCCGAGCGTGGTGGCTGCAATCTTGATGATCCAGAAAGCGAGCGTCACTTCTGGGACTTTGCCTAGTGCTTTTTCTGTTGAAATATTCACATCAATTCCTTTTTGCTAGTTAGGGCTTGGCTTGGAGGGAATCAAAAATGGTCGACAGGTCAGCTAAAGCCTTTTTGCAGTCAATTTGACTGGGCGCATCTGCACGTAGGGCGCCAAGGGCGCGGTCAATGGCTTTGTCGAGCATATGCCAGTCAGCCGCTGCACGTGGCTTCAAGCCTGCTTCCGCCGAGTCCCATGCGACCTCCAACTCCTTGATCCGCGTTTTAGCAGCTGGCAGATCGCCTTTATCGACGTTGGCCACAACCTCTGCGGCGATGGTTCGAAACGCTGACAGATTCCCCAGCTTGGATGCAGTCTTTGCCTGCGGTGCAGAAGTAGCCTGACTTGTTTTAAATGAAACAGGGCCTGCCGTACCGGTGCTGGTGGACTTTGAGCAGCCATTAGCAAGGGCCAAGAGGGCGATGGCAGATAGAGTGGCAACGGAGTGAGTCATCGAATGCAAATGGCGCATGTTTTTTCCTTGAGTTATTAGATAGACTTTATTCGACGGCTTGTGTATTCATGCGATTGCCAACGCTAAACTGCGCGACGACCACCAGTATCACGATCACGGTCAGGAATAGAGCACTGGTCCACATGGCACCCATGCCGAGGCCCCCATAGGCCTTGGCCTGCGTCAGCAGGTCGCCAAGTGCGGCACCGAAGGGGCGAGTCAGGATGTAGCCTATCCAGAAGGTCAGAACGGCGTTGCCGCCCATTCGCCATACCGCATAGGTGATAGCGATCAATATGCCGAATGACATCGCCCCCCATGTGAAGCCCAGACCGAGCGCTTCGGTCGCCAAGTCACCTGCCGCCGTACCCAGTGCAAACGTGCAGAGGATGGCAGACCAGTAAAACAACTCCCTGCGCCGTGTGAAAATTTCATGGATGGACAAAGTACGTTCCACCCAAAACCAAACCGCAAAAATCCCTGCCAGCGCCACGGCAAATGCTGACGTGCTGACATACAGGCTCACGCCTAGTCCATCGGTGAGCAGGTCAGTAATCAGGGTACCAACTACACTGACCAGAACAACTGTGAGCCAGTAAATCCAGGGTGTGTAGCGGCGCGTGCGTAACTGCATGAATAGGGCAATAGCCAACAGTGCACCCATTATTGCGTGGGTTACGCCTTGGCCGAAGCCTGCGTTGACGGCCAGAAAGTCGGCTCCGGTTTCTCCGACCGTCGTGGACATAATCTTGATGATCCAGAACGTGAGGGTAACGTCGGGGACTTTGTTTAGCCAATTTGATGTGGGATGTGTAGCCAGCGCATTCATAGAGTTATCTCCGTCCAAAGCGTATGGGTTTTGATACAAGTATTGCCAGACAAACTTAGCTCAGTCATAGATGCAATCATTTACGTATCCACCGAACCCGATGATGGCCGGTAGCCCTCAAATGGCATACTCAGCGAAAAAGGTGGCTAAGGTTAGCAGCAGCGTGCTTGGGTGTTCTGGGGCATTCGGCTAGAGAAATAGTGCGTAATTGCAGTCTCCGATAGCATCCCCGTGGTCGGATCTCCACACGGGGATGCCCCGATCGTACTGGCGTGTAGTCAGTCTTGTTTGTCGTGATCGTCATCGCGATCCGCTTTGTCTTCAGCGGACGAAATGACCGTGCCCTTGTCAGCGTCGACCTTGACATCAAAGACCTTGGCCCCACTGACGACTTCCACGTCATAGACCCATCCTTGCTTCGAGTTCTCATACTCGGCGCGTGTAGCCTTGCCGTTGGCGTGTTGCTCGGCAGTGGTGACAGCTTGTGCAAGCGGGATTTTGGCCTTTGTAATGGCCATTGCTTCGTTTTCCATACCACCTTGGGCACCATAGGCGACGGTGCCCGCAGTGGTTATGGTGGCAACCAGTAGGGAAAGTTTGCTGTAGCGATGCATAGTGCTTCTCCAAAAAGAACGCAGGTATTTGCGCAATGGAGAGACTACGTACGCTGACTTAGCTGGCACTGAGTCGCTCTAAAATAGCTTAGGGTGATTATTTCCCATCTTCTGGGACGCTTCCTTAATACTTTTGGTGAACTTTTTCACCGATAAGTAGGCCTCGCAAAGTCGTCGCAGGCGTGATACATTCGCGGCATGCGCAAGTCACTCTCCCATTACCTCGCTTTTTTTCTGTTCGTCATGTTCATGACGAATAGTGGCGCATGGACGGGGAGCAGCGTTCGCCTGGCACATGAGATGGCGCATATCGGCCAACTTGACCAGGATGCCGGTGAGCATGAGCACGCTCACCTGGGCCACAGCGACGACGGCGATCATGATAATCGCAACAATGAGGTGCCCAGCAAGTCCGGACACCAGGCCTTGCACGCCGTCGACCACCTTCAGTTTTTCCCGGATACCGCCTTCGGTGGTTTTTCCATGCTGGCTGCGGACGCCAATGTCCCGCCGCAATTTGTCACCCTGCGTTTGCCGCTGCCGTCGTACGACCCACCGTTCCGCCCGCCTTGTAGCGACGCGCTGACAGCCTAACTCCGTCTGCAAGACGGGGAGCCTGCGCTCCCCATCCAGCATCTGCCGGAGTAGACGCGCGCCCTGATGCGCCGTGCGTCTCTGTCCTCGTTGCATCTTTTACCTTTTGCTGCCTTCCTTCACAGCCGCCACTCTGGCGCGTCTGGGGAGCGTTGGCGTGCCTGGCCTGCGGGCCATGGCCTCGATTACCCGGTAGCCCTGTCTGTCTCATTCAGGAAAGAATCATGAAAACAAGAGAAATACTCTCGCCCCTATGTCTGGCGCTTGCGCTGGCATTGTGCCTTCCGTCGTCCGCTGCGGAGCGTTCGGCCAAATTTGCTGTCACGGAACAGCAGATGAAAGCCCTCGATATTCAAGTGCGGGCATTGCAGCGCGATGCCGAGTTGGTCGTGCTGAGCCTGCCTGCACAAGTCACGTTGCCCGCCAGTGGCGAACAGATTGTCAGCTCGCCTGTGACGGGCCTGGCGGTGCAGTTGTACGTACAACCGAACCAGGTAGTCAAGCGCGGCGCACCATTGCTGCGCCTGGTGAGCCAGGAACTCGGGCCTTTGCAATTGCAATTGCTGCAAGCTGCGAGCCGGGCCGGCCTGGCCCGCCAGACTGCGCAGCGCGAACGCGCCTTGTTCGATGAAGGCATCATCGCCCAGCGCCGCGTACAGGAAGCGCAGACGGCGCTGCAGGACAGCGAAGCGACATTGCGGCAGGCTAAAGCTGCGCTGCGCCTGGCCGGTCTGCCGGCGCAGGCAATTGAGCGCATTATTGCCAGCGGCAAGCTGGAGGATGGAGTGACGCTGACGGCCACCCAGGCCGGCATCGTGACCCAGATCGAAGTCAAACCAGGCCAGCGCATCGATCCTGCCACAGCCTTGCTGCATCTGACGCAACTCGATCGCCTGGCACTGGAAATCCAGGCGCCCGCAGCGCAATCTGCGGCCTGGCGCGTAGGCGGTACCCTGCAGGTCGAGGGGCGCAACAGCAAGGCACGCATCGTCAGTATCAGCCCCGTCGTCGCGCCAGGCAGCCAGACGGTCGCCATCCGCGCGGAACTCGATGCCGGCACCAGCGGCTTGCGGCCCGGCGAAATGGTCACAGTGCAATTGCCACTGGGCGCCAATACGGCCGCCTGGGACGTGCCACTGGCCGCGCTGGCGCACGACGGCAAGCAAGCCTATGTATTTGTGCACTCCAAGGACGGTTTTGAAGCGCGTCCGGTCGCCGTCGTCAGTAGCGCAGGGCAGCGCGTGCGGGTGTCCGGCATGCTCAAGGCCGGTGAGAAAATTGCCGTCTCCGGTGTTGTGGCCCTGAAAGGCTCCTGGCTGGGCGAGAAAGGGGGCAGCTGATGCTCGCCCGCCTGATCCAGGCATGCCTCTCGCAACGCCTGTTTGTCCTGCTCGCAGCGCTGATGCTGGGCGGCGCCGGGTGGTATGCGTTCAAGCAGCTGCCCATCGATGCCTTTCCTGATGTTTCCAGTACACAGGTCAAGATCATCATGAAAGCCCCCGGCATGACGCCGGAAGAGGTGGAAAGCCGTATTGCGGTGCCGGTTGAAGTTGAAATGCTGGGCATTCCGAAGACCAAGGTCCTGCGGTCGGTGACGAAATACGGCCTAGCCGACGTAACCATCGACTTTCAGGACGGCACCGATATCTTCTGGGCACGCCAGCAAGTCAGTGAGCGGCTGGCCGGCATCACGGACAGCTTGCCGAGTGGCATCAGCGGCGGCATGGCGCCGGTTACCACGCCGCTCGGGGAAATGTTCATGTTTACCATCGAGGGCGGCGGTCTTTCCCTGGCCGAGCGCCGCAGCTTGCTCGACTGGGTGATCCGGCCCGCCTTGCGCACGGTGCCCGGCGTGGCCGATGTGAATGCCCTGGGCGGTGTCGTGCGCGCCTTCGAGGTCGTGCCCAATCCACTGGCCATGGCGGCAGGCGGTGTCACCCTGGCGCAGTTGAGCGAGGCCATCCGTGCCAACAACCGCAACGACGGTGCCGGACGCCTGGGTGAAGGCGATGAAGTACTACTCGTGCGTAGCGAGGGCAGCATCACCAGCCTCGATGATCTGCGCGCGGTCGTCGTCACGGTGCAAAACGGGGCGCCGCTACGCGTGGGCGCACTGGCCGACGTGCGTATCGGCTCGCTGACACGCTATGGCGTCGTCACCCAGAGCGGCAAAGGGGAGGCGGTGCAGGGACTGGTGCTGGGTCTTGCCGGCGCCAATGCGCAGCAAGTGGTTGAGGGTGTGCGCAAGAAGCTCGGCGAGATCCAGCCGACCTTGCCCAAGGGCGTCACCCTGAATGTTTTCTATGACCGGGCCGAGCTCGTTTCGAAAGCCGTGGGCGCCGTCTCGTCGGCGCTGCTGGAGGCAACGGTGATTGTCGTCGTCCTCCTGGTCCTGTTCCTCGGAAACATGCGCGCGGCTCTCACAGTAGCACTGGTCTTGCCGCTGGCGGCGCTGATCACCTTCATTCTCATGCGCGGCTTCAATATGTCGGCCAATCTGATGAGTCTGGGCGGCTTGGCCATTGCCATCGGCATGCTGGTCGATGCGGCTGTGGTGGTGGTGGAAAACATCGTCCAAAGGCTGGCGCACGACCCGACGGCGGGCAAGTTGCCGCGCCTGCATACGATATACCGGGCGGTGCGCGAAGTGGCCGTCCCGGTCACTTCCGGCATCGTCATCATTATCACGGTCTTTTTGCCGCTGCTGACCTTGCAGGATCTGGAAGGCAAATTCTTTGCCCCGGTCGCCCTGGCCATCGTCTTTGCACTGGCAGGCTCGCTGCTGCTGTCGTTGACCGTCATTCCCGTGCTGGCCTCGTATCTGCTACGCGACGTAGCGCATCAGGAACCCTGGTTGCCGCGCAAGCTGCTGATCTGGTACGAACCCGTGCTGGCCTGGAGCATGCGCCGGCAACGGGTGGTTGCTATCGGCGCCGCAGTCATGCTACTCGGCGCGGGCTTGCTCTACACACAGGTGGGCAAGACGTTCATGCCAACCATGGATGAGGGCGACCTGATTGTCGGCATCGAAAAGCTGCCTTCCGTCAGCCTGGAGCAAAGCGCTGCACTGGACCTCAAGATTCATCAGGCCCTGATGCAGGCGCTGCCGGAAGTGACGGGCGTGGTGGCGCGTGCGGGCTCTGACGAGATCGGCCTCGACCCGATGGGTTTGAATCAAACCGACACCTATCTCTTGCTCAAGCCACGCGGCGAATGGCGGATGAAGGGCAAGGAAGCGCTGATGGACGAGATCCGCAAGGTACTCGACCAGCTGCCGGGCATTAAATACAGTTTTACGCAACCGATCGAAATGCGCGTGAGCGAGATGATTATTGGCGTGCGCGGCGATATCGCCGTGAAAATCTTCGGTCCCGACCTGGCGCAACTAAACCAATTCGCGTCGCAGGTGGAAAGCGTGCTGAAAACCATACCGGGCAATCAGGATGTGTACACGGTGCAAAACGATGGCGTGCAATACCTGCGGGTGGCGGTCGACCGCCTGCAGGCGGGCCGGCTGGGCTTGAGCGTCGAGGAAATCCAGGATGCGTTGCGGGTGCAGATCGAAGGCCAGCAGGCCGGGCATGCGGTCGAGGGCAACCGCCGAACACCGATCGTCTTGCGCGCCGACGAGTCCATCCGCCTGTCGCCGACGGATTTCGCCGCCGTACGCATCACCGCCAAGGATGGCAGCAGCGTGCCGCTCAGCACTGTGGCGAAGCTGGAACGCGCCGAAGGACCGGTCAAGATCGACCGCGAGATGGGCAGCCGCTACAGCGTGGTGATTGCCAATGTCAGCGGGCGCGACCTGGTGGGCTTCGTCAACGAGGCCAAGGCCAGCGTCGCCAAGACCCTTGCCTTGCCGACCGGCTACCGCATCACCTGGGGCGGCCAGTTCGAGAACCAGCAGCGTGCGGCCGCGCGCCTGGGCGTGGTCGTTCCGGTGGCCTTGGGACTGATCTTTATCGTGTTGTTTTCCACCTTCCGCTCGGTACGCCAGGCGCTGCTGATTCTGTCGATCATCCCGTTCGCCTTGGTGGGCGGCATCGTTGCCTTGTGGGCCACGGGTGAGTATCTGTCCGTGCCGGCATCGGTGGGCTTTATCGCCTTGCTGGGTATTACGGTGCTCAATGGAATCGTTCTGGTCAGTTACTTCAATCAGCTGCGTGCCGAAGGCATGGCCATGGCAGAGCTTGTGGTGCAGGGGGCGCGCCGCCGCCTGCGCCCCGTGATGATGACCGCCTCGATTACGGCCTTTGGTCTGATCCCGCTGCTGTTCGCCAGCGGGCCGGGCTCGGAAATCCAGCGCCCCTTGGCCATTGTGGTGATAGGCGGCTTGATCACGGCGACTGCCTTGACTCTGCTGTTGTTGCCCATTCTTTATTTGCGCTTCGCCGTGGCGAAGCAGGAGAAACCCCATGACTGAACTGTGTTTAACCTTGCTGTGTTCTCCGGCGCTGGAAGAGCGCGTGCTCGACACGCTGCTGATGAGCAGTGAAATTTCGCTTTTTACCAGTACGGCGGCCGCCGCGCACGGCCTGGCGCACGACCGGCTCAGCGCCACCGAGCAAGTGCTTGGCCTAGCCAAAATGACGCGCATCGATGCACTTTTGCCGGAAGCGCATCGGGAAAAGGTGCTGACTATGCTGCGCCAAGTCTTGCAGGGCGGCGGTGTGCGCTATTGGCTCACCCCCATTACCGAAGCGGGGGAGCTGCTATGAAGTATGGATTACTCATTGCGCTGGCAACTGGTGCGGTCCAAGCCGCTCCTCTCCCGCCTGCGCCCGGATTGCCGCCAACAGCGATAGTCCGTCCCTTGCTGGATCAGGATCCGGAGGTGGCCGCCGCCCGTGCCGGGCGCGAGATGTTACGCCAGGATGCCGCGCTTGCGCAAGACTCGCCTTATGAGTGGACCGCCAAGGTCACGGCCCAGCGGCGTACCGTGGAAGCCGGCCCCCATTATAAGGAGTGGAATGCGGGCATAGAACGCACGCTGCGCCTGCCGGCCAAGGCCAGTGCCGATCGTCGCATCAGCCAGGCGCTGCTGGACGAGGGTGACGCACGCTATGGCGAGGCCTTGCACGAGACCGCCCGAGAACTGCTGGGGCTGTGGTTGGACTGGGCGCACGCGGAGCAGGCACTGGTATTGGCAGCTGAGCACCAGCAGGCGGCCAGCGACAATTTGGCAGCAGTTAACAAGCGCGTCAAGGCTGGCGATGCCGCCGCACTCGATGCCGGCCTGGCGCGTGGCGACCTGGCCGACCAGCAACGCCTCGGTATTGAAGCCAAAACGGCGGCTGCTGTTGCGTGGGCGCGCCTGCATGCGCGTTTTCCGGGCTTCCCCCGCGTGTTAGCCACCTTGCCATCCTCGCTGCCGCTTGCCGAGTCGCCTACGTTCTGGCGTGAACGGATCCTGGCACAGAGTGATGAACTCAAAATTACCGAGGCGCAATTGCTCAAGGCACAAGCCGTCAGCGCGCGCATGCGCGCCGAACGCACGCCAGACCCAACCGTTGGCCTGTACACGGCATCGGAAGTGGGTGGACGTGAGCGCATCACCGGCATCATGTTCAGCATCCCCTTGCCTGGAGCGCAGCGGGCCGGGCGCGATGGGCGAGCCGCCCAAGCGATGGCGGTGTCCCAGCATGAAGTCGCGCTGAAGCGACGTGCTCTTGACGGGCTCATCGCCGTGGCGATGGCTTCCGCGCAAGGCGCACAGGAAGGCTGGCAGGTGGCCGAAGCGGGCGCGGCGGACATGCGCGACAACGCTCGACTGCTGCAACGCGCCTACACCTTGGGCGAGACCGATTTGCCTACGCTATTGACGGCGCGGCGCCAGGCAACCACTGCCGAGCAAAATGCCCTGGCAGCGCGTATCGCTGCGGCGCGTGCGTATTACGGGGTCTTGGTCGATGCGCATGTAGTCTGGGATATGGAGCATGAATAAGGCATTTTTCCAGGCGTCGCCCGACGCCATGGCTTTTAACAGGAGCACTACGTGAAATTGATGACGAACAAGCCGGGCCTTGGCGCCCGGTGGAGCTGGCTGACCGGCACCTTGCTGTGGCTGTGCGCCGCCATCGCGGCGGCGCACGGTGTTTCCGAGTCGGACAAAGGTTTTCTGCAGGCCAGCAGTGGCATGCAAATCCTGCCTTACATCTATCTGGGGGCCAAGCACATGGTCACCGGCTACGATCATTTGCTGTTTTTGTGCGGCGTAATCTTCTTCTTGTATCGCATGAAGGATATTGGCCTGTACGTGACGCTGTTTGCCATTGGCCACAGCACTACCTTGCTGCTGGGCGTGATCAACGGCTGGCACATCAATGCTTATTTTGTCGATGCAATTATCGGCTTGTCCATCGTGTACCGCGCTTTCGATAACCTGGGCGGTTTCAAGAGCGTCGTTGGGGTGCAGCCGAACAAGCGGGCGGCTGTGCTGATCTTCGGTTTCTTCCATGGTCTCGGCCTAGCCACCAAGCTGCAGGACTTTGCCCTGTCCGCCGATGGCCTGGTGCCGAACATGATTGCCTTCAATGTCGGTGTGGAGATCGGCCAGTTGCTCGCTCTGAGCATGATCCTGATCGCCATGCGCTACTGGCGCAGCACCACCAGCTTTGTACGGCATGCCGCCACCGGCAATTTCGTCCTGATGACGGCCGGATTCATTCTGGCTGGCTTTCAATTCACCGGCTTTCTCAGCAAATAGGAACACTACCCATGACATCCATCCCAATGAACGGCGGCATTTCGGTAGCTAAAAAAGAACTGCTGCGCGGTACCGGACTGGCGGCCCTCGTCGCCGGCCTCATTTTGACCGTCGCGGTCCTGCCTGCCGAATATGGCATCGATCCGACAGGAATCGGCAAGGCGCTGGGCTTGACCAGCTTGCATCGCCCGGCAACGGCGGCCGCCGATAGCGCACCCGCGCCACAAGGATCGCAAGTATCTGCGCCCGGCGAGGAACGCGCACTCACGATTGCCGCCAAGCAAACGGTGCCATATCGCTCGGACGAGCAAGAAATTACGCTGGCGCCCGGCAAGGGACTAGAAGTCAAAACTCACCTGGCCAAGGGAGCAACGCTGATTTATTCCTGGGAAACGAAGGGTGGCGCCGTGGTCAATCATGATTTCCATGGCGAGCCAGTCAACGCGCGCGAGGACGAGTTCGAGAGCTTTATCGCCGATAAAGGTGTAAGCAGTTCCAGTGGCTCGCTGATCGCACCATTTACGGGCGTACACGGCTGGTACTGGAAAAACAAATCGGCCGAGCCGGTGACCCTTGTGCTGCGCTCCAGCGGTTTCTACGCGGACATTTACAAAAAGTAAGTAGTACCGCTTGTTTCCTGTGCGCAGCGCTGAAAACACGGAGCCGCGTACATGTACGACGGCTTGTCGCGGCGAGGCCGACCAAAATCGCCGCATCCATGGAGAATTGCATGAAAAAAGTTATGTTGACGTTGGCTGCCTTGTTGCTCGTTTCCGCCGCATCTGGTGCGTGGGCGCACACCGACCACGACCATGATGAGGCGCCAGCGCAGATCAAGCTCGAACTAAAGGGCGGTAAGACGGGAGCCACGGTGTATGCCAAAAGCGCGGGAAAGAACTATGCGACGGCCGGCGCGACGGGTGTGTTGACGATTATCTCGGGTGGTACCAAGACCGACGTTGTCTTGCAGCCTGGCGCCGACAATACAATGGTTGGCAAGACGGCGGCGCCGTTGGCCGCGGGCACCCGAGCCCAGGCCAGCATCACCTTCGCGGACAAGAACACAGTCAAGGCCGAGCTGGTCGCCAAGTAAACGACCATGCGGCCCCTCACCGGGCCGCAATGAGGGGCGCGCTGGCAGCGTGTGCCAGATCGTGCATACTGGCACCCAAGTTAAAAAATACGTTATGAAAGCATGGCATGGCATCTTCATCATCTTCACCTGGGGCGGGTGTGCATCAGGGCGTCGTGTACGCCTTACTGGCGGCAGCCCTGTTTGGCGCCAGCACGCCATTTGCCAAAACGCTGGTAGGGCAGGTCGCCCCGGTGACCCTGGCCGGCATACTGTATCTGGGCAGCGGACTGGGCCTGCTGGCCTGCTTCCTGGTGCGCGCGGTGCTCACCCGCAACAATCAGGACAAACCCGCCACGCTCACGGGAGCGGATCTACCCTGGCTTGCGGGGGCGATCGCCTTCGGCGGGATTGCGGGGCCGGTCTTGCTGATGTTTGGCCTGACGCTCACGCCTGCCTCATCGGCATCGTTACTGCTCAATATCGAGGGCGTGCTCACGGCGATGCTTGCCTGGTTCGTCTTCAAGGAAAATTTCGACCGCCGCATTTTCATAGGCATGCTGCTGATTGTCTCCGCCGGCATCCTGCTGTCGTGGGAGCAAGTGCCCAAGCTTGGTGTGCCTTGGGGCGCGATCGCCATTGTCGGCGCCTGCCTGTGCTGGGGCATCGACAATAACCTGACGCGCAAGGTGTCGGCCAGCGACGCTTTGCAGATTGCCGCCTTGAAGGGCTTGGTAGCCGGTTCCGTCAACCTGGCCATCGCTCTGGCCCTGGGTTATAACTTGCCCAGCGCTGCTGTCACTTTGAGCGCAGGATTGGTCGGTTTTTGCGGCTATGGATTGAGTCTTGTCATGTTTGTGCTGGCTCTACGGTATCTGGGGACGGCACGCACGGGTGCTTACTTCTCCGCAGCGCCATTTGTCGGCGCGGTCATCTCCTTGTTCATGCTGGGCGATATTCCCGGACTGCTGTTCTGGCTAGCCGCCGCGCTGATGGCAGCAGGTATTTGGCTGCATTTAACGGAAAATCACGAGCACGATCATGAGCATGAGCCGATGTCCCACACCCATGCGCACAGCCACGATGCCCATCACCAGCACACACATGACGACAGTTGGGACGGCAAGGAGCCGCATGTGCACGCCCATCGACATTTGCCTTTGCGCCATGTGCATCCCCATTATCCCGACATTCATCATCGGCACGATCATTCATGACTACGGCTAAAAAAGGGCGGGCATGGGCTGAAATTACGCATCCTCGCAATCTGGGGTCTGAGGCGCAGTGTAACGGAAAATCGGGTTAAGCCTCTGGCGCTAGGTTGTACGCCAGAATTGTCGAAATCTCCGTCACTTCAACTCATATCGATTCTAAATACTCTATGTAGCTATCGTTGCTGTGACCGAAACCATTGCACGTGCCTAGAAGGACAGATGGATCATCTACGCGCGTTTCTGTCCTGCTATCGAACTGTAGCACGGCACGAAGTTAAAAATTGGTTAGTTGCTGGGAGGCACCTATTTAACCACATGGACGATCCTGTGGGCGTCGCCCACCTAGAGCAATTGACCATGTCGGTCGCAGCGGCTGAGCGCTAGGTATTCTGATGGGCGCCATCAGATGGCCTTGATAGACAGCGCCAGCGCCCTGGCGCAAGGGGCCGTCCAATGCAATTTTCCGCGCCTGGCGTCGAGCTGGCAGGGCGGCGCGCGTTTGCCGGACGCCGCAGTATCGGCCGATTCGGACTGCGCTGCGCCATCCACAGGCCAGAAGGGGAGCAGATGGTGCCCGCGCCGGCAATAAGCATCGCCGCCTTGTAGCGTACCGTCCCGGACTTCAGGCCCATCAACGCGCCCAGGGCCGCCGCCAGGCCGACCGCCAGCAAGCCGATCGAGCCCGCCTGCGCCATGCTTAGAGCTGCACCAGACTTGGCCTTCCGACCACTGGGACAGCTCGCGCAACTTTACGACATTGGGCTGCTCCTCCAGGGTAGCCGGCCTACCCTAAAAGTTGATTCTGAAGCTATATCTTCAACGGCACGATTACTAGTTTAAGGCGACAAATAATATAACTATACATATTATATTTTTTCATATAATATAAGTTCTGTCTAATTTCTATATTTAATCTATGAGCGACTTGGAAAATGGGTTTGATTTGCAAGCTATGCGTGCGGCGGCAACTCAGGCATGCGGCATACTGAAGGTCCTCGCGAATCCGGACCGGCTGCTTCTCCTCTGCCAGCTGACGCAGGGGCCTCACTGTGTACGTGAGCTTGAAAATGTCCTCGGTATACAACAGCCAACCCTTTCTCAGCAGCTTGGCGTGTTGCGCGATGAAGCGCTGGTGACCACGCAGCGCGAAGGGAAACAGATTTTCTACAGCATTGCCAGTAGCGAGGCAAAGGCTGTCATGCAGGTGCTATATCAACTCTATTGTGAAAAAGCAACGGGAGCAACATCATGATGATCGATTGGGTCAATTTCACGCCTTGGACCTCCCTGGCCGGCGGCATGCTGATCGGCTTGGCAGCAGCAATGTTTTTACTTTTCAACGGCCGTATTGCCGGGATCAGCGGCATCCTCGGCGGTTTGCTGCAATGGCCGACTGGCGACCTGGCGTGGCGCATCGCATTTCTGCTCGGTCTGGTTGGCGCACCACTAGTGTATGGCCTCTTTGCGCCGCTGCCCACGGTTCAAGTGGACGCGGGAGCCATAACACTGGTCGCGGCCGGTTTATTGGTCGGCATCGGTACGCGTTATGGCTCAGGTTGCACCAGCGGCCACGGGGTTTGTGGCCTGTCGCGAAGGTCGCCGCGCTCTCTGGTAGCGACCGGAGCCTTCATGGTGGCCGGCTTCCTCACCGTTTTCATCGTTCGTCACGTCATTGGATAAGGAGCGCACTATGCATAGCATCACGGCACTTATTGCAGGGATCGTTTTTGGCTTCGGTTTGATTCTCTCCGGCATGACCAATCCAGCCAAGGTCGTCGGCTTTCTCGACCTGGCAGGACGCTGGGATCCTTCGCTGGCTCTGGTCATGGGCGGCGCCATCGTTGTCGGGCTGGTGGCGTTTCGCTGGGCAGAAGGGCGCACACGGGCACTGACCGGCGCCATCATGCGCGTACCGACGGCGTCGCACATCGACCGCCGTCTGATATGGGGCGGCCTCGCCTTCGGCGCCGGCTGGGGACTGGCAGGCTATTGCCCTGGACCGGCGCTGGCGTCACTGCTCAGCGGTGGCGCCAAGCCCCTCATTTTTTTCGCCGCAATGCTTGCTGGCATGGTGGTATTTGAATTGCTGGAGCGCCTGCCAACCCGCCGAAAGCAAACTGCTTGAGCAAAAGATGACATTGCATCTCTTCCGCGCTTTGCGCCAGCACCGTTGTGACCGTGTCGACGCGAACGGGGGGGGGGGGGGCTGAACTGCAGCCGATTGACCTTGCCGTACCCGTGAACGAAATTTAGGGATGTCCACATGACGGATGACAATTCTTTCAATGATGCAGCACAAATCTGGGACAAGCGCTTTCGCCGTGCCGATTTCCTATTTGGCACTGAGCCGAGCGCCTACCTGGCGGCGCATCGCTGTTTGCTGGAAGCGGGTAAAACGGCACTGGCAGTCGCCGATGGTGAAGGTCGGAACAGCATCTGGCTGGCCAAACAAGGCCTGCAAGTCGATGCCTTCGATGTCTCTCCAGTAGGCGTGTCGAAGGCTGCGGAGCTTGCGCGTCATCACGACGTCACCGTTAATCTGCGCGTCTCCGATTGTGACGCGTGGGATTGGCAGCATGAGGCATACGATGTGGTTGCCGCAATATTTGTGCAATTTGCAGGGCCAGAAATGCGGCGCCGCATGTTTGCCAACATGATCGGCACGCTCAAGCCCGGCGGTTACCTGATCATCCAGGGCTATACGCCAAAGCAGCTGGAATACAAAACCGGCGGCCCGGGCCTACTCGATCACTTATATACCGCCGACATGATGCGTGTAGCGTTCTCCATCCTCCAAATCGTGGAATTGTGCGAATACGAAGAAGAACTCAAGGAAGGTATCCAGCACGTAGGCCGCTCGGCTTTACTCGGCATGGTTGCGCGCAAACCGCTTACGTGAACATTACTACCGTGTGCAGTATTCAGCGATTTTCTCACTCGCCCAATTTACCTACTCAGAAGGAACTATCGTGAAAAGAAACATTGGAAGTGTTGATCGCACAATTCGCATTGTGGCGGGCCTGTCCCTGATCGCCGCAGTGTTGTTGGGCCTGATTGGCCCATGGGGATGGATCGGTGTCATCCCTTTGGCTACCGGAATCTTCCGATTTTGCCCTGCATATTTACCGTTCGGGATAAGCACTTACGGGATCAAACGATAACCCCACCAACAAGGTACATAAAATGACAACAAATCCGAACGCCTACGGTGAACTGACTACTGCCATATCGAAACAACTGAGCACATTGCGCAACGATATTCCTGATGTGATGAAGGGTTTTGGCGAATTGGCGAGGGCGGCGTCGCGTGACGGTGCCCTCTCCCGGAAAACCAAAGAGCTCATTGCATTGACTTTGGGCGTGGCAGCCCATTGCGACGCCTGCACTGGCTTTCATGTGCAGGCACTTGTCAGGCTTGGCACCACAAAGGCTGAACTCGAAGAGGCTTTGGGAATGGCAATCTACATGGGCGGAGGTCCATCCGCGATGAATTCGGCAAACGCCTTGGCCGCCTTCGAGGAATTCTCGGCGGCGTAAACATTGCGAGCAGGCAGTTCACAAGAATTAAAAAAATACAGGAGATAGTGATGTCAAAAAAATACATGTCGAGCAAGGTTGACCGGCCGCTGTGGGGGGCGCAAATCCTTGCAACAATCTGCGCCGCGGTTTTTGTCATCGGCAACTCTCATGCGCAAGGCGCCGATTTCAATCCGCCGCTCGATGCCAGCATCCCGTCTGGCCCCAAGGGGGATGCTATCAAGCACGGCAAACTGCTGCTGACAGAGACACGTCAGCGCCTGCCGAACAATGTCGGCAACGGTCTCAATTGTACCAGTTGCCATCTGGCTGGCGGCGCCACACCGAACGCCTCGCCGTGGGTCGGCATCTGGGGTGTTTTTCCGGAATACCGCGCGCGCAGCGGCAAGCTCATTTCGCTGCAAGAGCGCGTCAATGATTGCTTCGAGCGTTCGTTGAATGGCAAGCCGCTGCCGATCGCCTCGAACGAGATGAACGATATCCTCGCCTACATGCAGTGGATATCGACGGGGGTGCCAACCGGCGTCAATGTAAAGGGGCGCGGCTTCGGTTCGTTCGACCAGAAGCTCAAGCCCGATGGCGCGCAAGGCAAGCAAGTGTATGCCGCCAAGTGCGCCAGCTGCCATGGTGCCGAGGGACAGGGCCTGCCGAATGGCGCTGGCGGCTATGTCTTTCCACCGGTGTGGGGCAAGGACTCGTTCAACGATGGCGCCGGCATGGCCCGCACCTATACCGCCGCAGCCTTCGTCAAGTACAACATGCCATTAGGGCAGGGCGGCAGCCTGAGCGATCAGGAAGCGCTCGATGTCAGCGAGTACTTCACCAAGCAAGTGCGCCCGGTCTATCCAGGCAAGGCCAAGGACTGGCCAAAAGGCGACAAACCTAAGGATGCGCGTAGCTAAAATCGGTTGAAATGCGTTGCCACGCACTCGCGCGCCATGCGTGGTAACGCTGTTCAACGATAGATAGCCTGCAATATCAATCCCTGGCGCGATAAGCCTTCAACCCGCCTGCAATGAGGCGTACATTGCGGTAACCCATGGCGCGCAGTGTATCTGCGGACAATGCTCCCCGATTGTAAGCATTGCAATAACAAAGGATGACGGCATCAAGATCAGGTATTGCCTGCTCGATGTTCATTTCGAGCTTGCCCCGGCTGATGTTGAGCGAGCCCGCAATATGGTCGATGTCGTGCTCTTCCTTGTCGCGTATATCAAGTGCAATGGCACCGTTAGCCATCAGTTTATCGACATCACACGGCGATACTTCAATAGCCCGTTCACGTGCGGAATCGGCGAGCTGCTGGAATTTTTTTGTGTAAGTCATGCGAACCTTTCTGATTACATTGAGGAGGGAATAGTTGGAACGCCCGGGGCGCCAGCGCCGCCCTCCGCGGCTCAACGCAGGGCCTTGATCAGCAGCGCTACCGCGACCAGTGCCGAGACGATTGCGAAGCCCTTTTGCAAGAGCGAACCGGACAGCCTTGCCGCGACCAGGCGACCGGCGATCATGCCCGCCAGTGCGCCGCCCGAAAAGGGCAGTGCGATCGTCCATTGCAAGTGACCAGACAGCGTGCTGGCCACGACCCCTGACATTGACACGAGCGCGATGACCGCCAGAGACGTGGCCAGTATCGATTGGGTCGCCAGGTTCGTGTAGCGCTGCAGCGCCGGCACCATGACGAAGCCGCCGCCGACACCCAACAGGCCTGACAGACCACCTGCGGCCACGCCGGCCAGGGCTAGCGCGCGCGCGCACGGAGCAGTCCAGATCAACTTGCCTTTGCTCGAATCGATCTGACATGGAGGAATACGTTGGGCTGTTTGATCTTGTCCGGTGCTTGGCATCGATTTCTGAAACACGCGCCAAGCGACGAACAGCAGCACGAAGGCAAACACTATGGTCAAAGGCCGGTTAGGCATGCGTTGGGCCAGCCATAGCCCCAGCGGAGAAAACAGTATTCCCGTCACCGAGATCAGCAGCGCCGCCTTGTAACGCACGGTGCCGGCCTTCAATCCCATGATGGCGCCAAGCAGCGCCGCCAGGCCAACGGCCAGAAGGCCGATAGGTCCGGCCTCTGCCATACTGAGACCTGCGCCGAACACCAGCAGCGGTACGGCAAGAATGCCGCCGCCGGCGCCAGTTAGTGCCAGAATGATACCGACGGTAAAACCTAGCAGCAGTATCGTTGTCATGACTACAGATCCTCCAGTTCCGGCTTGGCCATCCACTCGCGTCCCTTGAGCATGGCTTTCCAGTACAGCGGCGGCAGAATACGCTCCTTCAGCAGCCACGCCAGACGCGATGGCTTGGTGCCATCGATGAGCCAGGAGGGAAAGCTGGGTGCGACCTTGCCGCCATAAGTGAATTCGGCCAGCACAATCTTGCCGCGCTCCACCGTGAGCGGGCACGAGCCATAGCCGTCGTACTGCGCGCTACCCTTGATCTTGCCCAGCGCAGCGAGCACATTGTGCGCCACCACCGGCGCTTGCTTGCGCGCCGCTGCGGCGGTCTTGGCATTGCTGGAGTTGCCGGCATCGCCCAGCGCGTGGATATTCTCGTAGACCTTGTGGCGCAGCGTGGCCGGATCGATATCGATCCAACCGGCGGCATCGGCCAGGGGACTGACGCGAATGAAATCCGGCGCGACCTGTTGCGGTACCACATGCAGCAGGTCGAATTCGCGCGTCACGACCTCCTTGCTGCCATCAGGGGTGGCGCGGCTGAAGGTGGCGGTCTTGCGCGCGCCATCGACACTGGTCAATGTGTGGCCAAAATTGAGCTTGATGTCATAGCCGCGCACGTATTCCATCAGCGCCGGCACATAGGCGGGGACGCCGAACAGCACCGCGCCGGCGTTGTAAAACTCGATCTCGATCTGCTCCAGCACGCCGCTGCGCTTCCAATGGTCAGCTGACAGATACATGGCCTTTTGCGGCGCACCGGCGCATTTGATCGGCATAGGCGGCTGCGTAAAAATTGCGTGCCCGCCTTTCAATTGTTGCACCAGTTCCCACGTGTATGGCGCCAGATGGTACAGATAGTTCGATGTGACGCCATTGCGTCCCAACGTCTCTGACAAGCCTTCGATCGCACTCCAGTTCAGCTTCAGGCCAGGACACACCACCAGTTGCTGGTATTTGACGACGCGGCAACCGTCAAGGATCACGGCATTGCGTTCCGGTTCGAACGCGGCCACGGCAGACTTGATCCAATGCACGCCGCGCGGAATCAGGGACGCCATCGTGCGCGCCGTGCTGGCGGCATCGAACACGCCGGCGCCCACCAGCGTCCAGCCGGGCTGATAGTAATGGATGTCGGCCGGATCGATGATGGCGATGTCGAGCCCGGGCCAGCGCGCCAGCAGGCTGGCTGCGGCCGCGATGCCGGCAGCGCCGCCGCCGATGATTACCACCACATGCTTTGCTTCGGCGACTTCGACCGGCGTGCGGCCAAGATTGACGATGCGGCGGATCACGCCCTTCAGGTCGAAGCCGGCATTTTTCGCCGACTCCAGGAGGGCCGGCAACGCTTGCGAATTGGCTTGCGACAGAGCCCACATCGTCGTCGAGCGCATACCGGTGCGACAGTACGCCAGCACCGGCTTGGGCAAACTGTCGAACAATTGCCCAAACGCGACACCTTGCTCATCGCTCACCTTGCCCGATTCGGCCGGCAGATAATGCGCTTCGATGCCGACGGCTTTCGCCGCATAAGCAATCTCGGCAAAGAGCGGCTGATCGGCGCCTTCGCCGTCGGGGCGATTGCAGATGATGGCGCGATAGCCTGCCTGCTTTAATTCTATGAGTTCGGCTGCGGCGATCTGCGGTGCGACCGCCAGTCCCGGCACGAGTGGGCGAATATCCATGTTGTCTCCGTGTATTTTTTATAGGATGGTTCAGGCTGCGTTGAGCGGAATTTTCAGATAGCGCACGCCGTTGTCTTCCGGTTCGGGCAAGTGGCCGGCGCGCATGTTCACCTGCACCGCCGGCAGGATCAGCGTCGGCATGTCAAGTGTCGCGTCACGCTTTTTGCGCATCGCCACGAACCCGGCTTCGCTAATGCCGTTGCGTACGTGAATGTTGTGGGCGCGCTCGTCGGCAACGCTGCTGACGAATTGCACTTCGCGCCCGCCGGGCAGGTAGTCGTGACACATGTACAGCAAGGTGTCAGACGGCAAGCTCAGTACCTTGTTAATCGAGTGAAACAGCGTATGCGCATCGCCACCGGGGAAATCGCAGCGCGCGGTGCCGTAGTCGGGCATGAACAGGGTATCGCCGACAAACGCCATTGAGTCATCGCCTACGACATAGGTCATGCAGGCCGGCGTATGGCCTGGCGTGTGCAGCGTGCGGCATTCTAAGGAGCCGATCGCAAACGTTTCATTGTCCGCGAACAAGTGATCGAATTGGCTGCCATCGCGCGCCATGTCGGCACCGGCATTGAACAGTTTGCCGAACACTTGCTGCACCGTCGTGATGTGCATGCCGATGCCAATCTGGCCGCCGAGTTGTTCCTTCAGATAAGGTGCCGCCGTCAGATGGTCGGCATGAACATGGGTTTCCAATATCCATTGCACGTTGGCGCCAAGTTCACGCACGCGCGCGATCAATTTGTCCGCCGAACGGGTGGCTGTGTGGCCCGACTTCGGGTCGTAGTCGAGCACGCTGTCGATCAATGCGCATTGCCCTGTTGTCGTATCGAGCACCAAATAACTGACGGTATTGGTGGCGGGGTCGAAAAAGCCTTCGACCTGTGCGTGTACGGTGTTTGCCATGATGATGGGTCTCCTGTGGAAGCTGGCCTGTTGCGACAGGCATGCCGGTATCACGCAATAATCATGCCAATCAATTTTTTTTTGTGCATTTTTATAAGCAATTGATTTGATGCATATTTCTATCACGTCGTTGCGCTAACGCCGCGCTATGCGCTGACATTGGCAGCTAAATGACACTCAGGTGGCAGTATTTCTGGCGTCGATGGCAGGCCTGTGGCAAGGTGACTGTCTTGCCAGGAGAGACCATGCCCATCACAACGCCTATCGTCATCGCTTTAGAGCCACATTCGCCACAAGTCCAGGCGCTGGTTTCCTTCCTCGAACACGAGCCAGATCCAATGATTGTGCTCGATCCTGAATACAACATTCTGGCAGCCAATACCGCCTATCAGCGCCAGTTCGCCAGCGTCGACAAGCCGTACATCGGCCGCAAGTGTTACCGCGTCTCGCATCACTACGATGTCCCGTGCGACCAGGCTGGCGAACATTGTCCGATGAAAAAGGCCCTGGAACTGCGCGGACCGGACCGGGTCTTGCACATCCACCACACGCCGCGCGGCCCCGAGCATGTCGAAGTCGAATTGCGTCCCATCCTCGATGAGCGCGGCGCGATCGTCGCCTACGTCGAGCGGCTCACCGTGGTGCGCAGCGCGTCGGCGCGCCCCAGCGGAGATGGCCTGGTCGGTCGCTCGCCAGCATTCAATCTGGCATTGTCGGCGTTGCAGCGGGTCGCCCCGTCGATGTTGCCGGCGCTGCTGCTGGGAGAATCCGGCACAGGCAAGGAATTGTTTGCCCGCGCCGTGCACGAGGGCAGTGCGCGTGCCAGTGGACCGTTCGTTGTCGTCGATTGCTCTGGCTTGACCGAGACGCTTTTTGAAAGCGAGCTGTTTGGCCATGAAAAAGGCGCGTTCACCGGCGCTACCGCGCGCAAGCCGGGCCTGGTTGAAACGGCACAGGGCGGCACGTTGTTCCTGGATGAGATCGGCGATGTGCCGCTGGCGATGCAGGTAAAATTGTTGCGTTTGATCGAGTCTGGCACCTATCGGCGTGTCGGCAGCATCGAGACGCAGCATGCCAATTTTCGACTGGTGGCGGCGACCCACAAGTCGCTGGAAAAAATGATGACGGAGGGCGCCTTTCGCGCCGACTTGTATTACCGTATCAGCGCCTTCCCTATTCACTTGCCGGCGCTACGCGAGCGCAGCGATGACATCGCGCTCCTGGTTCATTCGTTCTTGCAGCATAGTATCTCCGGCCAGCGCCGCCTGACAATTGAACCACAAGCGCTGCTGCAACTACAGTTGCGCGCATGGCCGGGCAATATCCGCGAATTGCGCAATGTACTTGAGCGCGCGCGCCTGTTTGCCGACGATGGCGTGATCCGCTGCGAACATTTGCCATCCGCGCTGGGGCCGTCTACGCCACTACCGGCGCTGCCGATCGACACCATTCCGATCGGCGCCTCGTTGACGGAGGCTATCGCCACCTTTACCGGCACCCGCAGCGAACTGGCGACGAAACTCGGCATCAGCGAGCGCACGCTGTACCGGCGCCTGAAGAAGCTAGGCCTGGCTTGATAGCGCCGGAGGACTGCCAGTGGCGGTCAGCTTTTGGCAGCAAGTTCTGCCAGAATTGACTGCCATGCGGTCTCTGCAAGGCAGAATAGCTGCGGGGGATATTGCAAGTCATTGATTGCATGATGGAATATTTATTCAATGTAGATATGGCGCGCATATTGCTATGTATGAAATTACGGGGCGTCCGTTGCGCGCCAGTCAGCGTGTGATGTTTTGTCATTCGCGCTGCTGGGCAAACAGGCATCTTTCCTTTAGCTGGTCTGCTATGCAGGTAATTTTTACAGGAGTTCGCATGAAAAAACCGATGTTGGTGGGTGCTGGTTTGTTGGCGGTATCGTTGTCTGGTCAAGCTGCCGAATTATTTTTGACGATCAATAGCGGCAGTCCCATGACGCAAGCTGCCGGCTTGGTACTGGCCAGTCAGGCGATCGAGCAAAAAGCCACGGTACGCGTGCTGTTATGTGATGCTGGCGGCGACATTGCTGTCATCGGCAAGGCAATGCCAAGCCTGAAGCCCCGCAATGTGACGACCCAGCAAATGCTGCAGGGATTGATCAAGAGCGGCGCCAAGGTCGAGGTCTGCGCATTGTACTTGCCAAATGCCGGGCGCCAGGCTAGCGACTTGCTGGACGGTGTAACAGCGGCCATACCTGCAGACGTGATTGCTTATTTGCTCAAGTCCGAGGTGAAAACGCTGGCGTTCTGACTACCAGGTTAAACAGTTTCAGGGAATGCATTCGCAATCCCGATGAAAAGCTTCCCTCCGAGGAAGCTTTTTTACATAAAAGCACTGTGTTCATGTCCGAGGCGCATCGGTACCGATTACGCCATGTGAGATTGCCCTCGCTGGCAAGGGCGGCGCTTTTGCCATTTACGGCGACATGGCAATCGAGGTTGCCAGCCAGAAAATAAACAGCAACCACCGGTTTCACACCGTCACGCCACATGGCGCAATCAAGACAGAGGCTGTCAGTCATGGCAGTGACTGACAGTGTGACGGTAAATTGCGCTGCCATATTTCAGCACTGCTATCAATAAAAATCTTCAACTCCTTGTTTTTAATTGATTAATTAGAAAAAATTTCATTGGCATGAAAACTGCTGTAGAGAAGATATGCAACCTATTGACCACCGCCTCCTGCGCCAGTTAATCATCGCTGTGCTGATCAAGATCATTGTCTTGACCGCACTGTGGTGGGCATTCGTGCGCGACGCCCGCGTCAGCGTCGATGGAGATGGCGTCTCAGACCGGATCAGTGGCATAACATCTTCTCAAGGAGCAAGAAAGTGATTTCAGAACAATTGGTGGACTTGTCGAGGCTACAATTTGCCGCCACGGCGATGTACCACTTTCTTTTCGTGCCGCTCACCGTTGGTATGGTGTGGTTGCTGGTGATAATGGAAAGCGTCTACGTGATGACCGGCAAGGTGATCTGGAAAGACATGACGCGCTTCTGGGGTAAGTTGTTCGGGATCAATTTTGCGCTCGGCGTCACCACCGGCATCACGCTCGAATTCCAGTTCGGCACCAACTGGGCGTATTACTCGCATTATGTCGGCGACATCTTCGGCGCGCCGCTGGCGATCGAAGGCATGATGGCGTTCTTCCTCGAGTCGACGATGATCGGCCTGTTCTTCTTCGGCTGGAACCGCCTGAGCCGGCCGCAGCATCTGCTGGTGACGCTGCTGATGGCGATCGGCACCAACTTGTCTGCGTTGTGGATATTGATTGCGAATGGCTGGATGCAAAATCCGGTCGGCTCCGAATTCAGTTACCTGACGATGCGCATGGAAATGGTCGATTTCTGGGCCGTGGTGTTCAATCCGGTGGCGCAGGCCAAGTTTGTGCATACGGTATCGGCCGGCTATGTCACCGGCGCGATGTTCGTGCTGTCGATTTCGAGCTGGTACTTGCTCAAGGGCCGCAATATCGAATTCGCCAAGCGCAGCTTCCGCGTGGCGGCCGCGTTCGGCCTGGCGTCGGTGCTGAGCGTGATTGTCCTCGGCGACGAGTCCGGCTACACCGTGGGCGAAGCCCAGCAAACGAAGATGGCGGCGATCGAAGCGATGTGGGAAACCAAGCCAGCGCCCGCCAGCCTGACCCTGGTGGCCAGCATCAATGAAGCTGAATCGAAGAACAATTGGGAAATCGAGGTGCCGTGGGTCATGGGATTGATCGGCACCCGCTCGGTGAGCAAGCAAATCCCCGGCATCCACGACATCAAGATCAAGAACCGCGAGCGCATCATCAACGGCATGCTGGCCGTGACGGCGTTGGAAACGCTGCGCAAGCATCGCCTTGACACCGTCGCGCTGCAGGTGTTCGAGCGGCATAAGGCAGATCTCGGTTTTGGCCTGTTGCTAAAAAAATATGTCGTCGATGTCAATCAGGCCACCCCGGAAATGATCGCGCGCGCCGTCAACGACACGATGCCACGCGTGACGCCGATGTTCTGGGCTTTCCGCATCATGGTGGGCCTGGGCGTGGCGATGCTGCTGCTGTTTGGCCTCGCGTTCTGGAGTACGCTGAAATCGACGTGTTCGAAAAAGCCGTGGCTACTGAAGTGGGCGTTGTGGATGCTGCCAGCACCGTGGATCGCCTGCGAACTGGGCTGGTTCGTCGCCGAATATGGCCGCCAGCCGTGGACTATTTATGGCGTGTTGCCAACCCACATGAGCGTCTCCACGCTCAGCGTCAATAACCTTTATGGCTCGCTGGCCGGCTTCATCGTGTTCTACACGGTGCTGCTGATCGTCGAGATGTTCTTGATGGTCAAGTTCGCGCGCCAGGGACCGGGCAGCCTCGGCACCGGCCGCTATCAGCAAGATGTTGCTCGTCATTCGCCCATACAGGCATAAGGAGAACCAAGATGCTCGATTATTCCACTCTTAAAATCATCTGGTGGCTGCTGGTGGGCGTGCTGTTGATCGGCTTTGCGATCATGGATGGGCACGATATGGGTGTGGGCACGCTGCTGCCATTCGTCGGCAGGAGCGACATCGAACGGCGCGTCGTCATCAACACGGTCGGCCCGCACTGGGATGGCAACCAGGTCTGGTTCATCACCGCCGGCGGCGCCTTGTTTGCGGCCTGGCCGATCGTGTATGCGACCGCGTTCAGCGGCTTTTACTGGGCCATGATGCTGGTGCTGTGGGCGCTGTTTTTCCGCCCGGTCGGCTTCGATTACCGTAGCAAGATCCACAATGCTGCATGGCGCAGCACATGGGACTGGGGTTTGTTCATCGGTGGCGTGGTGCCGCCCCTGGTGTTCGGCATCGCGTTCGGCAACCTGCTGCAAGGCGTGCCATTCCACTTCGATGACTATCTGGTGTCGACCTACACAGGCAGTTTCTGGCAGTTACTGAACCCGTTCGCGTTGTTGGTCGGCGTCGTCAGCAGCGCGATGATCACGCTGCAAGGCGGCACCTACCTGGCGCACCGCACAGAAGGTGTGCTCCAGCGTCGCGCAATCAAGGGTGCCATCGGCGCAGCCATCTTGCTGACGGTCACTTTCATCGCAGCCGGCTTCTGGCTGCAACACATTGAAGGCTTCCGGATCACATCGGTGATCGATATGGGAGCGCTGCCTGATCCGCTGGGCAAGACGGTCGTGCGCGAAGCTGGCGCGTGGATGGGCAATTATGCCAAGCAACCGCTGTTGTGGCTGCTACCTGCGCTGGGTATCGCGGGCGCGCTGCTGGCAGCAAGCTTGTTGCTGGCACGTTGGACATTGACTGCATTTGTTGCGTCCTCGCTGGCGGTAGTCGGCGTGATCGGCACGGCCGGGGCGTCGATGTTTCCGTTCATTATGCCATCGTCATCGATGCCCGATGCCAGCCTGACGCTGTGGGACAGCGTTTCCAGCCATCTGAGTCTGGCCATCATGCTGTGGGCCACATTGATCCTCCTGCCATTGATCGTGATGTACACATCGTGGACTTATCGCGTGATGCGCGGCAAGGTCACTGTAGCGCACATCGAGGCCAATGAACATTCGGCGTATTGAAGCGTTCAGCTTTTGACAGATTCGGCTGATGACCTGGTTTGACTTGTTAATCAATTAAGGAAACACATTATGTGGTATTTCGCCTGGATGCTGGGAGTCGGCTTTGCGCTGCTGCTGGCCATCATGAATGCAATGTGGGGAGAAAACGAAGCCGCGCGCGCGCAGCAAGATGATGAAGAAAATGGCGAATTCCACGAAAGCCTGCCATGAGCGTTACGAAACCCATGAATGCCACGAAAGTATCTGCGGCGCCATCGCACGTCCATGCGCCCAGCCTGACAATAGCAATTGTCATCATGCTGGCGGCGACCGTGTATCCACCTTTGATGGTGGATGCCACAGGCAAGGCTGACCATGGGTTGATGACGGCGCTGTTTTTTGCGATGAGCGCCGGCTTCGTGCGCGGCGTCGGCTTTGTGCCGCAGGCGCTGGCCTGGCGGTGCCTATTTTCAAGCTGGGCCTGCATGGTGGCGCTAGCCGTGGCGCTGTGGATAAAATTTTTGAGTGGCAATTGATGAAAGGGAATGTCATGAAAGAAGAGTCCGCTCTGGCGCCAGACAGCGTCTATCTGCGTTTGGGCGGCGAGCAAGCCATGCATACGCTGGTCGATCGTTTTTACGCGCTGATGGATGAGCTGCCCGAGGCTTGGTCGGTGCGCTGCCTGCACCCGGAGAGCCTGGCCGGCAGTGCCGATAGCCTGTTCAAGTTTCTCAGCGGCTGGTTCGGCGGGCCGCCGCTGTATATCAACGAGCGCGGCCATCCGCGCTTGCGGATGCGCCATGCACCGTATGCGATCGGCATTGCCCAGCGCGATGAATGGATGCTGTGCATGCGCCAGGCATTGGCCGAACAAGTGCGCGATCCGGTCCTGCATGCGACGGTATTGCGCGCCTTTGGCGACATGGCCGACCATATGGTCAATACCGATGGCCGCAGCGCATGTGCTGCGGCGCCGGCAATATATTGAATTGGAGCAGCTTATGTAGGAAATGGCATGACCGCTGAACTGATCACTTGTATCACATCCTTTCTATATTTTTCAATTTCAGGAGTTCACCATCATGGATAACACTCAAGCAGCAAGCTTTCCGCAACTCAACTCGCCGGCACCCGACTTCAATGTCAAAACTACGCATGGCGACCGCACGTTGGCGCACTACCAGGGCAAGTGGCTGATTCTGTTTTCCCATCCTGCCGATTTCACGCCGGTCTGCACCACCGAATTTATCGGTTTTGCCAAGGCAGCGCCACAATTTACCGAAATGGGTTGCGAACTACTTGGTTTATCGATCGACAGCTTGTTTTCGCACCTGGCGTGGGTACGCAACATCCAGGAAAAATTTGGCGTCGCCATCCCGTTCCCTATCATTGAAGACATCAAAATGGAAGTTGCACGTGCCTATGGCATGGTGCATCCGGGCGCTGCCGACACCCAGGCTGTGCGCGCGACCTTCTTCATCGATCCCAAAGGAATTCTGCGCGCGATGGTGTATTACCCCATGAGCAATGGCCGCAGCATCGACGAATTCGTTCGTTTGTTGACCGCTATGCAAACTTCCGATGCCAATGCAGTTGCGACACCGGAAAACTGGCGCCCAGGCCAGGCTGTCATCGTGCCGCCACCTAAAACTGCCGAAGCAGCTGACAATCGCGCCTCTGAAGGTTATGACACCGTGGATTGGTATTACTCGACCAAGTCGCTGTAATATCAGGGCGGCAGGCATGAAGGCTTGCCGTCGTTTCATCCAACCATTTTTCACAAGGAATTTTGATGAAGACTGCCCACGATCTGGTTGCCGCCGCCAAGGCGCGCATCCAGGAAATATCTCTGGATCATGCCGAGCAAGCGATCCTCGATGCCGATGTGCTGATCGATGTACGCGAAGCCGACGAATATGCTGCCGGTCACATTGCCGGCGCCATCCATGTGTCGCGCGGCTTGTTGGAATTCAAGCTTGGCAATACGCCCGAGCTCTCTTCGCGGGATCTGAACATCGTGCTTTATTGTAAAAATAGCGGACGCTCAGCGCTCGCAGCCTGCTCCTTGCACGACATGGGATATCTGAACGTGCTTTCGATCAGCGGCGGTATTGATGCCTGGATTGATGCCGGAAAACCGGTCGCCAAACCAGCATTGCCATCCTTTGATTGACTATTTTTCGTCTGTTTGCCGATGATGGCGTGATCCGCGTCGAGCAACTGCTGGCGGCGTACCTGGGCCTCAGCGAGCGTACCTTGTAGTGCCGCCTGAAAGCGCTGGGCATCGCCTGGCAGAAGCCTGGCGGCACTGCCATGCTGCCAGAGTGGCAGTGTCATCAGGCGAGTGGCAGCGCGCTACTGCCTGCCGCATCGCCCTAAGCCCCTGTTTTCTATCCTATCCTCACATGGTGTAACGCTGGCATGAAATATGCAAAGATAAAGCATGACGCGTACCTGAAACCTGGGTGTGTCTCGTGTTGTCATCGCAACGCTTAAGCAGATTAACCATTGAGGAGCAAGACCATGAACGCGAACGTCGGCAATATTGATCGTGCCATTCGGATACTGCTGGGGCTGGGCCTGATCGTGGCCACCCTGGCCGGTGCCATCGGCGCCTGGGGCTGGCTGGGCGTGATTCCCCTGGCGACAGGCATTTTCCGCTTCTGTCCCGCGTATTTGCCGTTTGGCATCCGTACCTGTGCGGTGAAAAAATGAGGCAGGCAACGGAGGCGACAACATGAGCACGCAATCTGGCGGCTACCGCGCCTTGACGCAGTCGGTGTCGCACCAACTGGCGACCCTGCGCGCGGATATTCCCGACGTGATGAAAGGCTTTGGCGATCTGGCGCGCGCGGCAACGCGCGATGGTGCGCTGGACAAGAAAACCAAGGAGTTCATCGCGCTGGCCTTGGGCATCGTGGCCCATTGCGATGCCTGCATTGGCTTTCATGTGCAGGCACTGGTCAAGCTGGGCGCCACCCGGGCCGAATTTGAAGAGACTCTGGGCATGGCCATCTACATGGGCGGCGGGCCGTCGGCGATGTATTGCGCCAATGCGCTGGCGGCATTCGAGGAATTCTCGGCCCCGGCCTGAGGCGCTTCGAGGTGGCACAGGATGAATTGCACATCAGAATTGGAGAAGTCGCGTGTAGATAGACTGGAGTAATTTTACGCCATGGGCCGCGTTGGCAGGAGGGATGCTGATCGGCTTGTCGGCTGCGGTGTTTGTGCTGTTTAACGGCCGTATTGCCGGCATCGGCGGCATCCTGGGCGGCCTGCTGGAATGGCCGAAAGGCGATATTGCCTGGCGCGTCGCTTTCCTTGCCGGCCTGATTGGCGCACCCTTGGCGTATGGCGCAGTGCTGACGTTGCCGGAAGTACGGATTGACGCCGATTTCCCCACCTTGATCATTGCCGGCCTCCTGGTTGGCGTGGGGACGCGCTATGGTTCAGGCTGCACTAGCGGACATGGCGTCTACGGTTTGTCGCGCATGTCACCACGTTCACTGGTGGCGACAGTCGCCTTCATGCTTGCCGGCTTCGCCACTGTTTTTGTCGTCCGACACCTCATCGCTTAAGGCACTCGTCATGAAAAATATACTGGCGGGGCTGGTGGGGCTGGTCTTTGGCATCGGACTGATCGTATCGGGCATGACGGATCCATCGAAAGTGCTTGGCTTCCTCGACGTGGCGGGGCATTGGAATCCGTCGCTGGGGCTTGTCATGTGTGGCGCGATAGGCGTCGGCATTGTGGCATTTCGTTTTGCATCGCGCAGGGACCGCAGTCTGTTGGGCGATGCAATGCGCTTGCCGACCTCGACACAGATCGACCGGCGCCTGGTCTTTGGTGGCCTGACATTTGGTATCGGATGGGGACTGGCTGGTTATTGCCCCGGTCCGGCCCTGGCGTCGCTGGCGTCAGGAGGGACCAAGCCGCTCGTTTTCTTCGTCGCCATGCTCGCGGGCATGGGGCTCTTCGCACTTGCAGAGTGTCTGGAGTCTCGATAGATAAGATTCAATTCTATACATTGGACCTGGAAAAAACTGTTCCACCAATGAATTACAAGATTATAATTCTTCATTAAATCAAATGGTTACGACGGGATTTGAGTATTTTTACACGAATCCCTGCCGACCCTTGTGCCGGCCCCCCGAGGCGCCGGACGAGAAAATTCCGTTTCCATGCGTCGACTCTCCCCTCTTGACGCATTCGTGAGTGGGGCCGGCGTTAATGGACTATAATGGTTTATATAAGGAAGCTGAAGGGATACCATCATGACACTCAAAATCCGGACTAGCGCGCGTAGGTTCAGCTCCCCGACAATATTGAAGGGCGATGCCCCGTTCCTCGGCGCCACCGTTCAGGAATGGGACAAGGCGATCACCGGCAACATGGACAAGACACTTGCCCAAGTCAAACTGCGCGCAATGGGCAACGGCCCTAAACGCGATGCTTCCAAGGCCACCACGTTCGATCTGGCGAGCTTCGCCGGCAAACGCTTATCCAATGCCAAATAATTTTCCTTCTCCTTACTTGAAAACGCGGCTTCGACCACGTTTTTTATATGTCCAACGAAAAAAAAGATAATGTGCTCGATCTGCATGTGGTGGTGTTCGCCGGTCCGAATGGGTCCGGGAAGACTTCGCTGATCGACGAAATCAAGCAGACAGGTCTGGCGACCGTCAGGGGCGTCTATCCTCTTCCTGCCTACTTCATCAACCCTGACCAGGTGGCTAAGGATCTGCAGGGCGAATTCCCGGACCAGAACGCCAGGGATGAAGCCGCGCAGAGCGCTGCCATGCGCATCCGTGCCGAAGCGACCGAGAGTAAGCTGCCGTTCGCCTTTGAGACCGTCATGTCCCATCCGTCGCGTATCAACGAAATGCTGATGCTTAAGGAACAAGACTACCGTCTGTTCCTGACTTTCATCACCACCGACGACCCGGAGAAGAACGTCGCCCGGGTGACGCTGCGCTACGAAACTGGCACGACCACGGGGCACTACGTCGCGCCCGACAAGGTGCGCGAACGCTACCACCGCACGCTCGCGCTGCTTCCGCGCGCGGCCGAGATTGCCGATGCAGTCTACATCTACGACAACTCCGTCGATTTCGAGAAGCCCAAGCTGCAGGCCGTCATCGAGCGCGACGCGCAGTTCTCAGTCTCACCTGATGCGAAGGATTGGGTCATCCAGCGCCTGGTCCATCCGCTGCAGCAGCGTGAACGAGAACTGGACCAGCTGATCGCCGATCTCGAAACTGTCGGGTACCAGATTGGCGACGTGGACGAGCTGCATGGCACCTACAAGGGTGTGGTACTTTCGACGACCACCTACTTTCTGGCCCAACTGGACGACGCGACCAAGCAGGCCGTGATCCACGACCGGCTCATGCTCGACACGGGTTCCAAAGGGGCTGGCAACGAGCCTCCCACGTACGCGCAGCGGGAAAACCTGGCGGTCCACTATTCGCCAGCGAACGCGCCCCGGGTGGAGCACCACGGCTTGGCACCTGAATAGGCGCCCGCTTGCGCGCTTGGGTGCCTACGTCAGAGCCTGAATGACCGACTGCTTTGCAAAGCCAATTCAGGATGTCATTGGTGATGTACTGGTCATGCCGCTACCGAAATTTCTGCAAAAAGTGTCGACTCCCCTTGGATGCGCTTGCGCGCGATCTCGGCATAGGCCGGGTTCAGCTCGATCCCGATGCAGTCGCGCTGCAGGCGGTCGGCGACAAGACCGGTGGTGCCGGCGCCGAAAAACGGGTCCAGTACCACGCCGCCTGGCGGGCAGCCTGCGCGGATGCAGTTTTCGGGCAGCTCAGGCGGGAACGTTGCGAAGTGGGCTTCGGCGAACGAATGCGTCGCCATAGTCCAGACGCTGCGCTTGTTGCGTATATCAGGGCGGGCGGGAGGATCCTCGCGGAAGCCGGCGCTGCCGCCCATGCGCGCGGCCGTGCGCAGGCGCTGCTCGTCGCGCCCGTCGTCCTTGCCGCACGACATGACGCGGCCACGTTGACGCGCATCGGCATCGGTGCCATGACCAAACCCGACGCCGCGTGCTGTGCGCTTCTGCGGTTTCTGGCCCGGCACGTCGTAATCCTTGGTGCCGAAGCTGTTTCGCGGGTGGTCCACAGCGCCGGCGGCCGGCTCCTTGATGGCCTCAGCATCGTAGAAGTACTTCTCGCTTTTGCTAAGCAGGAAAATGTACTCGTGGCTCTTGGTGCAACGATCTCGCACGGATTCGGGCATCGGGTTCGGCTTGCTCCAGACGATGTCCTGGCGCACCCACCAGCCAGCGTCTTGCAACGCGATGGCCAGGCGGTGAGGCATCATGACAAGATCTTTTGGCTTCAAGCCCTTTTGCGGCATGCGGTTTGGCTGTGTGAGCGTGCCGGTGCCGCGGGAGCCGACGCCGTATGCGTGCTTTTCATCATGACTTCCGCGCGCCCCCCGCCATGCCTGGCCTTGCGCCCCGCCACCTGGGTGATTGCCGACGCGCCCAGCGGCGGTCGCATAGCTGTCGCCCATATTGATCCAGCAGGTGCCATCTGGACGCAGCACGCGACGCACCTCTTCGAATACGTCGACCATGACAGCGATAAATTCCGCTGGTGTCGCCTCCAGGCCGATTTGGCCGTCGACGCCATAGTCGCGCAGTCCCCAGTACGGTGGACTGGTGACACAGCAATGGACGGAATCGGCGGCCAGGGTGCGCAGCTGCTCTCGCACGTCACCGATAAGAATTTTGATCGTCATGGCGTGCGCTCGTCATAAATTGAAGTTGGTTAATTCCTGCGAGAAATATATGGGACATAGACCGGCCAAAACCAAGCATAGAAAATTCTGAGCCAGAAGCGATCCAGAAACTTCAGGCCGGCCAATTTGGAGGCCGTCGGCACTTTGACCAAGTGCTGGACCATGAATCCGACAGTGAGGTAGCCTATGCCAAGCCAGAGCACGAGAAACGAGCCATGGCTGATCCACAGCCACGCGCACAACAGACTAGCATTGAGAACTATGATCACCAACGTCCTGATCTGAGAGCCGAACTTCACGCCTTGCCGCTGCGTGCCCTTGGCCGGCGCTTGGAGGGCGCGCTCAATCATTTGTTCCGGCGTCAAATTCTTGCGCTCCTTAATAATGGGCCACCACCATTTCAAGACAAAATGGGCACCTATGCCACAAATCACCAAAAGCAGGATCAAACTAGAGATATCCATTGGAATTCCTTTCAATATTTAAGGCGCTGGAACAGTGTTAACCACCGAGAATTTCCTGGATTCGGGCGCTGATTTTTTGGCGGTTATTGCTGCTGGACGCGATTGGATCAGCAGGATCGACACAAAATTCGGCCGTGACGTTGCTGCCGGTACCATTTTTTGAAAACTTCAATTCGAGCCACATCGCTCGCGACACACCAACTACGGCATATGGGACAGTTTGGGCCAGATGGTAGAAAGCGCCACTTTGCTTTTCATGTTTGTACCCCTGATCGACCAAATAAGTCCTGTCGACTGTTTTGCGATAAATCGCAATTTGCTCTGGTGACTTAAAGCCGAAGCGGGTCATCGCTCGCCCGTAGAGCGTATCAACGTCGACGCGACTTTTTCGGTTGGGCAGCATCGTGCAGCCTTCTTCTTTGGAAGAGGTGGCGGTCGATATATAAGTTGCTGCAATAGTGCGATCACTTGATCCTGACGGCTTAGCTGAATCGCTACCGATTTTTACCAGACCATTAAGCGTCGGGTCAAAATTTGCGCAGCCCGAGTATGATGTCGCGATTACGCCAACGAACAGTACATTGATGATTCTCATGATGACTCCTCAAAAAGGGCCGGGACACTGGCCCTGGTTTCACAGGATCAGGCTTACGCTCGCCGCTCATCGAACTCGCCATAGTATGGTGGCGGTTCGTCCGAGGTGTTTGGCGAGCTTTTATTGCGAGATTCAGCAAATTGGACTGAATCGACCCGCGTAGGCGACAAAAACACCGCACTTGCTACGACTGAGAACGCGGTGACGGCATTGCCCGCAGCGTCATGCGCTTCAAACTGCGTGAGCCGTCCTTCCACCTTCACGCGCGCACCTTTGCGCAGTAACCGCGCGCAATTTTCAGCGGTGTGATCATATGTGGTTACCGGGAGCCATATTCCACCACTTTGCGCATAAGAACCGTCCCCGTTTTTCTCGTATTCATCAAAAAACACCCGCATTTCTGCCGCCATCATCGCTTTGCCTGTTCTTGCTGTGATGTTTTTAATGGACGGTGCGTCCGCTAAATTACCGACACCTTGAAATATGTTTGGCATTCCAACCTCCAAGTTCATTAAGCGCCATGTGTTTCCACAAGAGGCTCGGCGCGTCTGCCTATTGTGGGTTTGAATGGAAGAAGTACATCAGGCTAGGCTTATGCTTTACCGTTGAATTAGTTCCGTGAAATGCCGTAAAATCGAGCGATTGTGTTTCTCCTGGGCATTTAGAGAGGTGACCATCTCATTGACAGTCTGGTACCACTGAACAAGATCGGATGGAAGCGGCGACAAGAAATCCTCAAGTTCGTTCCATGCGATGTGGCTGGTATTGGTGGTTCCGGCGCGTCTCCACCGAAGCGATAACTGACCAGTGGATCCTCGAGTGTGGATGGCCAAATAGAAACGTTTCGCCTTAATTGATTTGGTGGCTACAGCGAGCCGCCGCATATCCTGATGGACCTGGTCAACAGCAGCTTGTGCTTTGAGCAGGCGGCGGCGGTCGCCCCTACCCTTAAAGGCTTTTCGGTCTACATGATGTTGACCGGCAAGACCAGAAGCAATATCGGCTGATGTTGACGATGGATCGGGGGCAACGAAATCCATGCCGCTAAGCGACATCGCTGGCAACGAGGGTAGCCGTACGGGCCGGAAGGGAAAAACGGCAACTGGCGCATCCGTGGATTCACGACCCGGTTGCTCTAGTGGAGAAGGAAAACTGTCGCAGTCCATATTACCTCCTGAAATCTCTCTGCGGTCCTAATTCGGCTGATCAAAGCAGCTTGTCGATTGCCGTTGTCTCAACGTCATTCCCGGCCTGTTTTTCCATCTCCGAGCTGACATGCGCCAGTATTGCTTTTTCGTGTGGCGCCAAATTCAGCCGCCTGCGACTGTGACGTGGCTGGAGCTTGCCGCTGTACACATCAGGGGGAATAAGGCCCAGTAATTGAGTTACGTCCGATTGGCGTCTTGCCGCATCACCGGATGCATTTGGCACAAAATCGGCTCGGCATAAATCGCGAAGTTCTGGACGCATCAGGAATCGCTCGAAGCGGGCCGTTTCAATGAACGCCGCCCGTATTACACGTGTTAATTCGCGGATGCTTTGCCGGCCTTGATCGTCGGTGAGTTGATCTTTTCGCACCAGTGTTTTTACAGTTCGAATGTAATAGTCAAAATGGACGACGAGATCGCTGATTGCGTAGCCGTACGGGCTTTTGAAGCCCAACAGAAGCACCTTTGGTTCGGCTGATCGCAAGATCGAGTACTGAAGGCCCCGGACACGCTGCGCTTCTAGTTTTTGGTGCAGTCGATTGACTTCCCGTTCCAATCGACGGGTGATGTCCTGCATCAGTTCTTCGTGGCGTAATAGTGCCCAATCTGCATAGGGATTATCAGCGCCCGATAAGAGCCAAAGGCATTTGAGAGCGGCGGCGACACGTTTTCCGCCTACAATCTGCGCGTATAGCCCGTTTGGATCTTTAGCACGACCCATAAAGAGGCGAAAAGCTTCCTTGGTGTGCAGTTGCATCGTGTCTTGGTCCTCATTAATTAGAGATCCAAGACTTCGCAAATGCACAGCTTCTTGTGTCGAGACAATTTTTTCTGCGCCAGCCCGGTTTTCGTACTCTTCCTGCATGACATTGAATTCCAGGAGACGTTCCTCATACATCATTAGTCGTTTAAATCGTGGGTCATTTTGGTCCGGCGTGTCGGATTCTAAGAGATCACGCAATGCTTCGCGCTCTTTGGGAATGGAATACCCGTCCGGAAATGCTGAGCCCTCTTCGGTTTCGAATACCACTTCGGTGGTGGTAACAAACGGAGACGGAATAGTGGAATAGATATCTGCTATTGAAACAATTCTTTTCGAAGCGTCATTGGCGGTTGCTGTAGAGTCGCCCTGAATGTTATCCGTCATGTTAGTCCCCTGTAAGTGGAATATGTTTTATGTAATGTTTGAAGTCGTTCTCTTGGACAGGTTAACCAATTTATGTACGCAGCTACCGCCATCCCATTTTGTTTCTTGTTGCGCGGGTTGCTGGTTATTCTTGGCGATGCCTTGATTGGTATATGGTTCGAACTCATTAATTACCAGCCACAAAGTCGCAAGGGTATGAGATGGGAAAATATTATGAAGTGAAAAAAGCTGTTCCCGAACTGGCGAAGTTGGGCTTGCCTTAACAATTTTGTCCCAACTTTCATGCATGTCCTCGCGTTCATAAGGATTTGGCATTGGAGGCCGTCCCAAGCGTTGCTCAGAAAGTAGAAGATGTTTTGCTGCCTTTGCTTCTTTGCTGCTCATCTTGAACATTTTGCAGATCATCGAGACTGAAGCACCATGTCGTACGAAATATTCTTTTAAATGGCGAACCCGCCGTTCATCTGCCGCCTGGGCGAAGGCATGGGATAGTTGCTTCTCGTTTAAGGTAACCTCCATGGTTACGTTTTGAAAATGTGATACACGGAGGGCGTCCCGTGACGACAGGCTGCGTAGATTCTCAACCCATTCGGAGTCGATACCTTGGCTCAACAAGGAGGCGGTATTGTTGTCCGCCTGATCCAATAGAGATTCGATAATCAATACCCGGATTGCGGCATCTTTAATATTTAGTCTGATCATTTTTTCCCCCATGCGGATGGTAAAGGGGAGCTATTGGCATAGCGGTTCGAACCGATGGATGAGATCGGAATGACGCTAAGGAATTGAGTTTTCTCTTCTTTGCTGGAGCGGAGAAGAGTTGATAGACAGGGCGCGCCTATAGGATGAAGAAGCAGTCCCGTGGAGGGGACGTCGCTTCCGAAGGAAATTGCAATATTAAGTTGCAATCTGTGAGCATTAAGCGGCCCCAGCTTTAAAACTGGGGGGACAAAATAAATGATGGGTTTGCTTTGGTTTGTCATGATAACTCCTCAAGTTCATCGAACATGAGGAGTTGGCCATGTAGAAACTACACTTTCATTCCCAAAATGGATGAGTCCGCATTTTGTGCTAACGCAATTTTGTATTCAACCTTCCACCGACCAACCCCGCAAAGTTAATTTAGCACAAAACTCGGGATGTCAACATATTTTTTATCGATTTGTCTTATGAGCTGACGCAAGGAAGTTATTGAACAGCGATAAAAATTTCATTTGAAAAATTATTGAACATAATAAAAATATATTTTGATAACTAATGAATCTCATGGAAGACGCCGGCGGCGCCGGCAGTGCCGGGCAGCAGCTGCATCGTTGACAGTATCGCGCCGCACCGCGCCGGTGGCGCCGTGTGGCGCTGCGGCCGGCGGGCAGGCCCAGGGCAGGGGCTGGCGGCGTGGCCGCCCACGCCGGGCTGCAGCAGCAGCTGGTGGAAGACGCCGGCGGCGCCGGCAGTGCCGGGCAGCAGCTGCATCGTTGACAGTATCGCGCCGCACCGCGCCGGTGGCGCCGTGTGGCGCTGCGGCCGGCGGGCAGGCCCAGGGCAGGGGCTGGCGGCGTGGCCGCCCACGCCGGGCTGCAGCAGCAGCTG